>JBAQZP010000133.1:0-157977 GCA_049791095.1 Phormidesmis sp.
TGAGCTGGGCCGACTAACCGAGATTCAACTCAATGAGGCTGATACCACCGTCAGGCAATGGATTTACGGCTTATCTCGTCTGCTAGAATCAGAGCATATTGCCGTCAATTTGGGCAAAACTTAGGTATCTGAGCAATCTGTCTGAGCAATCATAAGAACTGTCCGGACTGGGGTAGCCGTAAATGAATAATGACTCAGATAACATTCGGAACCTGCTTTTGTGGCTTCTTCATAAGTTCGACCCGACATTTTCTCTACCATCAGGAAATGGGTCTACATCTGAAGCCAGCTTGGGAAGTTATTCCTCAAAAGTGAGTTCCCTCGAAGTCGGGTCTGAAGCAACGTCTACGAAGCCTACTCACCAACAAGGGTCTGAGGAGTCATCCTCTTATCCATCTACATCATTTTCTGGGGTGATGTCCTTTAAAGCATCACAACCCAGATTCTCGACGGCTTCAAGAGAGGTATCCTTTAGAAACAGGCTTTCTGGAAATGCATCTTCCGGAAGCGTACTTTCTAAAGAGGTTTTTTCTCAGACGGCTCAGTCGTTTAACTTCGGAGAAATCCACGCTGTGCAAGAACGTTTTGAAGCTTTGTTAAAGCAACGACTCCTTTCGGAGTACGAACATAATCCTCCCCTATTCCCATGGGAGTCAGAAGTGAGGGAGTACCCTGCTGAAATTGCTGATTTTGAGCCTACGGCAGCGGCGGCTGGCCTTTGGAATGCTCATGTGAGCGCGCTAAAGGTTTCGGGCCTGCTCCCAAAGCATTTACTCAATGCCCTATTTGAGCGCTGTCAAGGGATTGCCCGTGAACCCATGAAGCAAGGGGTTCAATTGGTTCGAGCAGTGGAAGCACTGTTTCCAGAACAGGCAGACATTTTAGAGCCGATCGCCAATATGGTGCTGGTGCCTGCCTACCGTTCGGATCGAGCGACTCAAGAAGCGGTCACTCAAGAGCTAGTCAATGTCGCTGGCGGCTATGATTCGGCGCTGCCCGAACAGCAAATTGCCCTGTCTATGCTGGCGGCTCGCGAAATTTTGAGCGCGTTGACCCTTTTTGTGAATCCTGAAAATCCTGGTGAAACTAGAAGCTGGATCACTGCTTTAGGCGTGCTGAAGCTTTCGGTTAACTACGCACAGACACAATTAACGATTGCGGCTGTGCTGCCAGAAGGTGGTGAATTGCGGCTAGGGGATGGCGATATAGAGAAGCGGGCGATGCGATCTACGCCTGGTTCTTTGGATCTGATATGGGCTCACCCCCAGTCTGCTCAGACCTACGCTTTAGCAGTCACTTTGGCTGACGAAGCCCAACCGTTGAACTTCGTCATCAAAGTTGCTGATAGGCCGTTGTCAGCGCATTCACAAAGCTAGGGTCTACTGGCTAGACTTTTGGGATTTGCCTATCCGCAGGTACGGTTTTTTGTCACGTGATCGAGACATTATTAAAAGGTCAGCCTCTTTGGAGGCTGGCCTTATTTATTAGGCTATATAAATGCTCCTCAAATATAGGTAAGCTGATAGGACATTTATCTTGATGCTTCTTTTAGGACGCTGTTCTTATTTCTTACAAATACCTATGGTCTCTTCAACCCTAATTTCTGACGCTTCGCTCGATGCTAGTAGCCATGTCGATAGCCCTATTCAGCCATTGCCAGAGTCTGATTTTCAGCCGGAGGTATTTGATCGGCATGTGATGGCGACCTATGGACGCTTTGCGATCGCACTAGATCATGGCAAAGGCTGTCGCGTTTGGGATTCGGCAGGGCGTGAGTATTTGGATTTTGTGGCGGGGATTGCGACCTGTCTGTTGGGCCATGCCAATCCGGTAATGGTTGAGGCGGCAGCCGCGCAAATGAAGAAGCTGCACCATGTTTCTAATTTGTACTACATTCCTGAGCAGGGTGAGTTAGCGCAATGGTTAAGCGAACATTCCTGCGCCGATCGGGTGTTTTTCTGTAACTCTGGCGCAGAGGCCAACGAAGGCGCGATTAAGCTAGCGCGTAAGTATGCTCGCACCGAGATGGAAATCGAGACGCCGGTGATTATTACCGCTAACTCTAGCTTTCACGGGCGTACCATTGCGACGGTAACAGCGACAGGGCAGCCCAAGTACCAAAAGAACTTCAATCCGTTAGTGCCGGGCTTTCACTATGTGCCTTATAACGATATTGATGCTTTGAAAGCTGCGATCGCCCAGCTAGACGCCGAGCAGCGACAGGTGGCGGCCATTTTGCTAGAGCCGATGCAGGGTGAAGGGGGCGTATGTCCTGGCAATCCGGTGTACTTCAAGCAGGTTCGCCAGCTCTGTGACGAGACGGGCATTTTACTGATTTTGGATGAGGTGCAAGTCGGTATGGGCCGTACAGGCAACCTCTGGGGCTATGAAACGGTGGGCGTAGAGCCGGATATCTTTACCTCTGCCAAGGGCTTGGGGGGCGGCGTGCCGATTGGCGCGATTTTGACGAAAAGCCACTGTGACGTGTTGAAAGCGGGTGAGCATGGCAGTACGTTTGGCGGCAATCCTTTTGTCTGTGGCATTGCTTTAAAGGTGTGTGAAACGTTGGAATCGGAAAACCTACTGGCGAATGTGCGATCGCGCGGCAAGCAGCTTAGACAAGGATTGAGGGCGATCGCCAAAAAGTATCCCACCCTATGTGCAGGCGTGCGCGGTTGGGGCTTGATAAACGGCTTGGTGCTGCAAGAAGATGTAGAAACTAAGTCGCTGGATATTGTCAAAGCAGCTTTGGCAGAAGGACTGCTAATCATTCCCGCAGGTACGAAGGTAGTACGATTTTTGCCGCCTTTGATCGTCAGCGAAGTCGAAGTTGAAGAAGCATTGTCTCTACTCGATTCGACCTTAAGCAAATTGGTATCTTAAGCAAGTTGGTATCTTAAGCAAGTTGGTATCTTAAGCAAATTAGTACAGAGGCGCTATCTGACTTTTCTTGATTAAGGGGGCGCTGCGGCGACCAGTGCGCCCTGGTTGACAGTTAGAATCTGCGATTCTTTGAGCCATCTAGAATCAAAAGCGCCTAAGTGAGTGGTCGTGATCAAGGTTTGAAAACGATCTTCGATGGTTTCGAGTAGCTGATTTTGCCGCTTGAGATCTAGCTCCGCAAGCACGTCATCTAGCAATAGCAAGGGCGGTTCGCCAATAACTGACTCAATCAGCTCTAGCTCGGCCAGCTTCAGCGACAGCACTAATGTACGCTGCTGCCCCTGCGAACCGTACTGTCTAGCAGGCGTGTCATTGATCACAAAATCGACATCGTCTCGATGCGGGCCGACCAGAGAAGTGCGTTGATGGAATTCAGCGACCGCTCTCGTCTTGATTTTGTCTAGAAAAGCCTGCTGGATCAGCGCCGGATCGTCGGCTTCTAAGGGCGCGTTCTCGGCTGAGACGTTGGGCTGATAGCTAATCACAAGCTGCTCTGTATGGCCACTGATGGACTGGTGCCAGGATTGGGCTAACGGAATGATGCGCTGGAGGACGCGCGATCGCCGCCGAATCACCCGCGTTCCCGCAGCGGCTAGCTGGGCATCCCAAAGTGCCATTTGAGTGGGATCCAAAGGCCGCGAATCTTCTTCTGCCGTATGCTGCTTGATCAACGCATTGCGCTGCTTTAGCACCTGCGTATACTGCTGCAAAATGTAGGCGTAAACCGGTTCGAGCTGTGTGAGTAAGGTATCCACCCAAACACGCCGACCGCCGGGGCCGCCGCGCACCAAATCCAGATCTAGACTGGAAAACTGCACAGCATTTAGCGTGCCTAAAAAATCCTGCTGACGTTTCAGCGTTTCACCGTTAAGAATAGCCGCGCGGCGACCGCCACTTTTGAGCACCAGCATGAGTTCGCTAAGGCCAATGTCTCGCTGCAATTGCGCTTTGATATGGCCAATGTTGCTGTTTTCTTTGATCAGGTCGCGATCGCGACTCGTCCGATGAGATTTCAGCGTAGCTAATAGTTCTACCGCCTCTAGCAAATTAGACTTGCCCTGAGCATTGTCCCCTAGCAGAATAGTCTTGGGTGCCCCAAAGGTCACAGACTGGCTGCTGTAATTGCGAAAGTTTTGTAGATGGAGGTGCTGAAGAAACATAACCCTCAGTTTAAGCCAGGCTACGTCGGCTTAGCATCAGCCCCTCCCTCACCTCCCTCACCCCACAACCTCTTTGAGATCTCTTTCTGGCCTTGCTGCAAACCCGGCAACCGGTGCTACAATACTCAAGCGAAAGCGTTGGGGTGTCGCCAAGTGGTAAGGCAGCGGGTTTTGGTCTCGCCATTCCTAGGTTCGAATCCTAGCACCCCAGTTTAAATATTTCTTAAGGGCTTTCTTAAAAGCCCAGAACAGGTCAGTGCTGTAAAAGCCTTCAAAAGGTGCTCAAAAAGCATTGCTTTGTCATAGCTGCCATCCAGCGACCCAAACGGCTCCACCAAGCTATCTGGGTCGCTTTTGAGATGGCCATTGAGCCAGTTTTGTCCATTTTCTGCCGCTTAACGAATTGATAGATTGCATAGGAACTTCCGTAAAAACCGGGACGTCTTCCTACATGTCGGTATTCATAAAGACTGTCTGCTACAGGTATTGTTCGCTCTTTAGATCTTCAAGCTAGCTAAAGCTAACTGCACAGCTCACCCACAACAGTTCACCCACAACAGTTAGTTGTCAAAACATATTCAATACGCTCTTAGGATGACTAGCGTCAGCTCCGCAGAATACGGCTGATACGGCAGGTATTCTTATTGCCCTAGCATTTCAGAAATGCTCGTTAGAGCTATCCCTAAAAAAGCCTCTAACAAGCACTCCTAGAGAAAGCCTGTTTTTCTATTTCCTGCATCCTTACTTTTGCCCTTACTTTAAGCGCGGCCCTTCGTTGATCATGATCCATTCTCCATCTGATTCAGCCTCGTCATCAGAAACCGCTCTGCTCTCCAGCGGCTGTGCGACGCTGTTACCTGACGAACTACTCAATCGTCCTCACAGTAGGCCAGATTTGCCTTTGAAGGTGGACATTCTAGGGTTAGACTTTGACAACTTTTCCAAGCAAGAGTTGCTGTCAGAACTCCGCAAAGGTGTGGTATTTACGCCCAACGTAGATCACTTAATGAAGCTACGGCGCGACCCTGACTTCGTCTCGGTATATCAACAAGCAGACTTTAAAGTCTGCGATAGCCAAATTTTAATGTATGCCTCCAGGTTTTTGGGCAAGCCGCTGAAGGCGAAGCTGTCAGGCGCAGATCTTTTTCCCTGGTTTTGTGAATATCACAAGCACAACGAAGCAATTAAGGTATTTCTGCTGGGTGGCGCTGAGGGCATTGCCCAAGAAGCTCAGCGGCGGATTAACGCCCGCATAGGCAGAGAAATTATCGTTGGCGAATATTCGCCGCCGTTTGGTTTTGAGCACAGCCCCAAAGAATGTGACAAGATCATCTCTTTAATTAAAGTATCTCCGGCCAACGTACTGATAGTATGCTTGGGTGCGCCTAAGCAAGAAAAGTGGATTGCGGCTTACCGCACCCATCTGCCCAATATTGACATTTTTATGGCAGTCGGGGCGGCAGTGGATTTTGAAGCAGGCTGTAAGCCTCGGGCTCCTCAATATGTGAGTGAGCTAGGCTTAGAATGGCTTTACCGTTTAATCTGTGAGCCCAGGCGCTTGTGGCGACGATATTTGCTAGAAGGAATGCCGTTTGTCGGTTTGGTGCTGGCAGAAAAGCTCAGACAAATGAGAGTGTTATAAGCGCTTACAAGCGTTTATAAAAGAGCATCATAGGTGATAATCGGACTGCTCATGTTGTCGTAAGTACCCGATATCTTTATGGAAATGCCTCTAGCTGATCCTGCTAATGGTGCTAAAGAAAAGGCGATGCAATATTCGCCTGAAGCAATTCGCCGGGCCGAGCGGGCGCTGCGATGCTCTCCGTTTTACTTAAAGCTGCTGGCTGAGATGCGATCACAAAGCGTCGGTGTCCTCACTATTGCCGAAGACAGCGGTATGCTCAAAGGCTATACCCAGCAACCCCTATCAGAATTAGCCACCGAATCAGGGCTGATGTGGCTAGTAGAGGTCGGCATTTTGCGGCGCGAAGTAGACGGGCAGGGCTTAACCGATAGCTTTCGGCTCACGCCTTTAGGTCGCCAGTTGGTCGAACGCTGGCAATATCAGAGCTGTCCGGATCGCCGCGCGAGTCTTTTGGACTATATAAAAAATGGGATAATTCGGCGATTTCGCATACCAGAATGGTTGACATAGCTGATTTTTTTGCCTCACAACATACCAAGTTTGGGTAATGTGGGGAGTGTATAGACAACTGGACAACTAGTGAGGGGCGCAAGTGGTGAAGTCAATAATGGTGGTGGGAACGACATCCCATGCCGGAAAATCCATGTTGGTAGCCGCTCTTTGCCGCATTTTGAGCCGAAGAGGCTGGCGAGTGGCCCCCTTTAAAGGGCAAAACATGGCCTTGAATTCATACGTCAGCACAACGGGCGCTGAAATTGGCTACGCACAGGCCGTTCAGGCTTGGGCGGCGGGCGTTTCTCCGCAGGCTGAAATGAATCCTATTTTGCTAAAGCCTCAGGGTGACCATACCTCTCAAGTCATTTTGAAAGGTCGGCCCATTGGCACCACCACCGCAGAAAAGTATTACGAAGAATTTTTTAGTACGGGCTGGCAGGCAATTCAAGAAAGTTTGGCCCGTTTGAGTCAGGAATTTGACTTGTTGATTTGCGAAGGGGCTGGCAGCCCGGCTGAAATCAACCTCAAGCATCGCGATCTGGCTAATATGCGAATTGCTTCCTATTTAAAGTCGCCAACTATCTTGATTGCCGATATCGATCGAGGTGGCGTGTTTGCTCACATTGTCGGAACTTTGGAGCTGCTAGAGCCAGAAGAGCGGGCTTTAATCAAAGGAATTGTGATTAACAAATTTCGCGGGCAGCGCTCAATTTTACAGCCTGGCATTGACTGGCTAGAAGATCGCACTGGTATTCCGGTAATTGGCGTTATTCCCTGGCTAAACGAGGCCTTCCCCGCCGAAGATTCCCTGTCACTTTTAGAGCGACCCGCTGTAAAAGCCCAAGCCGAAATCACAGTCGCGGTGATTCGGCTGCCTCGTATTTCTAACTTTACCGATTTTGACTCATTAGAAGCCGAGCCGTCGGTGAATGTAAAATACCTCAGCCCTCAAGATGATTTGGGATATCCCGATGCGGTAATTTTGCCAGGAACCAAGACAACGATTGCCGATTTGCTAGTATTGCAGCAGACCGGCATGGCCGAAGCCATCAGCAACTATGCAGCAGCGGGCGGCACCGTTATGGGAATTTGTGGTGGCTTCCAAATTATGGGCCAAATGCTCGCCGATCCAGAAGGCTTGGAAGGGCAAGAAGGCCGCTTCAACGGGCTCGGACTGCTACCGCTAAGAACAGTGATTACGCAGCAAAAAGTAGCTCGTCAGCGAACCGTGAGTTCTAAGTTTCCTCAAGAGGGACTGCCCGTAGTGGGTTACGAGATTCATCAGGGCCGCACTCAGCTAGTGATGTCTAACGGGAATGACGACGAAAATTCGTTTTTGCCTATATTTGACGATCGCAGTTTAGGGATTGTGGATAAGGCCCAATCAGTGTGGGGCACTTACCTGCATGGTATTTTTGACAATGGGCCCTGGCGCAGGGCCTGGTTAAACCGACTGCGACAGCAGCGGGGCCTGAAGTCTATGCCCACTGGAATTGCAAACTATCGTGAGCAGCGCGACAGCATGTTGAATAGCTTAGCGACTACGATTGAACAATACATCGATATAGACCCTATATTGTCTTAACCGCAGAAGAGACTGTTTGATATTCTAGTTTTCATTTAGGAGAGGGTGTGCCGCTCAACGAGATCGGGTTCTTATCGTTAGCAGGGCTGGTTTCTGGAGTGCTAGCGGGGTTTTTGGGCATTGGTGGCGGTACGTTACTGGTGCCTGTGCTGGTTCAGCTTGGCTTTTTGCCAGTACAGGCAACCGCAACCAGTTCCCTAGCGATTTTAGTGACTTCTAGCACTGGCAGCTTTCAAAACTGGCGAATGGGCTATCTGAATCTCAGACAGATACTGCTGCTAGGAGCCCCTGCTGTAGTGACGGCATTTTTAGGGGCAATGGTAGGCGAAAGCCTGCCCGAACACTGGCTACTGATTGGCTTCGGAATTTTGCTGCTGAGCAATGTATATTTGGTTTCGTTGAAGAAGAAAGTCGTTCGCCAAGCACAGTTCAGGGAGCCCAGAATGGCTTCTGGCCCAGCGATTAATCCAGTCACTGCCCGGATGATCACGGGATCGACAGCGGGCTTCATGGCAGGGTTGTTTGGCGTGGGTGGTGGCGTTATTTTAGTGCCGCTCCAAATCTTGCTGCTGGGTGAAAGTATTAAATCAGCCGTGCGTACCAGTCTGGGCGTAATTGTGATTACGTCTATTTCGGCTTGCGCGGGCCATGCACTCAATCGCAATATCGATTTTGCCGCTGGCTTGATACTGGGCATAGGCGGACTAATAGGGGTTCAAATCAGTACGCGATATCTACCGAAGCTGAGCGACAATACGGTTACTCAGCTCTTTCGGATTATGCTAGTGGTACTGTCTGTCTATATCTTCTGGCAGGCTTTTCAGCTTTACTATGTGGCGTGAGCGAGCTGATGGTTATGCCTCGCAAATCGCCTTGGCAAGGGCCACATCAAAGTAGTGGGCACCGCCAACGTTACCCCTAATCACTTTAAACGGCGCATTGGGTTCGCCAAAGTCGCTGATGACTAAAGTAGCCTTAGAGAAGTCTTGTTGACGGGTGTAGTCGTTGACCGTCACGATGGTTTTGAGCCCAGTTTGCGTCGCGGAAAGCAAACCGTTATTAGTATCTTCAAATCCCAGGCAGTTCTCGGGGGGCAGATCGAGGTGATCGAGGGCGTACTCGAAGATGTCGGGGGCGGGTTTTTTCTGCGGTACCATGTCGCCTGCGGCAATCACTTCAAACCAGTCGAGGCTTTGTGCGCCCAGGGTGTTTTTAAGTAGGGCTTGGACGTTGGCAGGGGTGGTGGTGGTGGCGATCGCCAATCTCACCCCCTTGTCCCTAGCCTCATTCAGCAACCGCTCCACCCCTGGCCGCAAAGGAATTCTTCCAGCTTGAGCAAATTGCTCGTAATACTGAGTTTTGGCAGCATGTAGGTGCTTGATAAAGTCAGTCAGGTCAGCAAACTTATCAGGCAGGGTGAAGTTAGGCTGATACCGATGTACGTAAGCCTTCATTCGCTCCTTTCCACCCGAGACTTCGAGCAGATCGCCGTATAGCTCTTCTGACCAGTTCCAGTCCAGCCCGTTGTCGGCAAATGCCTGGTTAAAAGCGGGCCGATGCCCGTCGCGCTCTGTTTCGGCCAAGGTGCCATCTACGTCAAAAATCAGTGCCTTTAGCTCAGCCACAGGTGCTCTCCGAGGGTGGGGATCGTTGCGGGTTGATTTTACTGCTAAAAGACTCATCAATAGAAGGCAATTATTCCTTTGCCCTTACACAAGTAGCGATCGCGAAGGCAATGCGGCAATCTCCGTCATCCTCGCGCCTTGCCCGCAAACACTTCCTTGGCCAGCTAGAATCAGCTATGTCCTCAAAAGCTTCTGTGTGAATGCATTTCCCTCCTTACCGCGCTCCCTGGCCGCTCAATAACGGCCTGCTAATGACAGTTTACGCTGGCCTGAGAGCCAGCCACAATTGGCAAAGCACTCTCAGCGAACCCGAGCCGGTTTTTCAAGAAAAAATTTTCATCGGCGCAGACAAAGTGCCTATTTTTGGCCTGGTGGCCATTCCGCCCAACGCAACTAAAACCATCGTGGGTACCTACGGCATCACAGGCGATTTAAAAGATCAGTGGTTCCTGCGAATCATGGCTCGCAAAGCCTACGCGCGAGGTTACGCAGTCGTCATTTTTGACTGGCGAGCCCATGGTGAAACGGCTAAGCTTTCGCCCGCGTTGACCTCTGATGGCCTATATGAAGGTGAGGATTTTGTGCGGATTGCCGCAGCGGCCAAAGCAATGGGCTGCCCAGCTCCCTTTTGGTTTACGGCTTTTTCTTTAGGCGGATTGCTGGCGCTATGGGGCGTTAAGACAGCTCAATCGCTGAAGGAATGGGGGCCAGACCTGGATCTGACCCCGGATGATGTTGGCGGCTGTGCGGTGATTTGTCCAGCATTAGAGTCGTTGCGAAGTCTCACCTATCTCACCCAAGCACCGCTAGGCAAATATTTAGAAAAAGCGATCACCCGCAAGCTCAAAGAACTCCTTGGCCAGCTAATGCAATACCATCCCAAAGCCTATGATGCCAATGCCGCCAGCCGCGTTCACAGCATTTGGAGCTTCGACCACGAAATGGTGATTTCTCGGCTGGGCATCAATTCTGTCGAAAAGTATTACGCCCAGACTAGCGGGCTATACATCCTTCCAGAGCTTAAAAAGCCAACGTTGATTCTTTATGCCGCTGACGACCCGCTCTTTGACCCGACATTGGCGAAAGATGTTGAGAAAGCTTGCACAGATAACGTTGCGATTGACTTAATGATGACAGCCCAGGGGGGGCACGTCGGCTACATTAGTAGCCCTGCCTGTCAGCATGAAATAAAAGACCCTGACCGCTGGTGGGCTTGGAATCGAGTACTTGACTGGTGCGATGCAAAGTCAGTTTCATTAGGTATCAATAAGCACCCTTCGATGCCCGAGAAGGATGGAATGAGTCAATTCTAGGTATGAAGTTACGTAGGTATGAGTGTTTTACCCTAAACTATAAAATTTACGGCTAAGCTAAATAAAACATACATCAAGTAATTTCTGTATTTCTGCAGGGCATAGTCTGGGAAAGTCTTTATTCGCGGTGATTCAGAGTGGAATTACTAACACCAGCGGTTTGAATTGGCGGGTTTAAACTCCTTATCTTTGATCTATGTCCTCCAGTATGCTTAGCCCTAACAGCTAACTTATGTCATTAGCGCCTTGGCCCGCCAAAGAAACGATGCGGCTTGCAAAGCTGCGAGGTTATAGCATCCTGGACACGCTTCCTGAGCCTGCCTTCGATGATATTGTCGAGCTGGCGGCCCATATTTGCGGCACACCGACTGCCCTGGTGAGCCTGATAGATGCCAACCGCCAGTGGTTTAAAGCCAAGGTAGGGCTAGAGGCATCGGAGACACCTCGCGATATCGCCTTTTGTAACTACACCATTCAGCAGCCAGACCCTTTGGTGGTAGAAGATACCCACCAGTCTGGGCGGTTTCGCGACAATGTCTTGGTAACTGGCCCGCCTCATATTCGTTTTTATGCGGGGGTTCCCCTGATCACGCCTGATGGCCATGCCTTGGGCTCTTTGTGTGTGATTGATTATCAGCCGCGCAAAATGACGCCACATCAGTTGCGGGCACTGAAGGTGTTGAGTCACCAGATCATTGCTCAAATGGAGCTAAGCCGTCAGGCTCATTTACTGAAGCTGTCGAATGAAGAGTTAGAGCAGCGGGTGGGCGATCGCACCGCCGGACTCACCTCGGCTTTGCAACGGCTGCTCAAAACCCAAAGTAAACTGATCAAGCGAGAAGCGGCTCTACGCCACAATTCTCTGCACGATCCGCTAACTGGGTTGCCCAATCGCAGCTACTTTTTGCAACGCTTAGATCAGGCCATTCAGCTCAGCCATCGCCAGCCCGCCCATCTATACGCCGTTCTGTTTATTGATCTCGATAACTTTAAACCTGTCAACGATACGCTAGGCCACGGCGTCGGCGATTTGCTACTCCAGCATGTGGCCGGGCAAATCACGCTAATGCTGCGCCGCAGCGACTTAGTGGCCAGGCTAGGCGGCGATGAATTCGCGGTTTTACTCGATGATATTCCCAATGAAGATCATGCCATTTTTGCGGTGAAGCGGCTGCAAAAACAGCTTAAATCCCCGTTCATGTTGGGCGATCGCAAGGTCTACATCAGCGCCAGCATTGGCATCACCTTTAGCACGATTGGCTATCGCCAGCCCGAAGCGGCCCTAAGGGATGCCGACACGGCAATGTACCATGCTAAAAATCGAACTAAACGGCTGCTCGCAGCCCAAATTGAATCTCAGCTAAAGCAGCACGACCCGCAGCCAAAGCCAGCGCAGTCGCAGAGCGGCCATCCCGCCACCGCCCTCCCGTTTGGAGGTAAATCGCCCATTCTCATTCATAGCGGCTTCCCGCTCGAAGGTCATCAGTTCGCTGTGTTTGATACGGCCATGCAGGGCAAGGCTCAGGCCCGCCTCACCCTCGAAGACGAACTGCATTATGCTTTGCGCCAAAAGCAGTTTCATCTGTACTATCAGCCCATTTTTGAGCTGCAAAATCAGCAGCTCGTTGGGTTTGAAGTACTGATTCGCTGGCACCATCCCACCCGAGGTCGTTTGGACGCAGCAGAATTTATTGACATTGCCGAAGAAATTGGTATTATTCGTCAGCTCTGTAACCAGATGACTCGAACGGCCTGCGCTCAGCTTAAAAAGTGGCGATCGCACCCTTCTTGGTCAACCCTATCGCTGCATATCAACCTCTCATTGCTACAGATACAATCCTCTCAATTGGTGACTCAATGGCAAACCAACCTGGACAAACATCAGCTCTCAGCCGCTGCCTTTCAGCTAGAAATTGACGAACAGGTACTGCTCAGCAGCGATCCCAGCATCACGACCGTTCTACAGCAGCTCAAAACCTTAGGATTTGGCCTCTGCGTCGATGACTTTGGTCGCGGCCACTCCTCTCTCAGTCGCCTTCACCAGCTAGAAGTCAGCACGCTCAAAATTGACCGCGCCTTCATTGAAGAACTGACAACACCGGGCCGCAGTGATATTGTTAAAACTATTGTCGATTTGGGCAGCAGCGCTAATATTGCCGTGATTGCTGAGGGAATCGAAACCGCTGCCCAGCTAGAAACACTTTTGAGCCTGGGTTGCCGTCTAGGACAAGGGTTTTGGCTATCAGAGCCGCTCTCAGCTAGCACTATTGACGAAATGCTCTCTGCGTTCCCATAGTCTTTGCTAAAGAACCTACTAGCAACAGGGGTGTTAGCCAATTCCCCCAGCGCACGTAGGGCGTTCGGGTTTGCCTGCGGTAAATGCGAGCCAGGTGAGTTATTGATTCATTCGGCTCAGAAAGCCAGCGCGATCGCCCGCGCGGATCCACCACGCCCGAAATACCGGTATTCGTCACCCGCACTTCCCAGCGATCCGTTTCAACCGCCCGCATCACATCTTGGGCATGGTGCTGAATCATCTGCCTTTGCGAATAGGGATCGTTATTAGACGCCGTAAAAATAGCCTGTCCGCCTTGACTCACCTGCTGTCGAAACAAATCTGCAAACGCTGACTCATAGCAAATCCCTGCCGCCATCGGGCCAAACGGCGTTCCTAAAAGCTGCTTAAAACTGCCCGGCACCATACTGGCCCCAAACGGCGACAGCCGCCCAATCACCGGCCCAAGCGCGGCCTCAAACGGCAAATATTCGCCTAGCGGCACCAGCTTCACCTTGTTATAGCGCCCAGCAATCTGACCGTCGGGCATCAACGTTATCAGGCTTTGAGTAATCGGCGTTTGGCTATCGGCAATTTCTTCATGCACAAACGTACCCAACACCAAAGGCACACCGCCTTTCACCACCGCTCGTTGGAGCAGATCGCGCTCCTGCAAAAACGCATTCCAATAAGTAGGAATTGCCCCCTCCGGCGTCAGCACAATGTCTGCACCCTCAGCTACCAACGACTCATACCCTGCTAAGTAAATCTGCCGCGAGGTCTGCACTCCTGCGCCCGTCATCTTTTGCGCGGTCGGAATATTCCCCTGAATTAACCCTACCGCCAGCGACTTAGCCGGATTATCAGCCAGCGGGCGACTGTAAAGGCCCAGCCCTAACAAATGCAATCCTAAAAACAGGGCGATCGCCCCCACCCCAAACCGCCACTGCCCTTTCCCCCCTTCCCCCTTTCCCCCTTTCCCCCTTTCCCACTCCGCATCTCCCCACTCCGCCAACAATCCACCGACTGCCACAATCGCCGCCGTAATCGTCAGCGGCCCCGATAGCTGACCCAACTGCAACGCCAGCAGGTTGTACGGACTCTGCGTATAGCTAATAGACGTCCAATACAGCGGCCCTTTACTCCACAGCCACTCAATCGCACACCACAGCGCCGTTCCCACCAGCACCCGAGTCGTACCAGTGATTAACCGCCAGCGACTCAGAGCCATCATCAATCCCATCCAGGTCACGCCAATGCCCATGCCCCATAGCGTGATGAACAGCCAGGCGAAAAGTGCGATCGCCACACTCCCCAACCAGGGCACCCCCATCCACATCATCGGGTGAATACCCATGATCCAAAAAAGTGCCGTACCGTGATAGGCAAAGCCCCACAGCGCCGCCCCCCCCAAAGCTGTCCCAATTGCTCGCCCAGCGTTTTGCTGTATCTGCTGTAAAAAACACCACATAGGCACTAGCGCGATCCAAGCTAATGGCCAGGCATTTACTGGCGCAAGGCCCATCAACAAGCCACCGCCTAATAAGCTCGCCGCCCACCGCCAGTTCACAGCGGGAGCCCGCAAAATAAAAGCAAAATAACCAGGCAAGTGCTTCTCAAACAAAAAATTGACCGATGGTGACAAACGAATAAAGACATCTGTGACGATCAGATCATAAGCTTTGTAAGTACAATTCCTTAACGAGTCAGGCAAAGTAAATATGGCAGATTGGCAGGTTATTGAAGGCGGTATTACAGCTCCCAAAGGCTTTCGAGCAGCGGGGATTATGGCCGGGCTAAAGCCGTCAGGCGCACCCGATTTGGCACTGATTGTGTCAGATACGGAGGCGATCGCAGCCGGTGTTTTCACAACCAGCCAGGTTCGCGCCGCCTGCGTAGACTATTGCCGAGACATTTTAGAAGACAAAAACGCCGCCCGCGCCATCCTTTGTAATGCTGGTCAAGCCAATGCCAGTACTGGCGAGCAGGGCGAGCAGGATGCCCTAGCCAGTGCCCAAGCTGCCGCCGCTGCTTTGGCGATGTCTGCCGAGCAGGTGCTGATTGCCTCTACCGGCGTGATTGGCCAACGGATTAAAATGGACGCCCTCACGGCTGGCATTCCAAATCTGGTCGCAGCCCTCTCTACAACAGGTTCCGATCGGGCCGCACGCGCTATTGTCACCACCGATTTAGTGACTAAGTCGATTGCGCTAGAAACTCAAATTGGCGATCGGCCCGTGCGCGTTGGCGGCATTGCCAAAGGCTCTGGCATGATTCACCCCAACATGGCCACCATGCTCAGCTTCGTTACCTGCGACGCTGCCGTTTCCCCACAGCTTTGGCAAGACATGCTGCGCCGAGCCACCACCAAAAGCTTTAACCAAATTACCGTTGATGGTGATACCAGCACGAACGACTGCCTGCTGGCATTGGCCAACGGCGAATCGCGCACCCCCGCCATTACGCAGCCTGGGGCCGAAGCCGACAAATTAGAAGCCATGCTCACTGAGGTCTGCGTTCATCTGGCCAAATCGATTGCCCGCGATGGCGAAGGGGCAACTTGCCTGATCGAAATTGAAGTGACGGGGGCAATGAGCGATCGCGCCGCTAATCAAATTGCCCGCACTGTCGCCGGTTCCTCCCTCGTAAAATCTGCCGTCTTTGGCCGCGATCCCAACTGGGGCCGAATTGCCGCCGCCGCCGGGCGAGCGGGTACTCCTTTTGACCAACGCGAACTGAACATTCGCTTAGGTGACTTCACCCTGATGGTAGACGGCAACCCGCAGGCTTTCGACAGAGTAGCGGCGAGCAGCTATCTGAAACAACAGTCAGAACGCAGCACCCTTGCTATGTCCAAAATTTTGCTCACCAGCGCCCAGCAAGGCAACGATTTACTAGTCAGCGAAACTCAAACCCCTTTCGAGCGCCAAAAGTTAGAGATTGAGGCCCTAGCGCATCCCGTCCAAATTAGTATCAACATCGGCGACGGCCCCGGCAAAGGGCTAGCTTGGGGCTGCGATCTCAGCTACGACTACGTCAAAATCAATGCCGAGTACACCACATAAGCAGCGGCCTTCAATTCATTTCCCCTAATTTGCGACGAGTAAAAAGAAGAGACATCACAGACAAACAAATAGAGTTACAGATTTTCGCAACTTTTTTAAGATAACCTTCGTCCCTTTAAAGAGACGGGAAAGACTAAGGTGCTGGGATTTATCCGTACGCATACGCCACACTTAAGCTTCTTATTTATACAGACACCTTTATACAGACACAGGCTGGCTAGAAATAGCGCTGTTTTACTTAAAGAGTCCGTATAATTACCAGAAATTATCGATACTTATTCCTTTCAGGGTGTTACTTTTATTTCTATTAGTTCCGCATCTAGTTCCGCATCTCTGAGAAGCTACGTATAAAAGCGCATTGTTAAAATCGACTATGTGCTGAGATCCCAAGCTGAGATCCTAAACTTACAGCCGTAGTTTCAGACAGTTAAGCAATCGAAACAGCAAGTCGAGAAGTTCATGCGCAAAGTCACTGCCTCAGCCGTTATTCTCACCGCAGTAGCAGGCTGTAGCCAAAGCAGCAGTATTCCTAGCACTCAGTGGAGCTTTGAAGTACCCTCAGAGAGCAGTCTTACGCCTGTCAAAGCCGAGGGCAACACTGGCGATATTACCTCTGCAATCTCAGATTTATCCACAGACGCTACCAGCAGTGCTATCACGCCAGCAGTTACTGACGTGATGGGATCCCCGACTAGCCACTCAGTTCGACCCGATCCGATTGCACAGGTACGCTCATACCTCCAAGCCAACGGCAGCCCCAGCGCCCTCGCAAACCGCACGCCCTACAGCTCTCAGGTATTTTTATCTTCCGTACCTACTACCACTCCACAGACAATAACGCCCAGCTACGAGCAAGCACCGGTGGGTACAGATTTTCTGGCCCCCAGCCAAGCCGAACCCAGTCTGCAAATACCTCAATTATTGGCAGTTAGCGCAGCGCCCAGCGACCTGAGTAGCTCTCTCTACAGCGGATCCGAGCCTCAAGCAGAATCTACCCGTACAGCAAATTTAGAGGATGGATTGCCAAGGTTGCAACCCGCCCCAATTCAAAACTTTACGGCACCTGAAACGGTGGACATGGCTCAATCTGTAGCGATCGCGCAAGCCACAGAAGATGTGTCTATCGGCACCGCCATTTTGCGCAATCTTCAAAGTGATTCGGCAACGAATGCCGCGACTATTTCTACAGACGTGAATGACGTTGAGCCAGCAGCCGAGCGGCCAGCTAACCAGCCCAGCGTATCTGGTTTAATAGCAACCATGCCGCCTAGAGAGCCTTCTGCGCTCGTAGCCAGTCAGCAGACAGCCGCTCAGGCTTACCAGCCAGTTCGGTTAAACATTTCTGAAGCGTCGCTCACCACAGAACAGGGTACCGAAGCTGTTCTTAAAACTGACCCAGCCACACCCAACTCAGCTACACCCACCTTAGCCACACCCGACTTAGCTAGAGAAAGCTCGACTGTAGAAAGTCCAACAGTAGAAGTAGACCTGCATTCAAATAGATCTACGTCACCGCTTCTAGAAAGTCTTCAAGCGGGCGCACTTTCTCAGCCGGTACCCCTAAGTACCCTGTATGTACCGATTGCGGAACCTACCACCCATAACCTGTCGGGTAGTCTAATTCGAGAGGCCATGACAGGGTCAGGTGATGAGGCTTCTACGGCAGATTTTATAGAGATGCTAGCGTCACGAGGGATATTCTCGGCTGTGCTCAAGTCAGCGGCAATGAACCACGAGTTGGACGAAGCAGTGCCTTCAGCAGCAGTAGGGATTGTGGTTAGTATTTCGCCCGGCCCGGTAGCTAGTGAGTCAACCTCTCAGAACTCGGTCATGATCCTGTCCGACAAGGCTTCGGACAAGCGTCGGCAGCGCATCACCTGGCTGTAAGCCGCCTACTCAGCCCGATACTCAGCCCAATACTCAATCTAACTCAGTCGGCAACAGCCAGCTCAACAACATCCTGACGAATGGTAACGTCGTAGCCGCGCAAAAAGTCATTGCCAAGCAGGCCAATACTCACAGAATCACCAATACCGACTTGAGCATCGGCCAGTACAACAGCACCCATAGCAATAGAGCGAACTTGACCAATATCAAAGGCAACTTCTGACTCGCTGGCCGTTGCGGCTAGCATCTGCTCGGTAGCCATGATGTTCAAATCGCTAGCCATTTGTCGGGTGATCAGCGTTCGACTAGCGCCTGTGTCTAGAATCATGTCGTAGCTGTGTGTGTCATTGAAAGTAACTCGCACCACGGGCGTGCCATGAAGTCGGCGGGCGATCGGGACGCTGACATGGTGGAGCGATCTACTTGATGACAGGGTCTTGGGAGCTGCGGTCGCTCGGGGCTGAATAGAAGCCTCCGAGGCTTGGGAAAGTGGCGATCGCGGACGATAGAAAGACCGTTGCAGGTCTGTTACCTGGGCTGCTGCATGTTCTGACTGGCGAGTATAGTCGGTTATTTTTTGCTGAGCCATCTCATACTGGGCATCCGCCCGACTGACTTTTTTTAGCTGCCCAGCAGCTTGCTGCCAGCGGCTTGCTATCAAGCCCCAGTCGTCAGGAGAAACGGCTGACTGGCTGAGGTGATAGGCACTAGACGCCAGATTTATACCCTCCCGGTAGGCTGCTGAATGAGTTGTGGAAACTGCCGTAGAGGAAGGCACTGGCTCAGGCTTGTTCGTTGCTGCTGGTATGGGGCTGACAGCAAGCTGTGTATCGTTGTCTAGTCCTTTGCTGCCGCTCTGGTTAGTTTCTGCTGGCATTTCTAGCGTAGCGCTACAGGCATAGCAAACCAGTCCCATGAAGCTGGCCAGCAAAATGAAGCGATAACGAAAAGGAAACTGGCCCATGAGAGCAGCGCAAGAAAGAACATAGACGGCCTATTTTTAAGTTTCCCTGACCGATTTGCCGTCTTCCTCGCGTCTTATACGGATATTATTGACAGAGCTATGGCTGGCTTTAACGCAAGTTCAGTGTTTTTAACTCAGTCGCCTATGCTCACACTCACTTTCCCCAGCTCACCTTTATGTTTGATCCTTCTGCCCAGCCCGCTTTGCTCGTTCTTGAAGACGGCACCCTTTACCGGGGATGGTCATTTGGTGCCGCTGGTACCACCATGGGTGAGGTTGTTTTCAACACCGGTATGACAGGCTACCAGGAAGTGATCACTGATCCTAGCTACTCAGGGCAAATGATCGCCTTTACTTATCCAGAGCTAGGTAATACAGGCGTGAATGCAGAAGATGAAGAGTCTACACGCCCTCATGCCAGCGGCGTAATTGCTAAAAATGTCTGCGATCGCCCCAGCAACTGGCGCTCTACCCAATCCCTTGGCGATTATCTAAAGCAGCACAAAATTCCCGGAATCTATGGTATCGATACCCGCGCCCTCACCCGCAAGCTTCGCAGCGTCGGGGCGATGAACGGGGTTATCTCTAGCGAAGTGCTCGACCCCGAAGAACTGCTCAGGCAACTACAAACTTTACCTTCTATGGAAGGGCTTAACCTGGTTAAAGAGGTCACGACTCGTGAAATCTATGAATGGCGCGAGGCCACCGATAAAAGCTGGGCCTTTACCACTGAGCCGGAGCGGGAAACATCGAACGATACGCCGCTGACAGTCGTCGCCGTAGATTTTGGCATCAAGCGCAATATTCTTAAGCGCCTTGCGAGCTATGGTTGCCGGGTCGTCGTCGTCCCGGCTGACACCTCACCAGAAACCATCCTCAGCTACAACCCAGACGGCATTTTTCTTTCCAACGGCCCTGGTGACCCAGCCGCCGTCACCGGTGCCCCAGAAATTGCCCGCGCCCTACTCGACAGTCAGCTCCCGACTTTTGGCATCTGCATGGGCCACCAAATTCTAGGGCTTTCGCTGGGCGCAGATACCTTCAAACTCAAATTTGGGCATCGTGGCCTCAACCAGCCCTGCGGCCTGACCGAACAAGTCGAAATTACCAGCCAAAACCACGGCTTTGCCCTCACTGCCGACTCGATTGACCAGGGCACCGTCGAAGTTACCCACCTCAACCTCAACGATCAAACGGTCGCGGGCATTCGCCACAAACAGCTTCCCGTATTCTCGGTGCAATACCACCCCGAGGCTAGTCCTGGCCCGCATGACGCCGACTATCTGTTTGCTAACTTTGTGCAATCGATGCGCGATCGCCTACAAAGTACCTGAGGAAATAATTTAAAGTTGAGTGTAAAAGAACAAAATTACTCGGTTTTAATGAGGCACATTGACCCCATATAGGGCATGATATCTATGGCTTAAGCAAGGGTTTTTAAGATATAAAAACAAGGCATCAAGTATTTCTTGCGGTCTCTAGTATCTTGCCCTATACTTAAGCGTCATATTGTCATTCAATGCAAGGCACATCAGGAGGATCCCATCGCTGAGTCGCTTACCCTAACCGTTAGTCTAAGAGGCACCCGCGAAGTTAGGGGGAAATGTCAAATCTTTCGCCTCACCGGGCTTCTAGATGCTTTTTCAGAACCCACCTTTCTCAAGGTTCTGAACAAGTATATTGAAGACGGCCCAGCCCACATTATCCTAGACTTGTCCACAATTGATTTTGTTGACAGCTCTGGCCTGGGCGCACTGGTTCGTCTGGTAAAGAAAGCTAAAAGTGAAAGCGGAAGTGTTCAAGTCGTCAGCAATCCTCGGGTTACCCAAACGGTTAAGCTGGTTCGCCTAGAGCAGTTTTTATCTCTACAGCCCAACGTGGATGCCGCGATTGAAAATCTCAAGAATCTGTAAGCTTCCCCTCTGTCGGGTTTAATCACTGGATGGGCCAAAGGCATTTTATCGATGCTTTTGGCCTATTCTTTTAGGAGCCCATGTTTTGTCATAGGCCCCTAGCAATGGCTATACCCAATGAAAGTTCCATTAGCGTTCAGCAGTTTGTCGCGCAACCACTGACCAATACTCAGCCCGGTTATCTTTCGGCCAAAGAAATCAGCGCGATCGCACCCGTTTCTTTGGCCTACATCGGTGACGCTGTCTTCGAGCTTTATGTGCGATCGCGCCTACTACTGCCAGCTAAACGCATTCGTGACTACCATCAACAGGTAGTCGCCCATGTCAAAGCAGAACAGCAGGCCCACTATGCAGACATCCTTGCCCCTCATCTCACAGAGACTGAGACCGACCTCTTGCGCCGGGGTCGGAACGCAACTTCTGGCCGCCATCGCCGCGCCGCCGCCAATCATTATCAAAAATCCACCGGATTCGAAGCGCTAATAGGATTTCTTTATCTAAGCGATCGCGCCCGGCTGCACTATCTGCTGCATCAACTAGATATCTAATGCAAGTCAGCCTACACTTAATAAAAACATTTAGCTAAAAACATTTAGCGAACCAATAGTCAGCCCCAGGAAACTATCAGGGGGAATCAGCCGAGGATTTACCCATGAGCGCCCAGAAAAACTCACCCGATAATTCAGAACGCTCTTTCAAAGGCCCCCGTGGGAAAAAAACAGGCCCCAAACCCAGTAAAAAACCAGGCGGTAAGCCTAGCTTTAAATCGAGCAGCTCAAAATCCGGTTCTAAACCCAGGCTCAGGGGTAAACCTTCCGAGTCCGACAGTCGGACTAAGCACTCAAATCGGCCCGATCTCGATGCGGCCAGTACTCAGTCTGGCCCTAAATTTTCCAAAGGGCCTAAGCCTAAAGACAACAGAGACAGAAATAGTCGGTACAAAGAAAATAAATATAGCAGCGATCGCAAAGACACTCCTCAAGGAAATTATCCCGACGACACTTTAGAGGAGAGCAAGCCGGATCTCATTTACGGTCGGCATTCAGTAGAAGCTGCCTTAGAAGGGAAACGAACGCTCAACCGTCTTTGGATAAATGCCAAGCTTCGCTTTGATTCGCGCTTTAGACCGCTCATTATGGAAGCGAAGGCCAACGGCGCAGTCATTGATGAAGTTGAAGGCATCCGACTCAGTCAAATGACGCAAGGCGCAAACCACCAGGGTATTGTTGCTCAAGTCGCTGCCTACGAATACGCCGACTTAGAAGACCTTGTAGAACAAGCAAAAGCGTCCGCCCGGCGTCCGGTTATTGTTGCCGCCGATGGCATTACCGATCCTCATAACTTAGGGGCGATTGTGCGATCGGCAGAGGCTATTGGAGCCCAGGGGATCGTGATCCCACAGCGGCGAGCGGTGGGGATCACCTCTACTGTGTCTAAAGTGGCAGCAGGCGCATTAGAAAATATTCCGATTGCTAGAGTTGTTAACTTGGGGCGATCGCTACAGTATCTGAAAGACAGTGGCTTTTGGATATATGGCCTAGCCGCTGAAGCAGGTCAGCCTATTCACACAACAGACTTTTCTGAACCTGTAGTTTTGGTGGTTGGGGCCGAGGGTAGTGGCCTTAGCCTATCCGTACAAAATTTGTGCGATGTCCTCATATCTATTGAACTCAAAGGAAAAACACCCAGCCTCAATGCCTCTGTTGCTACCGGTATGGCCCTTTACGAGATTTATCGAAAAACCTGGAACAAGCTCCCCGCCCTTACAATTAACGCACCTGCCGATCCGTCCCCTGTCTCAGAAGCCAACTCAGAAGCCTCAGCAGCTACAGCCTCGAAGGCTGTGGAATGATTGAACTCATAGCTGGCAAAATGCAGAGGAAACGGGGAAGCATAAAGACATTAGAAACAAGTTTGATGCTTTAGGGTCGAACTGTTATTCTCAAACATTCATGGTTCAAGAGTTGTTCTAAGATAAGGTTTTAAGAGACTTTTAAGTTTACAGCTTTTTGACCTATAGCCAACAGACAGCGAACTACCGTAAAGATTCCCGATGGAATACCTGAAATGGCCTGCTCAGGCGAATTACTTCGTTAGTCGCAAGACAAAGCAGCCTCATCCTGTGAGGCTCTTTATATCTGTTCAACCGCTGTTGATTGTGTCACCCTCAGGTGACTGGCCCGCAAAGACCTTTACCCCAAAAGCTATTCCTAACCTGTGATGAAAAATTTCTTTAGTAACTTGTTCGGTTTATTCTCTACACCGTGGTGGGTCAAAATTACCACAGCAGAGCCCAGTTGCATTTATTACTTTGGCCCGTTCGACAGTGAAGCGGAAGCCATTGCAGCCAAGCCAGGCTATGTAGAAGACCTCAAGGGCGAAGGCGCACAGCAAATTCAGACCAGCCTGCATCACGGCTCAGAGCCCAAGGAGCTGACCGTAGAGCTTGAGGCGTCCCTTCAGTCATCCGTCATGATGACCGCATAGTAGGCGGGCGAAGCTGTTGCCCTGTAGGCCGCTCAGACAGACAGACAAACAGAAACTAACTGGGGCTAGATAGCTGTGGAGGCTTCGCCCGTTGTCTGATCGATCAGTGTAAAATCGGGTTGCCAGCGATATTGATTCAGGTTCAGCTTTCCTTCTTTAAAGGCAATCCCTTCTGCTTCCAGCAGCATCTGTTGCAGGTCATCATTGCCATCTCTGAGCGAAGAGCGAGAGACTCTTCCTTGGGCATTGATGACCCTGTGCCAGGGAATATTATGGTCACCAGCCACTACGCGAAAAAGGGCGTATCCTACGACCCTGGGCTTTCCCATCAGTCCAGCAAGATCGGCCACCTGCCCATAAGTCGCCACCTTTCCGTAGGGGATCAGCCTGACAACATCGTAAATTTTAGGATAGCAAGATGCTGATTTTGCGGCTAATTTTATCAAGGTACTAACGAATTTTTTAGGACTGGGATCAGGCTTAATTTGACCTGTTAAGATCAACCATACTGAAGCAGTGGGGGCACTTTAAAACAACGAGCGATCGCGCTGCCACTGACACAGAATCCTTTTTATGATAAACCTTGCCTTCCTCTACAAACCCCATCGGATCTTTGGTATCTATTAGCACCTGCCACTGCTGATTCTCGATAGATTCAGAAATTCCAAATGACAAAGGTTCATCTGAAGAATTAAACAGCAGCAAAAAGCTATCGTCAAAAATACGCCGTCCTCGGCTGTCTAAGTTAGGAATTTCCGCTCCATTCAGGAAAATGCCAATTCCCTTGGTTGAGCTATCGTTCCATTCGCACTCATCAATTGTGGTGCCGTCAGGATGAAACCAGCCAATATCGACTACGCCAGATCCGTGGATTTCGCGGCCAAAAAACCACTGATGGCGGCTAAAAATAGGATGCTCTTGACGAAACTTAATGAGGCGACGCGAGAAGGTCAGCAAATCCCGATCGGATTCCTGCAAACGCCAGTTAAACCAAGACAGTTCGTTGTCTTGACAGTAGGTATTGTTATTGCCTTTAGTCGTTCGACCGATCTCGTCACCGCCCAAAAGCATAGGCACTCCCTGGGAGAGCATTAGCGTCGTTAAAAAATTGCGTCGTTGCTGCGCTCGTAGCGCCAGGATCTTGGGATCGCTACTATCGCCTTCTGCGCCACAGTTCCAAGAGCGGTTGTAGCTTTCTCCATCGCGGTTACCCTCACCGTTGGCCTCATTATGCTTTTCGTTATAGCTCACCAGGTCATTTAGGGTGAAGCCATCATGGGCCGTAATGAAGTTAATGCTGGCATGCGGCAGCCGACCATCGTCCTGATACAGGTCAGAGCTGCCCGTAAAGCGAAAAGCAAAATCCCCCAAGCTGTAGTGCTCTCCTCGCCAAAAGTCTCGAATGGTGTCGCGGTATTTACCATTCCACTCCGACCACAGCAAAGGGAAGTTGCCAACCTGGTAGCCACCTTCACCCAGATCCCAGGGCTCCGCAATCAGCTTGGTCGTAGACAGCACCGGGTCTTGATGAATGATGTCAAAAAAGGAGGAGAGACGGTTTACCTCATACAGCTCACGCGCTAAGGCCGATGCCAGGTCAAAGCGAAAGCCGTCCACGTGCATTTCTTGCACCCAATAGCGCAGGCTATCCATAATCAGCTTCAGCACCTGCGGGTGGCGCACGTTCAGCGAGTTGCCACACCCGGTAAAGTCCATATAGAACCGGGGCGAGGTCTCAACCAAACGGTAGTAGGCCGCATTGTCGATCCCGCGCAAAGAAAAGGTTGGGCCGAGGTGATTGCCTTCGCCCGTGTGGTTGTACACCACGTCTAAAATGACCTCAATTCCAGCGGCATGTAGCGCTTTCACCATTTCTTTGAATTCGCGCACCTGCTGGCCATGCAGCCCTGACGAGCTGTAACCAGAGTGAGGGGCAAAATAGCCTAGCGAATCATATCCCCAGTAGTTGTGCAGGCCAGTCGTCACCAGATGGCCCGGATGCACGTCGTAGTGATGTACCGGCAGTAGCTCTACAGCAGTGATGCCCAGGCTTTTGAGGTAGGCGATCGCCTCGGGATGTCCCAATCCAGCATACGTTCCTCTCAACTCTTTTGGAATTTTAGAGTTTTGTTGGGTGAACCCGCGAACATGCACTTCGTAGATAATCGTGCGATCCCAAGAGATATCTGGAAACTGATCGTTCTGCCAGTCAAAGCTATCGTCAATCACCACGGCCTTTGGCATGGCTTCGGCACTGTCAGTCATGGAGAAATCGAGGTCGCGATCGCGATCGCCAAAATGATCCATTGGGAAGCTAAACAGCTCTGGGCCAAAGCAAACATCGCCGGTAATCGCCTTGGCATACGGATCGATTAGCAGCTTATGCACATTAAACCGATGCCCTGCCTTCGGATCGTAAGGCCCTTCTACCCGAAATCCATAGCACTGCCCAGGCCCCACGCCTGGCAAAAAGCCGTGCCACACGTAGTTCGTCATCTGTGGCAGCCGTACCTGCGTTTCCGTGCCTAACTCATCAAACAGACATAAAATTACGCCCGTTGCATTCTCAGAAAATAGTGCAAAGTTAGTGCCTTCTTCGTCTTTAGTGGAACTCCAAGTTGCGCCTAAAGGGTGGGATCGCCCCGGCCAAACTTCTACCGTCATAGGTGCCTCGATCCATAACCATCAGCCCTTGCAACCGTACCAAACATTGCCCCCCTAATTGCGTTTGCTTTATGCATCGTGATGGTTATCACCCTAGTTAAACGCTGTGGTCACACGGGTTCTATTTTATACTAGCTACGCTGTGCGAGTGTGTATGCTGTAATTCTGGTCTGTGACATGCCAATGCCAAGCCGCCGTCCGCTCAAGCCTAATCCTTTCGTTTCGCTGCGAGATCCTAAAACTGGCAAATGGAAGGTCATTTTCAACTTTCCCATGGAAGGCTTCACCAGAAAATCCAACAGGACTCATCAAATGCCTGAACCCTCTGCCTGAATATGCACGCAAGTAATAGGGCGCTCCGACAGATATCCTGACAGAATGAGTCAACCCTACAGGCTCATTCACCATGCGTCAGCTTTATCCGCCCGTTGATCCCTACCGTCAGGGCAGGCTACCGGTCTCGTCCCTGCATACCCTTTACTACGAAGAGGCTGGGAACCCAGATGGCAAGCCAGTTGTCTTTTTGCACGGTGGCCCTGGCGGCGGCATTGTCGATATTTACCGCCAGTTTTTTGATCCTCAGCGATGGCGTATTATTCTCTTCGACCAGCGCGGCTGCGGGCAGAGTACGCCTCATGCAGAACTGGCAGAAAATACGACGTGGGATTTAGTCGCTGATATTGAAAGGGTGCGATCGCATCTCTCTATTCCAAAATGGACAGTATTTGGGGGTAGCTGGGGCAGTACCCTGGCGTTGGCCTATGCCCAGACCCACCCTGACAGTTGCTGTGGCCTCATCCTGCGGGGCATTTTTATGCTGCGCCGCAAAGAAATTCAATGGTTCTACCAGTCCGGTGCGAGCTACATTTTTCCCGATGCCTGGGAGGGCTACATCGCGCCTATTTCTGTAGAAGAACAGGGCGATATGGTCACCGCTTACTACCAGCGGCTAACCAGCCCAGATTCGCAAATTCGCCAAACGGCAGCTCGCGCCTGGTCTGTTTGGGAGGCCAGTACGAGCAAGCTAGTCCCGGATACTGGCCTGATAGAACGCTTTGGTGCGGATAGCTTTGCGGATGCTTTTGCCCGGATTGAATGCCATTACTTTATCAACAGCGGCTTTTTTGATTATGAAAATCAACTGCTGGACAATATAGACCGCATCCGTCATATCCCTGCTGTAATCGTTCAGGGCCGCTACGATATTGTGTGCCCAATGGCGTCGGCTTGGGAATTACATCGCGCCTGGCCCGAAGCTGAGTTAGTCGTCGTTACCAAAGCTGGTCATTCGGCCACTGAGCCAGGTATTACCAGCGCCCTCGTCGAGGCTACCGACCGTTTTGCCACGCAAGCATAGCGCTCTTTAAAGACAGAACCTGCCGGGCATATTTACGCTTGGCAGGCTTTGGCTGGATTAGATTGAGTTGGCTGTGGCAATTGCCGATTAAACGTTGACTTAGCGCTGCCAGAAACGTTTTTTCTGGGCACAGGGAACCGGTAGCCCTCTGGCGGTATGAAATTCTTTTTGAACTTTTTGAGTCAGTCGCTTAGAAACCTGACGCACAATTTCATTCAGCAGTTTATCGCCAGAAGCCTTGACTAAATTGTCGGGTAGTACCTGAATAAACCGAGGCACGTCTACCGAGGTCGCAAGGTTCAACTCCCATTCAACATGGGTTGCGGTTTCAATCCCTTCTGGCAAATCTTCTATTTTGCTTTCGCATAGCGTCATTACCGCATCAAAGTCTACATCGTAACCAACCGGCTCATAGCCGGGTACTGGAATCGTTTCAATCCGGTAGACACCTTCATCTTGCGGCAGTAGGTGCAAACCAATCTTTGGCTCTACCTCATGGTTAAAGCCTTTAAATTTGCCTACCGTTAACCCATAGCCATTGTCACCAATCGGCTCTACAGTCATTGGCTGAGCGCATTTACGAAACCACTCTTGGTGAGCATCTAGATACTGAGCCACGTCGGCTGCATCTGCATACATCTCCATGTGGCCAATGTAGTTGCCTTGGAAGTGCAATGTCTCTTGCGAAGAAAATTCTGCGTGTGAAGTTTTTTGACCCTCAATCACACTAGCACCCGCTTTAAGCAAATGGGAGCCAAGCGGTAGGGAAGATGCCTCAGATGGCCGGATGGATGGAATGTGCATGAGGGCCGCTAAAGAATATGAGTTCACTGTATTTTTTGAGGGAGGCGAAGCGCTGTAGCGGTAGCCACATTGCTGTGGTTACCCGTATAAACTAGTTTTGATAAGACATAAAAAATACCCTCGATTCACAATACCTACCGATAATTGATAACGTCCTTCGTTATTTTACGGATATACCTGAAGATATACACAGCGGTAGTGCCTGATATCGCACGAGGTTACTTATACTGCCTTTTGTAAGTTTTCTTTTATTTTTTTGTGGAGACACAGCACCATGAAGGCACTGGTCGCAGGGGCAACGGGGCAAACGGGTGGGCGGATTGTGGAACAGTTGGTGGCGCGAGATATAGAGGTGCGGGCGTTGGTGCGCGATCGCGCCAAAGCCGAAGCTGAGCTGCCGCCCAATGTCGAAATCGCGGTCGGCGATGTGCTAGAGCCTAGTACGCTAACGACTGCGATGATCGATTGTCAAGTGGTGGTGAGTGCGACCGGGGCAGCGCCTAGTTTTGATCCGACTGGGCCGTACAAAGTCGATTACGAAGGCAACAAAAATTTAGTGGATGCGGCCAAAAAAGCGAATATCGAGCAGTTAGTCATGGTGTCGTCACTTTGCGTCTCTAAAATATTTCACCCGCTAAATTTGTTTTGGGGAATTTTGTACTGGAAGCGGCAGGCAGAAGACTATCTCAAAAGCAGCGGCGTGCCCTACACAATTGTGCGCCCAGGTGGCTTGAGAAACGAGAATAATGATGAAGCCATTGTGATGTCGTCAGCCGATACTTTATTTGAGGGCAGCATCCCTCGGGAGAAAGTTGCGAGGGTATGTGTGGAGGCCCTCACTCAGCCGACTGCAAAGAATAAGGTGGTAGAAATAGTTACCAGCGAAAGCGCTGCTGCCCAGCCGCTGGCGACGTTATTCGCAAATGTGGGTTAAAAGAACCAGCCGTAGCTGTGCAGTCCTTTGCCTAAAAGATTGACCCCTAGATAGCAAATCCAAACCACTACAAATCCTGAGGCGGCTAGAATCGCAGGTTTTCGACCCTGCCAGCCTTTGGTGATGCGAGCATGTAGATAGGCCGCAAATACCAGCCAGGTAATTAGTGCCCAGGTTTCCTTAGGATCCCAGCTCCAATACGATCCCCAGGCTTCGTTTGCCCAAACGGCACCAGCAATAATGCCGATGGTCAATAGTGGAAAGCCCAGGCCGATAATGCGATAGCTGATGTTATCTAGGGTGTCTGCCAAAGTTAGCCGCTGGGGCGAAAGCGACGCGATCGCCCGCTCCGTTTCTTTGACGATGGGCTTTTCTAAGACAGCAGCACCGCCGCCGCCTGACAGGGAAACCTCTGTCGGAATATTTTCTGATGCGAAAACGGAATCGGCACGTTTCAAGCTGTACTTGCGGTCGCGAAAGCCGCCAGTGCCTACAGAGCTGCCCTTAAGGGTGACGGCTTGGCCGCGCGTCACGATTAGGAATGCGATCGCAATTAAAGCCCCCACCATCAGCGCCGAATAACTTAGCAGCATGACGCTAACATGCATCATTAACCAATTGGATTTGAGTGCTGGTACCAGTGGTTCAGACACCTGCATTGTCTCTGGCAGGGTAAGCGCAGCAAAGGCAGAAATTCCCATGGCTACTGGCGCTGTAACGGCTCCTATCCACTGACTGCCGCTCATGCGCTCGGCGACAAAGTGCATGGCCGTAATGCCCCAGGCAATGAAAAACAAAGACTCGTACAGGTTGCTGAGAGGGAAGTAGCCGCCTTCGATCCATCTGGCAGTAAGCAGGGCAGCTAAGCAAAGATTAGCGATCGCCATACCTGCGCCACCAATCGTAGGCAGTAGTTTCAGCTTCGATTCGTCGCCTGGTTCGTCAGTAGATTGACCACCGGAAAGGGCTAATCCACCCCAGTAAGCCAGCATTGTGACGAACAGAACGGTGAAAGAGACGTTGTCTAGCCAGCTCTCTAAGTCAGCCAGATTCAGGCTAGTTCTGCTTAGGTTCGCTATTGTTGGGCCGATAGCGTTTGAGATCGCAAGTTCTATCAGTTGCATTATTTCAGATACTTAGTCTTGGCTCAGTCCTTCTTTATTGTAGGGAATTACCCCAGCTATATCTTACCGACAGGGGATGTGTGAGGTTAAGAATTGCGCTGAGATGCCCATGAGATGCTCGAATGTTAAAATCCTGCGAATGTTATCTCCTAAAAGGTCTATCAGGCTCTATACCTAAAGACGGTCTGCTAAATAACGACTTAATAACCCTGCCAAAACTGGCCTAGCCGTTGCGCAAGATACGGCAACAGGTCTCAAGGTTTAGTAGCCTGAATCAGGCACCGAATCAGACGAATACTATAGCTATACGCAAAATAACTTTAGCGAGAGAGAACACATGGATGCGGCTGCACTTTGGAAACGCTATCAAGACTGGCTTTATTATCACGAGGGTCTAGGGCTTTATGTCGATGTCAGTCGGATGAGCTTTGACGATGCGTTTGTAAAACAGCTCACCCCAAGGTTTGAGCAGGCGTTTGAGGATATGAAGGCGTTGGAGGGAGGGGCGATCGCCAATCCCGACGAAGACCGCATGGTAGGCCACTACTGGCTACGCAGTCCCGATCTTGCCCCTTCTGATGAGCTAAAAAAGGATGTCACTGAGACTTTAGCGGCTGTCAAAGACTTTGCCGCAAAGGTTCGCAGCGGCCATATTAAGCCACCGAACGAAAGTCGCTTTACCGATATCCTTTCAGTGGGGATCGGCGGCTCGGCGCTGGGGCCGCAGTTTGTTTCTAAGGCATTGGTACCGGCTAATCCAGAGGTTGATATTCACTTTATTGACAATACCGATCCGATTGGGATTGACCATACGTTTGCTGAGATTGGCGATCGCATCAAAAGCACGCTAGTCATCATCATTTCCAAATCCGGCGGCACTCCCGAAACCCGCAACGGCATGGTAGAAGCCAAAGCCGCCTTTGAAAAAGCCGGACTCGACTTTGCTAAGTATGCCGTTGCCGTCACAGGTGAAGACAGCAAGCTAGATAAAGTGGCCAAGTCCGAAGGCTGGCTAGCGACCTTTCCAATGTACGACTGGATTGGCGGTCGCACATCGGAGCTATCTGCCGTAGGACTTTTGCCTGCGGCCCTTCAGGGCGTGGATATTCAGGCCATGCTAGACGGCGCTAAGGAAATGGACGATGCCACTCGCGCTGCGGATATTCGTCAAAATCCGGCGGCGCTATTGGCACTTTCTTGGTACTTTGCGGGCAATGGCAAGGGCGAAAAGGACATGGTAGTTTTGCCCTATAAAGACAGCCTGCTGCTTTTTAGCCGCTACCTTCAGCAGTTGGTGATGGAATCTTTGGGTAAAGAAGAAGATCTAGATGGAAATACGGTCTATCAAGGGATTGCTGTCTATGGTAATAAAGGCTCTACCGACCAACATGCTTATGTTCAACAGCTTCGTGAAGGAGTACCTAACTTTTTTGCCACGCTGATTGAAGTATTGGAAGACAGGGAAGGGCCTTCTGTCGAAGTTGAGCCCGGTGTGACTGCGGGTGATTATTTGTCTGGTCTGCTGCAAGGCACCCGTCGCGCCCTATTCGAGAATCACCGCGATTCGATTACGATTACGGTGCCAGCGGTCAATCCGCGCATGGTAGGGGCACTGATTGCGCTGTATGAACGAGCCGTTAGTATTTATGCTTGCTTAGTCAATATCAATGCCTATCATCAGCCGGGTGTAGAAGCCGGTAAAAAAGCCGCCGCTGACGTATTGAGCTTGCAAAATAAGGTCAAAGAAGTCTTGAGCCAAGAAGGTTCAGCGCTATCGCTGACGGAGATTGCCGACAAAATTGATATGCCCGATAAGATTGAGAACATCTATAAGATTGTGCGACATTTGAATGCCAACGGTCGGGGGGTGAAAATAGAGGGCGATCCCAGTCAACCAGACAAGCTCAAAGTCGCAATCCTATAGTCGCTCTGTCATCTGGTCTGTCATCCATTTGTCATTCGTTAGATATCTATTACTTGAGGCATCTCCCTGCTACGGACGATGCCTTTTACAATAGGTATCTATAAATTATTTGTTTTGACTTTGCCCCTACGGTTGCACAGCACACTTCATGGCGTTTTCTTCGATTACTCGCGCTCTAGCCCGTACAGCCTTGGGACAAGAGCTGGTCAATAAGCTACAAAAACAGACTTCCTTGCAGCTTAGCGGTATGCCTCGGTTACCAAAAGGATTAGTCGCCTCAGCTTTGGCCCAAGCTCAACAGCGACCGCTGCTAGTCGTGACGGCCACCTTAGAAGAGGCAGGCCGTTGGGCGGCGCAGTTAGAAGCCATGGGTTGGGCCACAGTGTCGTTTTACCCCACCTCAGAATCCTCGCCCTACGATGTATTTGATCCAGAGTCGGAGCTGACCTGGGGGCAGCTTCAGGTGTTGTCTGATTTGATTAACGGAAAGGCCGATGGCGATTTGCCAGCGGGGACAAAGCACCTAGGCTCAATGGCAATTGTGGCAACAGAGCGAGCCCTACAGCCCCATTTGCCGCCGGTAGACGTGTTTCGGCCTTATTGCCTCGAAATCAATCTGGGCATGGAACTGAACCTGAAGGCGCTGTCGCTGAGTCTGGCCAAACTAGGATATGAAAAAGTTTCTACGGTTGAGACAGAGGGGCAGTGGAGCCAGCGTGGTGACATCGTTGATGTGTTTCCGGTGGCGGCAGAGTTGCCGGTGCGTTTGGAACTGTTTGGCGATGAGTTGGAGCGGCTGAGGGAGTTTGATCCGGCGAATCAGCGATCGCTCGACAAAATAGAAACCCTTTTACTCACCACCACCGACTACAGCCCCATCATTTCTGAAGCTTTGGCGGAAAAAGGCATTTTAGCCGACTTGCTGCCCCCCGAAGACAAGGAAAGCTTTGATATCAGCCAGCAAGTAGAAGGCATTCGCCGCTTCATGGGTTTGGCCTTCAATCAGCCCGCTTCTTTACTGGACTATTTGCCCGAAGATACCTTGGTCGCGGTTGATGAACCCTCTCAATGCCTGGCCCACGCCAATCGCTGGGTAGAGAACGTAGAAGAGCGATGGGCAGAGGCTGAAGCTGCGCTTGTGGCGCATCCTGAAATTAATTTGCCCGCGACTGGTCTGCCAAAGATCCATCGGCCTTTTGCTGAAGCACTAGAAGAACTTAGCCTCTTTCAGCGGATCGAGGTTTCAGAGATTGCGGAAGAAGGCGTGGGGCTGAATCTTTCTAGCCGTCCGATTCCGACGATTCCTCATCAGTTTGGCAAGCTGGCGGATGTGTTGAAGGCGGAGCGCGATCGCAAATTCTCCCCCTGGCTAATTTCAGCCCAACCTTCCCGCTCAGTCGCCCTGCTGCAAGAGCACGACTGCCCTGCTCAATTCATTCCCAATCCCAAAGACTATCCGGCTATAGACAAGCTGCACAATCAGCGCATTCCTGTGGCCGTCAAATATTCAGGACTCGCCGAACTCGAGGGCTTTAGTCTACCAACCTTCCGCATCGTCGTCGTTACCGACCGCGAATTCTTTGGCCAGCACACCCTAGCGACTCCAAGCTACGTCCGCAAGCGCCGCCGGGCCGCCTCGAAGCAAGTAGATCCCAACAAGCTTAATCCAAAAGATTACGTCGTCCACCGCAATCACGGCATTGGTCAGTTTCTTCGGCTCGATAGCCTTACGGTGGATGGCGAAACCCGCGAGTATCTGGTCATTCAATATGCCGATGGGTTACTGCGCGTCGCGGTCGATCAAATGGGGGCGCTGTCGCGCTATCGCACTTCGGTAGAGCAGCGGCCTCAGCTCAATAAAATGACGGGCAAAACCTGGGAGAAAACGAAGGGTAAGGCTCGCAAAGCGATTCAAAAAGTAGCGGTCGATCTGCTGAATCTTTACGCAAAACGAGCCCAGATGGAAGGATTTACTTATCCAGAAGATATGCCCTGGCAGCAAGAGCTAGAGGATTCTTTTCCATACAATCCCACGCCCGATCAGCTCAAGGCGACTCAGGATGTAAAGCGAGATATGGAGAGCGATCGCCCAATGGATCGCTTAGTTTGTGGCGACGTTGGCTTTGGTAAAACTGAAGTCGCCCTGCGAGCGATCTTCAAAGCCGTGACCGCTGGTAAACAAGTCGCCTTACTAGCGCCGACGACAATTCTCACCCAGCAGCACTACCACACCCTAAAAGAGCGCTTTGCCCCCTACCCCATTCAAATTGGGCTGCTGAATCGCTTTCGATCGGCAAAAGAGCGCAAGGAAATCATGCAGCGCCTGCTCTCTGGTGAGCTAGATGTCGTCGTTGGGACTCATCAGCTTTTGGGCAAGACCGTCAAGTTCAAGGATTTAGGTCTGTTGGTCGTTGATGAAGAACAGCGATTTGGCGTGAATCAAAAGGAAAAAATCAAGGCGATGAAAGCTCAAGTGGATGTCTTAACGCTGAGCGCTACCCCGATTCCGCGAACGCTTTATATGGCGCTTTCGGGCGTGCGAGAGATGAGCCTGATTACGACGCCACCGCCGTCTCGTCGCCCAATTAAAACTCACCTTTCACCGTACGATCCCGAAAAGATACGAGCGGCGATTCGCCAAGAGTTAGATCGCGGCGGGCAGATATTTTATGTGGTGCCTCGGGTGGAAGGGATTGAGGAAACGGCGGGGCGGATTCGAGAAGCGGTGCCGGGGGTGAGAATTGCGATCGCCCACGGCCAAATGCCAGAAGGCGAACTAGAAGCCACCATGTTGACCTTTAGCAATGGCGACGCCGACCTGATGGTATGCACCACCATTATTGAATCGGGCTTAGACATTCCCCGAGTCAATACCATCATCATCGAAGACGCCCACCGCTTTGGTCTTTCCCAGCTCTATCAGCTACGCGGACGAGTGGGGCGCTCCGGTATCCAGGCCCATGCCTGGCTGCTATTTCCTAATCAAAACAAACTTTCTGACAAGGCCCGCAAGCGGTTGCGGGCTATTCAAGAATTTACCCAGCTTGGCTCTGGCTATCAGCTAGCGATGCGCGACATGGAAATTCGTGGCATTGGTAACCTTTTGGGCGCACAACAGTCCGGCCAAATGGAAGTCATCGGCTTCGACTTATACATGGATATGCTCGAAGAATCCATTGCCGAAATTCGTGGCCAGGAAATCCCGCAGGTAGACGAAACTCAAGTAGATCTCAAAGTGACTGCCTTCATCCCTGCCGACTACATTCCAGATGTCGATCAAAAAATGAGCCTTTACCGAGAGTTAGTATCGGCGTCTAATCGGCGCGAACTAATAGAAATTGTCGCTGATCTTAACGATCGCTACGGCACCTTGCCACCTGCTGTCGCTCAGCTCGTCAAAGTACTTGAGCTTAAGCAGATTGCGAAACCGCTAGGATTTTCCCGAATCAAACCAGAGGGCAAACAGCATATTCTGATGGAAACGCCCATGGAAAAACCGGCCTGGAACCTGCTCAAAGAAAAGCTGCCTAGCCACTTGCAATCTCGATTTGTATATGCGCCTGGCAAAGTCACCGTTCGAGGGCTAGGAGCACTTCAACCTGATAAACAAATCGACAGTCTGATTGAATGGCTCGCTCAGATGCAAAGCGCACTCATAGAACCCGCCTTGTCAGGTGCTGGTGCATAGTAGGGCAATGAAGAGCTAGCTTTCTAAAACTCGTCATTACCGTAGGCCATAGGAGCCTCATTATCCCGCTTAGAACCCAGCAAATCTAGCTTATCGACTCTAATCACGGGGCTAGTGCGCAATGCGCCCGTGCTGCGATCTTGCCAGCTATCGAGCTTCAAAGCGCCCGTAATCCCAATCAAACTGCCTTTGCGGACGTAGTTTGCCGCAATTTCGGCTGTCTTTCCCCAGATTTCTAAGTTAAACCAGTCTGGCTGGTCGCTGTTTTTAGTGCGTCTGTTTACTGCCAGGCCACACTTTGCCAGGACATTGCCAGACTCGAAATAGCGAACCTCAGGGTCTCTGCCAACTCGTCCTACTAACGTAACCACGTTCACACTCATACCAATTTGAATCCTAAAAAATGACCTAAGACTAACCTAAAACTAATACTGCGCTATAGCTTTAGTATTCAGTAACATTGTACTACTTTCTACAGGGCAATAGCTTTATCCTAATGCGCTACATAGCCGCCTGTACAGGCAGCAAAGAAGCCAATACATTTTCGTCGATAAGGGTCACTATCTCTGTACAATTGAGGCAACACAGACATTTCAACCCAGTAGGCAATCAAACTGGTTGCGGGGTGAATTATGTAAATACACTGAAGCTTAATTGCCTCTACAGAACCAGACTACTTAGCCAATTGACTAGACGGCTTGATATGAAACGTAATAAAATCCATTCGAATCGTCAGCGCTATCAGAATTATCAGTTTTAATCGCTATTAGGAACCCTTAGCTTGTGGCTTTTTTCAATCGCTTGTCCCTTTCCCGCGATATGGGTATTGACCTTGGTACGGCGAATACCCTGGTTTACGTTTCAGGCCGAGGCGTTGTTTTACAAGAGCCCTCTGTTGTCGCGATCGAAGAAGCTACAGGGATACCCTTGGCCGTGGGTAAGGAAGCGAAGAAAATGCTAGGCCGTACGCCTGGGAATATTCGCGCTATTCGCCCCCTCAAAGATGGGGTGATTGCCGACTTTGATATTGCTGAGGTGATGCTGAAGCACTTTATGCGCCGCGTAAATGAAAATAAGGCCCTGGTTTCGCCCCGCGTGGTGATTGGCGTACCTAGTGGCGTCACGGGCGTAGAGCGTCGCGCGGTGATGAACGCTGCGGTACAGGCCGGGGCTCGTACGGTCTATTTGATTGATGAGCCAGTCGCAGCGGCGATTGGGGCGGGTCTGCCAGTGGACGAGCCGACCGGCAACATGATTGTGGATATCGGTGGGGGGACTACAGAGGTGGCGGTACTGAGTTTGCAGGGAACGGTGCTGAGTGAGTCTGTACGGGTCGCAGGTGATGAACTGACGGATTCGATTAAGCAGTACATGCGCAAGGTAAATAATTTGGAGATTGGCGATCGCACCGCCGAAGAAATCAAAGTTAAAATTAGCTCTGCATACCCCAGCCCTGACGATGACGAAATCTCGCTGGAAGTGCGCGGCGTGCATATGCTTTCTGGACTTCCTAGAACCGTCACCGTCAAGAGTCCAGAAATTCGTGAAAGTATGGCCGAACCGCTGTCTGTCATTGTAGAAGCGGTAAAGCGTACCCTAGAGAAAACGCCGCCCGAACTGGCCGCTGACATCATTGATAGAGGCATTATGCTGGCAGGCGGTGGCGCATTGCTCAAGGGTTTGGATACACTGATTTCTCACGAGACTGGCATTGTGGTTCACGTTGCCGCCGATCCTTTAAGCTGTGTCGTACTAGGCACCGGTCGTGTTCTCGAAAACTTCAGTCAAATGGAGCGAGTGTTCAGTGCTCAGTCGCGTGACTTATAACCCTTCAACGGCCTTTGACGGCCTCTCGTTGCTGGTTGTTCACTGATACTTTTACATGTTTGCTTTAAGACGATGGTGGGATAAGAACGCGCTCAAAGCCGGGCTGGTTTTTCTAGCGCTCGGTACCGCTTGGGGCATTCGTCAAACCAACGGCGCCTTCATTGACGAAACCTACCAGTTTTTAGCCCGCCCTTTTCAAACCCGCTCGCCTGCCGACAAGCAAATTGAGGACGCTTATTTTTTAGATCTTCAGCAGCGGGTTGTCGAGCTAGAAAACCAAAATCAAAAGCTGCGCGAACTGATTGATTACGAAGAAAATAGTGAGCTTGCTAGTACAACGCTTGCCGCCGTAATCGGACGCAGCGCTGACCATTGGTGGAAGCAGCTTACGCTCAATAAAGGGACTAAGGCCAACGTTAAGGTGGGCGATATTGTCACTGCGCCGGGCGGCTTGGTCGGTAGGGTGATTGTGGTTACGCCGCACACCTCTCGCGTCTTGCTAATTAGCGATCCAACCAGTCAAATAGGGGTGAGGGTAAGCCGTAGCCGCTCGACTGGTTACGTTCGCGGGCAGGCAGATGGGCAAGCCACCTTAAAGTTTTTTGAAAAAGTCCCAGATGTGAAACCGGGAGATGTAATTGTTACCTCGTCTTTCAGTCGGCTATTTCCTCAAGATGTGCCGATTGGCCGAGTGGCTTCGATTGATTTGGCTACTAGTCCGGCTCCCGAGGCAGTGGTTCAGCTTTCTGTGCCTATTAGCAATATAGAATGGGTAACAATTCACCCTTACAAGCCCAAGTTAGATGTAGATGCTGCCCCGGCTGAAATTGTTCAAGAAGATGACCTATGACGTCCTATCGCCCTCGGCGGCGCTCAAATGCTCGCAAGCAGTTTTGGAACTGGGTGGTTACGATTGGCTCAGTATGGTTGTGCCTGCTGATTTTGCCGATGCGACTGCCGGGGATGGATATTTTAGGCGTTGGCCCTAACTGGCTGTTGATTTGGGTGGTGGCTTGGAGCATTAGCCGCACGCCTTTAGATGGCGTGATCGCTGGCATCACCCTTGGCCTTTTGCAAGACAGTCTTGCCTTCAATTTTCCCACGCACGCCTTAGGGCTCGCGCTTTCTGGTATTTTGACCGCTCGCCTTCAGCAGCGCCGCTTTTTACAAGAGGATCTAATTTCAATTGCACTGGTCGTTTTTGGGCTAGCTATTCTGGCTGAAACTGCGATCGCATTCCAACTCAGTCTTCAGCATTTTTTCGGCGAACGCCCCCTCCACGCTAGCCTCGGCTCCATCTGGCAATACCACCAGCGCGTAGCGCTTAGCTCAGCTATCCTCAGCAGCCTTTGGGCACCCGCCCTTTACTATCCCCTCAAGCGTTGGTGGGAAAAGTACACGCTAGAAAAAAAGAATTAAACTGCGCGCGATTGAAAGATGCCACCTCGGCAGGATACCTGACAGCTACGCCGCCCGCAAAATAGTGGCAGACTCTACTGCTTTGTATGCCGCACTGAGCAGGCAATCGTAGATCTTTGAAGGCCCAAGCTGCCGCAAGTAAGCCTCACTGCGCACCCCGCAAGAGAGCGCTGCGGTTGACAGTCCTAGCGATTGTCCAGCCACGATATCGGCTTCGGTATCACCAATCATCCAACTGCTATCCGTCAGGTGACCCTGCGTTTTTTGCTGCGCGATCGCCGCCTTCAGCAGCTCACACTTTTGCTCTACCCGATTAGCATGAGCCGCTCTGACATCCGAAGCCCCATATACTTCATCGATTAAGTGAGCTAATCCATGCGCCTGTAAAAAGCTCTGAACCTGACGGGGATGACGTAAAGTGACTATTACCAATCGAAAGTCATAGCGCCTAAAGTAATTTAAAGCACTCTGCGCAGTCGGCTGAATTCGATCCCATCGCAACAAACTAGGATGGTTTACAATCCGCTCTACCTGCTGCATAAAGGGCGAAAACAGCTCAGCCGGTAATCCAGAGCGCACCGCAATATCAATATCAGCTACCCGATTCTGCTTCATTTGCCAAAACTGCACTTTTGACAAAGGCAAAATATGCAGCGGTGTCTCACTCGTGTGGCCATACATCTGCTCTACAGCAATCAGTCCTTTACAGTAAGTCTGGTAATAGCGCTCCGAAACATCGACAATTGGCCCATCAAAGTCACAAAAAACAACTTGTTTAGCAACCCTCCCTCCAGTAACTCCCTTGATAGAAGAGTTATTAACCGAAGCAATCGTGCTATGAGAAAAATGACATGTCAACATAATGCAGGCAGGTGCTCTTGTGGCAGCAGCTTAACGCTTCTTCACCTTAGCAGGACAATTCATCAATCGAACCCTCGGTTATCCACAATTTCGATTAGATTAATTAATGATTAAGAGAAGTTATGCTTGAACTGGTAGCGTTTTTAACACCCTAACCTGCTAGATAGCTAATCGAAAATTACTGTGGTACAGCTCTTCTGGCCCACTGTCCAAGTTATTGCGTAAGGCTGTTACGCAAATTTACCGACCGAATCCCTTTCCCCGATCGGCAGATTCGATGCAAAAGCAGCTTTCAATCTGCGATCGTAAAACCTCTTCATCCAAATTCTGACCAATCAACACGAGCTGACTTTTTTTCGGACGACCGTTCCACTCCTCATCTTCTAGCGAAAATCGCTTACCACTCAAGTGAAAAACATGCCGCTTAGGGCTTTCGTCAAACCACAAAATTCCCTTCGCTCTAAAGACTGACGCCGGTAGTTGATTATCTAGAAAGTGCTGAAACTTGCGTATTGCCAAAGGCTGCTGGCGATCAAACGATATTGAGGTAAAACCGTCTATGTCCAGGTGAGAGTGAGTACTGTGGTCGTGGTCATGCTCGCAATGCCCATGGTCATGGTCACAGTTGGTGTGATCCGCATGGCTGGCCTCGCTGCTGTGGTCATGGCCTTCATGACTACGATCCGAGTGGTCATGGCCCGAGTGGTCATGAGTTGAATGATCGTGAGTTGAATGATCGTGAGTATCGCTCTTAGCCGCCTGATCGCCAAAATACTTATCCGACTCAAACAGGCCCACGCTCAAAATCAGCGGTAGCGGCACCTGAGAGTGATCGGTGCGCAAAATGCGAGCGTCTTCCTTAATATCACGCAGCTTCACTTCCAGCAGGTCAGCATCGGCCTCATCAACGACGTCCATTTTATTGAGCAAAATGATGTCGCCGTAGGCAATTTGATTGTAAGCGGCCTGCGAGTTGAATAAATCTAGACTGTAGTTCTCAGCATCTACGACCGTCACAATCGAGTCCAGTCTGGTCAGGTCGCGCAGTTCAGTCCCCAAAAAAGTTAAGGCTACCGGCAACGGATCGGCTAGCCCAGTGGTTTCTACTACTAGATAGTCGATTTTGTCTGAGCGTTCTAGAACTTTATAAACCGCCTCCAACAAATCGTTGTTGATGGTGCAGCAAATGCAGCCATTGCTCAGCTCCACCATATTGTCATCGCCCGTGGTGATCAGCAGATCGTTATCAATGCCCACCTCACCAAATTCGTTTACCAGTACCGCTGTCTTTAGACCTTCCTGGTTAGTCAAAATATGGTTGAGCAAGGTGGTTTTGCCGCTCCCCAAAAAGCCGGTGATGATGGTGACGGGCAAGCCATGCTTAGAGGCGTCCATTGACGGGGTGGGGGCAATCGTCGTAGCAGTCATAGAGATCGGTTCAGGTAAATGGATGAGCTTCAGTGGATTAATTATCACGCATCTGTTGAAAATTGAGGCGTTAACTTCACTTCAATTAAAAGAACTATCGCTGTCACGCGGGTTTCAATTTACTATTGAGGTTGCCTAAGTCATGACACCCGAAGCCACTATCCATGAGCGTCGCCATTTACAATACGCTTTCGCGCAAAAAAGAAGCGTTTGAGACCCTGTCGCCTAATCAGGTAAAGATGTACTGCTGCGGCGTGACGGTGTACGACTACTGCCATTTGGGTCATGCTCGTTCATATATCGTGTGGGATACGGTGCGCCGCTATCTTACCTGGCGTGGCTACGACGTTCGCTATGTGCAAAACTTCACCGATATCGACGATAAAATTCTTAACCGCGCTCGCCAAGAGAATTCTTCGATGGAAGCAGTGGCCAAAGAATATACGGCTGCTTACTTTGAAGATATGGCGCGGCTCAATATTTTAGAAGCAGACGAATACACCTATGCAACTCACACGATTGACGGCATTAAGCGGTTGATTCATGAGCTAGCTCAAAAGGGCTACGCCTATCCGGCTGAGGGCGATGTGTACTACTCGGTGCGAAAGTTTGACGGGTATGGCAAGCTATCGGGCCGTAAGCTCGATGACATGAGAGCTGGAGAGAGTGGCCGTACGGCTCAAGCGCAAACCCAGATTAAGCAAGATCCGTTTGACTTTGCGCTATGGAAGTCGGCTAAGCCAGACGAGCCAGCTTGGGAGTCGCCTTGGGGAATGGGACGACCGGGCTGGCATATTGAATGTTCGGCGATGGTGCGCGATCGCCTCGGCGAAACCATCGACATCCATGTAGGCGGCGCAGATCTGCAATTTCCTCACCACGAAAACGAAATTGCCCAGTCCGAAGCGGCTACTGGCCAACCTCTGGCGAACTATTGGATGCACAACGGCATGGTGAACGTAGAGGGCACCAAAATGTCTAAGTCCCTAGGCAACTTCACGACCATTCGTAGCCTACTCGACTCGCCAGCAGGGCCAGATCCAATGGCTGTTCGCATGTTTGTGATGCAGTCGCAGTACCGAATGCCGCTGGATTTTACCGAGGAGGCGATCGCGGCAGCCAAAAGAGGTTGGGCCACGCTGAACGAGGGGCTGAATTTTGGCTTGCAGTATGGCGAAAAGCTAGACGGTTGGAAGGCTGAGGATAAAGGAGTGGATGAGGGGGCGATCGCACCATTCCAAGCCTCAATGGATGACGATTTCAACACACCTAGCGCTATTGCCGTACTGTTTGGGCTCGCCAAAGAACTTCAGCGTCAAGGTAACCTGATCGTCCATGAGGGCAAACCAGATGTCGCACCAGCCCAGCTTCAGCAACAGTGGCAAACCCTAGTTCAACTCGCTCAGGTATTAGGGCTAGAAGCTCAGGCTACAGAAGCTCCAGCAACAGGCGGCATCAGCAATACGGACATAGAAAGCCTGATTGCTAAACGCAGCGCTGCAAAGCAAGCTAAAAACTATGCTGAATCTGACCGTATCCGAGATGAGTTAAACGCTGAAGGCATTACCCTGATTGACAAACCGGGCGGTGTGACTACCTGGCATCGCTAGCTTACGTGATGTTTACACCCAAAAATCCCTATGTTGGAATTTATCAACCTTCCAGACGGCAAGCTACCGCCGGTTGCGCCTTACTCTCATGCAGTTCGAGCGGGTGATTTTTTGTTTGTGACCGGTCAGCTAGCGGAAGATCCTGACACTGGCGAGGTCGTAAAAGGTTCCATTGAGGAGCAGACCGAGTGTGTAATGGCCAATTTGCAATTGGTGCTTGACCATGCGGGTAGCAGCTTTGAAAAAGTTGTGATGTCGCGTATTTTTGTCACTGACTTTCGCTACTACGAAGCGGTGAATCGCATTTATGCTAGCCATTTCACGGCGGGCCGGTATCCTGGCCGTACGACGGTTGGGGTGACGGCTTTAGCTGGGTTTGGCGATGTGGAGATTGATTTGATCGTCTATTGCGGCGATTAATTCGACACCGCGCCTAAAACCTTTTGTGGAACAGCCATCTTGGCCGTTCAGAATCCGAGAGGCAAAGCTTAACTCAACCTAGCGTCCCAAATCTTCCAGGTCTTCCAGGTCTTCTAGATCTTCGACGGCTGATAGATCTAGGCACAGCTCTTGAAATGCCTGATTGCGACTCTTGCGAGAGGTTCGACGATATTTTTTAGCTTCTAGCATCGGTTCTCGCAGTATCTTGCCGTCTTCCACCATTTTGACCTTATCAGTCGCCTCTACATCTTTTTGTTGGGCCAGATTTTGCTGTTGCTGAGTCACTTCCTCTAGCATGGCCAAATAGTGATCGTATCGTTCCCACTCGCCTCTTACCACACAGCCTGGCTCATCTCTATGTAGGCAGTTGCTAAACTGACAGCTAGCGGTTTCTAACCTTTTGCGAATTTCTGGGAAGTAGTGGCTCAAAGCTTCTGGCTTGCTCGAAATATCTGGATGATTAAAACCTGGCGTATCTGCTAAAAAGCCCCCTGAGGGTAGCTCAAATAGCTCTACATGCCGGGTGGTGTGCCGACCTCGGCCTAGCTTGCCCGATACCGCATTCACTCGTAGATACTGGTCGGGAATCAGTCGATTAGTCAGGCTAGATTTGCCAACCCCTGAGGGGCCAGCGACAACGGTAATTTTGCCTTGCAGCTTTGAAACTAATTCGGCATTCAAGTGAGCGTCGCTACGAATACTCGCTAGCAAAGGTTGATAGCCCCAGCTTGCTAGCCTTTGTTTCCACTGGCCTGCAACGTCGTCAACTACTAAGTCTCGCTTATTCAAGCACAATATTGTGTTCAGCCCCGTAGATTCTGCCTTGACCAGAAACCGGCTAAGCTGATTGGGATCTAGCGTAGGTTCCTCGATGGCGAACACCAGCAAGATCTGATCTACATTGGCAACGGGTGGGCGATCTAAAGACGTCTGACGAGGGTAAACTTTGGCGATCGCACCCCGAAAACCCTGCCAATCAGGTTCCTCTACTGCGACGCGATCGCCCACCATAATCTGCTGATTTAGCTTTTTCAACAGACCCCGCCGAATACACAGCAGTACGACCGGCGGCTGTGCTAGCTCAGCATTTAAACCAGCAGGCACATCATCCAACTGCACCGAGTAATAATTCGCCTGAATCGAAATCACCGTCCCATCAGAACTCACAGGCTCTCGGGACGGCGTACCTGCACCGCAAAATACTCACTGCGATCGTCAATCACCTCAACCCCATAGCCATCCATCTTCAAGCTATCAGGCACCTGCTCAATCGGCTCGCCAGGATCTAGCCAAACCTCTAGTAACGAACCTGGAGCCATCTTCTCCAGCTTTAGCTTGGTGCGCACAAAATTGAGTGGGCAGGGCGTTCCTCTCAAATCAAGCTGCTCATCGGCCACAGCGCTACCCATTAAATAGCCCGCCTAAAAAACCTTCTTTTTTACCCTTGCCAACCAGGTCACCGCGAACCTCCGCCAGCTTGGTCAGCAGCTCTCGCTCCTCTGCCTTCAACCGGGTCGGAATATCTACCTTTACCGTAATTAAATGCTTGCCGCGACTAACCGGATTGCCCAACCGGGGCACCCCTCTGCCTTCTAAAGACAGCACCGTATTCGGCTGAGTGCCAGCAGGAACCTGCAAAGCGACCCTGCCATCTACCGTTTCCACATCTAGTTCGCAGCCCAAAATTGCTTGCAGATAGCTCACCTTTAAATCAGACAGAATATTGATGCCGTCTCGCTTAAAGAGAGCATCGTCATTGACCACCAAATAAACATATAGGTCTCCAGCGGGGCCATTGCGCTTGCCCGCATCGCCTTCACCCGAAACCCTCAGCCGAGTGCCGTTCTCAACCCCAGCAGGTACCGTAATCTTGAGCTTCTTATTGGTTTGCTTTTGGCCACTGCCACCACAGGTTTCACAGCGATCTTCGACGACTTCACCGCTACCATTACAGGTTGGGCAAGCCGAGACCTGGTTGAAAATGCCGAAAGGTGTGCGAGTTGCTCGCCTCACCTGTCCTGCGCCGTTGCAAGTAGAGCAGGTACGAGGGCGAGTGCCTGGTTTTGCCCCCGAACCTGTACAGGTCGAACAGGTTTCCAGATGGCTGATTCTTATTTCTTTTTCGCCGCCAAAAACGGCTTCTTTAAAGTCCAGCTTGAGGTTGAGCCTAAGGTCATCTCCGCGCATCGGCCCACGGCGACGCTGCTGCCCAGGCTGACCCGAAAATCCATTAAAGAAACTCTCAAAAATATCGGCAAACCCACCCATATCTTGAAAGTCTTGAAAGCCAGCGCCGCTCGCTGCGGCTGCGCCACCCACACCGGCTTCACCGAACCGGTCGTAGCGAGCCCGCATTTCGGGTTCAGACAAAACTTCGTAAGCGCGGCTGACTTCTTTAAAGGTTTCTTCTGCGCCATCATCTTTGTTGACGTCAGGATGATACTTACGCGCTAGCTTTCGATAGGCGCGTTTAATTTCATCTTGCTCGGCATTTTGCGAGACACCCAGGGTCTCGTAGTAATCGCGGGCCATAAAACGTCAGTCAAGAAAGGAGAACTATAGCGTTGGCGCGTTAGGATGCTTGCCTTTCAGGTCACAAATCAACACGCATTGAACCATTGTATAGCAACCACAGATAGATGCGCCGATACAGTGGCCAGTCTTTTGAACGCTTTAAGAGTCAACCGATGTCAGTGACGTTATTCTATCGCTTCGTAATCGGCAGCTACCGTACTATCAATATCAAATTCCTCGTCTGTGGCAGCGCGGTAGGCAGCGCCCACGGGGGCTGGTGGCGGCGGCACAGCGGCGGGTGAAACGGGCGTAGCTGCTAATGCCTCAGAGCTTACGGGCGCAGCAGTTGACGATATATTAGCGCCTGGCATTTCATTATGGATGTCTGCACTGCCTTCTTCTCCGGTTGCCTGACGATAAATGCCAGCGCCGATATCAAAGATGGTTTGCTGCAAAGTATCTAGCTTTTGAGCCAGATCAGTTGGACTGGCACTTTTGTTTGCGATCGCAGCTCTCAACGCCGCCGCTTCTGCTTCCGCCTGCACCTTCAGCACTTCAGAAATGGTTCCGGCATTGTCACGTAGCGTAGATTCATAGGTGTAAAAAAGTGAATCGGCTCTATTTTGTAACTCCGCAATCATCTTCCGCTGTTCATCTTCACCCGCATAGACTTCAGCTTCTTCCTTCATCCGCGTAATCTCGGCGGAAGATAAGCCCCCCCGGTTTGTAATTTTGATACTTTGCTCGCGGTTTGTGCCTCGATCTTTTGCGGCCACTTGCAAAATGCCGTCGGCATCGATTTCAAATGACACTTCAATTTGGGGTACCCCTCTAGGCGCAGGTGGAATACCGGTTAGCTCAAAACGGCCCAGACTCTTGTTATCTCGGGCCATCGCCCGCTCGCCCTGCAAGGCATGAACTTCTACAGATGTTTGACCATCAGTAGCCGTAGAGAAAATTTGAGTTTTACTGGTGGGAATGGTGGTGTTGCGCTCAATGATTTTGGTGAACACCTCGCCCAAGGTTTCAATACCCATCGAGAGTGGCGTAACATCCAGCAACAATAAGTCTTTGACTTCTCCGCCTAAGACCCCCGCTTGAATCGAAGCCCCTAACGCAACAGCTTCATCTGGATTAACTGAGCGATCAGGGGTTTGACCATTGAAAAAATGGGTAATGGCGGCTTGCACAGCCGGAATTCGCGTCGATCCACCGACCAATAAAATGCGGTCAATATCTTGAGCGCTCAGTTCAGCATCCTTGAGCGCTTGCTTTACAGGCTCCAAAGTTTCTTGAACCAAAGCAGCCGCAAGTTCTTCAAAATGCGATCTAGCCAGTGACATCTCTAAATGCTTGGGCCCGGTTTCATCCGCCGCAATAAACGGCAAATTAATCGATGTCTTAGTCATGGTCGATAGTTCGACTTTAGCTTTCTCAGCGGCTTCACGAATGCGCTGAAGCGCCATCCGATCGTTTGTCAGATCCATCTCTTCTGCCGCTTGAAAGGCGTCTGTCATCCAAGTGACAATGCAGTTGTCGAAGTCATCGCCGCCCAAATGGTTATTCCCAGAGGTAGCTTTGACTTCAAAAACGCCGTCGCCTAGCTGCAAAATAGAAACATCAAACGTACCGCCACCCAAATCAAACACCAAAACGGTTTGGTCTTGATCTTGCTTGTCTAGACCATAAGAGAGTGCCGCTGCCGTGGGCTCATTAATAATTCTCAGGACTTCTAGTCCAGCGATAGTCCCGGCGTCCTTAGTCGCCTGCCGCTGGGCATCGGTGAAGTAGGCTGGAACGGTGATTACGGCTTGGGATACGGATTCGCCTAGATACGCTTCAGCATCGTTTTTGAGCTTTTGCAGCGTCATGGCTGACACTTCTTGTGGGGTAAAGCTTTTAGAGCGGATCATGACATCGACGGTGTCGTCTTTGCCAGGCGTGCATTTGTAAGGAACGCGCGATCGCTCTACTTCGGTATCATCCCAGCGCCGACCAATAAACCGCTTAATGCTATATACGGTATTTTCTGCATTGGTTACCGCCTGTCGTTTGGCAAGCTGCCCTACTAGACGTTCACCGCCCTTAGCAAAGCCCACAATACTGGGGGTCGTCCGGCCTCCCTCCGTACTGGGAATCACCACTGGCTTGCCGCCTTCGAGTACAGCTACGCAGCTATTCGTGGTACCCAAATCAATGCCGATAACTTTTCCCATAATCCGCTTGGATGTTCAATGAAGGTCGGTTGATTTTACGTCAGCGCTACCATCTCTCAATGCAGCCGTACATCGCGACCAACCTTCTTGCCATCCCATCAAGCGCGATCGCTCAGCCATCTGTACCTTTGCCCAACCAGTGATTGATAAGGCACTCAAGCTGTAGCATTAACCTGCCGGTGATGACTCGCTGGAGTCAGCAGAAGGGTCTAACGGTGTAGCCACTTTGACCATGGCATGACGTAAAACACGTTCTCCTAAAACATACCCACGGACTAACTCATCAATAACAGTCCCTTCTGGATACTGATCGGTCGGCTCGCGCATGACCGCCTCATGTAAATTAGGATCAAATTCCTGCCCTTCGCTACGCATAGGCGACACCCCTAGCTTTTTGAGTGCCTCGACTAATTGCTTGTAAACGCCTTGATAGCTTTTATGTATAGCCATCTCACCCTCGTTTTGGGGCTTGATATGCGATCGGGCTCGCTCGAAGTTATCGACCACCTCTAGCAGCGTGCCAATAGTATTGCACTTAACTTTAATTTCTAGATTGTCTCGTTCGGTGGCCGTCCGCTTACGGAAATTATCAAAGTCGGCGGTTAACCGAGCAAATTGTCCCGTACGATCCTCTAGTTGAGTTTGCAGATCAGCAACTTGCTGTTGTAGACCTGCGCGAGCGCTAGCTTCGGCCATAAAGGCATCTTCTGCCGAAATATCGTCTGGCATCTCAGTTGAGCTACCTATATCGCCCTGGCCTTTAGAGTCTTCAGAGCCTGTCTCTAGCGCATCTAGATCAATTTCAGCAGCAGCATCTTCGGCGCGAAGCTCCTCTAGCGCTTCTGAGCTTTCGCCTATGTTCTGCTGATTATCGTTTGTATCTGCGTCTGTCATTCTCGTAACATTCTCCATTCCCAGCAGCTCAGTGCAAAGCACTTGCCTTTGTATACACTGATTTTTGGCCAGAAAAGTCAGCCACACAAAACCAGGCTAGACAAATACTACCTGAGCCCATCTACCCTGTCTATATTAAGAGGCTGCGTAGCAGTTGAGGAGGGGGCCGCTGTGTCGGATTTCCCCCATCGCATAGAACTGAGGGCGCAATCAACGAGAGCACTGTGAAATTTGTGGGCACACTGGCGTAGATTTTTTCGCATCGACCATGACAAACACTTCATCCGCGCGGAAGGCCCTCGTCTTACAAAAGAGCTTTTCGCCCTTTAGCAACAAGCTCATTCAGGCAGGCTTTGTAGACGGTAGCCAGATGCAGCAAGCACTGGTCGAAAGCCGCAAATCAGGTCGCTCTCTAACAGACGTATTAGAGTCCATGACCGGGCAGCAGCTCACCCCAGAGCTTTTGCGTCAATACAAAAAACAGCAGCTCTTTGAACTCAAAATCCTCTACGGCGTTGAGTCCCTCGACCCTGAGGTCGAGACCATATCCGACACTCAGGTCACTCAGCTCATCGATAGCCTGATACCCGTAGATATCTGCCGTCGTCATCGCCTGGTACCGCTTTCTCAGATAAAGGAGGAAGAGGAGCAATCTGTACTGGTTGCTATGGTCGATCCAGAAAATTTGGAGGCACAAGATGATCTAAATCGCATCCTCAGGCCAAAGCAAATGAAGCTGCGGCGGATGGTCATTACCGTCGAAGATTATCAACGCCTGATGGCAAAGTACTTGGACGAGCAGGTCGCTAAAGAGAAAAAACGCGACTCTATTAAAGCGGTTGACGTAAAAACTGACCTGGCGGATTTAGATTTAGAGTCGGGCGGCCTTGAAGATGTGATTGAAGAGGATGCCGATCTTGGTGCAGCCTTGCAAGATGCCGGGGCCGCACCTGTGATTGCTTTAGTCAACAAAATTTTGGTGAAGGCACTTCAAGAAGACGTTTCTGACATTCACATTGAGCCCCAAGAAGAATTCTTGCGAATTCGCTTTCGCAAAGATGGCGTCTTAAAAGAGGCTTTTCCCAAACTGCCTAAGAAAATCATTCCAGCCGTCTGTGCGCGATTTAAAATTATTTCTGAGCTGGATATTGCTGAACGTCGATTGCCTCAAGACGGCAGAATTCGCCGAGTATTTCAAGAACGTAAAGTAGACTTTCGAGTCAGTACCCTTCCTAGTCGGTACGGAGAGAAGGTCGTACTGCGAATCTTAGATAACTCAGCTACCCAGTTGGGCCTAGATAAACTAATTACAGACGATGAAACGCTCCATATCGTTCAAGATATGGCAAAAAAGCCATTTGGTTTGATTTTGGTAACTGGCCCGACCGGTTCGGGTAAAACCACCACACTTTACTCCGTACTCTCTGAGCGCAACGATCCTGGGGTCAACATCAGTACCGCTGAAGATCCGATTGAATACGCACTACCAGGCATTACGCAGGTACAGGTGATCCGAGAGAAGGGGATGAATTTTGCCTCCATCTTAAGAGCCTTTTTACGGCAGGATCCAGACGTGATTCTAGTCGGTGAGACCCGTGACCCTGAAACGGCTAAAACCGCAATTGAGGCAGCTTTAACGGGTCACTTAGTCCTGACGACGTTGCATACGAACGACGCGGCTGGCGCGGTTTCGCGTTTGGGTGAGATGGGGGTCGAACCTTTTCAAGTATCGAGTTCTTTGATCGGCGTATTGGCTCAGCGACTGGTGCGCCGGGTCTGTGGCAAATGCCGAATTGGCTACAAGCCCACTCAAGAAGAACTCGCCCGGTATGGCATGACGGCTTCTAGCGATCTGGAGATGACGCTGTATAAAGCGAATACCGTACCCGCTGAGGAAATCAATCAGCGCAAAGAATCAGGTGAGCTATGCGAAAAGTGTCAGGGCGGCGGCTATAAGGGCCGGGTGGGTGTTTATGAAGTGATGCGCGTGACGGAAAAGCTACAACAGTTGATCTCAGAAGGCGCACCCTCTGAGCAAATCAAAGACGCTGCGGTAGAAGACGGCATGCACACTTTGCTGGCTTATAGCTTGAACTTAGTGAAAGGCGGGCACACCACGCTAGAAGAGGTAGAGCGCGTGACCTTTACCGATAAGGGCCTAGAAGCTGAATTGAAGGCTCAGCGTAAGAGCGTACTTTCTTGTACTACTTGCAGCGCCGAGCTGCATCACAACTGGCTTGACTGTCCTTATTGCCTAACGCCGCGCTACAAAGAGTAGCCCTTGGTGAGGATTTAGGGGCGATCGCACCAAACTTAACCATTTTCTATTTCGACCCGCAGCATTGATAGCTGCAAAACAGACACCTACAAAGAGGAAACATTCCATGGAATTAATGATCGAAGACTTGATGGAAGAAGTCATTGAGCGCGGCGGCTCTGACCTTCACCTATCAACTGGACTGCCGCCTTACATTCGCATCAGTGGTCATTTAACAGCAACCGATCACCCACCAATGACCTCAGACCAGTGTCAGCGACTAATTTTTAGTATGCTGAACAACTCGCAGCGAAAAATCCTTGAGCAAACTTGGGAACTGGACTGCTCTTATGGCGTTCGCGGGCTGGCCCGCTTTCGCGTCAACGTGTACAAAGACCGGGGTACTTACGCAGCTTGCTTGCGAGCACTTAGCTCAAAAATTCCTAGCCTCGAAGTATTAGGACTGCCGCCCATTGTCACTGAGCTGTCAGAAAAGCCCAGAGGGTTGGTGCTGGTAACCGGGCCAACCGGTTCGGGTAAAACCACGACGCTGGCTTCGATGATCAATAACATCAATGTGACTCGGGCCGAGCACATCTTGACTGTAGAAGACCCCATTGAGTTTATTTACGAGCCTATCAAAAGTCTGATTCACCAGCGTCAAGTGGGAGAAGATACCAAGAGCTTTTCTAATGCCCTTAAAGGCGCTTTGAGAGAAGATCCAGACGTGATTCTAGTCGGTGAGATGCGCGACCTTGAAACCATTTCACTCGCGATTTCGGCAGCAGAAACGGGCCACCTGGTGTTTGGCACCTTGCACACCAGTTCGGCAGCGCAGACCGTAGATAGAATCGTGGATGTATTTCCCCCTGCCCAACACCAGCAAATTAGAGTACAGCTTTCTAACTCACTGGTAGCCGTTTTGAGCCAATGCCTGGTTTCTAAAGCCAACCCCAAGCCCGGCGAATTTGGCCGAGTGATGGCACAAGAAATCATGGTAATCACACCGGGTATTTCTAACATGATTCGAGAAGGTAAAACAGCTCAGATTTATGGCGCGATTCAGACTGGAGGCCGATTAGCAATGCAAACCCTGGAAATGGCGCTGGCTGACCTCTATAGAAATAAAGTGATTAGCTTTGAGGCAGCGATGGGCAAAACCTCTCGGCCTGAGGAGCTACAGCGTCTGATTGGGCCAGCGCCAGGGGCCGCTAAGACAGCGGCTAAAGCAGGCCATCGTTAAAACTGCCTAGTCATTTCATTCGTCATTTAACCGAGAGAATAGAGAGATAATTCATGCCTACCTATGTGGCTACTGGCCGAGATGTTACGGGTAAATCTGTTCGCCGGAAAGTGGAAGCCGAGACGCCAGCAGAGGCGCGCACCCTGGCTAAAGGTCAGGGTATGCATATTCAGAACATTAAAGAGGAGAAGGGTATCAGCTTTAGTTTTGGCGATATTCAGACTTCTATGACTAAGGTGACGGTGAAGGACAAAGCGGTGTTCTCTCGTCAGTTTGCGGCCTTAGTATCCTCTGGTGTGGCCTTAGTTCGGGGAATTGGCATCTTAGCCGACCAGTGTCCTAACCCTAAGATGAAGCAGGCTTTGCTGGGGATTAATGCTGACGTGCAGCAGGGCACGAACCTTTCTGACTCGATGAGGAAACATCCCAAATGTTTTGACAACCTGTATGTCAGCATGGTGCAGGCTGGTGAGGTAGGGGGTGTGCTCGATGAGGTGCTGAACCGATTGGCGAAGTTGCTAGAAGATTTAAACCGGTTGCAGAACCAGATTAAGTCGGCAATGGCTTATCCTGTGACGGTGGGCTTTTTGGCGGTGACCATCTTTATTGGGATGACGGTTTTCTTGCTGCCGATCTTTGCTGAGATCTTTGAGGATTTGGGTGCGCCGCTGCCCGTGTTTACGCAAGCGCTGATGTTAATTAGTAAGATGCTACGAACGTGGTATCTCTCTTTGGGTTTGGTTGCGGTTATTTCGGTGCTGGTGTTTGTATACAAGCAGTATTACAAAACGCCTGTGGGCCGAGTGCAGATGGATGGATTTTTTCTGAAGATGCCGCTGTTTGGAGATTTGGCGCAAAAGTCGGCGACGGCCAGGTTTTGCAGAACGTTTGGCTCTCTCTCGCGTTCGGGCGTGCCAATTTTGACGGCGCTGGAAATTGTCCGGGATACGTCAGGTAACCAGGTAATTGCGAATGCAATTAATGCGGCGCAGGCGGAGATTCAATCAGGTGGCATGATCAGTATTGCCTTGCAAGAGCATGGAGTGTTTCCGGTGATGGCGATCCAGATGATCAGCATTGGTGAGGAAACAGGCGAGCTGGATCAGATGCTGATGAAGGTGGCGGACTTTTATGAGGATGAGGTGGAGCAGGCGGTGAAGGCGCTAACGAGTATTATGGAGCCGATTATGATTGTGGTGCTCGGCGGCATGGTGGGTTCGATTCTGGTGGCGATGTATTTGCCGATGTTCTCGGTGATGGATCACTTGGGATAGACGTTTTCGGAACTGGTTGGAATTAAGTTATCGATTTTGTCAGCAAAGTTTTTAGTACCTGCCGTCTGATCCGAGCAGAATCTGACGGTGCTGGAGATTTAGAACTTTTAAGAAAAGCAAACCCTCACCAGCTTTTTGCCGATGAGGTTTTTTTTGATGTTCGCCGCTAGATGCTTTGTGCATCCCTTTACGAGGTTTGGGTAGTAGCGCGATGTAGAAGTTGATACTGAAACCCTGTATTATGCCCGCACAACTACGAAGAAGCAAAGGCATCTGAAGTTACTGCAAAAGAAGAATTGAAGGCAGCTCCTTCACTCCCTGAGACTGAGCTGGACGCTGCTCGGTACAGAAGTGCGTGGTATAGACATTCTGACGCCCGCGACAAAAGATTGAAGCTTTGTAAGTAAAAGGACGAATAACCGCAAACGGACAGTCCACGTTCAGTGTAGTGCAGGAGAAGTCGTCAACTTAACGTCAGCTACCAATCGCTAAGTTTTCCAGAAATCTCACACCTATTTAGCTGCTTTCATCGGAAGCACGCTTCGAGCGGGATACGAGACAAACGACGTGTTGCTCTGAACTTCCTGACGTTTGATATCTTCAAATAGTGCTTGCAGGTCGCCATTGAATGAATCTAGGTAGCGTTCGCGAACCTGACGAACCTCCGCGACGATAGGGTCATCTCTCAGTGTCGTTCCAGAGCTGGTCTGGTGTACAGATGATGGTTGGTTCATAGCCTTGCATACGGCACAGCCGTTCGACTTGGCCACGCATGTTTGCGTTGGCGATGTGCTTACAGTTCCAGGTTAGCAAATACTCAATTCCATTAGTTATAGCGATCGCAATATGCAAAGGGTCGGCGGCTGCTTTCTGCGGTAACGGCCCCCGTTCGACCAGCATTTGAGCCAAGGTAAGCGCTGCTTCGCTGGTTGCTATGAGCGTAATGCCTTTCAACGCTTCTAATCGTTGCTGTGCGAAGGTTGCATCGCCAGCGCTAGCCTCTCGGATGACGAGTTATGAGGCGACCAGCCCAAACTGTTGGCGCTGAATTTCCTACCAGTCGCGAGTAGTTTGCTGATGACCAGCTATCACAACATCTCGACTAGAGCGAGAGGTGAGATAGCTAATGACGGAGGTTTTTATGTACACCTTTTCCAACAGTATCAATGACCTTGGAATGTTTCTATCATAGCCATTGTGCTTGTTCTGACCGCGATGGTTGGCCAGTGAAACCCTACTGGAGGACTTCTTTGAGTTTGTGCTGGTTCCAGAGGTCTTGGTAGAGGCCGGGTTGGCTGACGAGCTGGCTGTGGGTGCCGGATTGGGCAATGTGGCCTGCGTCCATGACGAGGATGCGATCGCACGCCGCTGCCGCCGACATCTGATGCGACACAAAAATAACGGTCTTTCGCTGAGCCTCGTTAGCAAGGTTGTCTAGAATTTGAGTAGCCGTTTGGTTATCTACGCTCGAAAGGGCATCATCTAGCACCAAAATTGGCGCATCTATGAGCAGGGCGCGGGAAAGGGCTGAACGCTGGCGCTGACCACCGGAAAGTGTAATACCGCGCTCGCCGACTAAGGTTTTGAACTGCTGGGGGAAGTTTTGTATTTCGCTGTAGAGCTGGGCTTCTTTAGCGGCGTGCTCGACGTCGATTTGATCGGCGGCGGGATTGCCGTAGCGAACGTTGTTTTTGATGGTGGTGCTGAACAGGAAGCTGTCTTGGGGGACGAAGGCGATCGCGCCCCGCAAGTCCGCAAGTTCTATTTGTGTAATGTCACGACCGTCTAAAAATAGCTGGCCTGGCGCTATCTCTAATAGGCGAGGTAAGGCCATTGCTAACGTGGACTTACCAGAGCCAATAGGGCCGACAACGGCGACTGTTTGGCCAGGTTCGATGGCAAAGCTAACGCGATTGAGCGCTGGGAGATCGGAACCTGGATAGGTGAAGGTGAGGTTTTTGGCCTCTAAATGGCCTAGTGGGTTGGGGAGTGCGATCGCCTTATGCGTATCTCGAATTTTAGGCTGAGCCTCAAAAATGGCTTCAATGCGATCTAAGCTAACTTCGCCGCGCTGATAGGCAGTAATAGTAAACCCTAGCAGCGCCGTCGGAAATACAAGCTGCTGGATGAATAAAATAATGGCGACAAAGTCACCTGGCGACAGGCGTCCGGCTACAATTGCTTGGGAACCAATTGCCAGCGCAATCACCAGGCTCAAGCTGGCAAAGCCACCCAAGAGTGGGAAAAGCGTGTTGCGCGTTTTCGCCAAAGCTAAGTTAGCCCTGAGCAAGCTTTGGTTACGTTGGGTAAACGCGCGACGCTCATTGTCTTCTTGAGCGTATATTTTTACCAGCGAAATACCGCCCATGTCCTCTTGAATAAGATCGCTGAGGTTAGAAATTTTTTCTTGAACTTCGAGCTGTTCTCGACGCAGGCGGCTGCCAAAAAACGCAACGACTGCAAACATCAGCGGATAGACCGCCAGCGATAAAAAAGCGACACTGCCGTTAAGATTAACCATTGCTGGCACAATCATGATGTAGGCGAACAGCGTATTCGCCATACTAAGCACTGCAAACCCCAGCAGGCGACGGATGTTATCGACGTCACTCGTGGCCCGATTAATCAGATCGCCAATCGTATTGCGGCCAAAGTAGGCAGGCTCCAAAGTTAATAAATGCTCGAAAATACGCTGCTTGAGATCGAACTCTACTTGACGACCCGCGCCGAACAGAAAAATCCGCGACGCCATGCGAATGAACCACATGATGGTAGCTAGCACCAGCACCAAAATGACGTAGCGCAGCAGTCTATCAAAGGTAAAAGCTACCGTGAGTTCATCCACGATGTAGCCAATAATCAGCGGGATCGTCACCCCAATAGCATTGACTACTAGCAACGCTACCAGCCCCAGGGCTACTTGTTTCCAGTGCGGCCTAAGGTAAGCGACCAGCCGAACAAACTTAGAAGATTGGGTCATAAAGCAGAGGTAGTGTTGCCTGAGATACTGATACTAAGATAGCGCTGGCTTCGTTTAGATTTCGATATTAGAATTCCAACCGAAGTTGAAATCTGGCAGCCATCCTCTGAGAAAATAATAAAGTGAGGCGAGTAGCTCGTTCCAATAATTGGTCGTGAGCTGCAAGGCATCTGCGCTGGGGAGGATATCTGGTAGCCGATCGAGCAAGTCACCACCGCCACCAAAACGAGGCGTGTAGAAATCAGTCGGTTTAGCAATCACTTGCAGGCCCAGTCTCTCGAAGGTCAGCGCCGCCCTCGACATCACAATCGCCGGTGCGACTAACACGACTCTAGGGCCATCGGTGCCTCGCGTATCACGCGCGCCGATAATTTGTCTCTCTTGCAAAAACCGCTCTATCCTTGTGCCTGTGGTGTAAACGTCAAGGTCAGTATCCTCCGTTTGAATGACTTCAACCGGAACACGGTTGGCCGACAGAATATCACGTACCACCTGGTCTTGCTCTTCATCATCACCGTCCCCGGCAGTGACGAACACGGTGGGATTCGCACCCCGCGCGACAGCCTCCCGATACAAACCGGCTGCGTAAATGAGCCGGGGAGCCAGCGCCGTATTGATCGACACGTTGCCTGGGGTATCGGACACATTAATGGCCTGATCGATATCAGCGCTATCGCCTAAAACGACGATACCCGCTGCCTGACCTAGATCTCCCTGGTTGGGAATTTCACCGTTGCGGCAAACATCGCCACAAAGCTCTGCTCGCTGCTCGTAAACAGTTCGCACCCTCTGTTCGGCGTCACTGACTAGCTGCTGAGCAAAAATAGGGATGCTACAGAAAAACAAAATCGTGAACGCAATGACGACAGGTGTGCCTTTGACCCTTTTGGCACCTTCGCTGATCGCACCCCCTAAAAGCAGCAAGGAAAGCCCTAATGGCCTGAGAGGAAAAGAGAGAATTTGCCAAATAATGCGAACCGTATCGTTGTCGGCCTCGATAAAGGACAGCGCTAGCAAAGCAATTAAGATGAAACCGCCGAACCAGGTCAAATATTTGGGGGGGATAATCCTTACGAGGATATACCAAAGCAAAAGCCCCATAGAGGCCCATAGCAGTATACGGGTCAGCAATACCAGCATTTCTGTCTCTCTTGTTTTGTGTGTCGCATCGCTCGAAGCACAGGTAGAGTTAAGCACACTCGGGCGATTTCAGCCACAAAAAAGAGGGCTCGGCATTGCTGAGCCCCCACGGATAGCGGTTATTGAATGTTTACAGCTTGAGGGTGAATTTGATTTTTAGATAAGCTTGAGGTTGGGATATTCGGCGATGAGTTCATCGGCAGTGAGGGTTTCGCCAGATACCTGCGGTGTCCAGAGGACTTCTACGGCCATGAGTTGCTCGCTGGAAAGAGAGCCAATTTTATTGATGGCGCTACGGACATCTTCTGAGGAGCTAACGTTAGGCAGGTTCAGCTTACCCTGGCCAGCGACAAGGATAGTAGCGACGATATATTCACCAGGGGCTTCTTGGCGGGCAAGTTCGCCGCTGCTGTTGAGGTTTTTTGCTTTGCTTTGAGTCAACTGGGCGTTGACGTTGGAGAGGGTTTCGCCCGTAAACTTGCTGCGCTCGGCGATCGCAAGCTGATTAAAGGCTTGCTCGGCAGCTAGCAGACGGGTCTGGTCAGATTCCACATCGGCGTAGGCCCAATATTCGGGATGGCGCAGCAGCGATAGCGTGGTTTCTTGGAGAACTTTGGTGAGTCCGGCAGAGGTGCCTGTATCTGCGGTTTCGGCAAGGCGATTGAGGTCAGCTTGGAGGCTGCGGGCTTGGGCAAGTAAGCCGACTTGTAGGCGAGCGACAGAGACGGTGGGATTATCGCTATAGGCGTCGCCTGCACCGATGCCAGCATCGCGGAAGCTGCGGATGAGGAAGTTAGCGATCGCAATCGCAATAAAAATGCCAAACAGGCCCCCGGCACCCCCAAACCCAAAGAACGGCAGAATAAAAGGTAATCCGAAGCCGCCGCCACCAGGGTAGTAGCCCCCGCCGTAGCCGGATGGCCCTCTGACCCCACCGCCAGGCGCAGGAGATGACCGCGCAGGCGCACGGAAGCTGCCGCCGCCAATGCGTCCACCCGCGCGAGCAGCCATTGCGCCGTCGGCTTGGGAGAAGATCAGCAAAACGGCGAGGCCGAAGACGAAGAAGGATCTGAGAAAGGGCTTGAGCCTAGACCGTAAAGAAGTACGGAAAAAAGCGCGAGTCCAGGTTTTCATGCTTTCAATCATGATTGTTTTAAGCAGCTTACTTGAACGGTTTATTTGAGTTTTTGTCTGCCTCTACTGTAGCGCGTTTCTTTGGGTCAAAAGGGGCTGAAAGACCTACCGAAAGGAGGGGATTGCCGTACTCAGGCATCTACGCAAATCGAAAAAAATAGACTATCCACCCCCGACAATGGTGACGATTTCTAAGCGATCGCCCGATTGTAAATAGGTGGAATCCCAGAGCGATCGCGTCAAAATTTCACCATTGTATTCCAGCGCAATTAGCTGGGGATTGAGTCCAGCATGAGCTAAAAAATCAGGCAGCTTAGTGCCTATCGGACAAGTTTTAGACTCGCCGTTGACCTGAAGCTCAATAATGTTTGAGGCGTTTTCCATATTTAAGTTCTGGCTGTTTGCTGCGTTTGTTGGACGAGCGATCGCGCGACTGCCGCTGGATCGTCTGCCTGCATTAAGGCCCTGACTACCGCTACTCGGGTGGCCCCTGCGGCTAGCGTCGGTTCTAAATTGCTGGCATTGAGTCCGCCGATAGTAAACCAGGGCATCGGCGCATGGCTGGCAGCGTAGCGCACATAGTCATTACCAGAGGCCGACTTACCGGGCTTGGTAGGCGTTTCATGCACTGGGCCGACCCCAATATAATCAGCTTTTTCGTCGATAGCTCGCTGCATCTCAGCCGGATTAGTCGTTGATCTACCCACCAGCTTGTCAGGGCCCAATATTTTGCGAGCGCTTGCCATCGGCAAATCCTGCTGACCTAGATGCACGCCATCGGCATCGGCAGCAGCAGCAATATCTACTCGATCATTGACGATAAAGAGCGCGTCGTATCGATGACATAGCGCCAGCATCTGCCGGGCAATCATCAGCCGTTCTTCGTCATTAGCCGTTTTTTCACGATACTGAACAATCGCAATACCCCCTTTGAGCGCTGATTCTACCGTGCCTAGAAGATCAGGGACAGGAGCGGTCACTAGATAGGTGCGGGCCTCCATGAGCTTTTGATAGCGCTGCTGAAAGCCGGTTGTCCCCTGACTTATTTCTTGGGTAAAAGCCGTCAAGAGCGGACTCAAGATTTGACTATCTAAGGTGTAAAGCTGATAGCGCATTTGCTTGCAGTCGGAGGCCATCTCTGGGCTGTGTAGCTTTCCGTATTCTTCTAGCACCCGCAGGGCTTCTTGGGTGCGAGCAAAGTTGACCTGCAAAACTTCGCTCAGACTATGGCGGGTTTCTTCTTGCGGATGGGTCAGGGCAGTGCCCAAATCGCCAGGAGTATCGCGAGCGAGCCGAATTTCTGGCGTATGCCAGTGGGCAACTGCCTGCCTCAGGTGCTTGAACTGCGCAGTCGTGGCCTCGTCATTTAGCCCAAACCGGCACCACTCTTCCAGCGTACGCATACCTTCTCTTGCCCTGTCTAAATTGGCATCAAGAATGCGGAAAAGGCATGATTTTTCGGCAGCATAATCAAAACAAGACAGCTCGATTTCTGAATCTTTTGGATGGCGAGTAGCGGTTTGAGAATCTGACGGGGAAGACTTTATATGCGAAAAGTTTGATGGGTTGGTCAGGGAATTGGTCGAACGATCGAAGGTCATAGCTAGGGCACAAAACAGTAGAGATATAACGTCAGAATACTTGACAACAGCGGGCTCAAGGTCGCATATTTCAAAGACAGCTACTGTGCCGATTTTTTTTTCAATTTTTCTATATCTATTTGGTATCAACTCTTTTCAAGATTTATTCGCTAGGGTGAGGCTGCATCTGTATGTTTGGTAAACACATGTTGAGCAAGCAGGCTTATGTGGCAGCGGCGATTGCCGCCAACGCCCTGCTGTTGCCCATAGCCGACGTTGCCCGAGCGCAAACGCTTGAAGCATTACCGCCATCAAGAACGATCGCTGTAGACACTGCTAATAGTGGGGCTAGCTATCAAACGCTGTATGTAGATCCGACGGTGGGTAGCGATCGCGCCGCAGGCAGGGCCGACCAGCCTTTACAAACGGTGACTCGCGCCCTGGAACTCGCGCCACCGAATACCGTCATTGTGCTGGCTCCGGGTCGCTATACACAGGCAACGGGCGAGATTTTTCCGCTCCGGTTAAAGTCTGGTGTGACGATTCAAGGAACGCCCGGAGAACGCGATCGCACCGCCATCATTGAAGGAGGCGGAAATTTTGAGAGTCCGACGCGATCGCAGCAAAATGCAGCAATTGTTGCCGCTGATCGAGCGGGCATTGCCCAAATTGCGGTATCCAATCCTGACGGATACGGCTTGTGGATAGAATCTGTTAGCCCGACGATTTTAGAAAGCGCTTTTGTGGGCAACAGGCAGACCGGCATCTATGTAGCAGGGGGTTCACCTCGGGTACAGGGCAGCTACTTTTCGGGCAATCAGGTGGCAGGACTGATTGTGTTTGGAGCATCTACAGCCAGCATTCAGAGCAATATTTTCGATGGCACAGGGGATGCAATTCGGGTGGTAGATGGGGCGACCCCCGAAATTGTAGGGAATCGAATGACGAATAACGAAGCCGGATTGGTGCTCGTTGGCAATGCCAATCCGGTACTGAGAGATAACCAAATGGTGGGCAATCGTCGCAATGACGTGGTCGAAGTTGCGGCTAGAACCCGAGATATTTCTGCTTCAGCGCTATTGGCTACTGAAGAAGTCACTAAGCTACCGCAGTTCCCTGAAATAGAGCCGGTTGATGCGCCAATTTATAGTTATACAGAGGCCGATATAGAAGCCGATCAGGCCGACGAAGTCGCTATCCCTATCGCGGTTACCTTAGATGAACAACCAGCAGGTGCCCCAGGGGCTGCATTAGCAGCGCTGCGTTCTGGCGTAGCCTTGGCCCCTAGAGCCGTGACTGGTGACAATCCAGATTCGCCAATTCTCAATCGCCGGCGGCCTCAGCCCAGCGCTCAGCCCAGCAGTCCAATTGAAGAGCCGACTATCCGCCCGGAAGTCAGGACGCCTATTAATAACAATCGCTTAGCAGTTCCTAACAGCGATATTCCAGTAGGCAGTGGCGGATCAAGCATTATCTTTTCTGCGCCTAATAACGGTGTAGGTGCGCCGCCTGCACCCCCCTCACGGGCCCAAGCATTAGGACTTTACTATCGAGTGTTTGTAGAAGCTTCGGATCCTTTTGAACAAGACGCTGTGAAAAAGTTTGTGCCAGATGCGTTTCGTACTCGTTATGAAGGGCGAGCAGTGATGCAGGTGGGCGCATTTCCGACAGAAGATGAAGCGGAAGACCGCCGCCGATTTCTAGAAGATAACAATTTTGATGTGCGTGTAGAATATATTCGCTAAAAGATAAGGTCTAGGCCAAGCTTTTCTATTTCGATTGTCCATAGAGAAGATAGCCCGTTATGAGAAGTATCTTTTGCTGGCAGGTTTTTTTGTGGGTGAATGTTGTGAGAGGTTGCCAGGAGGAGGCTGCGATCAAGGGCTGCGATCGCCTGCACCGTCGGCAGACCTGTTAGCAGATTGACTGGGCTAGCCGCGCGATCAAGCAATACTGACTTTTGCCTGCCACTAATAACATATCCAAAAGAAAGCGCATTGACTCGCTGAGGAGAAAGTGGGCACCGTAGCTGTCGAACTTGCAGCGGTTTCAATGTAATCAAAATGACGGTAGCGCAACCGCCTGTCACGGGAGCGGTCAGGGCTATGAGCTGATAGGGCACAGCGGTCATGGAAATTTTGACAAGGGGCAAGTTGAAAGAAACCTGCCCGATGAATTGCCCTCGACGAGCAAAACAGTCTAGGTACGTTTTGAATGCTTGCTGATCTGCACGAACTTGCAGAAGATGTCGCTCGTCGATAGCGAGTATCTGGATGACTTCCGTTCGTAAGGCGTTGGGAAGAGGACTTTTGATGTGAAGGCGCTTCGTTGTATAGCTCGATGTTGAGTTTTTATGAGCGTGGTGTAACGGCTTTTGATAGTAGCCCTGACGTTGATGAGGTAGGTTTTGAGATTCTTTAGGCAATGCGATCAGCCAGCGCCCTGCGGGTGAAACGGTGATCCAATGATTGTGAGAGAACCGGGCAATTGGTAACAGCTTTCTATTGTGTGTGAGAAGATGAAGCGATCGCGCCGTAATAATGCAACAACCTTGAGGAATGGCTAACAGGCTTTCAATCGGCTCTGTAATGTCTTCGAGAGAAATGTTGACAGCCTGAAGCTGAGAGTTTTTTATATGAACGACGGGTACTGCTCGCTGCTCAACCGGGCTTTGATGGGCCCAGAAAATTTGTTGAAGGGCCATCAGCATAGCCTCAGCAGAAGGAAATCGCTGGGCTGGCTGTTTGCGTAGGGCAGTGAAGAGAAGCTGTCGGATCTGTTGATTGAGAGTATTTGGGAGGGAAACAGGCTGCGTTTGATGTGCCTGACGAAGCGCGTCGGGACTGCCACAGAAGGGGCGATCGCCAAGTAGCAACTCGTAGAGCATAACCCCTACGGCATAGAGGTCAGAGGCATAGCAAGATTCGCCCTCGAAACGTTCGGGAGCGGCGTAAGTGGGTGAGCCAATTTCTCTGCGCGAGCGGCTGGGACAGTCTACAAAGCGGGCGCTGCCGAGGTCGCCAATTTTGGCAGTGGGGCCGATCCTCTGGCCTATCCTCTCGGCGGTATAGGTGAGCAGGATATTTTCGGGCTTCAGATCGCCGTGGATGATGCGCTGATGATGGAGGTGGCTGAGTCCTTTGAGAATATCGCTAATGAGGTGTTTGGTTTCCAAAAAAGGCAGCGGGGCAGCGGTCTGGAGGTGCGATCGCAAGCTGCCCCCTTCGCAATAATCCAGAATAAACTGATAGCCTTCTGATGTTTGCAAAATAGCCTGAGCGTTCACTACATTAGGATGGTTCAGCGCTTGTAGGACAAAGGGTTCTTGCGAAGTGTATTCGGGCGCATGGCGCGTTTTTTTGATGGCAACGAGCTGACCCGTGCGGCGATGAATCGCACCGTATACCTGGGCGAACTGGCCTTGCCCGACCAGCCCTAATAAACGGTAGCTTGAAAGCTGATCGGCAGATGAATTCGGCTTTGAGGTGTCTAAGTGGGGCACTTCATGTGCTGGACAAGCAAGCAGCCTGTCCTACAAGAGATAGAGTTCGGCTGACTGTTTAGTAGATAGGAACAGAAGGATCTATTTTACGGCTGTAGGAATCAATCCCGCCCGCTAAGTTTTTGACGTTGGTAAAGCCCTGTTCCATCAGCCATTGGCACATTTGAGCAGAGCGCATGCCCAAATGACACATGACGATAGTTTCGGCAGAGGGGTCGAATTGGGTTGCGATCGCAGGTGCCCAGGTAGGAAATTGACTCAGCGGCAAATTCACAAACTCAGGTACGCTAGCCACTTCTAGTTCATGGGGCTCACGCACGTCAATGAGCTGAAGCGCCTCAGGCTCGCTCGCTAGCCGCTGAGCTAACGTCTCTACATCGGTTTCTTCTAAAGTTGTCATGGGTTGTCAAGCAGGTTCGACTCGTCAATTATGACACCTGAGCGGCCAGCAAAGCCCTTATTTGGTGAGATCAACCTTCCAGCAGGCGCTGTATGTCTTCTAGAGGAATATTCAAAGTATCGGCTATCTGTTCAGTGCTGAGACCTAGATCGATGAATTTTGCGATCGCTTTTCTTTGAATTTCCTCAGCCTTTTGCCTTTCCTGCTCAGCCTTTTGCCTTTCCTGCTCAGCCTTTTGCCTCTCCTGCTCAGTCAACTCCTGAGCCCACGGCAAAATCTCTCCATCGGCATTCCACCAACGCAGCCAGTAGCCAGTACGGTCAATGCGTGTCCCTTCTCTAACGCCCAAAAACAGGCTGACGCCAGACAACCAATATAATCCGTCTGCATTAGGCTCAGCTTGCTGATATTGACCACTATCGGCAAGTACGTAGACTTCTAGCGTTCCGCTATCGGGTTCAAATATGGCGTAGTTAGGAACCTTCAAAACCTGTTCGTAGTAAAACCATTTGCCGGGTGGATAGCTGCTTTTAATTGAATACTCACCGCCTTCTGTATAAGACAAAAATTCCATAATGACGATAGGCACATCGCCTTCTAGATGAGGCGTATAGCTTCGCACAATCTCTGTTCTGGGTACTTTTGTAGACGCTACCCAAACCCAATCTGGTGCCTTTACAACCGTTTTACCCTCTACTCTGGCACAGATACCATAGTTACTACAGGTGAATGCTGTAGGGGATAGGTAGCCTGACAGAGACAAGCTTTCCGTGAGGGCAGTGGCTAAAACAGGCTGATTGATATTGTCCACAGGATCATCGGGTAAAACAAAGTCGTGAGGCAGTTTTTCCCAGACGATATCTAGCTCGGCTTGTGAGCGAGGATTTGTACGGGTGGGCGTTGCGACCATCGACTGAACCTACCAAGAACAGGTGCTGTTGTCATTGTAATGTACAACTAGACGTTGCAAACATTTGTACTACTTTAGATTAACATTCAGCTCGTGGGCAAGAAAGGCCCATTTATCGGTGGCTTCTTCAATTTGTTTGGTGGTGGGCTTGCCTGCGCCATGGCCTGCTTTGGTTTCAATGCGGATAAGGACGGGGTTATCTCCAGTATGAGCGGCCTGGAGGGCAGCGGCGAATTTGAAACTGTGAGCCGGGACGACACGATCATCATGGTCGGCGGTGGTAATCATAGTAGGCGGATATTCGGTGCCGGGCTTTAGATTGTGCAGAGGGGAGTAGGCATAGAGTGCTTTAAACTCATCTTCGTTTTGAGGAGAGCCGTAGTCAGATTCCCAGGCCCAGCCGATGGTAAATTGGTTGAATCGCAGCATGTCCATGACGCCGACTGCGGGCAGGGCTGCGCCAAAGAGATCGGGGCGCTGGGTGATGCAAGCGCCGACGAGCAGACCGCCGTTGCTGCCACCTGCGATCGCCAATTTCTCAGATCTAGTATATTTTTCTGCAATCAACCACTCAGCAGCACTGACAAAATCATCAAAAACAGTTTGCTTATTAAGCTTAATCCCTTGCTGATGCCAGCTTTCACCATATTCACCACCGCCCCGTAAGTTGGCAACCGCGTACACGCCGCCCAACTCTAACCAGGCAAGATTGCTAACGGAAAAGCTAGGTGAAAGAGAGATATTAAAGCCGCCATATCCGTAAAGTAAAACCGGATTGTCACCGTTGAGCTGCAATCCCTTTTTGGCAGTAATGAACATCGGGATATTAGTACCGTCTTTACCCGGATAAAAGACCTGGCGAGTTTCGTATGCATCTGGCTCAAAAGGAATAGTGGGCTCTCGGAAAAGCGTGCTTTTGCCGGTAGCCAGATCGTAGTGGTAAATGCGGCTGGGGACGGTGAAGCTGGTGAAGCTGTAGAAGGTTTCGGTGTCGGTGCGATCGCCATTAAATCCCCCAGCAGATCCAATACCCGGCAAAGCGACATCGCGAACAAAGCGACCTGAGAGATCAAATATTTTGACCTGTGTGTAAGCATCTTTGAGATAGGCAGCAACAAACTGATTGTTGAGAACACCAACAGATTCCAATGTTTCTTCTGCTTCGGGAATCAGTGTTTCCCAATTAGATTGCGCTGGGTTAGAGATATCAATAGAAATGACTTTGCCTCTTGAAGCATCCAGATCTGTCTGGAACCAAAAAGTAGTGCCATCGTTATCAATCATGCTGTACTGCGCTTTAAACTCAGAGATCAGCTCAACGACTTCGGCCTTTGGATCTTGCAGATCTTTGTAAAACAACAGGTTTTGAGGAGAGGTGCCAAGCCAAACGGAAATAATCAGGTAGCGGCCATCTTCGGTAACGCCGCCGCCAAAGCCCCAGTCTGGTTTGTCAGGTCGCTCGTAAATCAGCCTGTCTTCGGACTGATCGGTACCAAGCTGATGGTAGTAAAGCTTCTGGTAACGGTTGACATCTTCTAGCTTGCTGCCTTCTTGGGGCTCGTCGTAGCGACTGTAAAAGAAGCCTTTATGGTCATGAGTCCAGGATGCGCCGGAGAACTTTACCCACTTGATATGGTCTTCGGTGTCTTCGCCCGTTGCAATATCGCGGACTTTCCATTCCATCCAGTCCGAGCCGGCAGTAGAAAGGCCATAGGCCAGGTATTGAGCGTTCTCGCTGATGGCAATGCCGGACAAAGCGACAGTGCCGTCTTCAGAAAGGGTATTAGGGTCGAGGAGGACGATTGGCTCTGCATCCAAAGTTGGCAGCGTGTAGAGGACTGATTGGTTTTGCAGACCGTTGTTTTTGTAGTAGAAGTAGCGGACGGGATAGTCAGGATTTTTGCTGTCGCCTTGCTTGAAAGGAATGCCGTAGCGCTCGTAATTCCATAGTTCAGTCAGGCGGGTATTGAGGCGATCGCGCCCAGGAAGCTGATTGAGGTAGTCAAAGGTAACTTTGTTTTGGGCCTCTACCCAGGCTGCGGTTTCGGGTGAATTAGGATCTTCTAGCCAGCGATAAGGATCAGCGACTTCGACGCCATGGTAGGTATCAATTTGATCGGTTTGGCGGGTGGCAGGATAGTTGAGCGGCATGGGAAAGGGTTCCTACATCATCGTTACACAGCCTTCATTTAGGATAGTTGACAGTCTCTAAAATGAGGGCCGCCATCTTGTCGGCTGCGCCTGCGGGGCCGCGAAGATCTCTAAGCGTTTGGCCCATGGCAGTAAGTTTTTCGGGGTGGGCAAGGTAGTCATGAGCAAGGTCGCTGACTTGAGCAGCCGTGATAGGGCCGAGTAATTCGGGGACAACTTCGCGCTTTGCCCAAATGTTGGGCCAGGCAAACAGTTTGTCTGTCTTTTGGAGCGTTTTGATGATGATGGGATTAATGAATTTGCGAGCAAGCGGTTTGATACCCGGCAATCTGGCGAGTAAGCCCGGTATGCCGTCCCAAAGCTTGAGCCCGTCAAATTGCTGGGTGGGCAGGAGGACGATCATGGGGATGGCGAGCGCACCAAGCTGAGCAGTATTGGCTCCGATGGTGGTGATGCAAAGGGCGCATTGAGAGAACACGTCCAAGGCTGGGAAGCGCTGCCATAGGAAAAGTTTTGGGCCGTCTTCAATCTGCAAATAAGGCAACCCTGTTTCTGGCTCGACTAGGGTAGCAGACGGGCTTTGGAGGATAGGCACGAGCGGGTTATTTTCGGATTTGCTGTAGCTGACGAGATCGTTGAGGGTGAGGTTGGGGGCGACGCCGATAACATAGTGGGTGTTGGGACGCTGGGTATGGAGAGTTTGGGCGATCGTCAGTGACAAAGGCATCCCAGGGCTGAGCTTAGTCGGCTTCGAGCCAGGCAAAAATCCAACCAGTTCGGTCTTGGGTGAAATGCCTAGTGCAGCCATGACGGTGGTGCGATCGCCAGTGGTTTGCACATCGGCCATGAGGTCGCCGACGACGGCAAATTTGTGCTGGTAGCGAGCGGGCGCTTTTTTGACCAGCTCGGGCTGCATGACACCAAAACGATCGATTTGGCTAGGCCAGCGAGCATCCCATTCGGCATAGGTAAGCGAGCGATAGCCCAGTCGTTTGGCAAGCAGCACGGTGTAGAATTGGTCGCCGCCAAGGAAGACAACTATTCCTTGAGAAGACCAGTCCCAGCTATCGGCGGTTTTGCCTGTGAGCAGAAATTTGAAAAAATGGGCAGCGCTCTGTACCCGATCAACTTCTGGGTAGCGTTCGACGGTGGTATGTTCTTGCCCGGAGGCGTGGGGGCAAGGGGCAAGGATGACGGAGATCCGGAAGTTAGAGGCTTTTGATGGTTTTTTGGAGCGCGATTTTTTAATGGCGGTGCGGAGCGATCGCACCACCGGCTTCACCCAGGTAGCCACTTCACCAGGGCCATTAGACAAAATGACAATATCGACCGGGCCATCTATCGTGCCAGCCGTAGCAGAAGCAGACATAAAAGCAGACATTACCAGCAGGCAACCTAAAACCAACTAGATCACGTTAGCCTATTACAGTTGAACTTCTCTGAGCCTAACGATTAATCATTGTGATTCAGCCTGACGCCCTCCGCGAATTACTCCAAGCCGTGGCCACAGGTCACCTCAGCCCAGACATCGCCTTTGAAAAGCTGCAAAAAACCAACGAGACAGCCAGCACGCTTAAGCAATCCCAAGGCTATGAGGCAGTTGGCGACTTTGCTAAAATTGACCATGATCGAACGGCGCGAACCGGATTTCCAGAAGTAATTTGGGGTCAAGATAAAACAGCAGCGCAGATTATAGAAATCATGCGGGTAATGACATCGCATCATTCGGTGGTGATGGCAACGCGCGTGAGTGAAGAGAAATATGCGCGGATTCAATCAGTACTCCCTCAAGTCACCTACTTTGAGATGGCACGAATTTGTGCTGTTCAGCCGTCACCAGTGGCAACTCGCCCTGGCAGACTGAGCATTTTAACGGCAGGGACGGCTGATTTACCGGTGGCCGAAGAGGCGGCGGTCACAGCAGAGCTATGTGGATTTGCCGTGACCCGGCTGTGGGATGTGGGGGTGGCGGGCATTCACAGGCTGCTCAGCAATCGCCATGTGATTGACGAATCGGACGTGCTGATAGTAGCGGCAGGGATGGAGGGGGCGTTGCCCAGTGTGGTTGCAGGGCTCGCAAGTTGTCCGGTGATTGCAGTGCCAACCAGCGTGGGCTACGGCGCAAGCTTTCAGGGATTGGCCCCGCTGCTGACGATGCTGAACTCTTGCGCAGCGGGAATTGGGGTCGTGAATATCGATAACGGCTTTGGCGCAGCGATTCTAGCCGGACAGATTTTACGAGTGGCAATACCCGTGTCATCGTGATGTTTACTCAACCGCTATCTACGACTAGCCCTTGACGCCGCTACCCGTCTCTGATGGCACAATATAGCGCTGAGCCGCGACGAAAAATAAAATGACTGGCATGATTGAAATGACTGAACCAGCGGCAATCAGTCGCCAGTCTAAGGAAAAGCTGCCTGCCAACCGCGCGACGCCCAAAGGCAACGTGTAATACTCAGGCCGATCTAAAATTAGCAGGGGCCAAAGGAAGTCACTCCAGGAACCAATAAAAACAAAGATCGCCAGCGTGACTAAAGCCGGGCGCACGGATGGAATCATGATGTGCCACCAAATCCCTAGCTCGGTGCAGCCGTCTATCCGAGCCGCTTCTTCGAGTTCTTTGGGTACGGTTTGAAAGGCTTGGCGCATCAGAAAGATGCCAAAGGCTGAGGCGACGGCGGGAAAAATCGCGCCGATGTATGAGTTGGTGAGTCCAAGCTGAACGGTGAGGATGTACAGCGGAATCATCACGATTTGGAAGGGAATCAGAATCGTGGAGACGATCAGCGAAAAAAGAACTTCTCGGCCTTTAAAGTTCAATCGGGCCAAAGGATAGGCCGCAAGGGAGCACAGCAGTAGATTGAGCGCGACGGTGACGACGGCAATCAGGGTGCTGTTAAAAAAGTAGCGGCCAAAGGGATTGGTTTGCCAGACCTTGACGAAGTTACCCAAGGTGGGGGAGGCAGGGAAGAACTGAGGGGGGAATTGAAACAGGTTTTCGGTGGGGCCTTTGAAGGCGGTGCTGACCAGCCAGAGAAGGGGGAGGAGCATGATCAGGGCGATCGCACCCAACACCCCATACATCAAACCCTTCCTGATCCAAGTCTGCTCACCTACCTGCGCCATTCGCCAAACTCCTTAGCCAAATTCTCTAGACTGCATCAGCCAAAGCCCGGCAAACGAATCAGCATCCGGGCTTTCTTGCACGGCAATAAAATGCACGCCATTAGCCGTTTTTTTGGCCGACTCAAACCGCTCACCCTCAGCTTGCGTTTCGGGGCCAACCAAATCAGCCAGCAACCAGGTCTCAATCGTACCGGTATCCATCAGCAACCGAGCAGTTTTGGTGTTCTTAGAGACATAATTAGTCGATTCTTCTCGGCCCGCTCGGACGCAGGCTATCTCCAAGCCAGACATCCAGGCAGCTAAGGCAGTCGCCCGATCGGAATAGATAATAAAGCCAGGAATAGGCGTATCTGGACTGACATCTGCCAGTGCTAACGGAAATGACTCGCCAAAGCTGACGTCCCATTCGCTCATCTCAGCAAAGTCCTTGGCAGGCAGCGTCACTAATGCCCATTTTTGACCAATGAGCGCGTCGGGCAAAGGGTTAACGACTTCTAAAGGCTTAGAAACCGAAGGTGAACTGCTTTCCTGGTAGCCCGGCTCATGGGGATACACATTTTCTTGGCGATCCTCTAGCCACCTTTGCAAGGCCAACGTGCGACGGCTGGGATAAGGAATCAGGCCCGTTTCTTCGCAGGCCCGCTTGATCATGTTTTGCATCTGATAGCGGAAATAGCGAACGCGGGTAGGCTGATCGCCAGATTGGGCCAGCGCCTCCTCCATCGCCGTCCTCAGCTCTTCCGAATTTACCTGGCTATTAGAAACGTACTTGCTATAGCGAAACAAGGAGTCAGGATCGTCATCAACTGACTGCATTCCCTGACAAATCAAAATTTCCCAGCGCTTTTTCTGACGCTCGTCCAATATCGGCCTGGAATAAAAATCCAGTTCCCAAACAGTGCCCATGGTATTACCCGTCAGCCTCAGCCAGCGTTTTCTCTACATTTTTAGCCCGCTCTTCAGCTTCGGCCATCATCGTTGGCATTTCTTTCAAAATCTCACCCGGATATTTTTCGAGTACCTGGGTAGAAAGTGCAATCCGGCCCCTCTCATCATCAATATTAAGCACCACTGCTTTGATCGGATCGCCCACTTTAAACACATCGCCCAAAGCAGAAACGTAGCTCTTACTCACTTGCTTAATATGCAAAAGTCCCGAAGCACCACCAAAATCAATGAACGCACCAAAAGGCTTGAGCGAGGCAACCGTACCTTCGATCAAATCACCTTTGTTCAAGTGGCTCATGGCGGTAGCTCGCGCCGCGACTCGCTCAGATAGCAATAATTTATTACCCTCTGGATTCACTTCTAAAAAAGCTACAGTCAGGGTCTGGCCCATCAGGGTATCTAAATCTTCCACCCGCTTAGCCAGGTGCGACCTGGGAATAAACGCCTTCAGCCCGCTAACGTCTGCGGTCACCCCGCCTTTGTTACTGCCCGAAACAGTCACTTCCAAAACATCCCCGTTTTCCTGACGCTCCTCTAGCTTTTCCCAAAGCGCCTTAATTTCCATTTGGCGAATAGAAATTACCATCTGTCCATTGGCATCCTGATCGCGTACGATTAGGAATTTGCGCTCTAGCCCAATCGGGACAGCCTCTTCAATGGTGACGTTTGATTCTAACGAAGCTTCCTTGAGCGGTAGAAAAGCTGCCGACTTCCCGCCGATATCGACATAGGCACCATCGCCTTCGTGGGTTTCCACTTTACCGGTTACCACGCTGCCGGGGGCAAACTGGTAATCCTGTTGCTCCAGGGCTTTTGCAAAATCTTCGGCTGAAAAGGTCAACTCAGAAGTCTCCTAAAGTCAATATAGGTCTAGCCTTTCAAATATATCGGGTTATTGGCGATTTTTAACGGGACTGCTATCGTCAAGAATTATTGAGCAGAAGGTTAAAAAAACAAATCATCGGCCACGAATGGCAGATTCCCGACTAATCTCTAGATAGCAATAATCTACGTTAGGATCTCCTTGCCACACGGGAGGCACGCAGCAGTGGTTCAGTTCCATATTCAAACAGACAGTGAAATACCAGCGTCTACGCAGCTATATGACCAAATTTGGTTTGCTATAGCTTCGCGCCAATATCCGCCCGGCTACCGCCTACCCAGTACGCGGCAGCTCGCCATGCAAACGGGCCTGCACCGCAACACGATTAGTAAGGTATACCGCCAGTTAGAAGAAGCCGGTGTGGTCGAGGCGATGCCCGGTTCAGGCATCTATGTACGAGCTGAGGGCACCACAGAAATCGTGAAGCCCGGTTCACCGCTGCTCGATAAGTTTCCAAAAGCTCAAGAGCTGGTAGAAAACAGCCTAGATGAACTTTTGCGGCAGGGATGCTCGTTACATCAGGCCCGTGAGCTGTTTATGACAGAAGTTGACTGGCGGCTGCGCTGTAGCGCCCGCGTGCTGGTCACCATTCAAAGGGAAGACGGCGCGGGTGAGCTGATGGTGCGTGAGCTAGAGCAAGCGCTGAAGATTCCTGTGCAGCTCGTGCCGTTAGAAGAGCTAGATCAGGTGTTGGCCCAGACGCGATCGGGCACTGTTGTAACCAGTCGGTATTATGTGAATGAGGCGGAGGCGATCGCAGCCCCCAAATCCGTGCGCGTCATCCCGATTGACATTTACGACTATGCCAAAGAGCGCGAGCTGCTCAAAAACCTACCCAAAGACACCTGTTTAGGGCTCGTCAGCCTTAGCAGCGGCATCATCCGTATTGCCGAAGTGCTTTCCTACAGCCTTCGCGGCGACGAAATTTTGGTTATGACCGCTCAAACCGAAGACACCCAAAAACTCAGTGCCGTTGTCCGTAGCGCTCAAACCATTGTGGCTTTGGATACTGCCAGCTATCCGGCAATCAAAGAAGCGCTGCTCGCCGCCCGTAACGATATTATTCGTCCGCCTGAAATCATTCGCTGCGAAAATTACATCGGTGAGAAATCCATCGGACGGCTCAAGCGTGAGCTAGGACTCGATTAAGCAATATTTCAGATAACGCCTTTGTCTTTATTTTGTCTTTAAATAAAGAGTCAAGCCAGAAAGTCAGCGCAGATCAACTAAAGAATTGTGTATAAATGGGCATTAAACAGGGGCTATACGGCATTCTTTTAAGCCTGTGCGAGCACACTACAAACGTTACACGTGGTCTTTATAATATGGGAAATGTACAGGTAGAAGAAAACCTAGCATCGACGGAAACCCAATACAACGGGCAGTTACAGGTTAACGTATCGAAGACCTTGCACCGTAAGCTAGCCGCTGCTGCTGAGCGTGAGGGCATTGACTTAAATCAATACTTGGTGACGATACTCAGTGAGCAAAACGCCCGGCGAGATGCGTTGAGTGAAGTGGGCCACGCCATGGGAGATGTTCAAGAGCAATTGGATGAAATCAACCGCCAGCTCAGACCCGAAGACGCACCCCCCTCTTTTATAGAGCAGAGCGATCGAGATCAGCGGGCTAGACGGCGAAGGGTGGCTTATAACAGCCGATATGTTCAAGATTGGGAATCGGGGCTAAATGATTGAAGCATTAGGCGCTCACAGGCATCTCAGCCCCTTCTAGAAAAGCTTGTGTAATGCTTAGATAGCTTTCGGCATCTTCCAACATCGGAAAGTGAGCGGTGTTGGGCATTAACACATATTGCATTTGCTCACTCATATTAGCGGCTTCGCGCCCTAGCTTTGCAGGGGTAATTTTGTCGTATGCTCCAGAAATCATCAGCGTTGGCACCTTCAAATTGGCAAAGGCAACCGGCATCACATCTGTCGCATGTTTGCTCACCGCTGCTTTCAATGTCCCCACTGAAGTTGGCCCATCAGCCATTAAAAAATCGTTGAGGAAGGCTATTTTTTCGCTCAGAGGAATAGCCCCTTTGAGGAAACGCTGCATGAACATTTGCGGGGCAAACGGAATTTTCCCGAGCCATTTGGGGCGAAAGGCCACCACGCCGCTGCCAAAAAAGTAAAACAGCTCGAAAGCTAGCTTTTGGTAGGGAAAGCTACCGTTGCAGGTCAAAATAGCTTTTTTTACCCGTTCTGGATAGCGATCTAGAAAGTAGAGGGCGGCTGTCCCACCGAGAGAGTGCGCGTTCATGTATATGGGCTGATTTAGCGCAAGGGCATCTAGCAGCGCTAGCAGATCTTCAGCGAAGCTTTCTAGAGAACTGAGCGAAGGGTCAGCGGCCATAGCTGAAGGGGTAGGGGCGTGCGATCGCCCAAACCCTCGCATGTCATACAGCAAACAATCATAGTCAGCCTTAATCGCCTCAGCCGTCGATTCCCAATATCGGGCCGAGCCCGCCCATCCATGCAAAAAGACCATCACGGGCTTGGAATAGTCGCCAGGATGGTCTTGCGTAGAAATCCATTCGTAATAATGATCGACGCCATTGACGCTGACGTAAGACATAACGCTCGCTTTGCTTAAACTAGGCTGATTCAGGCTCGGGGATTGAAGACGGATGCATAATCAGCTCAGCCGTTGAGCGATTTTCGACCATCTCGCGGGTGAGCACGCAGTGCTTCACATCTTCACGAGACGGCAATTCGTACATGACGTCCAGCATAATTTCTTCGATGATGCTGCGCAAGGCGCGGGCACCAGTTTTGCGATTGAAGGCTTCTTTCGCGATCGCCTTAATCGCCTCCGGCTGAAACTCTAGCTCCACATTATCCATCTGCATCAGCTTCTTAAACTGTTTCACCAACGCATTCTTGGGCTCCGTCAGAATAGAAACCAGCGTCTTTTCATCCAGCGGCTCCACAATCGAAATCGCCGGGATCCGTCCAATAAACTCAGGAATCATGCCAAACTTCACAATGTCATCTGGCTCCAGGTTCTTCAGCGTCTGGATCGAATTCACCTCGGCATTCATCATCTGCCCCGGCTGCACAAAGCCCATCGACTTTTTGCCAATGCGCTGCTCCACAATCTTATCGAGACCCACAAACGCCCCACCACAGACAAACAAAATATTGCGCGTATCGATTTGAATACAGTCCTGGTAAGGATGCTTGCGCCCCCCTTGAGGCGGCACATTCGCAATTGTCCCCTCCAACATCTTTAACAATGCCTGCTGCACGCCCTCTCCCGACACATCACGAGTGATTGAAGGGTTCTCACTCTTGCGCGCAATCTTATCAATCTCATCGATATAAATAATGCCGCGCTGAGCTTCCTCTACATCCAAATCTGCCACCTGAAGCAGCCGCAGCAGAATATTCTCGACATCTTCACCGACATATCCTGCCTCAGTCAGCGTCGTCGCATCTGCCACCGCAAACGGCACTTCCAAAATAGATGCCAGCGTCTGGGCCAACAGCGTTTTGCCGCAGCCCGTCGGGCCAATCAGCAAAATATTCGACTTTTGCAGCTCAATATCATCATCATCCGCTGCCTCTTCGCCTTCGCTTCTCACAAAGCTCAAGCGCTTGTAATGGTTGTATACCGCTACAGACAGTACTTTCTTAGCCTCGTCTTGGCCAATCACATGCTCATCCAAATATTCCTTAATTTCGCGCGGTTTCGGAATTTGGTTCAGCGAGATTCGTGATGGGGACTTGCGCCGTCTCTCTGGCGTTTGCTCACGACGAGGTGCCGGTGAAGCCACCGACGAATTAGAGTCAAACAACTCCTCATCTAAAATCTCATTGCACAGGTCAACGCACTCATCGCACACATAGACCCCTGGCCCCGCAATCAATTTGCGCACCTGCTCTTGCGACTTACCGCAAAAAGAGCACTTCAAATGAGAGTCGTACTTAGACATATATCCGTTACCCTACCGCAGTCAGCTTAGTGTCAGAGAGCATCTGTCTGGTCACAACCTGGTCGATCAAGCCATAAGTCTTCGCTTCGTCAGCAGACATGAAAAAGTCCCGCTCAGTATCCGCTTCTATCCGCTCTAAATCTTGCCCTGTATGAGTCGCTAGCATCTCATTCAAACGCTTCTTCAGGTACAAAATCTCCCGCGCCTGAATTTCGATATCAGCAGACTGTCCCTGTGCGCCGCCTGACGGCTGGTGAATCATAATTCGCGAACTAGGCAGTGACATGCGCTTGCCTTTGGCACCGCCCGCTAGCAAAAACGCACCCATACTCGCAGCCAAGCCAAAACAAATCGTTACCACATCAGGACGAATCTGCTGCATGGTGTCGTAAATCGCCATTCCCGCCGTCACAGAACCGCCAGGGGAGTTGATATAAAGCTGCACATCCTTTTCTGGATCTTCGGCATCTAAGAATAAAAGCTGCGCCACAATTGAATCGGCCACATCATCCATCACGGGCGTGCCCAAAAAGATGATCCGCTCACGCAGTAGCCTCGAATAAATGTCAAAGGCACGTTCACCCCGCCCAGACTGCTCTACCACCATCGGCACAACATTTTGCGGAGGCGTCCAAAGCGGCGTCTGTGCATTTGAGAGCGGAATACTTGAAAGCGGATTCAATGGCTCACGCCTGCGATTCGATGTATCCATAAAACTGAAGCAGTTGCCTATATACGTGCTTAATGTACCGCATCTCAGCCCGAACGCTTCTAAAGACATTCAGCTTGAAGGGCATTCCCTTGAAAAGCATTCGGTAAAGATGCGATACCACTGTAGCGAATCACTCTATTTTCGACATTCCTTCATGGTCTACTCACCAAGGTCAGAATAAAAAGTCGAAATAAAGCTTATTCGCCATCAGCGACTACTTCGACCGCTACGGCCTCCGCCTCGCTATCATCTGCTTCAGATTCACCATCAACTTCAGCAGAGCCAGTAGCTTCAGAACCTTCTTTATCCGGCGCTTCAGCGGGGGTCAACGTACCTACAGGCACCAGCTCAATCGTCGAATTCTCCTTCAGCCAGGCCAAGATTTTTTCTTTCAACAAATCTTCATTTACCACCTGAGTCAGACGCTCAGGATCTACCTGAGTCGGATCTTCTACCTCAGCCATCATTTCTTCGGTGCGCGTCTCGACCTCTGCAGCTTCAACGACAATTGATTCTTGCTTGGCAATTTCACCGAGCGCTAACGTTCGGCGCAGCCTTTCAATCGCCTCTGGACGGGCATTTTCGCGCATGTTGTCAACCAGTTCTTTGGTCAAAAACTTGCTCAGGTCTAGCCCCTGACGGCTCAACTGCATTGCCGTTTGCGTCACGATGAAGTCTACTTCACGTTTTACCAACGTATCAGGAATTTCCGCTTCGATATGCTTGACGAGTTCATCCAGTAGCGCTTGCTCAACATTGGCATCGGTGGCGGCAGTGGCTTCTTTCTCGTAGCGTTCTTCTAAAGATTTACGCAGTTCTTCTAGGGTTTCAAATTCGCTCACTTCTTCTGCAAAGTCGTCATCTAACTCAGGCAGCTCTTTTTCTTTCAGTTCCTTCAGCGTAATCGAGAAGATCGAAGGCTTACCGGCCAGCTCAGCTTGAGGGTAGTCTTCGGGAAAGGTGACTTCTACTTCTTTTTCTTCTGCTAGCTGCATCCCGACAATGCCTTCGACAAAGCCAGGAATAAAGCGCCCCTCCTTAATTTCGACCTGGAAGTCTTGAGCACTGCCCCCTTCAAATTCTTCAACCTCGTCTGCCTCATTCACTGTTTTGCCGACAAAATCTACAACGGCAACATCTCCGTCTTGCGCGACTCTATCTTCTACAGGCACTAGCGTAGCCAGGTTTTCACGGTAGCTCTCTAACGTTTCGCCGACCTTCTCTGTCTCTGGCTTAATTTCTTCTGCTTTCACAGAGAGGTCTTTGTACCGGTTCAGTGATACCCGTGGCGGCACATCTACAGACGCTGACAGCGTCAATGCCTGACCGGGCTCGTACTCGTCCATTAACTTCTCAAATTCTGAGCGAAGCTGATAGTTGCCAAGCGTTTCGATCTCTTCTTGCTTAACTGCTTGCTCAATCACTTTTTGCAGCATGTCTTCTAGGGCAGCCGCCTTTAGCTGGAGCTTGCCAATCCGCTGAATCAAAATTTGGCGAGGTACTTTACCCTTGCGAAACCCAGGAATATTAGCCGATTTCATGTAGTCCCGCAGCACTTTTTCGTAGCTCTGCTTTGTCATTGCTGCGGGGACTTCTATCTCCAACCCAACTTGGCTATTGGGCAGGTTTTCCTGAGTAACTTTCATAATGCAAATACTACTGGGCAAACAATTCTACTGAAACTGGTTATCTATGTGCAGTTAGCTATCATACACCTGAATTATATTGATTCTCGATAAACTTCCCACCCCCTTTTCGCATCAACTCGTGGCCACGGCAGGCTTAGATGTATAGTGTTAACAAAAGACATAAAAACTGAGCTTCGATAATTTCAATAGTAAGGAGGATATTCGGCTTGCTTGACTCTTATAACGTTGCCATCATGGGTGCAACTGGCGCAGTTGGCACCGAGCTACTCCAGCTACTCGCGGCCCGTAACTTTCCGGTTAAGTCGCTGAAGTTGCTGGCATCGCCGCGCTCAGCAGGTACTGAAGTTGAGTTTAAAGGGAACGCGATCGCCGTCGAAGCCGTCAGCGAAAGTTCTTTTAAAGGCATAGACATCGTTCTTGCTTCAGCCGGGGGCTCCACCTCCAAAAAGTGGGCCAAAGCTATCGTCGAGGCGGGCGCACTGATGATTGACAACTCCAGCGCCTTCAGAATGGACGCCACCGTACCCCTCGTCGTCCCAGAAGTAAATCCCAAAGCCGCTGAAGCCCACCGAGGCATTATTGCCAACCCTAACTGCACTACCATTTTAATGAGCGTGGCGCTGTGGCCCTTGCAGCAAATTCAGCCCATTCGCCGTGTCGTCGTTGCCACCTACCAATCGGCTAGTGGCGCGGGTGCCAGAGCAATGGCAGAGGTCAAACAGCAGGCACAGGCCATTCTAGATGGAAAAACGCCGCCGACAGACAGCTTTCCCTACCCCTTGGCCTTTAACCTGTTCCCGCACAACACGCCGATTAATGAGCAGGGCTATTGCGAAGAAGAAATGAAAATGGTGAATGAAACCCGCAAAATCTTTGGCATAGCCGATTTGCGAGTGTCAGCAACCTGCATCCGAGTCCCGGTTCTTAGGGCGCATTCAGAAGCCGTGAACATAGAGTTCGACCAGCCATTTGACTTAGCCACTGCCCGCGCGGCCATTCAGCAAGCAGACGGGGTGAAACTGGTAGAAGATTGGCAGGCAAATTATTTTCCGATGCCCATTGATGCCAGCGGTCAAGATGACGTCTTAGTCGGTCGAATCCGTCAGGATATTTCTCACCCTTCTGGCCTGGAACTATGGCTATGTGGCGATCAAATTCGCAAGGGCGCAGCGCTTAACGCCGTTCAAATAGCAGAACTCGTGGTTGCTAAACGTTGGTTGAAATCAGCGGTAGCTGCTTAGACCCTTTCATCTAGCCCTTTTTGTTTATCCCGCGCGTTTATCCAGCATGTTTATCCCGCGTAGAGTATGACTGATAGCCCCCCTCACATGCCTGCTAGCTCAGATTTTGGCCAGGCTCCCAGGTTTGGCCGCGTCCTGACGGCGATGGCAACCCCTTTTTTGCCGTCTGGAGAAGTCAACTACCCAGAGGCAGAAAAATTAGCTAGCCATTTGGCCGACTGTGGCACAGATACTGTTGTCGTCTGTGGCACGACGGGTGAATCGCCCTCGCTGACCTGGGACGAAGAATACGCGCTGTTCAAAGCCGTGAAGCAGGCGGTTGATGGCAGAGCGAAAGTGCTGGCGGGGACGGGGTCTAACAGTACGCAGGAAGCGATTGAGGCCACCCAAAAGGCTGACAGGCTAGGGTTGGATGGGTCGCTGCAGGTGGTGCCTTATTACAACAAGCCGCCTCAGTCTGGATTGCGAGGGCATTTTGAGGCGATCGCGCAAGCCGTGCCAGATTTTCCAATCATGCTCTACAATGTGCCTGGGCGTACAAGCTGTAATTTACTGCCCGATACCGCTATTGAATTATCAAAAATTCCCAATATCGTCGCCATCAAGGAGGCAAGTGGGAATCTTGATCAAGTCAGCGAAATCGCCAGACGCGCTCCGGCTGACTTTGAAATCTATTCTGGAGATGACTCCTTGACCCTCCCAATGCTCTCTGTGGGTGCGGTCGGCGTAGTCAGCGTAGCTAGCCATCTAGTAGGCGACTTGCTTCAGCAAATGATTCGTGCCTTTGAAACAGGCAAAGTCCGTGAAGCAGCGGCTTTGCACCATAAGCTGTTTCCCTTGTACAAGTCTCTATTTTCAATTACAAGCCCCATCCCGCTCAAAGTAGCGCTAGAGTTACAGGGGTGGGCAGTGGGCAGATGCCGATTACCCCTGTGCGAAAGCACACCAGAGCTACGGCAGAATATGAAGGAAATACTCGCTCAGCTAGGGCTTTTGTAGACAAAAATATTTTGCAAGGAAAAAGCCTCCCTGGCCGTTAGCCTCAAATAGGATTTGGCCGCCAAAACCTGCCTTCAAGATAAAGTCACAGTGATAGACCTCTAGAGCTAAATCTGCAAAGCTAAATCGATAAAGCTAAATCAACAGTTAATCTGGTTAACTCACATCCGCTAGGTACACCCGGTAGACACAATATCAGTGCCGCACATCCGACCTCAGCTCAGAAAATATCGGCATCCAGAGAATGTCAGAGCTAAGCAATATCCGGCCCGAAGGCGTTCTGGCACAGCGCACTCCTCCTTGACAGCACGCTTCGACAATCGCCCTTGAAACCGTAAGGAACCCGCCAAGCTTTCAGCAGACAACTAAATATCCACATCCGCAAAGGTTTGATCGCCATCAGAATCGCAATAGCACCCTCTGGCGGCAAAAAGGACTCTCTATTAAGGAAGGCTTGCGCCGATACAAGCACAAAAGTTCACACAGAGATTTCGTCCGATCAATCAAAGCTTTCCAAAAACAGTTTTTCAGTATTCAATTCGTTTAATTAAGGAAACTACATGAGTAGACCCGTTAGTAGCAGAACCGGCAGTAAAGCCCCTATCAAAAACAGTGACACCGACAGCAGTCAGGGCAATAGTCGCAATGGCAGCAACAGCCCCAGTAAAGATAGCGCTAGCAAAAGCAGAAAGAGCAGCAAAGGCGAGCCAGAAAAAGTGCTCAAGATTATTCCCTTGGGCGGACTACATGAAATTGGGAAAAACACCTGCGTGTTTGAGTACGACGACGAGATCGTGCTTTTAGATGCTGGGCTTTCCTTCCCCACTGAAGGGATGCATGGGGTCAACATCGTGCTGCCTGACATCACTTATCTCAAGGAAAATCAGCACAAAATCAAAGGCATGATCGTCACCCACGGTCACGAAGACCACATTGGGGGCATTGCCTTTCACCTGAAGCAGTTTGACATTCCGGTGATCCACGGCCCTAGACTGGCGATGGCGCTGCTGCAGGGCAAGCTCGAAGAAGCTGGGGTGAGCGATCGCACCAAAATTCACACCGTCGGCCCTCGCGACACCGTGCAATTCGGCAAGCACTTCACAGCGCAGTACATCCGCAACACGCACTCCATGGCAGACAGCTTTACCATGGCGCTTCAGACCCCTGTAGGCACGGTCATTCACAGCGGCGACTTTAAGGTCGATCACACCCCTGTAGACGGCGAATTTTTCGACTTCCAAAAGATTGCCGAATATGGTGAGAAAGGCGTCCTATGTCTGATCAGCGACTCCACCAACGCAGAAATTCCAGGAAATACGCCATCTGAGCGCGCTGTATTTCCCAACCTGGATAGAGAATTCAACAACGCCAAAGGCCGCCTGTTTGTTACCACCTTCGCCTCCTCCGTACATCGAGTCAGCATGTTGCTAGAGCTAGCTCAAAAGCACAAACGCGATGTCTTCGTCGTCGGACGCTCCATGCTCAACGTCATCTCCCATGCCCGCAATCTGGGCTACATCAGTGCGCCAGACAGCCTGTTTAAGCCACTTAACATGTTGAAGCAATGCCCTGACGAAAAGGCCATGATCCTCACCACCGGTTCACAGGGCGAGCCCATGGCCGCGCTCACCCGCATTGCCAACCGCTCGCACCGCCAGATCAGAATCCAAACGGGCGATACCGTCATTTTTTCGTCTAACCCGATTCCAGGCAACACCATCAGCGTAGTCAACACCATCGACAAGCTGATGCAGCAAGGTGCTCAGGTCATTTATGGCAAAGATAAAGGCTTGCATGTTTCTGGTCACGGCTACCAAGAAGACCACAAGCTGATGCTGGCGCTCACGCGGCCTAAGTTCTTTATTCCGGTTCATGGCGAGCACAGAATGCTGGTCAAACATGCTGAGATGGCGCAGCAGCTAGGCGTCGAAAAGGACAATATTGCCATCGTCAACAATGGCGATGTGATTAAGCTCAGCGCTGACAGCATGAAGGTAGATGGCAAAGTTACCGCAGGCATCGAGCTGGTCGATTCTTCTCGGACAGGCATCGTCGAGCGCAATGTCCTCAAAGAACGTCAGCAGCTAGCTGAAGACGGCATCATCACCGTATCGGCAACGGCTAATCATAAAGGTGAACTGCTTGGTGAACCGGCTGTGAACCTCAGAGGTGTCGTCACTGTCAAGTCGCAAAAGCAGTGGGAGAGTGGCATCATTCAGGTTGTGAAAAAGTCGCTAAGAGAGCGCTGGAAGGAAGTCGCCGAGGCCAATAGCACAGCGGTTAATTGGGACGGATTACAATCACGATTAGAAGAAGACATGCGTCGGTTCGTTCGCCGCGAGCTACCCAAGCAGTACCCCGTCACTGTCCTGATGCTGCAGCATATCGATGAGGCAAAAGCGACTAATGCCGCTTCGGCAAAAGAGGGCGCAGGTGACCCTCAACTCAACGGCAGTGCTAATAGCAACGGTAGACGAAAGCGCTCTCTTTCGACTGCCTCTGCGTCTTAAGCCTCTTAAGACGGCCTGCTAAAGGTAGTGAGCAGTGGCTACTTAGACATAGAGTAGCCACTGCCCGTTAAATTTTTCTGTAGCCAAAGTAGACAAAATCACCCGTGGCGCTATAATACAGCCACGGAAGCTGCAATATAAGGTGCGTTAATCCTTCGACTCGTTAGGTCTTTGACTCGTTAAACCTTTGACATAGGGTATCAGTCAACAGCGTGTCGGTCAGCAGCGTATCGGTCAGCAGCCAACGATTGATTTCAAAAAAGGTAGGCGATCGCGTCCGCAGCCTGAACCGGGCTAATAGTCTTCAGTCCATGGTCAGTGACCTTCAGACTGTTTTATAAAGCGGGTCGATCCATCAGGCCCATCAGCTTTTATAAAGCAGATCCGCTAGAGCTTCTACCTGAGCGCGGCCCTTCAGCCATTGAACCATAGGAATATCACCCGACAGTTCAACTCAGCTATTTTTTAAAGGCTTGAGCTTTTAAAAAAATCAATTTTCACAACTTTAATTTTTCTTTTTACTTACGACTCAAAGAACCCGTTAGCAGCGAAGCCTTAAAGCATAGGCACTGACTGGCGGGCTTCAGAGGAATATTGAATGCCAAAGCAGATTGTTATTGCAGAGCAGCATCGAATTGCCGCTGTTTTTTCAGAAGATCAAATTCAAGAGATCATTGTTGCCACCGGAAGCCATCAGGTCGGAGACATCTACCTTGGCAAGGTAGAAAACATATTGCCCGGCATTGATGCCTGCTTCGTCAACATTGGCGACAGCGATAAAAATGGCTTTATGCATGTCTCTGACTTGGGGCCGCTAAAGCTAAAGCGTATGGCCAGTTCTATTACCGAACTGCTGGCCCCCCAGCAGAAGGTGCTGGTACAGATCATGAAGGAGCCTACAGGAAACAAAGGCCCCAGACTGACCGGAAAGGTGACACTGCCCGGTCGATATCTGGTGTTAATGCCCTACGGCAAAGGCGTTAACCTATCTCGCCGAATTCGCAACGAAACCGAGCGAAACCGCTTGCGGGCCTTGGGCATTCTGGTCAAGCCACCCGGCATGGGACTGCTGATTAGAACCGAAGCCGAAGGGGTCTCTGAAGATGCCATCATTGAAGATTTAGAGGCGCTGCAAAAGCGCTGGGAAACCATTCAGCAAGAGGCAATGGCAACCCGGCCACCTTCGCTGCTAAACCGCGATGATGACTTCATTCAAAAAGTACTGCGCGACGTCTACAACGATGATGTCAACCGCATCGTGACTGATACGGCCAGTGGGCTAGCACGCACCAAGCAACACCTCACTGGCTGGAGCGATGGTCGCATTCCCACCGGGATTTTAATCGACGACCACACAGAATCTACGCCTATTCTTGAGTATTTTCGCGTCAACGCCGCGATTCGCGAAGCCCTCAAGCCCAGAGTGGACTTGCCCTCTGGTGGATATGTCATTATTGAGCCAACCGAGGCGCTTACCGTCATTGACGTCAACTCTGGCTCATTTACCCGCTCGGCAACAGCCCGCGAAACGGTGCTATGGACTAACTGCGAAGCCGCTGTTGAAATTGCCCGGCAGCTAAAGCTTCGCAACATTGCGGGCGTGATTATCGTTGACTTTATCGACATGGAGTCGCGACGCGATCAAATGCAGGTGCTAGAGCAATTTGGCGCTTCTCTGCGTTCTGATAAGTCTCGGCCCCAGATTTCTCAGCTCTCTGAGCTAGGGCTAGTAGAGCTGACGCGCAAACGACAGGGACAAAATATCTATGAGCTGTTTGGTCAAACCTGTCCTACCTGCGGCGGGTTAGGTCATCTGGCTCACCTACCCGGAGATGCCCCACCAGCGGCACTAACGAGTGGGTCTGGGCGATCGCAGGGCTACAGCGCTCCCTCCCAAAGCTTCTCTAGTCGTCCATCAGCAAAAGAAGATCGCCCGGTCACGGCCAGTCCAGCCACGGCTAATCCGATCACGACCAGTTCAATCACGGCTAGCTTAGATTCACAGTCAGAGCTACAGACGCTAGATCTGCTCAATCATCCTAACTATCAAGACAAAAATGGCCGTAGCGGTCGTCGCCGTCGCCGTCGCGGCTCTGAGGGATCATCGCGAAATGCGCGCTCATCAGCGCCCGCACCGGTTACGAACAGCCGAGACAGTCGCGAAAGTGATGAGCGCATCAACAAGCGTCGCGGGAGGGTAGACAGGGCCGATAGAGCCGACATTGGAGACAGACAAGACAGGGCCGATAGAGTTGCCGATAGAGCCAGTGAAAGCTCAGCAGAGGACAGACTAGATGCCTCGCTTGATAGCACTCAGGGAGACATCTCTACTCGGGGCAAGCGTACTCGTAACGGTCGTCGGAAGTCAGAAGAACCCCCAGAAATAATTGCGGTAGAGATGCCTGAAGAGGAACAGCGTATTTACGCCATGATGGGCATTTCGCCAATTGTATACAGTGAGCAAGTCGTAGAGAATCCTCAAAACGCGGTAATTTCGGTTGTCTTGCCCGGTGAAGCTGAGCAATTTATGGCGGCGGCGAAGGCGGCAGCAGAACTGGCGATTGCTAACAAAAAGGTCATTACCACCCGCACTCACACAGAGCCAGAGCAATCGCCAGAATTTGATGAAGAAACGGAATCTGAGAGCATTGAAAGCGCTGAAACCACCGACGACGCAGAACCAACAGCCAAGTCTATACCCGTTAGAAAGCGCAAACGTGATAGCAACCGCCCGGTGACCAAAGCTGATGCAGCAACTGAGGATAAGAATCAGGCGGAGTTAGCGACAGAAGCAGCCGAAGGATCGGCAGAGGTAGAAGATCCACAGGTCGTAGAAATGCCGACGATCAAGGCCGATCGAGATGGGGCCGAGCAAAACGAGCGCGCGCTAGAAGAACCGGAGAAAGAAGAAAAAATCGTTCGCCGCCGACGGCGGCGTCGATCTTCGGCCAGTGAGTAGACTTGTTAGCAAAGTAGCGGGGGTTGATGAGGTTGGTCGAGGCGCTTTGTTTGGCCCTGTTGTAGCGGCGGCGGTAATTATTCCAACTACTGAAGCGACCTTAACCTTGACCCAAATCGGTGTCACCGACAGCAAAAAGCTCTCCCCAGCCAAACGCCAGTACCTTTCTTTACAGATAAAAGACCAGGCTTACTGTTCTGTAGGTATGGCGTCTGTGCATGAAATAGACCGTATCAATATTTTACAGGCGTCTTTGTTAGCGATGCGCCGGGCGGCACTGCGGCTATCTCCTTTACCTGACAGGTGCTTGATAGATGGCAATCAAACGGTTCCAGGGTTAGGTATTCCACAAAAAGCAGTGATCAAGGGCGATCAAAGTGAGCTTGCGATCGCCGCTGCTAGCATCGTTGCAAAAGTCTGGCGAGATGAGCTAATTATTCGTCTAAGTCGTCGCTATCCGGGTTACGACCTGGCTGCCAACAAAGGGTATGGCAGCGCCCGGCATCTCGCTGGGATTGCCAGCTTAGGTATCTGCGCACAGCATCGGCAATCTTTTCGTAGCTGTCAGTAGCTGTCAAATACAAGACTAAGGCAGGCTCGACATTCTAGGAGGGACAGAGGTCGTAGCCCAGGTTCGATAGTCATAGATGAGCTGACGCATCAAGCGCTGCTTCAGCGTAATTAAAATGCCGTTGAGGATACCGTTCCCTGTACGTTCTATCAATGGCCCTGGGGTCAGCCGCATCGCCTGAGGTAAATCGACGCCAACCTGCAAATTTGCTTGGCCACGCAGCCTTTTGCCTTTTGCGGTAGTTTGGGTTACCAAGTAGCCCTGCAAATTTAGCGAAAACTTTTGATTAAACGACTCATAGCCTTCCAAATGGCAATGGTCAGATTTCAGGCGAACCGTTTTACCTTCTAACCAAACTTCTATATCGCAGACAGGCTGTAACGATAGCCCAATAAAACGGATTGGCCGCACTTTTACTCGAAATAAGTTTGGGGTCAGTTTTTCTGCTTGATCCTGATTGACTAAAGCGTACACTAGCCGGTCAACTTCGCTGAGGTAGTCTTCAATAGACAGCGGTTGCTGCGGCACCGAAATCTCGACCGACTGAGCAGCGCTAAAGCGAACCATAACTGAATGTGAAAAGGAATAAAAACCGTATAGACTAACCCTAGCACTCTATAGCTTTGGTCACATCCTTCTACATGACGGTTTCTATCGCACATCTTGGGCCAAAAGGTACTTTCTCAGAGTTTGCAGCGGCCACCTACGCCGAGAGCTATACCACTGAAGCTACTCAACTTCAGGCATACCCCACGATTGCCCAAGCTATTCATGCAACAGAGCAAGGCGAAACTCGCTTTTGCGTGGTTCCTATCGAAAATTCTATTGGCGGCGGCGTCACTATCACCCTCGATACCCTGTGGAATATTGAAAGCCTGCAAATACAGCAGTCCTTTACGCTGCCTGTGCAACATGCGTTAATTTCTACAGCAAATGAGGTGGGTGCTATTCAAACGGTCTATTCTCATCCGCAAGCGCTCGCTCAATGTAGCAACTGGCTAGGGGCTAATTTACCGAAAGTTAAACTAATCTCGACAAACTCTACGTCAGAGCCTTTACCCCGGATTAAAACTGATGCTACGGCGGGCGCGATCGCCTCAAGCTGGGGAGCCAAAGTATACGACTTGCCGATTCTGGCCCATCCAATCAACGACTTTGCTGACAACTATACTCGCTTTTGGGTGCTGGGAAAGCAGCCTGCCATCAGAGGTCAATATACGTCTTTGGCCTTCAGTTTGCCCTCTAATGAGCCCGGCGTTTTACTCAAGCCGCTGCAAATATTTGCCGTCTTGAACATCAACCTCAGCCGCATTGAATCTCGCCCAACCAAGCGGCTGCTCGGCGACTATGTTTACTTTTTAGATGTTGAAGCTAGCGCTAGCGATCGCACCATGCAGATAGCGTTAGAACTTCTAGAAACGCACACGGCCGCGCTCAAAATTTTTGGCAGCTACGACTTAACCGCCATCGAAGAAATACTTTGACTTAGATAGATAGGCCCGCTCTCAAATACCTCGACTGACGCCTTTTACTCCAAAATATCTTTCAGAGCAGTGCGAGCCGCCAGATTGTTTCGAGTAGAGGTCAATATTTCGGCTTCGCGCTCTAGGCGACTGAGCGTATTTTGCATTTCTAACAGCGACTGCTGCTCTAGAGAGACGCCGTAAAGAGTGCTGGCCACCCAGTAAGAAAGCTCTAATGGTAGATCGGGAATATTTTCGGGAAAGTCAATATCTTGACTGGTGAGTTTAGCCGACAGCCGGACGACATCTTTTAGTAACCGGCTCACATTTGCGGCTAAAGGCTCCAAACTTTCTTCAACCGGTTCATCTTCAATCCATTCCACTAAGCCCACTCGGTATGGCGTCTCTCTGACATAGTCCAGCACTCGAAAACGCTGCTGGCCCAATGTCATGATCTTCATGCGATCGTCGGGCATTCGCTGGTAATGAATCACCTCAGCGCAGCAGCCCACCTTGGCAATTTCTCCTGAGACGGGATCGATCATCAGCACGCCAAAGCGGCGATCGCCCTGAAGAATCGTATTCATCAGCATCCGATAGCGCAGCTCGAAGATGTGGAGCGGGAGCCGACGACCGGGAAATAAAACTAGCTCAGGCAAAGGAAAAAGCGGCAGTTCGCGAACGGCTACTGAGGAGGAAAAGTCCATTGTGTGCAAGATAAGGCCAAGGCATCAGGCCCAACGATCGGGGCGCATGTGCTGCCTTCATTCTAACTCAAGGCTTCTATTGCTTGCTATAGGGAGCGTTCAAGCAGCGTATTTTAATGACAAAAGGGCGTATGACTGTACGCCCTCGCAAGGTATCGCTTGCTTTCGGATGATTTTTTAGAGCTTGACTTCGATGTCTACGCCTGCGGGCAGATCTAGTTTCATCAAGGCATCGATGGTTTTGGAGGAAGGCTGGTAGATATCGATGATGCGACGATGCGTGCGGGTCTCAAAGTGCTCGCGGGAGTCTTTATCTACGTGGGGCGACCTGAGTACACAATAGATTTTGCGCTTAGTCGGTAGTGGAATCGGGCCAACGGCGGTAGCGTTTGTACGGTTAGCGGTATCGACAATTTTTTCGCAAGAAGTGTCCAGCAAGCGGCGGTCAAAAGCCTTGAGGCGAATGCGGATCTTTTGCTGTTGAATAGTAGCGGCCATGGATATTCAGCGCTTTTGTGCGCAAATGTTTAGTTTTCTAGGTTCAATTTGACATGGCTCAGCAGGCCGAAGTTTTCGGCCCTAAGCCAAAGCTGTGTAGGGGCATAGCGCTGCTCTTAAGCATTTGCCCAGCCGAAGGCTATAGCCCCTACAGGATGTCGTAGATTTACGACTTCTTACTTGGTGATTTTAGAAACAACGCCCGCACCTACCGTACGGCCACCTTCACGAATGGCAAAGCGCATGCCTTGCTCAATTGCGATCGGGTTGATTAGCTTCACGTTCATTTTGATGCGATCGCCCGGCATCACCATCTCAGCCGCACTGCCATCATCAGCCGTAAAGCTCTCAATGGAACCCGTTACGTCAGTAGTACGCACGTAGAACTGAGGCTTATAGCCAGGGAAAAACGGCGTATGACGGCCACCTTCTTCTTTGTTCAACACATATACTTCAGACTCGAACTCAGTATGAGGGGTAATGCTCTTTGGCTTAGCAAGTACCATACCGCGCTCAATGTCTTCTTTTTGAAGACCGCGAAGCAGTACGCCCACGTTGTCACCAGCCATACCAGAGTCCAGAGTCTTCTGGAACATCTCTACACCCGTCACCGTAGTGCTGCGAGTGTCACGAATACCAACAAGCTCAACCGTTTCACCCACTTTGACGACGCCACGCTCAATCCGGCCAGTCGCAACCGTACCACGACCAGTAATCGAAAATACGTCCTCGACCGCCATCAAGAAGGGCTTATCCACTTCACGCTCAGGCGTCGGAATGTAAGCATCCACCTCATCCATTAGCGCATGGATTTTATCCACCCACTCGTCAGCCCCGCGAGCAGTTGCAGGATCAGCAACCAGCTTCTCAACGGCCTTAAGCGCAGAACCAGCAGTCACCGGAATGTCATCACCAGGGAAGTCGTAGGAGCTGAGCAGTTCGCGAATCTCTAGCTCAACTAGCTCAAGCAATTCTTCGTCATCTACCTGATCTTGCTTGTTCATGAACACAACGATGTTGGGTACGCCAACCTGACCCGCTAGCAGAATGTGCTCGCGGGTTTGAGGCATAGGGCCATCAGCCGCAGACACCACCAAAATTGCGCCGTCCATTTGAGCTGCGCCTGTGATCATATTCTTCACATAGTCAGCGTGGCCGGGGCAATCAACGTGAGCGTAGTGACGAGCTTCCGTTTCGTACTCTACGTGAGCCGTATTGATCGTAATACCGCGAGCTTTTTCCTCAGGCGCAGCGTCGATTTCGTCGTAGCGCTGAGCTTTACCACCGCCACCGGCTGCCAGCGTCATTGTGATAGCAGCCGTCAGCGTCGTTTTACCGTGGTCAACGTGGCCAATTGTGCCGATGTTAACGTGGGGTTTGCTTCTTTCAAATTTTGCGCGTGCCATGAATTTTTCTTTTGTGTTCCTAAAACTAACTATGCGTTCCCTTTGTTTCTGGCGATAATCGCCTCAGCCACATTACGCGGAACTTCCTCGTACTGGCTGAACTCCATTGAGAAGGAGCCCCTTCCCTGGGTCTTGGAGCGAATGTCGGTTGCGTAACCAAACATCTCAGCCAAAGGTACCTGAGCGGTAACCTTTGTGACGCCATCTTCTGACCCCATCCCCTCAATCTGACCGCGACGAGAGTTGAGATCTCCCATCACATCTCCGAGGAAATCTTCTGGAGCTTCCACTTCGACCTTCATCATGGGTTCCAAAAGAACCGGAGAAGCCTTCATCACTGCCTCTTTGACTGCCATAGAGCCAGCAATTTTGAATGCCATCTCCGAGGAGTCAACGTCGTGATAAGAACCATCCAACAAAGTGACCTTAACATCAATTAATGGATATCCGGCTAGAATACCAGATTCGCAAGCTTCTTTCATGCCCTGCTCTGCCGGGCCAATAAATTCTTTTGGAATAGATCCTCCCACAATCTTGTTAATGAATTCAAAGCCAGCCCCTTGCTCGCCAGGCTCCATGTCGATCACAACATGGCCAAATTGACCCTTGCCACCACTTTGACGAATAAACTTGCCTTCCGCTTTAGCAGGCTTCATAATCGTCTCCCGATAAGCTACCTGCGGTGCGCCAATGTTTGCTTCTACCTTGAACTCTCGCAACATCCGGTTAACCAGAATATCCAGGTGAAGCTCGCCCATCCCGGCAATTACGGTCTGATTCGTTTCTGGATCAATGCTGACTCTAAAAGTAGGATCCTCTTCAGATAAAGACTGAAGCGCCTTGGAAAGCTTCTCCATGTCCTGTTTGGTTCTGGGCTCTACAGCGACCGAAATCACAGGCTCTGGAATATAGAGCGATTCCAATACGATCGGCGCTTTGGGATCGCAAATCGTATCGCCGGTAAAGGTATCTTTAAAGCCTAAAGCAGCACCCAAATCGCCCGCTCGCATTTCATCTACCTCAATGCGATCATCTGCCTTAAGAATAATCAGCCGTGAGATTCTCTCTTTTTTATCCTTCGTGGCGTTGTAAACGTAGCTCCCCTTTGTAAGCACGCCCGAATACACCCGAATAAAGGTAAGTCGGCCATAGGGATCGGCCATGATTTTGAAGGCCAGCGCCGCTGCTGGGGCGTCGTCACTGGCAGGCCGCGTCCCGGTCTCTCCATCGGGCAAGATTCCTTGGATTGCAGGCACTTCTGGTGGCGAAGGCAAATAGTCCACCACAGCATCCAATAAAAGCTGTACGCCCTTATTTTTGAAAGCTGAACCGCACAGCATAGGCACCATTTTGTCGTGAATGGTCGCCTTACGAACGCCCGCCATCAGCGATTCAGACGAGATTTCTTCGCCTTCGAGATAGCGCTCCATCATCACGTCGTCAGCTTCAGACACCGCCTCCAGTAGAATGGTGCGATATTCTTCTGCTTTTGCCTGCATACCTTCAGGAATGTCGGCGATCTGAATATCGGTACCTAGATCGTTATTGTAAATATGCGCCTTCATCTCGACGAGATCAATCACGCCCTGGAACTTATCCTCAGCGCCAATCGGAATTTGCAGGGGCACAGCTTTGGCCCGCAACCGATCTTTAACCTGCTCGTAGACCTTAAAGAAGTTTGCGCCCGTTCTGTCCATTTTATTGACAAAAGCAATCCGGGGCACCTTATAGCGATCTGCCTGCCGCCACACGGTTTCTGACTGTGGCTGAACGCCACCCACCGAGCAAAAAACGGCAACGACACCGTCGAGCACACGCATAGAGCGCTCAACTTCAATGGTGAAATCTACGTGACCTGGGGTGTCGATGATGTTGATTTGATGGTCGCGCCAGGTAGTCGAAATTGCCGCAGCCGTAATCGTAATGCCCCGTTCTTTTTCCTGCTCCATCCAGTCAGTAACCGCGTTACCGTCATGAACTTCACCGATTTTATGAACGACGCCTGAGTAAAACAGAATGCGCTCAGTTGTCGTGGTTTTACCGGCATCAATATGTGCGGCAATCCCGATATTTCTAACTTTTTCTATGGGAGTATTACGGGCCACAGCGACCTCCTTTCAGTTGGCCGTAGAGATAAAAATATCTACAGCAAAACCATTATAAAAATTCCTGGGGGAAATTACCCAGATTTGTGTGAACTAGCACTTTTTTGCGATCGCGCAATGCAGTCTAGGGACTCAGCAATGCTAAACACATCTCTGCTAAGCCCCTACAGGTACTAAAAGTTCTGCCAGTTATCGTACCAATAACGATCGTACTAATAACGGTAGTGGGCGAAGGCTTTATTAGCTTCGGCCATACGGTGAGTTTCTTCACGCTTGCGCACCGCACCGCCAGTTTCGTTAGAGGCATCAATTAGCTCGTTAGCTAGCTTCATCGCCATGGTGCGACCGCCACGGGAACGAGAAAACTGAGTGAGCCAGCGTAAAGAAAGTGCTGTGCCTCGCTCGGAGCGAACTTCCATAGGAACCTGATAGGTGGCTCCACCCACTCGGCGGGCCTTAACTTCTACCAGAGGCGTGGTATTGCGTACTGCTTGTTCAAAAACTTCTAGCGGTTCGCTACCAGTGCGCTCTTCGACGATTTTGAACGCGCCGTAAAGAATTTTATTGGCAACGGACTTTTTACCGCTGAGCATGATGCGACGTGACATCATACTGACCAAGCGGCTGTTGTATACAGAATCTGGGGGGACAGTGCGCTTTTGGGCGGCTGATCGACGTGACATGAGGCTTTATACCTTTGCGAATGTTGTGGAAGGGTTTGAGACGCTTGCTTGTATCGTAGTGACTGAAGTAGTGACTGAATTAGCGAGTGACTGAAAAAATAAGGTGTAAACCGCAACGATCCTAAGGCGTTTGGCATCGAGGGGTATCAGCATTACTCGCCTCGCTCAAACGAGCTTAGGTCACACCAAAAAATATGTCAGCCAATCTTCAATCTTATCCCTTTGGCTTTTTAGCGCCGTACTTAGAGCGGCCCTGACGGCGATCTTTTACACCCGCAGTATCTAGCGTGCCGCGAATGATATGGTAGCGCACGCCAGGCAAATCTTTGACGCGACCGCCACGAATCATCACCACCGAGTGCTCTTGCAGGTTATGACCAATGCCCGGAATATAGGCAGTGACCTCAAATCCAGAGGTTAAACGAACCCTGGCGACCTTCCGTAGGGCTGAGTTGGGTTTTTTGGGTGTGGTGGTGTACACGCGGGTGCATACGCCACGGCGCTGAGGACAACTTTTTAGAGCTGGCGATTTCGTCTTCTTGGTTGCTTTGCTGCGCTCAGTGCGGATGAGCTGTTGAATCGTAGGCATAAGGTGGGGATAGGTTAGTCCGCAGACATTACTCGGCAGAATGAGTTTTGATGAGATCTGATAGTACCAAGAATATTTTCACCCTGTCAATCATGTTTTTGTTCGGCCCTTGGTTCGGCCCTTGGCTAAATTTGAGGGGCGGCGATCGCGAAGGCATACCCACAGCGGCAGCTTTCAGTAGACAACGGATTATCAAATCGGAAGGCACCGCCCATCAGATCTTCTGAAAAGTCAATGCTGAGATCGCCCATGTACTGTAAATGTTCACGCCGTACGACTAGCGAAATCTCGCCAATATTCCCCTGAAAAGCATAGACATCGTCGGCTTCTGTACAAGCAGTCTCTAGCTTCATCGCATAAGACCATTGAGCGCAGCCGCTAGGCTGTAAGTCTAGTCGGCACAAAGCATTTGGCTGATTTTGCCGTTGCCGCAGTCGATTGATTTCTTGGCAGGCAGCAGGCGTAAGCTGAATCATGCGATCACCGGTTGAAATAGAAAAAGCTGAACTATGCAGCAAGGCTTATTGTACGGTTACCAGCCAATTGAAGTCATCACGTTTGCTGGCTGTTTGCTGACTGTAAGAATGCTGACCATGAAAAATGAGAGCCCTGTTCCCAGCGCTCTCATTAATTTTTTCGATGATCGCTTATTGAGTAAAGATGTTATCTATCCGATTTGCGGGCGTAGTCATCTTGGTAGCGGGTGATGTCGTCTTCACCCAGGTACTCGCCGTTTTGAACCTCAATCAGAATGAGGGGGATGACGCCTGAATTTTCCAGGCGGTGGGTAGTGCAGGGGGGCACGTAGGTAGATTGGTTGGTGCATAGCATGACTTCGGTGTCGCCGCAGGTAACTTTGGCAGTACCCGACACGACGATCCAGTGCTCGCTGCGGTGGTGGTGCATTTGCAAGCTGAGGCGGTGGCCGGGCTTGACCTCAATGCGCTTAATTTTGTAGCCGGTGCCTTCTTCGAGCACGGTAAAAGATCCCCAGGGTCGCAGTTCGGTAGCGGCGACGCCTTCAAAGCTGCTGGATTCTAGTGACTGAGCGGTCTGCGTGAGTTCTTGAGTTTGAACCATGGTGGTAGTCTCCTCTAGAGGGTTGCGGAAGATGGCATTTCAAGGCTGGTTGATTCTAACAGTCCCCTTCCCTGGTCTGTACAGACAAAGACTTGATTGACGGTGTTCTCTATCAAGTCTTCATGCATGTTAGCCAAAGTTAAAGCCTATAGATTGTTCCCAGCTATGCTGGAGTGCCTATTTCTTGAGCACCTAATTTCTTGAGCACCTATTTCTTGAGCACTATTCTTGACCCAGAACAAATAGCCCAATGCCATTGTTCACGCGGGCGGCGGTGCGAGGCTGACGGTTGAGCAGTTGACCGCCCAAATATAGGCTAGAAGAGCTGCCGCCATCCAGGTTTAGCGCATCGACAGCGCCGAGCTGCTGCATAATTTGAGCCGTCTCGGTGAGGTTGGGGCCGCTGCCGCCAACTCGGTCATGCAGGGTGGCAATAATCCAGGTACCATCTGCCGTTTTGCCGACGGCGGTGCGTGGGGCTGAGCCTTGAATGAAGTTAGTGCTGAAACCTTCTAGTCGGGGGTCGAGGACAACTTTGCGATCGCGTATCAACAAAGGCCCACCCCCCACTACATTCGGGTACTGATCAAACGCGGAAGGCTGACTCTGGCTAGAAAGATTGACGATCGCGCCTTGCGCAAAGCTACCTGCTGCACCGCTATTGCTGCGAAAAGTTAATAGATAGCCATCGGCAGGAATCGGCAGGCTGCCGCTACCGGCTTTACCCATGGTCTGCTTAGCCGCCACTGCATCGTTGCGCACCGTCACCACAACTTCGTTATCTACAATCGGCGTATAGGTAGCGCCCCATCCTGATGTATAGCGTCCTATGCCCGCTTGCACATAGCCGCTGTTAATAGCCAACACCGGGTAAGACTGCCCGGCAGTCGTCGTAATCACTTCCGAGAGGGCAAGGCGATCCATAATCAGATCGCCTTGCTCGTTCCAGGCCATGGCCCCACGGCCTAAAATAGGGCCAGAGATCCATTGTCCATCGCGGCGGACGGCCCCCAGCGGCAGTTGATTGTTTCGATTAAAAAACCCTGCATTTACAGCCGCCGTGGCTCGCTGACTCTGGGCGGTCGCCAAAATAGGCGCAATGCCAATGGCGCTGCTGGGATTGGTATTGATAGGCCGCAATGCCAGGGTAGAGGCGTTAGGCTTGACGACAAACATATACACCGGAAAGCGGTTAGCCCCAAGGCTGATATACTGCTGTCGCCAGCGTAGGCCCGGCGCCCAGACCACGTCTCGCTCGACCATCGCGTCATTGCGAATATCGATGACAACTTTGGCGGGATTTCCTGACGACCATATTTGCGGACTCGCGCCGCCTTTTGTCTTGATTTTGATGACGGTTTTACCGCTAAGAGGGGCGACATCAAGCTGGGTGATGAGGTTACCCGGTGCGGCTCTGAAGGCTCTGGCCATTTCTGGCGGGATGGCACCCGCAACCGTAATGGTGTAAGTGTCGGCAGCTTCCATTTGCCAGGTAGCAGGCTTGTCAAGATCGATGACCAGGCGATCGCCCCAGATTTGCTTACCCTGACGAATGCCCTTGACTTGAGCGGGTGGCATCGTCAGCCGGAGCGTATTGCCTGCCACCTGCCCCGTCCAGCCCGCCCGAAAAGCTAAATCTGAAATATCTATGTAGCGATTGGTGGCATCCCACCAGGTCGGGAGCGTTAGCACGCCATCTTGACTGGTAGGGAACCAGCGAATGGGCTGCTGAGCCGGATCGGTCGAGCTGAGCAGTTCTACCCCAACCAAATTGGTCAGACTGGCGCTAGCAATGCCGAGGCGGCCATTTTTTTGCTGCCACGAGCCGGGCAGGCTGTAGCCGTTGAGCTGGATGCGATCGCCTGAAAGTTCCACAATATCGCTAGCTTGAGCCTCGGGTTGGAAAGGCTGAAGCTGAAACGGCTGAAGCGAGTCCGCATTAGCCGCTGTGCCATCTGACGGTGAGGTTGACTCGACCAAAACAGTGGCCGTCTGTGCGCCGTCTGAAGAAAAGGTGATTTTAGGGAGTATGGAGGCGGTGGGCCGAGCCCAGAATTGCAGCGCCGCTGGCATCGGCAAAGAAGTGACAATGGCCCAGCCGATGCCCGTCATTATACTTAAGGAGACGACTCGACCGATGATGAGCTGGCTCGATGAGTAATCTGCTAATGACCGGCCCGATGACTGGGTCGATGACTGGGTCGATGACTGGCCCGATGACTGGGCCGAAAGAGCCTGCCGACGACGATGGCGCGACTGTGTTGATTTTCGACGTGGGTAAGCCAAGGGTGCTGAACCTTCAATAGTAAAAACGAGGATCGAGAAGCAGAGTAACCGCCTTCATTCTTCCCTACAGAGAAAGGGGCTCTACGGAGAAAGGGGCTCTACGGAGAAAGGGGGTAAAACGTATCTAGACTTTACGGGTTGACGCTAGTTGATCGCAGCTACAGCCTGACAGTGATTTTATTGTCTGAAGGGGTGGGTGAATATAATAGTGAGCCGCATGTTCAGATGCTTTTAGCCGCTAGCTGTCATCTTAAGGGTGCGGTTTGGTCAGTAGCAATACTATTGTGTTGAGCAGCATGACGATGCCGTGAAAATACCGAGCCAGCTTCATACAAGCGTTACGCGATCGCCTAGTGAATTGGCCCAGGGACAGGGTTTACAAGGCTATATGAAAGGCTTTGAGGGCAAGGGTTATGCGATCGCATACAAACAGGGCCTTGAAAAAAGGACACCCTCGCGCCTCACTATCCCTTAATATTTCTCTATAATCTTTTTAAGAAGACTTAGGTGAAACGCGCGTGATTCTTAACCCAACGACTTTTCAGACAGATGTATTAGAGGATCTTGGCCCCAGTTGGCTGGTCGAAGAACGAGATGCCTGTGGAGTCGGGTTTATTGCCGACCAGCAAGGCCGCGCCACTCACCGCCTGGTTGCCGATACCCTGAGCGCGTTGACCTGTATGGAGCATCGCGGCGGCTGCTGCGCCGACCAAGAATCGGGCGATGGCGCGGGCATTATGACGGCGATTCCTTGGGGACTGCTGCAAACCTGGGCTGACGAGGCTCAAAAGCCGCTCACGCCGGGTAAAACGGGTGTGGCAATGATATTTTTGCCACAGTCAGAAGCAGATGCTAACACCGCCCGCGAGCTGTTTGAAAAGGCGGTGAGTGCCACCGGGCTAAGCTTTCTTGGCTGGCGAGCAGTGCCTGTGGCCCCAGAGACCTTGGGAGAGTTGGCTTTAAAGTTTCAGCCGCAGATAGCACAGGCATTTGTAACATCTGAAAATACTGAAGGGGATGAATTGGAGCGATCGCTCTATTTAGCCCGTCGCCGCTTCGAGCAGTCACGCACCCAGCTTGCCAAAGAATCCGATAATCCGCAGCTCAACGAAGCCTACGTTTGCTCGTTCTCGACCCGTACGATTGTGTACAAGGGAATGGTGAAGTCGGCAGTGCTCGGCCTCTTCTATAAGGACTTGCAAAACCCTGCTTACGAAAGTGCCTTTGCCGTCTATCACCGCCGCTTTAGCACCAACACCCTGCCAAAGTGGCGTTTGGCGCACCCAATGAGACTGCTAGGGCACAATGGCGAAATTAATACGCTGATTGGCAATATCAACTGGATGACGGCCCGGCAGGCAAATTTGGAGCATCCGATTTGGGGTGATGATTTGAGCTTGATTAAGCCAGTCGTGGATATGAAGAATAGCGACTCGGCCAACTTAGACAATGTCATGGAGCTGTTAGTCAGGACAGGGCGATCGCCTGCCCAAGCCCTAACGATGATGGTGCCCGAGGCTTATCACAACCAGCCCGAACTCGCCGACTATCCCGAAATTGTTGACTATTACGAATATTACAGCAGCATTCAAGAGCCCTGGGATGGCCCTGCCCTGGTGGTGTTTTGCGATGGCAAGCAGGTAGGCGCGACGCTAGACCGGAATGGTTTGCGCCCGGCCCGCTATGTGGTGACTAAAGACGGCTATGTGATTGTCTCTTCTGAGGCGGGCGTGGTGAATGTGCCGGTTGAAGACATTGTCGAAAAAGGTAGGCTTGGCCCCGGTCAAATGCTGGCCGTGAATTTTGAAGAAGGCCATGAGATTTTACACAACTGGGAAATAAAGCAGCGGATTGCCAGCGCTCAGCCTTATGGTCAATGGCTAAAAGATCGTCGCCAAGAAATTTCGCCTCAGCTTTTTAGCGAACACACCTGGTTGGATCATCAAACCCTACTCACCCAGCAAACTGCCTTTGGCTTTACTGCTGAAGATGTGGATATGGTGATTCAAGACATGGCCGCCCAGGCAAAAGAGCCGACGTTTTGTATGGGAAATGACACGCCGCTGGCCGTGCTTTCTGACAAGCCGCACTTGCTGTACGACTATTTCAAGCAGCGCTTTGCCCAGGTGACGAATCCGCCCATTGACCCGCTGCGAGAGCGATTGGTGATGTCGCTGTCTACGCAGCTAGGGGCACAGGGCAATTTGCTAGAAGAGCATCCCGAGCAGGCGCGGCTGCTGAAGCTAGAGTCGCCCGTGATTAACGACACAGAAATGGAGATGATTCGCGAGTCAGACTTTCCGACGGCGGATTTGTCAACGCTGTTTGCGGTTGAGGCTGGCCCGACTGGCTTGGGTGCGGCTGTACAGGCATTGTGCGATCGCGCCGCAGAAGCCGTCAGAGCAGGCAACCAGATTTTGATTTTGAGCGATCGCCTCAGCCCCGCAGGCAATCTGGCCACCCTTTCTGACCAGCAAACCTATATTCCCCCGTTGGTTGCGGTCGGGGCCGTTCACCACTTTTTGATTGCGCATGGGCTGCGGATGCAGACATCGCTGATTGTCGATACCGCCCAGTGCTGGAGCACTCACCACTACGCTTGCCTGCTCGGCTATGGCGCAACTGCGATTTGCCCCTACCTGACGCTAGAAAGCGTGCGGCACTGGTGGGCAGATAGCAAAACGCAAAAGCAAATGGAATCGGGCAAGCTGCCGGTTTCTACGCTCAACGGGGCGCAGTCTAACTATCGTAAGGCGGTCGATAACGGCCTGTTGAAAATTCTCTCTAAGATGGGAATTTCTTTGTTGAGCAGCTATCGCGGGGCGCAAATTTTTGAGGCGGTTGGCATTGGCCGCGATCTGTTGGCGTTGGCATTCAAGGGCAGCGTGTCTCGATTGGGCGGGTTAACCATTGACGAACTCGCGCAAGAAACCATGTCGTTCCACGAAAAAGCTTTCCCAGAGCTGACGCGCAAACGCCTGGAGAATATGGGCTTTGTTCAGTCGCGGCCATCGGGTGAGTACCACATGAACAACCCAGCCATGACAAAGCTGTTGCACAAAGCCGTAGAAACAAAGCAGTACGATCACTACGAGATTTATCGTGAGCAGCTCAGCGGTCGGCCCATTGCGGCGCTGCGCGATCTGTTGGACTTTAAAACAGATGGCGAATCTGTTGATCTCTCCGAAGTCGAATCTGTTGAATCGATTATGCAGCGATTTTGTACAGGTGGCATGTCACTCGGCTCACTTTCGCGAGAGGCGCATGAGACTTTGGGCATTGCGATGAATCGGATTAACGGTAAGTCAAATTCGGGCGAGGGCGGCGAAGATGGCGTGCGCTTTAAGGTGCTCGATGATGTTGATAGCGAAGGGCTATCGCCGACGCTGCCTCACCTGAAAGGGCTACAAAATGGCGATACTGCTTCTTCTGCAATCAAGCAAGTGGCCTCGGGTCGCTTTGGGGTAACGCCAGAATATTTGATGAGCGCCAAGCAGATTGAGATCAAGATGGCGCAGGGTGCTAAGCCGGGTGAAGGCGGTCAGCTACCCGGCAAAAAGGTGAGTGAATATATTGCTTCGCTGCGTCGATCGAAGCCGGGGGTAACGTTGATTTCGCCGCCGCCGCACCACGACATTTACTCGATTGAAGATCTCTCGCAGTTAATTTTTGACCTGCATCAGGTCAATCCTAAAGCGGGCGTATCGGTGAAGCTGGTGGCGGAAGTCGGGATCGGGACGATTGCCGCTGGTGTGGCGAAAGCCAATGCTGATGTAATCCAAATTTCCGGTCATGATGGCGGCACGGGGGCGTCGCCGTTGAGTTCGATTAAGCACGCGGGGATGCCCTGGGAGCTGGGCTTGACTGAAGTGCATCGGTCTTTGATGGAAAATCAGTTGCGCGATCGCGTCACCCTACGTGTAGACGGCGGCCTTAAAACCGGTTGGGACGTGATTATGGGGGCGCTGATGGGCGCTGAAGAATATGGCTTTGGCTCGATTGCGATGATTGCCGAAGGCTGCATTATGGCGCGCGTTTGCCATACCAATCAATGTCCGGTGGGGGTAGCGACTCAACAAGAAGCCCTGCGTAAGCGATTCTCTGGCACGCCTGGCAAAGTGGTGAACTTCTTTTACTTTATTGCGCAAGAGGTGCGATCGCTACTGGCCAAACTAGGCTACCGCTCGCTCAACGAGATTATCGGTCGCGCCGATTTGCTGGTGCCGCGTGATGATGTGTCATTGGCAAAAACCAAAGCGTTGGATCTTTCTACACTAGTGCAGTTGCCAGATGTGAAGCGCGATCGCACCTGGCTCGATCACGGTGATATCCATACCAACGGCCCCGTATTAGACGATGAGATTTTGGCAGATGCTGAAATTTCAGCCGCGATTGAGAATCACGGGACGGTGGATAAAACCTGGGATGTGATTAATACCGACCGGACAGTGGGGGCACGGGTGGCGGGTGCGATCGCCCAGCAATATGGCAACGAAGGCTTCGACGGTCAGCTCAACTTCACCTTTAAAGGCAGCGTGGGTCAAAGCTTTGGCGCATTTAACTTGAAGGGGATGAACCTGACGCTGATTGGCGAAGCTAACGACTATGTAGGCAAAGGCATGAACGGCGGCGAGATTGTGATCAAACCGTTTGAAAAAGCCACCTACGAAGCTGCTAAAAACGTGATTGTCGGCAACACCTGCATCTACGGTGCCAGCGGCGGCACGCTGTATGTGAACGGAACGGCGGGCGAGCGGTTTGCTGTACGCAACTCTAAAGGCATCGCCGTGCTAGAAGGGGCAGGCGATCACTGTTGTGAATATATGACGGGCGGTGTCGTCGTTGTGCTCGGTGGCGTAGGCCGTAACGTGGGCGCGGGCATGACCGGCGGCTTGGGCTACTTTTTGGATGAAGCGGGTGACTTTCAAACGCGGGTGAATCCAGAGATTGTGCAGGTGCAAAAGGTGGTGAGCCAGGCGGGCGAACAGCAGCTCAAATCACTGATTAAAGCCCATGCGGATCGTACCGGTAGCGTGAAGGCAAAGACGATTTTGGCGGACTGGGACAGCTATTTGCCTAAGTTTTGGCAAGTGGTGCCGCCTTCTGAAGCCGAAAGTTTGGAAGCCAGGGTCGAAAAGAACAAGATAACCACGACTGTGGGGTGATTGTTTGATGAGGCGATCGCTACAAACCTCAATTTTCTTCCTTTAAGATTGGGGTTTGTGTTTAGTAAGTAGCTCAGTGCAATTAAACTCAGGACATAGCATAGTCATAAAACGCCCCAGCCCCCAATTCTGGGGCTCTGAATGTACTGTGAGAATGTCCCTAAAGTCAGCTATTTCAGCTTGCATTCTGGCTCCCCCAGAATTGGGGGCTGGGGGGCGTCGGCATTTTAGTCGGCATTTTAGTCGGCATTTTAGTCGGCATTTTATAAATAATTGGGACAACCCATTTAGGCACAGAGGTAACTCTCGATGATACAAGCTCCGTCTAAAACGCTGACCTTGGCAGAGTTCTTACAGTTGCCAGAGACCAAACCTGCCAGCGAATACATTGATGGCCAAATTATCCAAAAACCGATGCCTCAAGGGAAACATAGCGTCATCCAGGGAGAACTTGTACCTGCGATTAATGGGGTAGTTAAACGTAGACACATTGCTCGCGCGTTTCCTGAGTTACGATGCACCTTTGGGGGGCGTTCAACGGTGCCTGATGTTGCCGTTTTTCGCTGGGAGCGAATCCCACGTGATGGAAATGGAGAGGTTGCTAACACCTTCTCGGCTCCGCCAGATTGGACAATCGAAATCTTATCCCCAGACCAAAACCAAACGAGAGTGACAAAGAACATTCTGCACTGTCTACAGCACGGAACCGAAGTAGGCTGGTTGATAGATCCTAGCGAACAGACTGTGTTCATCTATCGATCAAAGCAAGAACCTGAAGCGTTAGATGAACCAGAGCAGGTTATTCCTGTACCGTCGTTTGCAAGTGACTTGAAGCTGACGATTCAAGAATTGTTTACTTGGCTTTTAGAGTAACGCTCGAATGGTCATGAGAAACAAGATAGTGAACAAACCGCCGCCAAGCGTTGGCTAAACGCATACGCCTCCTCCGCATTTGTGAGGATTCTGTGTCAAATAATTGACAGCTTCAAAAGGGAGCGATACGCTAGGCTTTATAGCTGTTGGCGTTCGTCTGAATTGCCCAATGGCTAACCGCCCCGAAAAATTTTAGCCGCTGACAGTGATTGCGCGAACAATCACCATCAGCTCGCCCACAGACCGACATGACCGGTCAGCGGGTTGTGCCTATGATGGCACAGCCACCCTGACTTATGGCAAGTTGCGGGTGGCTTTAATTTTTCGTGCGGCTTTCTTGACCCTCCCACTTATTAAAAGAGATCAAAAGAGATCAAAAGAGCCTCATGAAATATACAAATGTTGCAGAACATGTTGCAGAATGTGTTGAAAACTTGCGTCCGCTTCCCCAGCTTATCCCCACTGGCAGCGCTCCTGGGCGCACTATCCGCCATATCTTGCTAGGCGATCCCTATGCCATTCGCCAAACCATTCACCTGCTGCACAGCCTCCACTACAGCGAACCCATCCTGTGGAGTCCGGTGCTGACAATTGACGAACCGCTGGTGATTACGCCCGCCCAAGGAGAAGCTATCAGCCTGCTGAGAAAACTGCTGTAGGAAAATAGCTGCCATTCATAATAAACGCTTTGGCATTATCGATAAACGCTTAAGCGGATGTTATGAATGGGAACATGGTAAGGGCGATCGCCTTCCCGTTATCAACAAACGCCTTCCCGTTATCAATGAACGCTTTAGCATTATCGATAAACACTTAAGCAGATGTTATGAATGGGAAGGTGGTAAGGGCGATCGCCTTCCCATTTGCAACGAACGCCTTGTCAAAAGCTATATATTACTCCGGCAACTAAATACGCAAGCCATAAGTAGATCCTCTCTGGAGGGGTGCCCGAAGGACGGGGTGGGTTCAGCCGCGATCGCTACGGGCCGACCCACCCCGTCTGCTACGCAGCCACCCCTCCAGAGGGGATTTACTCTGGGCTATTAGCTAAGGTCTGTGGCAGGCCGCGTAGAACATACTTTTGGATGACCTCTTCTGTTTTTGTTTAATTGTCAAATTAATAAGATCCGGTTATGTGCTTACTATAGGCATTTGTTTAAACCGCTTTTGTCTTCCTTGCCTGCGAATTGATAAGGGGATGTGATAGGCTGAGCGAGTGGTGGTTTCGTTGCGATCGCATGGCATCAACCCAGACAACATGCAGTAAGATTTTCCATCTCCCTTCAGTAAAACTACGCGCGGTTGCAACCGATAGCATCAAGCGAGACTGATCAAATTAGCCAAAAAATATAGAATAGTAATCAAATTACTTAGTGCTTCTCAGTACTTCTCGGTATTTTCCGGGGGGGGGGTAGCTAAAGGCATACTCCTACTTCCGTGAATACTGTCTTTATGGCTGATACGCACTCAAACCCTAACCCATCGTCTGAGTCCGAAGCCACCTTTCCAATTGTCGGCATCGGGGCATCGGCGGGGGGAATTGAAGCTTGCTCGGCGCTATTGCACGAGCTACCGGCTGAACCGGGAATGGCGTTTGTGGTGGTTCAGCATTTGGGGGCTGACTCGCCGCGTATGCTCAGCCAAATTTTGGGTCGAAAAACCGAGATGCCCATCGCTGAGGTAGAGCACGATACAGCGATACAGCTCAATCACGTCTATGTGATTCCTCCGAATGTAAAAATGACCATTCGCGAAGGACGGCTTCAGCTCGCGCCGAGAGATCGCACGCAAAAGCAGTTTATGTCAATTGACATATTCTTTAAGTCGCTGGCCGAAAACTATCGCTATCGGGCGATTGGGGTGGTGCTATCGGGGCTCGATGGCGATGGCGCTGAGGGATTGAAGCAAATTAAGCAAGCGGGTGGCATTACCTTTGCCCAAACCGAAAATACGGCTCAGTTTAGCGGTATGCCCAATACCGCCATTGAGACGGGCGAGGTCGATTTTATTTTGTCGCCAGATGCGATCGCCCGCGAGCTAGTCAACCTTACTCAACACCCCTACCTGGCTCAACCCAGCCTGATTCAAGCCAGTCAATCTGCCAGTCAATCCGATCCGCAATTGGCCGACGAAAGGCATCTGCTGACAATTTATACCCTGTTAAAAGCGGTCACCGGGGTTAATTTTAACCAGTACAAACGGACGACCTTTGAGCGCAGGCTAAGGCGGCGGATGGCGCTATACAAAGTCGAGCGCTTAGAAGAATATGTAGCGTATTTGCAAGACAACCCGGCTGAAATTACCGCACTTTACCACGATGTACTGATTACGGTAACGAGCTTTTTTCGCGATCCGCCAGCCTTTGTATTTTTAAAAGAAGCCATTTTCCCGTCACTGATTGAACAAAAGGGGCTAGATGCCTCTATTCGGATCTGGGTCGCGGGTTGTGCCACCGGTGAAGAATGTTATTCTTTGGCGATTTGCCTGTTCGAGCTTTTATCTGCTCAAAACATCAATCTCTCCATTCAAATTTTTGGCACCGACATTAGCGAAGCGGCGATTGATATTGCGCGGCAGGGCGTTTATCCAGAGAACCGCATGACGGGCGTGTCGCCCGAGCGGCGGCAGCGCTTTTTTACCTACACCGAAGGCCGCTACCAAATTAGCAAGGCGGTGCGCGAGCTATGCATCTTTGCCCGGCAAAACCTGGTCAGCGATCCCCCATTTTCTAATATTGACCTGGTGAGCTGCCGCAACGTGCTGATTTACTTTGCGCCGATCTTGCAAAAGCGCATCCGGTCTATTTTTCACTACAGCCTCAATCCAGAAGGCTTTCTGTGGCTAGGCAGCTCCGAAAGCATTAGCGAAAACTCCGATTTATTTACCGCCGTCAATAAGCAACACAGCATCTATGGCCGTAGCCTGTCTGCTAACCGCCTGAGTTTTGACTTTATTACCAGCGATCATGCTGCCTTAAGTGCAAAAGCCCCCAACGCTAGCCAATCACCCGAAAACAGGAGCTATGCGACTATTCAGCGGCAGGCCGACCAGATTGTGCTCAACCGCTATGCGCCGGTTGGCATCATCATTAACGAGCAGCTAGAAATTCTCCACTTTCGTGGCAACACCAGTGCCTATTTACGCCCTGCCCCCGGTGAGCCCAGCTTTAACTTACTCAAAATGGTGCAGCCCAGCCTACAGCTAGAGCTGCGAGCGGCCATCGAGCAGGCGAAAGCGCAAGATACGATCGCCCGCCGGGAAAGATTGCAACTGGAAGATAACCCGCGATATATCCAGATTGAAGTCACCCCAATTAAAAATCCGCTCTCTAGCGCGCGCAGCTATCTGGTGCTGTTTGAAGAAGGGCCGCTGATTTTAGCGGATCAGGCGAATGATGATCTAGAAAACAATCCTGGCTCGCCATCTGTCAGCCCCACCATTACCCGACTCGAACAAGAGCTGGCTGTCGCTAGACAAGAGCTGCTCGACACACAGGCTTATTTGCAGGCCACGATTGAAGAGCATGACGCGACCAATCAGCGACTGACTACCGCCAACGAAGAGATTTTGTCGAGCAATGAAGAATTGCAGAGCACGAACGAAGAGCTGCAAACGGCCAAAGAAGAAATTCAGGCGGCGAATGAAGAGCTAAAAACCACTAATGAAGAGCTGCAAAGCCGCAACTCGGACACGCGCGCCAGCAATGACGATTTGCTAAACCTGCTAAACAATGTTCAGGTGCCGGTGGTGATGCTCTCGAACGATCTGCGCATTCGTCGGTTCACCCCCAACGCTCAGACTTTGTTCAACCTGATTGCGACCGATGCCGGACGACCGATTAGCGACATCCGCACCAATCTGGATTTGCCCGATTTTGAGACGCTTATTTTAGAGGTAATCGAAACGCTAGCAGTGCAAGAGCGAGAAGTGCAAGATAGCGCTGGCCACTGGTATCAGCTCCGCATTCGCCCCTACCGCACGGCTGACAATCGCATTGATGGGGCGGTAATTACCCTGATTGACATTGACACTATCAAGCGGACGCTGCAACAGTTGGAGTCGGCGCGGCTGTATGCCGAGCGAATTGTAGAGACCGTGCGCGAGCCACTGGTGGTGGTGAATGAAGCCCGGCAAGTGGTGACGGCCAATCCAGGGTTTTATGAAACGTTTCAGGTGTCTGCAAAGGAAACCGAGGGGCGATCGCTCTTTGAGCTGGGCAACGGTCAATGGAACCTACCTGAGCTACGCACAGCCCTCGATAACCTGTTCACTCACAACATCCAAATTCAGGAGTTTGAAGTAGAGCATGACTTTGAGCAAATTGGCCCTAAAACGGTACTGTTAAGCGCCCGTGAAATAGAGCAGAGCACCGACGGTCGCCTGATTTTGCTGGCAATTGAAGACATTACCGAGCGCAAGCAAGCCGAAGCTGAGCGCATACAGCTTGCCCAGGCCCAGGCCGCCCGCCAAGAAGCCGAAGCCGCCAACACCAGCAAAGACGAATTTCTGTCAGTACTTTCTCACGAGCTGCGCACCCCCCTCAACACGATCCTCGGCTGGACAAGCATTCTTTTAAGAACACAGCCCGATCCAACCTTGCTCAATCGCGCCCTCACCAGCATTGACCGATCAACCCGCACTCAAAGCCGCATTATCGAAGATTTGCTAGAAGTCTCTCGAATTATTCAAGGTCAGCTAGAGCTGCGGCAACAGTCAGTGGATTTGACCGCCCTGATGAGCGGTGTGATCGAGGGCATGTTGCCCGCTGCCGAGCAAGCCGGTGTGCGCCTCGCGGCTGCTTTAGACGAGACCCCTGGCCATTTTTACTTTGACCCCGATCGCCTGCGACAAGTCTTTAACAACGTGATTTCTAATGCCATTAAGTTCACCCCCAGCGGCGGCCAAATTCACACCCGGTTAACCTACACCCCTGATCAAGCGAAAATCGAAATCGCCGATACGGGCAGCGGCATAGAAGCTGAATTTCTGCCCCATGTGTTTGACCGGTTTTGTCAGGTCAATAGCTCGAATACCCGGCAGTATGGCGGCTTGGGCTTGGGACTGGCAATTGTCAAAACCTTTGTCGAAGCCCATGGGGGCAAGGTTCGTATCAGCAGCCCTGGCATCGGCGAAGGCACCACGCTCACGATTATGCTGCCGCTTGTGGCTGCGATCGCCCCCATTTCAACGGCCACCCCAACACCCACCGGAGACAATCTGCTAACGGGGCTATGTATATTAGTGGTAGAAGACAACCCCGACAATTTAGAAATTTTGACAATGATGCTGGAAGTACAGGGCGCAACTGTGATTGCAGCAAGGTCTGTGGCCGAAGCGATGAGTTTGCTAGTCGCAGAAAACGCGATCGGATTGCTAATTAGCGATATCAGCCTGCCGGGCGAAGATGGATTTGATTTAATTCGTCAGGTGCGGGCCGCTAGTTGGGGGGAAGGGTTGCCTGCGATCGCCGTCACTGGCTACGCCGCTGCTAGTGACACCGAAAAAATCTTTCGCGCTGGCTTTCAGCATCACTTGCCCAAGCCGGTTGAAATAGATGAGCTAATAGCCGCCATCATCGACTTAGTTGCTTAGGCGGTTGAATGGCTCTTATACAACGTATAGTCAATCACAGTCACAGCAGACGATATTGCTGATTTTGCTGAGAGCAAGAAGTCGTTCATTATTGAATGACAGGTCTCAGGTCGTAATGCTCGAACGATCTGCCTGCGGCATTTCGCTAAATTCAACCTGTACCTGCCGCGTTTTGAGCACCTGGGTCAGCATCAGGTCTTCGTGATTGTCAGGTAGCCGCATAGAATCGAGCCCCGGAATGAGCTGGTCGATCATCTTAATTTGAGTCTTGAGCATTCCCATCACATCAATATCAAACTCAAATTGAGCCGAGAGCGCTCTGCGGTTGAGCCGTTCGCGCACCACCGCTTGCCAGGTAGGCTCACCCGCCAGCCAGGGATTCTGCTGAAGATCGAGCTGAGTGGGCAGGCAGCCTTTTCGCTGAGGATATTCAAACGCTTTTTGATGGAGCTGAGCTGCTAGTGAGGCTTTGCAGTCGATCTCTGCGGTGGTTGGCAAAGCCGTTATAGTAATTTTGGTCGCACCTAACTGACCTAATAAAGAGAGAAGCGCCTGTTCTCGCTCTTTAAACAAAATAGAAAAATAATCAGTGACCGGAAAATAGTGATTTCGGCGGGCAATAAACGGATGCCGCCGGTAAGTACGGCCCAATATGGGATGGCCAATGGGAAACAAAACCTCGTCGGGCAAATCTTGCGGCCTGACGTAATCGACCAGAAGATTTGACCAGGGCATGAGGTTAAGCCGCACTAGCTGCTGAAACAGCAGGCGAGCGTCATGATTGCGATGGTGAATCAGGCTATTGTCGTTTAGCCTTTGGTACTTTTCTTGCAATAGCGCGTTAATCGTCCAGAACAGGGGCGTCACTGACTTGGGCAAAGACAGCGCGGTCAGCGTCGAAATAGAATTTATCTCTGAATGCGTCATAAACGCCAAAGACTGCATGGCCTTTTTTAGCTCTATTTCGGCCCGCGTAATATAGACGTCCCTTTGGCCCCGTAGCGCCAGTTGCTTGGTCTTTTTGACCATATCGCCCGGCATTTCACCCCGGTCTAAAATATGCAGCAGTGGCTTGGCAAAAGGCGCTGACTCTGTGCGCCGAAGCTGTCCTTTTGTCTGCCGCTGAAGCTGGCTCCTGGGCTGATCCTTGGACTGGATCTGGGATAGATAGTTCGTTTGTTTTTGAAGGTTAGACATAGCGCCGCTGTTTTCCTCCTGAGTAATATAGCTGGCCGCTCAGCCTCGCCTCTGTCAGATGCAGGACAAGATGCGGTGCCGTTTGGGCAAACGGACGCATTCGCCTCAGCTTTGATATTACAACCTTTCCAGAAGTAGCGCCTCAGGTGCTGCCCTACCCCGCCCCACCTGAGACGCTGATCTGTCCGGGATAACTTCAGAAAGTCAGCAAAGTGATACACCCCATTAAACGGCCACGATTCTTCGGGTTACTGTGGGTGCAAACCATTGTCTACTGCTCTATTTATGTTTCTGCGCTCAATCCTTAGCGACCTTTCTGCGGCTTTCCCCAACGTCTATAGCGGCTGGATTTTATGGAACCTGTTTTTAGCAGCAGTGCCCCTGTTTCTCAGCTTTTTGCTGTTTCGTAGAGAGCACCTTTCCAAAGTGAAAATTTGGGGGGCCATGGGATTGATCGCGGCGATTGGCATTGTCGGACTGTGGCCGAGGTTACCGCGCGTCATGTGGGCGCAAATGCGGTTGATAGAGGCTTTGGTGGCGGGCGATCGCACCGCCCAGCTCAAAATTATCTGGTGGCTTGCCCTGGGCATGATCTCGCTGGCAATGAGCGCCTTTTTATTCAAGCGAAAGAAAAGCCGCCGCACGGCGCTATGGTGGCTGGGCTTAGTGGCCTTCATTGCCTTTTTGCCTAACGCTCCCTACGTGCTAACCGACATTATTCATCTGATTCGCGCTACCAGCTACGGCGTCATTCGGGTATGGGTCGTGGCATTAGTCTTTATTCCTTTGCACACTGCCGCCATTCTGCTCAGCTTTGAAGCCTACACCCTTTCCATCATCAACCTGGCCTACTACCTCAAGCAAAAAGGCAACGGGCGCTTCATTCTACCGACCGAGCTGCTCATCCATGCCCTCAGCGCCATCGGCATCTATCTGGGCCGCTTCGTGCGCCTCAATAGCTGGGACGTGGCCACCTCCCCCACCAGCGTGCTAATGACCACCCTAAACGCGCTCACTACCAAACGCCCCGCCGCCGTCGTGCTCGTCACCTTCATCATTTTGGCCGTGCTGTACTGGGTAATGAAGCAAATCACCCTCGGCATCAAACTCCGCATTTACTACAGCAAACAAGGAATTGATGCCCTCGATTTGTAAGTCCCATCGTTTCTCTGTCCCATCGTTTCTCGTCCCATCGTTTCTCTATTCGGGATTTTCATCTGCGACGGCTGCGGGGCCATTGAGCGGACGAATATCAACAATCTTGCCGCCTAGCAAAACAATTCGCTGCATTTCTTCGTTCATGCGGTGAAAGGGCACTTGCAAAAACTGGTTATGGCTAGCGCGAATGGGCGACTGTTGGCGACTGGTCACCTCATTTTGACTCAGGCCCGCCACCTCGTAAACGAAAATTCGGCTATCTGACTGAGAAGCTCCACCGGCGATGCGTTGTCCTAGCATGATTGATACCTCAAGGTAAATCGGCGTTGTTTATTTGAGCGCGTTGGCTGTTTAGGCGGGCGTGATATTGGCAACCCGGCCCCCAGATTTGTTGATTTGCTGCAATGTTTTGGACAGCGCCTCGTAGGGCACGACCAGAACTCGATTGCTGCGGCGAATGCTGGGATAGCCAGGGCGTCGTCTACCAGCTACTTCTATGCGGTAGAGCGTGCCGCGATCGCTTGTCGAACCCACTCGTCCAAAGGCGCGGTTGACCGCCGTCCCTTTCGCAGACTGATAGGCCCAGCCGTTGTTGTTATCTGCACCCGATGGTGGCACTACCGCCGAAACTGCGCTTTGAGCTAGCTCTTGGGCCAATCGAGAGGGCGTACCGGCGATTTGCGATCGGTCGCTATTGGCATAGCCCCGGTACAGGCTAAACATTCGCGGAAACCCAGCCATCTTTTGCCCGGTTTGCGTGCTAAACCCTCGGCAGTAGGGGACGATGCGATCGCCAAAATTTGCCTCATACTCTGCCGAATCAATATAAGAATCAATATCAGCTTCAAACCCCTCGCTCTGATAGCGATCGAGATGTTCGATCACTTCAGATTCATCATAGGGCGCTCGGCCCAGCAAATGCTTGAAGTTCAGCTCAATCACCCGCGTTTGAAAATTAGGGTATAGAAACTTTGTTTTATACAGCTCTGATTTGGCCAGTGCTCTCACAAAGTCTCTGACCGTCAACGCGCCGCTGGTCACCAAAGATTCTAACGCTACCAACCGCTCTGACTGCATTAGATAATCGTTGCCCAAAACCTGTCGGTAGGCGGCGTTAATCACCGATCGAACCGCATCAGCAGACACATTAGGCCGCATTTCAATCGGTTTTTGCTCGGTAAAAGGGGCCGTGCCTAGACGCGCAGACGCTGTTGTAATAGCCACAGATCATTCTCCTGGTAACAATGTAAGAAAAGGGTATCTGCTCAAAATTTAAGCAGGCGTAATATTGACAATGCGGCTACCGCGACGATTCAACCGCTGCATTGTCGATGATAGTTGTTCGTAAGGAACCAAATATTCCTGCACACTCAAGCGCAGTTGTGGCGTGCGACCACTGGCCGACTGCGAGACTCGAATTCGGTAAAGCTGCTCGCGCTGACCGCCCGTAACGCCCTGAAGCTCTTTGCCGACGGCTGCGGTGCGTACAGGACTGGCGGTATTTTGGGCAAGTTCGGTGGTGAGCTGGCCTTTTTTCTGAGTGATGCGGGCGCGATCGCTACTAGCCGCCCCCCGATATAGCTGAAACATTCTGCCAAAGCCCACCGTTTTTTGACTCCTTTGAGTCGCAAACCCTCGGTAGTAAGGCACCACCTGATCGCCAAAGTTCTCCCGATACTCCAACGAATCTAAATAGCTGTTGATTTCCGCCTCGTAACCTTGCTGAATATAGAGATTCACATGGTCAGAAATTTCTGTTTCATCGTAGGGCGCACGGCCTAGCAGATGCTTGAAATTGAGTTCAATAAAGCGAACATGAGCGGTGCTGTAAAAGAACTTTTCTTTATACAGTTCCGACAGCGCCAAAGCCCGCACAAAGTCGCAAACCCTGATATGGCCCTGCCTGAGCAAAGACTCGGCGCTCGCAAGACGCTCTACGCTCATAATGTGATCGTTGCCCAACACTTGACGATAAGCCGCCGCAATCACACCCTGAATATCGGCTTCAGAAGCGTGGTTTCGCAGCTCTGTGGGCGGATGTTGGACAGATTCAAATCCTAAAAGTCTCGCTGAAGTTTCACTCGTCATACTGCTCGTCATCATGGAAGGAGCCTCAAAACCAGGGTGGATATATCAACAAAATCAAAACCGCTCAGACAAACCCGGTGCCCGCAGGGGCACAGCAATGCTATGCCCCCGGCAGCCAGCTAGCTCAAAGCGTTGATGGCATAGTCCAGATAAGAGTTCGCTTCAGCCGCCTCGTCTCCGCTTAAACCATGGTTTGATTTAATATGCTTGAGGGCTTCTACATACCAGCTAGGAGACAAATCAAAGGTGCTATTGATGTCTTTAATCCCAGAGATTAAATACTCATCCATGGGGCCAGTGCCCCCGGCAATCAGGCAATAGGTGACCATGCGCAGATAGTAGCCGATATCTCGGGCGCACTTTTCTTTGCCCGTGGAGGTAGAGGCGTAGTTGTTGCCCTGCATTTGGGTGGTGTAGGGGAACTTTTGGTAGACGGCATTAGCCGCGCCATCTACGAGCTGATCGGCTTTTTTGGCCAGCGATTGGGCGGCAGAGAGGCCAGCTTGGGCCTGGCGAAAACGGCCAAAGGCAACCTGGAGTTCGGAACTGCTAAGGAAGCGGCCTTGTGAATCGGCAGCGGCAACCGCTTCGGTCATCGGAGTTTTCATAGAAAAGATCTCGCTTAACAAAGGTGTAAAAAATGAACAGAAATATCAGTGATAGACGGTAACTCGATCAGCAAGTTAGCTGACGGCAGCCGCCGCGCGATCAAAATAGCTGCCCAGTTCGGAAACGAGAGAGCTACAGTCGCCTTGAGTAATACCGTTGCGGTCGTTAACGATGGCGATCGCAGCTTCTTTCATTTTGCCAACGCCGCTGGCCACCGAAGCACCGGGCACGCCCAAAGCGGTGTAGGTTTCGCGCAGACCATTCAAGCAGCGATCTTCCATCACACTGCCATCACCAGTGAAAGCGGCGTAAGTCACATAGCGCAAAATGATTTCCATATCGCGCAGGCAAGCCGCCATCCGCCGACTGGTGTAGGCATTGCCACCTGGCGAAATGAGCTGAGGCTGATCGGCAAACAAAGACCGCGCTGCGTTAGCGACAATGCTAGATGAATTGCTCGTAATGCGGTTAACCACATCAATCCGCTTATTGCCTTCAGCAACTAGCTGGTTGAGCGCATTGATCTTGTCATCGCCGATGTACTCGCCCCTGGCATCGGCCTGGGAAACAACTTTTGTAAAAGCATCAAACATGTGAAACCTATCTCCTAAAAGTTTAAAACTCGCTCATAAACCTGTCTTACGCCTGGTTCGAGTGACAGAATTGATTGCGATCGCGATATCGCAGGCGATGTTCTAACCGTTGCTGTATTACGAGGGCTCTTAGCGATTAAAAGGAGCGTCCTCTTAATGGCAAACAACCAAACAAGATTAAAAAATCACCTTAAGATAAGTGCCTCCCAAGCAGCTCAACAGCTAGGACTTGGGTGCTACGAACCAGTAATTAAATTAAATCAATTTGCTTGTGCAGATCCTGTGCATAGCTATGTGTCTATCTATTTACAATGGCTACGGCCCTTACCCCAACTGCACTGCGTGACTTCACAGAAATGTTTACGAGTCTCAGAATTGTTTACATTTCATCATATTTTGCCGCATTTTCTGTGCTTAGCCCTTCTCTTGTTCAGGCGTTAGAGAAGAGATTAGGGAGCGCAGTCAAACAGCATTGTCTCCAGATACCGCTGCGCCCAATCTTTGCCAAACGCCCGTTCCAGAATCCGCCGCGTTTTGTCATTTTTTTGCTGTTGCAGGCAATAGTAACGTTGACCTGCAAAAATCGACGCCTGTTCTACGTTTGAATCGACAACCTGCGATTCTAGAGCGAGCTGACAGTGAAGAGATAGATATTGCATCACCCGATTGGCAAAAGCTGTTTCCTCTTGAGGATTAGCGGGGCGTAAGAACAAACAGTAATCTGAAAAAATATTGCCCCAAGCTGGTAGCTCACGAAGCTGAGAGAACTCAGCTAGAGGCAGCTTCTGTAGAGCTTTCACATACTTAGGCGGAAGCTGCCGATCTACCGAGACCGGCGATAGATCGACGATCGCCGCGCAGATGGTACCTCGGGCCACTACAATATCGACTCCAAAAATAGGAAGCGCGAAACGAGCATACGGAAACATTACACAGTGAAGAATATCTAGATTGTTACCCACTTTGGCCACTTCTAAATGCAGCTTGCGAAACTGTAAGGTTTGGTAGCAGGTATTTTCAATCGTGAGCTGCTCGCCTTCGAGCTGACCTTTGACATAGCCCAAATCTATAGGCATGTCGTAGGGAAAAAGCCTGAGCTGACGGTGCCAACAGGTGGTGATGCGGCCTGCTAGCTGACCAATCACGGGATGCTGTTGCTGCGATAGCGTTTGACGGCAAGTTTGAACCATGAGCTGCTGCGATCCTCAGTAAGATGTTTGAAAAGATGATCTCAGTCTTACTGTGGCCTACCGACTGTGCAGGAGCCGTGCAGAAGGCAATGCCATTAGGCTTCGGCGGCTTGCTGCCACCGGAGTTTGGCCTGATATCGCTTGAGCCGGTTCAATAGCCGGGAGGCTAAGTCCTTGCCTTGAATGGGTTTGGTAATGTAATCATCGGCACCGAGGGCAAATGCCTGTGCCTGTTTGGTAGGGTCTGTATGAACGCTGAGAAACACAATCGGTAGATGCTGCCACTGGGCATGACTGCGAAGCACCTGGCAGAGTTCAAACCCGTTGATGTGGGGCATTTCAATATCGAGAATAATCAAGTCGGGCGAGACCTGGTTGAACAACGACCAGAACCGTTGAGGGTTTGACAGGGGCGTGATTTGAAAGTCCCAGGGGTGTAAAAGCTGAATGACCTGTTTCAAGTAATGGGCGTCGTCATCGACGATCATAATTTTGCTGAGGCGGTAGCTGAGGTTAATAGCGCGCGTGATCACGTCTAAAACATCGGCTGGCACCACCGGATATTCCAGCACAATTGCACCGCCCCGGCGAATGAGATTTAAGCGATTGCCAAAGTCGGCCTGGGGCGTAATCACCACGGTAGGCAGTTGAGGCCAGCGCTGGGTCAACTGTTCAATAAACTGCAATAGTCTTTTTAAGATGGACTCATCTAGCGCCGAAACCATTTCGCTGGCAACCAAGTTAACGATGATCAAATCGGGTGGGTTTTCAATTGGCGCGATCAGCTCGGGAAAAGGCTGAAAAGCTGTTCCTAAAGACAGGGTTTCTGAGGCCGTCTCAATGGAAGCTGCCACAGAGGTTTCTATGCCTTGGGCGATCGCCAAAGCCATAAGCTGTTGAATCGCCGGGGTGTTGTTGACATCGACGATCAAAACTTTGGGCGATCGCACCCTCTCCTCAATTGGGCATACCAGCTTCGGCGAGTCATCTAGCGCATGGCCCAGCGTCGTGATCAGCGTTTGAAACTGCGCAATTTGACTAGCAGACAGCGCCGGGCCAAATTGCAGCAGGCACTGCTCTACCTCAAGCGCCAGACGATAGCCCTGCATCAGCCCAAAGGTGCCCAGCGTTCCGGCCAAGCTGTGGGCCATCTGTTGCGCCTGGACTCGCTGCTGTTCGCTCAACCCTGATAGGTGGCCGGTTTCCTCAAGCGTTTGAGCAATTTTTACCAGCGTCTGCCAGCGTTCTATACTTTCCCCTTTGTGCGCCTTCCAGGCTTGAGTCAGCCCATCTAAAAAGCGAGATTGGCGATCGCGCTGAGTTGCCGCCGTCCGCTCCCCCGCCCTCGCCATGTCAGGCACCGGCGCTTTGAGCCGGTAGCCCAGGCCATGCACCGTCTCAATCAAATCAGCGGCAGCGCCTACCGCCTTTAGCTTTTGCCGCAAACCGCGAATATGCGATCGCACCGTCGCCTCGCTCGGAAACTCCTCAGAAGGCCAAATGCGAGCGAGCAAGGTCGTCGCACTAAACACCTGCTGAGCATGTCGCAAAAACAGCTCTAGCAGCGAGTACTCCTTAGCAGTCAGCGCAACCGGTTTGCCCTGGTACGTCACCTGGCAGCTTACGGGATCCAAGCACAGATCGCCCCAGCTTAAAACCGGGGCAGCGTCGGCCTGCGATCGCCTCAACAGCACCCGCATCCGAGCCATCAGTTCGGCAATGTCAAAAGGCTTGACCACATAGTCATCTGCGCCTGCTTCTAGCCCTTTAATTTTGTCAGTCTGCTCGTCTCTCGCCGTCAGCAGCAAAATCGGCACGCCATAGCCCTCCTGCCGCAGCCGCTGACACAGCCGAATGCCGTCTAGCTGCGGCAGCATCCAATCTAAAACGATCAGGTCGTAGTCAAAGGTAGAGGCATAAGCCCAGCCGGTTTCGCCATCGGCTACCCGATCGACCGCGTGGTTTTGCACCGTCAACTGCTGCGCCAGCAACGACGTCAGAGCATTATCGTCATCGACTAGCAAAACTCTCATTTACATCGTCCAGTTGAGCAACTTAGCAATTTGGCTAGCCAATGTTAACGGATTAAAAGGCTTGGTGATCACGCCCGCTACCCCCATCGTCTGAAACAGGCGCTTTTCAGCCGTTCTGGTTTTGGCCGTTAGTAAAATGACCGGAATCGCCTGGGTATTGAGATTTTTACCGAGGGCTTCAAAGGTCGAAATACCGTCTAGCTCGGGCATCATTACATCTAATAAAATAGCGTCAGGGCAATGAACTTCAGCTTGATGAATCCCTTCTTTACCCGAAGATGCACTCAGACTCTCCCAGTTGGCTTCCAATTTCAGGCTAAGGCTCACCACTTTTTGAATAGATTCTTCATCATCCACAATTAAAATACGCTTGGGTTTCGGCATGGTCTTTCTACTCAGTGATCAAGAGACAATGAACTTAAGCACTTGGAAAATCGCGAGCCTCCAGATAGTCAGGAGAAAGCGGAATCGTGAAGTAAAAACAACTCCCCTCTCCTAACTGGCTTTCGGCCCAGATTTTGCCACTATGCTGTTCGACAATTTTTCGGCAAATGGTTAAGCCCAATCCCGTACCGCCCTTTTTGCGCGAGTCGGATGAGTCTACCTGCTGAAATCGGCCAAAAATACTGTCAAGCTTGTTGGCAGGAATGCCCTGCCCATAATCTCGAACGGAAAAAAGGGCCATGGCTGACGGCGCTCGGCGAACCGTTAGGTCAATGGCCTGACCTGGCAGCGAAAATTTAATTGCGTTCGCCAACAAATTAGTCAGCGTCTGAATAATATAGTCTGGGTCAGCCCAAATCGAAAGAGAAATGGCTTGGGTTTTAATTTTCACATCGTGCTGCTGAGCGTTTGTCTGCATGGCTTCTGCCGCTTCTGCAATCAAATCGGCCACATCACAAGCCTGGGCATCCATCGTCACTTCACCCGACTCTATACGCTGAAGATCGAGCACATTGTTCACCAAACGCACCAGCCGATCGGTATTTTCATCGGCCACCTCCAGCATCTGCTGGCCGTCTTCACTCAGGTGGCCCAACCGGCCTGTGGCCATCAGCTTCAAAGAAGTATGAATCGAGGTCAGCGGTGTTCTTAGCTCGTGACTGACCACCGCGATAAATTCGTCCTTCATGCGCTCGATGGCTTTGCGATCGCTAATATCCGTCGTCAATGCAAAAAACCCTAAAACCGCAGCGTCTTCCCCTTCAAAATGAGGAATATAGGCCACATTTACTGAATGAGCTTGTCCATCTTGAAAGGTTAACTCACTCTCATAAGTCACCTGCTCGCCCGCCAGCGCTCTTTCTATCTGCGGCTGAACGCTCTGATAGTAAGCCGCTCCCATCACACTTTTCAGTGTCTTACCGTCAATATCTGCTGGCGAATTTCCTAGCCACTGCTCATAAACTTGATTGTTGAATCGATAGCGCTGACGGCGATCCACATAGGCAATCAGCACTGGCAAGTTATCGGTAACTAGCCGCAGTTGGGCCTCACTTTGACGAAGCGCTTTTTCCACCCTTCTACGGTCTCTGATCTCTTGCTTTAGGGCAACATTTGCCTGGGTTAACTCAGTGGTTCGCAGCTTAACGCGATCTTCTAAATACTCTAGCAACTGCCCCTGTGAAAGCGCCAAACTAATTTGGCCAGCCAACTGCTGCATTAAATCCAGCTCAAAGTCAGACCACTGCCGGGGGCTGCGGCATTGATGCACGATTAGCAAGCCCCATAAATGCTTGCGCAAGGGCGCGTTTGTCTCACTCGGTTTGAGCGGATGCACAATCGGCACGATCATTTTGGCGCGAATATCCCACTGTTCAATAAACTCCACCAGGCAGTCAGCCAGCCCGGACTCAGGCGCATGAACATCTGCAATAGCCTGCACTCGCCCCTGCGCGTAAAGCGTCTGATAGTCCTCTGGAAAAACTTCTTCCGGGAAGGGAACGCCCAAGATAGAGGGATAGGGCTCTACCACTACTTCGCTAATCGTTTTACCGGTACTATCGGGCAAAACCTGATACACCAGTACCCGATCGGCCTTCAGCAAACGCTGTATCTCGTTAACCGTAGTCTGTAAAATATCTTTGAGCTGTAGCGACTGGCGAATTTTCAAGGTGACTTCTGAAAAAAGCTGAGCCTGCCGATGTTGCCTCTGAAGCTGTCCTTGAAATGACCCCTGAGGGGGCCTGGAAATGTGCCTATCGAGCGACGCCTGTAGCAACCGGGTTCGATTGATTAAGCCAACCAAATGACCATGGTCATCGACGACGGGCAAAGCGCTAATGTTATGAAGAGCTAGCTTATTTAGCAAAGGGGGCAGCGCGGTCACCGCTGATTGGAGTACGGTAATCACCGGGCGAGTCGCGACTTCAGAAAACCGCATTGTCGCCCAGTCAGAATTTTGGGCGATCGCACCCATTAAATCCTGCCTTGTGGCAATACCGACCACCTTACGGTGATACACCGCCAAAACACAGTCAGCCTCCGGGTGAGCGGCCATATGGGCCACGACCTTAGCCAGCCGAGTTTGATTAGAAGCCGTCAGGGGCTGGGTTTCGACAATCTTATGCCAAAGAGAAAGGTCACTGCCTCCTGGTTTAGATACCATCGGCTTTCAGCTCTCGTGCGAATGTCTCTCTCTTATAAACGTATGAGGCAACAGAGACATTGTTACTAAAATGTTTTTATTCTTTATCTATCCTTACCCAATTGCACAGCCATCTTTTCGGGAAGCAGAGCCACCGACTAAGCCACTTTCTGCCACTTTCTCCTGTCCTTGATTCCTTTAAAGTCAGGGTTCAAATAAAACCCTACAATGGGTTCATCCTGCATTGGCACTTTGCATGGCCACATCGCTAGCCGTCGAGCCCACCCTTTCTAGCTTTCAGGCATTGCATGAACGCCTGGCGCTAAGCCGTGCTGAAGATGCCTCCTTCTTTTCAGAATGGCAAACGCCGACTGCGCCCTTAGACGACGGCGAAAAAGCCTTTCTCGATCATCTACAGCAGCGATATTACAACTACTACAATGCCGATTTACTTACTGAAGGTACGGTGTTGCTGTCGATTGTGGCTCCGCTGTTAGAACATTTGGGCTTTCATGAACCGCCTTTTTTTGTGCGTTCTGAAGTCCCTGTGCTGATAGAAGTTGTAGAACGCGATGAAATCTATCGGGAGCGGATGGATGTGCTGGTTGTGCGCGATCGCCTATGGATACTCACGGTAGAAGCCAAACGCTCAAAATTTGCCGCCGATATCGCCCTGCCACAATGCTTGGCCTACATGAGCGCTGCGCCACAGCAGCCGAGCTTTGGCTTAGTCACCAACGGCAGCGACTTCATCTTTTGCAAATTAGAAAACAAACTTTACGATTTCTCCGAAGCCTTTTCCCTACTATCTCGGCGTAATCGTCTGTATGAGATTGCCAGCATTTTGACTTGCTTAAAGACGCTCTCTAACCACAACTAGCAGTCATGTCACGGCCCTGATAGCAGTTGCCCGTAGCAGTGAGGTTGTCGGCTGTCATCGCAGCGGTTTTTGGGCGATATAAATCAGACTAATCCCAAACTATTACTCATAACCCAAAGCACAACCGTCTTTTCGGGGGTCAGAGCCACCGACTAGGCCACCTTCTCCTATCCAAATGGCTTGGCCACCACCATGCGGTAAAACTGCCGGAACAACTGTGTGCCCGATGGCGGTCAGTGAGTCCTTCACCTGGGCAGGGATACCACGTTCTACCTGACAGGTTTTACCGTCATGGAAGACCCTGGGAAAGTCGAGCGCCATTTGAACATCCATGCGGTAATCCAATAAATTGGTGAGAAAGTGGGCATGGCCGGTCGGTTGATAGTCGCCGCCCATGACGCCAAAGGGCATGACGGCGCGATCTGCCTTCATCAGCATTCCAGGAATAATGGTGTGCAGCGGGCGTTTGTAGGGTGCGATCGCATTCCGATGCCCTTGCTCTAAGGTAAAACCCGCCCCTCGATTCTGTAGAACAACTCCAGTCTTAGGGCTAACTAGCCCACTGCCAAAACCATGAAAAACAGAATTAATAAAGCTCACCGCGTTCCCGGCTGCATCCACCACGCAGAGATAAACCGTGTCTGGATGCTGAGGAAAGTCTGACGCTTGTAACGGCGGCATGACTTTATCCAGGCTGATTTTGGCGCGTAGTTGAGCGGCGTAGTCGTCAGAAAGGAGAGTTTCTAGCGGAATGTTGGCCTGGTTGGGGTCAGCGATGTAGCGATCGCGCACCCCATAAGCCAATCTGGCCGCCTCGCATTCTAAATGCAGCCGCTGGCCGCTCATTGGCGCAAAGTCCGTCAGGTCAAAACCCGAGAGAATGTTCAACATAATCAGCGCCGTCAGCCCCTGACCGTTAGGCGGACATTCAAACACATCATAGCCCCGGTACCGAGTCGAAATCGGGATGACGTATTCTGCCTGGATTGCGGCAAAATCTTCTAGAGTATGCAACCCGCCCAGAGACTGCAAATAGCTAACAATATCCTCAGCGACTGCCCCCGTATAAAAGCCTGCTCGACCCTGCTCGGCAATGGTTTGCAAGGTGCGGCCTAGTTCCGGTTGACGGTGGCGATCGCCTGCTTTTGGCGCCTCCCCATCCACCAACAGCATCCGGGTCGCATTCTCGGTTACCTTTAGCTTTTTCGCAAGCTGCCCCCAGTCATAAGCTACTCGCGAATGCACCGTATACCCTTCCTGCGCTAATCGGATTGCGGGTGCTAGCAGCCCAGCAAAGTCCTTTTTTCCATAGTCCTGATGCAATCGGCACCAGGCATCGACCGCCCCCGGCACCGTCACCGAATGCGGGCTTTGTAGCGAAATATGCTGCATGCCCTGATCGACAAACCAGTCGAGATCAGCTTTACCTGGCGCTTTGCCTGAACCGTTGAGGGCAATGACTTCGCCACTGCCTGCGGGGGCATACAGCGCAAAGCAATCACCGCCTATGCCCGTCGCTTGGGGTTCTACGACACAGAGGACGGCGGCGGCTGCGATCGCCCCATCTACCGCATTGCCACCGTCACGCAGCACATCAATCGCCGTCAGCGTCGCCAAAGTGTGTGAAGTCGCCGCCATTCCTTTCTGACCATAGGCAGGAGAGCGACCGGGCAAATGAAAATCTCGCATAGCTGTTCAAACTTAAAGTGGGCATCCCTTAGAATTACCAGGGATTTCCCCCTATGGTAAAGGCTTATTAGCGAGCTATCTCTACTTTGGCCCCATTCTAGATTGGGCGGTTCTTGTTCTTTCGCGAATAGGCACATGGGTAGTCGCCGCTGATAGGCCAAAGGCGGGCATGTTGCCATAAATGCACTCGTACTGGTCAGGATTGACGCGGTAGGTTTCATGCCAGATGCCCACGCTGCCGTCAGCGCCCACGTCTCGCATAAAGGCTTGCCAGGCTTGCCAATGCGGATCGTCATGGCTACGAGCAAACTGGGTCAAATCTTCAAACGAGCGCCAGTAAGAAACCATACAAGTCTCGATCGGCCACAGCCGAAAAAAGCTTTCCGAGCCCAGCAATCCTTTTTCTGGGTTTTGCTGAAGCGTTTCCATCATTGGCCCCATCGCACTCGCGACCGGCCACCATTTCTTCATTGCCCAAAAGCGATTCACCCGCAAACCAATGAGAAATACAACAAAAGACTCTGAAGTATTAGCAGTATATCGACCCGGAAAAACGGTGTTCATAAGTTCGTCCCAAATGTTTACAATGTCAACTTTTTGTTCAAGTCAACAGTAGCGCAGACATGTTTACAATGTCAACTTCTGCGCGATACGACCGAATACTCGCAGCGAATGCTCTACTCTAGATAAGGTTCTGGCCGCAAGAGCATCACTAGAGCCAGAGATCTACAGACAAAAATATGGCCGCCGAAAAGACTTATCACCATGGAGACCTCCGCCAGGCATTGTTAGAAGCAGCCCTGGTCATTTTGCAAACCAAAGATGTCAAGAGCCTGTCGTTGCGAGGTGTTGCCAGGCAAGCAGGGGTCTCTCATACTGCGCCCTACCGGCACTTTGCTGACAAGTCTGCGCTGCTCGCAGCGGTTGCCGAAGAAGGCTTTATAGAGTTTGGCCAGTATTTACAAAGTGCGGTCGATCAAGCCAGCGCCGATCCGATCGAGAGTTTGCAGGCCACTGGTGTTGCTTATGTGCGCTATGCGCTAGAGCATCCTACTCACTTTCGGGTGATGTTTAGAGATTTTGACTTTGAGGCAATCCCAGCAGGCAACAGTAGCTTAGAGCCAACTGCAAACGGTACCTTTCAAATACTGGTGGATGTCATCATTGCCGGGCAAACCGCAGGCGCGATTAAAGCGGGCGACCCTAAATTACTGGCCACTGGAAAGTGGGCGCTAGTGCATGGATTGGCGATGCTGATGCTCGATGGGATGCTGCCAGGAAAAAAAGATGACGCGATCGCCCTCGCCCGCACCATCGTCGCCGACAGCCTTAATAGCGTCCTTGTTGACCCCTCCCAAAGATAACTGGCCCCCTCCCAATTGCGAGCTACCCACCTGCGGTGATATGGTCATACCCGTTCGTTTTTTCTCACAGAAACGAGGTTCTTAAGTACGGTACCTAGACTTTATGTTCTCGCTACTCTCTTTCCTCTCCGTAGCCAATGGCCTGACTAGCCCGCTTTCAGCCAATGTTCTCCCTTCGCCCTCTCCGAATGCTCCCCTAGTCGCCCAGCTAGAGACCAAAGCAGACGATAGCATCATCACCATCCCGCAAGAGGTTCGTCCCCTGCCTGGGGGCCTGGACAATGTGCCTGTCTTTAACAGCAACAGTCCCGAGATTATTGAATCTGACGGCATTTTGCTCTCTACCTTTCCGTCTCGGGGTAAAAGCGATCCTAGCGCCCACCTCAACTACAGCTTTAACGGTCGCTTCGATATCTTTTCTCACCACGTCGCCAGGGGGCAAGACGACAGCGATACTCGCACCGTGTATGAGGCGATTATGGTGCATAATCCGGGCGATCGCCCCGTCACCCTCTCCGTACGCGACGGGGCCTCTTACATCAGTCAAGAGTCACCCTGGAATGAAATCGCCTCGGGCACTTCTAATCTCTATAGCAATAATTTTTCTGGCCCCGGTAGCCGGGTGATGAACGATGTTTTGCGCGATCGCCGCCAGTCTGTCTTCCCCGCCCAGGTCACCATTCCCCCCCGCCAAAGCCACCTGCTGCTAAATGCCCCGATTCCCCTACGCCGCCTCAATGTTGCTACCGACGGCTCTTTGCCGCCCGGCAGCGAACTCACCCCGCCACCGGTCAGGGCCAGCTCTGGCGAAGGCCCTCGCCTCAACGGTCGCTCTACCCTCATGCGGCTCAACAGTAGCGGCCCCGTGTATGTGGCTAGCCTGGCCATGCACGCACCCCAAAGCAACGGCAAAGAGCGGGTGCCTAGCTTAGACGACTGGCGATATATTCTGGCTCAAGGTCGCCTCGCCGCGCCCCGCGATCTGGCCCCTAGCCGCCCTGGTAGCCGCGACAATCCCTTCCGCTATGGCCGGGTCTCGGGCATTGCCACGGGCTCACAGTGGCGAGCAACGCTGAGCGATCGCGGTAGCTCACAGCTCACCATCCCCGATCCGGGCGAACATATTTCCTATGCCCTCAGCACCCTAGAGCGCAATACCTTTGGGACTGGTCAAATCCAAAGTGCCGCCATCACCGCTCGCTATGCGGATACGGCTCATCGGGCTAACGGCAACTATGGGATTGAATATAATTTGGACATGCCGCTGACCAACAACACTGACAGTCCAAAAACAGTTGAACTGTCAATCCAAACGCCGCTACAAAATGACGATATTAAAAACGCGCTTCAGTTTAAAACAACTCCAGACTCTCGGGTGTTTTTTCGAGGGACGATGTTGTTCATTTATAAAGAAGATGACGGCAGATCGCGGGCTCACTATGCCTATCTGGTTCAAAACCGAGGAGAGCAAGGTCAGCCCCTAGTTGAAATGACCCTCGCCCCTGGCGAACAGCGTGATGTCAACGTTCAGTTTTTATACCCGCCAGATGCGACGCCGCCTCAAGTTCTTACAATTAGCACTCAAGAATAGAGAGAAAGCACCCAGCAGGTTTAAAGCAAGTCCTTTCAAAACTCTCCTTTCCGAAAGCGCTCAGCCTCGGCCTATCGGTGGATTACAACATAGTCTTTGCTATGCTAAAAGTGTGCCATTGGCAAGCCTAATCAATTGCAACATCAATCACAAGGACAAAAAATGAGCACCTATACCCCCGTGAGCTGCGAGCTGTACGACAAATTAGAAGCGATCGCAACCCTTCGTCGCACTGCCCAGATCACCTATCAAACCGACTCGGGCCCTGCCGCCACCGAAAACAAAATTGTTGACGTATATGCCCACGACGGCGCAGACTATTGCAAACTAGAAGACGGCACGGTTATTCGCCTAGACAAGCTAGAAACCATCACAGCAGGCGGTGAAAAAGTTCTTTAGACTTGACTTTTTGAACTCAACTTTCTAGACCAGCTCAGGAAACGCCTTTTGGATGGCCGGATGTACAATGTGATGGTCATGCACATTCAGCGCTAAGGCCAAGCCCTTGCCCATTGCCGAATCCTGCTTTAGCGCAGCCATTCCCTGCTCTGCCAGTTGCAGCACATAGGGAAAGGTGCTGTTGTTTAACGCCTGTGTCGCTGTCCAGGGAACGGCTCCCGGCATATTTGGCACGCCGTAATGAACAACGCCTAGCGCTGTATATACCGGCTCGCTGTGAGAGGTCACCCGCAGCGTTTCAATGCAGCCGCCCTGATCGACCGCTACGTCTACAATGACAGACCCGGTTCGCATCGACGCTACCATCGCTTTTGTAACCAATGTTGGTGCTCTTCGGTTGGGCACTAGCACTGCGCCAATTACCAAGTCCGAATCCGCAACCGTCGCCGCAACATTAGAAGCATTGCTATACAACAAATTCACTCGCGAGCCAAATAGCGTTTCTAGGTAGCTGAGCCGCTCTACGCTGATGTCAACGATAGTAACTTGTGCGCCTAGTCCAACAGCCATCTTTGCCGCCTCTGTGCCGACCACGCCACCGCCTAAAATGGTCACTTTTCCAGCAGCGACACCCGGTACGCCGCCCAGCAAGACGCCGCGCCCGCCCTGTTGCTTCTCTAAAAAGCGAGCGCCAAACTGTACCGACAACCTGCCCGCAATCACACTCATCGGCATTAGCAGCGGCAGCACACCGTTATACTCAACGCTTTCGTAGGCGATCGCACTCACCCCACTTTTTACCAGCCGCTCCGTCAATTCCCGGCCCGCAGCTAGGTGCAAATAAGTAAACAATAGCTGACCCGAACGGATAAAGTCATACTCTGTAGGCAACGGTTCTTTTACCTTGACGATCATTGCCTGCTGCCAGACTTCTTTTGCCGCAGCAGCCACAATGGCCCCTGCGGCTACATAGTCTTCATCACCAAAGCCTGCGCCTGCACCCGCTTGAGTTTCTACTACCACCTGGTGGCCGCGATCGCATAGCGCCCTCACGCTTGCCGGGCTCAACCCCACCCGAAACTCCAAATCCTTAACTTCTTTCGGAACCCCTATATTCATGCAGTGTTTGCCTATGAATTTGCCGATGACGATGGCTCAACCGAGCCATGCTTATTCTAGGAGGATTCTCGGCTAGTGAAGCATATTCTCCTACCAGCAAAAATCCCCTCTTCATTCATCAGAACAAAAAGGGGATACATTTGTTGCTAGCTGCTATACAGCGTAGCCCAACCAAAGCTGGATCCGAAAGCTAGATCCGAACCGGTGATTTACTGAGCGCCTGCGACCAGAGAAGATAGCAGCGGCAAGTTAGCTGATAGCAAGTAGGCAAAGGCCGCACCGCCAATACCGCCAACCAAAAAGCTGCCCGCAAATTCGCTCCAGCCTTCGTCGGTGCTAAGCGCTTCGGGGGGCTGATAGGGGAGCGTATTGCGAGAGATTTCTGGGCTGATGTTAGCGCCGCTGTAAAGCGATAGGCAAACGGTCAGAATCATGACCAGGCCGACGGCACCGATTAAACCTGCGATCGCAGGCACATCAGTATCTCTAAGGGGGCCTAACAGAGCAAATGGCCCATACAGCAGATAGCCGTGAGCCATTCCAATTTCCAAACCGCGTCGTTGGGCAGAAAGGCCCTGACGGTAAGCAGGTAAATTGCTAAGAAAGGCTTGTGACAGCCCCGAAGAGTTCAACGGGGTCTCTAAATTGCCAATTTGGGGGTCGCCTGCGTAAGGCTTAATAAATTGCGATGATGATGGCATGTCTAAATATGGTTTCTCCAAACTTACTCAACACACGGACGCCTTCTCGATTTTGTAGATGGGTCTAAGTCAATAGACTCAATCTATGGATGTAGCAGCAAATCGGGAAAGAACCGGTTAAATTCAATAATGATGCCCGCCGTGATAATCATCCAAACGGTGGCGATAACCGGGGCAGTCGAAAGATACTTCAGCAGATTACTGCTCATAACATTCCTCCTATGGAGCCTTAAGGTAACAAACTAATTTTCAGCAGCGAGATTTAGCGAGGGTTTTAAAGGGCAACGCTTCACCAACATTTCACTGCCAGCAATACCTAAACAGTATGCAGGACGTAAGAATTTACGCCCTCTACCGTCAGTACATGATCGACTATCGAGGCGAGACCGTAATCTCTTCCTTTTTAGCGAACATCTCACCTGTGGTGATCTCCTTGAAGGCAAGCAGAGGCCAGGCGGCAGCGCCCAACGAGCACTTAATCGCCAAGGGAACGTCAATAATGATCTCTTTCTCTTCGGAAGACTTGTCCTTGCGAACTATCATCACGTAAGTGCGGCCTGCCCAACCAATCCAACCTGCGATTAGCAAGAACAAAACGCTAGGAATTAGGAATTCACCAGCGTGAGCCAAATCACCATCAACAATCAGATGAGGCAATCCTTCGGGGCCACACAGCAAGCTAGTGTTGCTATAAAACTCAAACCGAGCTTTGGCAGAGTCAGTGGCCGCAGCATCGGCCCGCTTCTGAAAAGCGGCTGACTCATTACAGGGTACAAGCCCTGATACATCATCACCTGCGATACCTGCGGCTGCCGGAGAGGCGAACCCGAAGGAAAGGCACAGCACTAAAGCCAGAGTAAACAACCGTCTCATAAATTGGTTTCCTCTCATTACATAAAGACAGGGGTAGGCCCTGTAAAAAGATACAGCGTAAAAAATTACAGGCACAGCCCAGCTTTCAGGTAATCATACTCCCCGTGTGAGAACCGCGTAAAGAAAGCTGTGACAAGGCTTTACATCCCGACACATCTTGAGGCATCCCTTTCTTCATAGATAGGGAGAGACTCTTTTTTATTCGCTCATGAGAGAGAATAAGCTATCAGTAAGCTATCAGTAAGCTATGAAAGAGAATGCGCATCGTGCTCTCAATCAGTGTTCTTAACTCCCCAACCCCGACTTTAATCCCATGCCGACGATCATTGCGCTTGAAACTAGCTGCGACGAAACTGCCGTTGCCATCGTCCGAGACCGTCAGGTGCTCAGCAATGTCATAGCTTCTCAAATTGAAATTCATCGGCGCTATGGCGGGGTCGTGCCCGAGGTGGCCTCGCGCGAACATGTCGGCGCAATCGGCATAGCTATCGATCAGGCCCTGGGTGAGGCGGACTTGAGCTGGGGTGCGATTGATGCAGTTGCCGCTACCTGTGCGCCTGGTTTGGTAGGGGCGCTGATGGTGGGTATCACCGCCGCCAAAACCCTGGCCATTGTGCATCACAAACCTTTTCTAGGTGTGCATCATCTCGAAGGTCATATTTATGCATCGTATTTAAGTGACGCGACGCTAAAGCCTCCTTTTTTATGCCTGCTGGTCTCTGGCGGGCATACCAGCTTTGTGCAGGTGCGGGGTGCGGGTGACTATGTTGTACTCGGCAAAACTCGCGATGATGCCGCTGGTGAAGCCTTTGACAAAGTGGCGAGGCTACTGGATTTGGGCTATCCCGGTGGCCCTGAGATCGATCGGCTAGCACAGATTGGCAATCCCGAGGCGTTTGCGCTGCCAGAGGGAAAGATTTCTTTGACAAACGGAGGATTCCATCGCTACGACGCCAGCTTTAGTGGATTAAAAACGGCGGTGCTGCGGCTGACTCAAAAGCTTGAGGCGCAGCGGCAGCAGCCCGCAGCCCCGCTGCCGGTAGCCGATATTGCCGCTAGCTTTCAGGCAACGGTGGTGCGGGCTTTGGTAAAACGGGCGATCGCCTGCGCTAATGACCACAATCTGTCTACTGTCGTTGTCGGCGGTGGGGTTGCCGCCAACAGTACCCTACGCCAACAGCTTCAGCTTGCGGGTGAGCAGCATGGCTTTAAAGTCATCTTTCCACCGATGAAATACTGCACAGACAACGCGGCGATGATTGCCTGCGCGGCTGTGGCCCATTATAAAAAAGGAGCGCGATCGCCCCTCACCCTCGGGGGCCAGTCCAAGCTCTCTATCACCGAGACCGCTCAGCTATATGAGTGGTCAGAATGAGCCTTGAAGCCATAAGCGTTCACAACCGATCTAATGATTTCTGCTACAGCCTCTGTCTGCTCTACCATTGCCATATGACCACAGTCTGACAGCTCAGACACCAAACTTTCTGAGCCAAAGTGGGGATGAAAACTGGCCAAATAGCGAACGTACTGCGGCAGCATCACCCGATCCTGACTAGCGGTAATAAAGTGAACCGGCTGGGTTAGTTGGGCCACCACCTGCGGTAGCAAATTTACCTCCTCGCAGGTCGTCGATTCTAGCAATGCGCCGATTGCCGCCTGCCGATTTGCCCGGATAAAGTCCTGCAAACGCTGCTTGCCCCAATTGGCTTCTAAAGGCCGATTCACCATCAACCGAGCAAACACCTGAGGCAACAGCGGCACTGACAGCAGCCAGGCAGGCCGAAACTTCACCATTTGTTGGCCTGCCGCGCGGAACTTTTCAAACTCATCGGGAATATAAATGCCGCCGCCTGCATTGACGCAAAGGACTCCTTTGATGCGATCGCCCAGCAAATAAGCCGCCCACAGCGCAATACTGCCCCCCAGTGAATGGCCCACCAGCCACACATTATCCAGGCCCAGACAATCCAGCAGCCAGCCCAGATCCTGCGCATAAGCCGCCAAGCTGTAGGCCGGAACCTCAGTTTTTTCAGCGCTTGAGGGCAAATGAATGAAACGCCGCTCAGCTTGAGCCGATTCAGGCGTCGCCGCCCGCTCAGTAGAATCGCCAAAGCCCCTTAAATCGTAGGTAAGGCAGCGGTAATCAGCCGCCAAACTAGCGGCTAAAGGCTGCCAGTAAGCTCGGCTCAGCAGCCAGCCATGAATAAAAACCAATGACTCGCCCGTCCGCGTTAGCTCGCCGGTCAGATCGTAGGTATGGAGCGTCCCTAAAGTATCAACAGTTGGCATACCCCTATGCTATCGCCAACGCCGCTGCAAAGTATAGTCAAAACTCAGGGGCAATCGGCGATCGCACCACCTGCTTGATCTACCACCTGCTTGATCTACAATCTGCTTTATCTACAACTGATGCTCTAGCAACCGATGCCGCACGCCTTCTGCAATTTTCTGCCCCAGGTACTCCGGAATCACCCCTTCGTTTGGCCCCAGCAAATATAAAATCAGCCGCGTCCGGCCCCGCCACACCAGCAAATTGGCATTCACCACCAGCAAATCTTCCTGCCAAATGGTGTACATCACCTTATAAAACAGACCCGGCTGATTATCTGCTTCAATCAGCAGCGCTGGCAAATGAAACACCGGATCTACATAAAATTCAGTTTCGACCTGAGCCAGCCCAGCATCTAAATTGAACTCGACATTGAGCATATCCTCCACTTCAAAGCGGCCCGCTAGCGCCTCACGCACCGCCCGCCGTACATTATCAGAGGTTTTGGGTGAAAGTTCTTTTCCCCCTCGCGACACCACCAGCTTGGCAAATACCAGCATCGGTGGATAAATCTGCCCGTACAAGCTCAGGCTGTGAATAGTCAGGCCGTAAGCTGCGAGTACGCCAAAGATATCGCTGAGCAAAAAAGACTGGTTGCGATAGGCAAAATGAAGGGTGGTGCGATCGCCCTCCGAATGCAGCTCAATTACCGCCTTTTTCGTTCTAAAAAGCTGATAGGCCCAACGCAAATTTTGCAATTGAATATCGCTACCAACAAACTGCTCATAAAATTGAGGAAAAGCTCGGTTAAAGCGCTTAAGCAATTCCAACGTAGATGGTTCTAAACCAGTTGCCATAAAGGGGCTGACCTCCTAGCCCAGACCTCTGCTAAGTCTGAGAGTTGCCCTAGTTTGCCCGGTTTGCCCTCAGGCTATTAGGCATTCGATAGGTTTTATCAGTTCGCATCGATGCATTTAGTCGGTGATTGGCCGGTATTTGCGGCGATCGCTGCCATCTGCGCCACCAAGCCCTCCCTGACAAGTGCAATATTCAACAGCGGTATCAAAGGGATATACTGCTATCTATTAGCTCCTGTAGGAGCCCCAAAAAATTAGTCATCAACTGCCTTGCATGGGTTTCTGGAAAAGCTTATTCACCACCTCTGAAGTTGCTTCAGCTTCCCAGCAAACTGCCACTGCCGGTTACATTGCCGAAGCCAAAAGCGATCAGGAGAACACCCGGATATTTTTTAGCACCGACCGCACCATCGACCTCTACGAGCTAGAAGAGCTATGCGACGCCGTCGGCTGGTCTCGCCGCCCGATCCGCAAAGTGCGCAAAGCCATCCAAAACAGCTTTTTGGTCATCACCATGTGGGAGCAACGCGGCAATCGCAAACGTCTCATTGGCTTTTCGCGGGCCACCTCCGACCACGCCTTTAACGCCACCATCTGGGATGTTGTCGTCCACCCCGACTCGCAAGGCAAAGGACTCGGCAAAGCGCTGATGAAGCAGCTTATCAAAAAGCTGCGCAGCGAAGATATCAGCAACGTCACCCTGTTTGCCGACCCGGACGTTGTGAACTTTTACAAGCAGCTCGGCTTCATGCCCGACCCCGAAGGTATCAAAGGCATGTTTTGGTATCCTGACTAATTGGTATCCTGACTAACGCATCATTTGCTTTGCCTGCTGAATCCACCCAGCCACCTCAGCCACAGCCGGAGCCAAATCGGCTCGGTTAAATAGTTGAACCTGCAAGCGCAGTAGCTGCGGATGCAATCGCTGCACCGTCATGCCAGATAGCTGCTGTGGCGTACTTACCCCGGCATGAAGCAGCAGACCACAGTACTGAGTACCCACACCAGGGATACGAGCTAGGTTAGCCAAGGCCGTCCATTTATTGATGTACTTAATATTAGTCGCCAGCCGAGAAGAAAGCTGCTGACGCTGGCTAACGCTATTGCCCTGACGCAACAGCTCAAAGGTCGTCGAAATTCCAGCAGCATTGAGCTGCGCTATCTGGACTGGAGTTAGGCCAGGCAACTGGGAAATAGCGTGATTAGCAGATTTCATTAATCAATGATGCTTATTTAATAGAGTCAGTGGGCATTATTTGGCCAACTCAAAGTCAGCCTAAACGTCAGTCAAGCAATTACGGTCGAGCTGCGAAAGAAGCGCTGTAGACATGCTACATTGGGGGCCGGGATGTAGCGCAGCTTGGTAGCGCGCCTGCTTTGGGAGCAGGATGTCGCAGGTTCGAATCCTGTCATCCCGATTTTCTACGCTGGTTTTCTACCCCTGGACTTCAGACGCCAGATTTCGTACAGCAGGTCAATTTATTAATTGTCCATACTTGCTTGAGTAATGCAAAGCACCTACCCATGATGAATTCGCAGACGAGTTTGTCAACTTACGACTCACAGGCCATCGTTAACAGAACTTGCATCGATCAGGAGGATCTATGAACTCTTTTATCCGTCGCACACTGAGGCAGACAGCCGCAAAAACAGTGGCCATTGCAGCTATCGGAGCTGGCTTTATCAGCAGCGGACTGGTGGCTCAGCCCGCCCAAGCGCTTACCCAAGATCAAATTGCTGACAGACTTTCAGGCGTACCGGTTTTTGTGATCGGCATCGGCAATGAGCTGGTCTCCTATCCGGCGTCTCCCGAGGCTGAAGGTGGCAATTCTGAGGTGCTGTTTGTCTTTATGAGCGAGCAGGATGCCGAAAGCTATATCGCCCTGACTCGCACTAATGAAGAAATTAGTGATTTACCGCCCGAGGCCGAAGTCGGCGTTCAAAGCCTTGAATACCTCTATAAGCTCGAAAATGCTTCTCAGGCCGAGCAAGCTGAAAGCCGTCGCCCGCTCCGATTGGTATATGTACCAGAAGACGACGAGGCCAGCCAGGCTGCCGCCCTCAATACCGGATATCAGCGGGGTGTGCCGCTGTTTTACCCGCAGTTTGAAGATGGCTCGCTGGTGCCTGTCGAGCAAAATGATGGTGGGGCCATTTTCCCGATGTTCTTTTCTAGAGCAGATCTAGAAAGCCTGTTGAGCGACCTGGGCGAGCGTAATGCTGAAGCTCGCGCTGCTGTCAGCGTAGGGGTGGTGCCTTTAGAAGCCATGCTGATAGAAATGAAAAATAGCGATGACGAGCTGCTCAATCAGGTTCGCTTGCTGCCTGATTCTGACACTATCAACGAGATTCAACAAAACCTTCCTCAAGGCGAGTAGGTCACCGGCCAGTTATCTACCGGCTATTTAATAAAGCCGTTATGCCGACTTAGATGAGCGATCGCACTTTCATTAAGTCGGCCATTAAGTCGGCCATCAAGTCGGCCATTAAGTTGGCATTCATATCATCAACGCCAGATAAAAGCACTCGTCAGGCCAATTACTAGCAGGCGTCTTTACTAGCAAAAACAATGGCAATGGTTTTGAAGATTATTTTGAAGTCGAGCCAAATTGTCCAGCGGGCCTGATAGTCCAAGTCCATATCGACAATTTGCTCGAAGTCTATGATGCTAGAGCGACCGCTGGTTTGCCATTTGCCCGTCATCCCAGGCTTGACGGCAAGGCGCTGCCAGTGGTGAAGCTGATAGCCGATGACTTCGCCTAGCACGGGGGGACGGGTGCCGACTAAGCTCATATCGCCTGCTAACACGTTGATAAACTGGGGTAGCTCGTCCAAGCTGGTGCGACGCAAAAAACGACCCACGCGGGTAATCCGGGGGTCAGCGACGTTTTTAAAGATCAGCCCCTGCGCCTCGTTCGTGACCAGATGCTTGCGGGCGTCGGCATCAGGCACCATTGAGCGAAATTTCCAAATTTGGAAAGGACGACCCCGATAGCCATACCGTAGCTGACGAAAGAAGATAGGGCCGGGGTTGTCTAAGCGGATGGCGATCGCAATCGGCACAACCATCACGCAGGCGATCGCAAGACCCACCAAGGCCCCAACGATATCAACCCAACGCTTGGTCAAGCTAGTCGCCGCCCGAGACTTTTTCCAGGGAACGTTTTGCGCCGCCACAGCAACAGCTACAACTAGATCGCAATCCGGCATCATTTGAACAGCAGTAGCCAGGTGCCGCCTGTCAGAGGGGTGGCTAGAAGAGCAGTCAGAAACCGCAGACTTATGGTGCAAATTCATGATGACTAAGTTCAGGAATCCTTAGCTCGTCAGCCAAGGTCAAGGCTATGATAAAACCCCCTACCCATCGTCCGTAAATTTTTGAAGAGATTTGCCTAATCTTTAAAGTTAAGCGCCTTTTATGAAGCTAAGGGCTATGACAAAGAGAGGAAGTCGTACAGACGATGGGCCAGAAGCAACTTGCTGCCATGCGTTAGCTTAATTTGCCTGCCGTCAGCAGCTAACAGCACCGCTTCATTATTTGTACTACCAAAGCCACTATCGGGCCGATCGATCGGATTGGCGACGATGACATCTAACCGCTTACGCTTTAGCTTAGCGGCGGCAGGCGCGATGATATCGCCTGTTTGGGCGGCGAACCCGATCACCTGCTGATGAGAACGCTTGCGCGCTGCTAGCTGGGCGACAATGTCAGGCACAGCGGCTAAGGGCAGCAGATCAGGTAACGCCTGCTTGGGGAGCTTCACGGTCGCCGTTTTCGCAGGGCGAACGTCGGCCACCGCAGCGGCCATAATGATCCACTCAGCGCGATCCATCTGCGCTAACATGGCCTGCTCCATTTCGGCAGCGGCAGTGACCGCGATCGCCCGCACTTCCCCTGGCACCGTCGCCATTATCTCAGTAGATAAAGGGCCATGCACCAGCGTTACCTGCGCCCCTCGGTGCAAAGCCGCGATCGCCAGGGCAATCCCCATTCGCCCCGTAGCCGGATTGCCAATAAAGCGAACCGGATCTAAATATTCTTGAGTGCTGCCAGTGCTGATTAAGATCGTTTTCCCGCTGAGGTCACGCGCACCGTGAGTATGCAATAGCGAGGTGAGGTGGGCAACAATTTCGGGGGGTTCGGCCATCCGGCCAGTGCCAGTGCGATCGCAAGCCAACCTCCCAGCCCCCGGCCCCACCGGATGGTAGCGCTCGTCAGCCAATAGCTGCTGCCAGTTTCGCTGCACCGCGACTTGCTGCCACATATCCGTATTCATCGCCGGAGCCAGCAGCACTGGGCAGACCGAAGCCAGCACAGTGTTAGTCAATAAATTATCCGCCAGGCCATGCGCTAGCTTGGCTAAAGTATTCGCCGTCAGCGGTGCAATCAAAAAAACGTCCGCCCACTCACCCAGCGCAATATGCAGCGGTCTGGCCTGCTGCGGCGACCAAAAATCAGCGTCCGTGTAAACGCGATGACGAGACAAAGCCGCAAACGTCACTGCCGAGACAAACCCTTGAGCCTGCTCACTCATCAGCACCCGCAACGCAACGCCTGATTGAGCACTCGCCTTGGCTAGCGTAGAGACCACTTCGCAAACTTTATAAGCCGCAATACCGCCAGTTACGCCAATCAAAACATTCATTGGCGTTGGAGGTTACGACTCGTCGAAGGCTTCTAAATCGAGCAGATGCATATAAGGCTCAACCAGCTCAGAGCGCTGAAAGGCCACTGCTCTTAGCCGATGCCAGTCTTGTAAGCCTTCAAAAGCAGTCGTATAGGCATCCTGCTCCAAACGTTGAGCAAGCTGATCGACGTCTTCGGGCGTCATCCTAGCAATTTCTTGGGTGGATATGCGCGTTGCGGTATGTTTTGCTGATTGCATAGCCCTTGTTACCTATCTAACCGTGACAACTTTAATATAGTGTGCCTCATTCACGGGAAAATTTGCTCTACAGCTTTGGCTGTGATGAGCAAACTCACAAGCAATTAATGATTACAATAGAGCGCCTTCCGTTTCCCTGTCTTCAGTGTAAAGCCTATACGAATAAGCGCGACGACGTGCATAGCTAAACGTTAGAGAGCTAAACAATTTAGAGACCTAGAGCTTTAGAGCTTTAGAGATTTGGAGACTTAGAGACTTAGAAATTTAGAGGGCCATGCAAAACTGGCTCGCTACTTTCAGTGCATCTAGAGAGACTTCATGGCCCATATCGAACTCGTGATAGGTCACCTGCAAGCTTTGAGCCTCTAGCTGTGCTTTGGTATCGAGCGCTTTTGCCAGCGGTACCACTGGGTCTTGCCTGCCGTGCAGCACTAGCACCGGGCGCGGCGTCACACATTTGGCAATCGGCGCGTGGCTATAACCGCTCAAAATCAGCATGGCCGCTAGCGGCAACTGCGGCCCGACATCCAACGTCATCGCACCGCCCTGAGAAAAGCCACCCATGATTGTTTTTTCGAGCGGAACACCAGTTTGCGCTGGCAACGACGCCATCCAGTCTTTGAGCTGCCGACGGCTTTCTGGCAGGTCACCTTGGGCTTCAAAGTCGTAGGGCCTTTGAAAATCGTAGTTGGGCGGAAAGCCGTACCACTGTCTGCCGCCTGGCACCATCGGATGCTCGAAAGGGGCGTCGGGAAGCAACCCCTCGAACGGCATTGAAATCATGCTGATGGCTTCTATCAGCCCAGCAACATCTTGGGCGTTGGCCCCCCACCCGTGGAGCAGTACTATCAGCCGGTCGGATGGAGAACTGGAGGTTAAATTTCGAGGAGTTACGGCGACGGCGCGTAAAGCCACAGGGTACCTACCTTGTTTGCGAACGAAACCTACTCATCATAAATGCGGTTGGACATCATAAATGCGGATTATACGCAGCTTATTCGTGCCGCGATCTATATTGGATGAAATGCCACGGGGAGCCATCACGATGAAACTCAATCTAAAGACTGCCGGGAAATTCCTGTCAATTGTGATGTTGAGCGCGATCGCCCTTGCCTGTACAGAACCCCCAGACGATAGCGCAGAGATGCCGCCAACGGGCGAAAGTACCGAAGAAGTTACCCCAGAAATGATGAGCGCTATTGAGGAGAAAACCTGGAGCTTGGTGAGCTATGACGAGCAGCCCGTTTTAGCGGACAGCGAGATCACATTAGAGCTGAGCGCCGGGCAGCTTAATGGTTCGGCTGGCTGTAATCAATACTTTGCAGATTACCAGCTAGAGGCCGGGCAGCTCAGCGTGGGTGCAGCCGGATCTACCCGAAAAATCTGCTTGGAGGGGGGCGTGATGGCCCAGGAAAGCGCCTATTTAAGCCTGTTGCAGCAGGCCCAGAGCGCTGAGGTGACAGATAACGGATTAATCATTCAGACGGCTGAAGGGAACCTGGTATTTGAGGCCGCTGACATAAAAGGATAAAAGCTAGCAAGATGAAAACTCTACGCGGGACTGTACGAGTTTTGTGTAATCTTTTCCTGTTAATCTTTTAAGGCTTAGTGCTGCCTTCTGCCTCCATATGGCCCGCCCCCAAATTTACAAACAGATTGCCCATGTCTCGCCTTGCGCTTTTGAGTGTTTCAGACAAAACCGGTTTGGTTGAATTAGCGCGATCGCTCACCACCGACCTCGATTTTGAAATTATCAGCTCAGGCGGCACTGCCAAAGCGATCGCTGACGCAGGCATTCCAGTTACCAAAGTTTCTGACTACACTGGCTCTGCCGAAATCTTGGGCGGACGGGTAAAAACGCTGCATCCTAAGGTGCATGGCGGCATCCTGGCTCGGCCCGACCAGGCCGACGACAACCAAGATTTAGCAGCCAACGACATTCGCCCGTTCGATTTGGTCGTGGTAAACCTGTATCCCTTCGAGCAAACCATCGCTCAGCCCGGTGTTAGCTTAGCCGCAGCGATCGAGAACATCGATATCGGTGGCCCCACAATGATTCGCGCGGCGGCAAAGAATCATAAGTATCTCACCGTGCTGTGCAATCCCAATCAGTACGACGACTATCTGGTCGTAGCGAAGGCAAATCAGGGTACGCCCCCAGTTGAGTTCCGGGCTTCCTGTGCGCAGCAGGCGTTCTGGCATACGGCTAATTATGACTGTGCGATCGCCCAATACCTCACCAACAGCCAATCTAACGATGACTCGGGCCTATTTGCCCACCACGCCATCAGCGGCCAGCTCCAGCAAAGCCTGCGCTACGGCGAAAACCCTCATCAGGCAGCAGGCTGGTATCAAAGCGGCGCAGTGGCCAACGGCTGGGCATCTGCCGAGCAGCTTCAGGGCAAAGCCTTGAGCTACAACAATTTGGTGGATCTAGAAGCCGCTCGCCGCATCATCGCTGAATTTCCCAGTGAAGACAAACCTGCCGCCGCCGTGCTCAAACACACCAATCCCTGCGGCGTTTCTATTAGTGATTCGCTCGCCACTGCCTACCAGCAAGCCTTCGACGCCGACAATATTTCAGCGTTTGGTGGCATTGTGGCGCTTAACCAGCCAATCGACGAAGCTACAGCTAAAGCGCTCACAGGTACGTTTTTAGAATGCGTCGTGGCACCCGGCTGTAGCGACGCGGCAAAAGCTATTTTGAGCAAAAAAAAGAATCTGCGGATTTTAGTCCTACCCGATTTGACCTCGGGGCCGAGCCACACGGTGCGGGCGATCGCCGGTGGATTCCTGAGCCAAGAATCTGACGACCTGCGCGAAGACCCCGACCAATGGGCGATTCCGACTGACTTAAAGCCAAGCGAAGCAGAACTTGCAGAAATGCTGTTTGCCTGGCGAGTGGTAAAGCATGTGAAGTCGAATGCGATTTTGGTGACGCGCGATCGCACCACTCTGGGCGTGGGCGCAGGCCAAATGAACCGCGTCGGTGCCGTCAACATTGCCCTGGCCCAAGCAGGCGAACAAGCCCAAGGCGCAACCCTGGCCAGCGACGGCTTCTTCCCCTTCGATGACTCCGTTCGCACAGCCGCCGCCGCTGGCATCAAAGCGATCGTACAGCCCGGCGGCAGCATTCGCGATCAGGATTCTATTCAGGCCGCAAATGAATTAGGGATCATGATGGCCTTTACCGGAACCAGACACTTTTTGCACTAGCGAAGTGCTCAAGCTTTTGTAGTTAAACGTCTCGCCCGTCAGAGCTACAAACGAACGTCTCGCCCGTCGAAGCGGCAAACATTAGCTTTGCAGCGCCGGAGCAGCATCAGTTGCGAGTCAGCCACTTTTGGCCATTCAGCCGCTGCAAGGTGTACAGCACCATCAAATCCAGCGTAATTCGGCGCTCGTCACCCATAAACTGCTCAATGGTGCTGGGTTTTACGCCATTAGCCGCTAAAGTAAACACCTTTTGCCCCGTGATATCTTCATCAATAAAAGCGATATTAAACCGGCGCTGACCTTCAGCCGCGTCTTTCCATTGACCTTGCACTTGCCAATAGTCATCATCATCGCTCTGGCCAATCACCTCTATTTTGCGCTTAGCAAATTCTAGGCTGAGATCATCAATCCCTTCTCCTGCCATCGCCTTTTTTAAGCTAGGCAGATAGTGCTGCTCCATAAACTCATTGAAGGGCTTATCTTCTAACTTTGGCGGTTTTTCCTTTTTAGCCGCTGGTTTCTTTTCTGCGGGCTTCTTTGCCGCAGGCTTGGCAGCCTTTTTCTCTGCCTGATCGCCACTGGCCTTATTATCAGGCTTCGCGCCGACAGTCTCGTCCGTATTCTCTTGCGACTTGTTTTCCTCTGCCATGCTGCTTCGCTACAACTCTACTGCGCCATAATTATAGAAGTTTTACGGCTTAATATTCGCACGGCGAAGGGTTTAGCTGTGCCAAACCCCTACGATAGATGTTTTGGTCAGCGAAAAATTACTTAAGCGGGCTGAAGCACGGCATGGGTGCGGTACCACTCAATCGTATTTTTGAGGCCATCGCGGAAGTCGGTTTCAGCCTCAAAGCCGAAGGCTTGCTTGGCCCGCTCCGTGTCCAGACAGCGGCGGGGCTGACCATTGGGCTGGTCAGTTTCCCACAGCAGCTCGCCTTCAAAGCCCATCAGCTCACAAATTAGCTCAACCAGCGCACGAATCGAAATTTCAGAATTTGTGCCCAGGTTCACAGGCGCTGCGTCTGAGTACTTCTGAGTTGCCATGACAATCCCTTTGGCCGCGTCGGTAGAGTAGAGGAACTCACGGGTAGGGCTACCATCGCCCCAAACCGGCAGCGTTTTATCACCCCGAGTTTGCGCTTCATGTACTTTGTGAATCAGGGCAGGGATCACGTGCGAGCTGCGAGGGTCAAAGTTATCTTCGGGGCCGTAGAGGTTGACGGGTAGTAAATAAATGCCGTCAAAGCCATACTGCTGGCGGTAGGCTTCTAGCTGTACCAGCAAGGCTTTTTTGGCAATGCCGTAGGGAGCGTTGGTTTCTTCGGGGTAGCCGTTCCACAGGTCGTCTTCTTTAAAGGGGACGGGGGTGAACTTGGGATAGGCACAAATGGTGCCAACGCACACAAACTTTTCGGCCCCGGCTTCGTAGGCCGCGTGGATGAGCTGGGTGCCCATCATCAAATTGTCGTAAAACAGCTCAGCGGGCTTTTCGCGGTTGAGGCCAATGCCCCCCACATGAGCCGCCAGGTGAACAATTAGATCTTGACCTTGGACAGCCCGGCGGCAGGCGTCCATTTGAGTCAAGTCGTAGTCGCGCGATCGGGTTACCAAAATACTGTCGGGGTTTGCCCCTGCTTTAATAAGCTGCTCAACTACCTGCTTACCCAGAAACCCAGCCCCGCCGGTTACCAAAATCTTTTTGTTTGCGAGTTTCATCCCGTTCTCTCTCTATCGATCAATATACCGCTTTCAATTACGCACCTAAGCAGTCTTACGACGAAGGGGAACCTGCTCCGGATTCCCCTCTCAATCACCTATGACTAGGTCATAGAACCAATCATCTGTCGGCGGACAGTCGCGATGTCAGGGCCATCGCTAGTGACGGTCATGGGCTTTTGACCGATTGCTTCGAGGTCGGCATTGACCATTAGCTTCACTAGCCCTTCAAAGCTGACTTCGGGCTTCCAGCCCAAGACGTTTCTAGCCTTGGTCGAATCGCCAATCAGTAAATCGACTTCTGCTGGACGCAAGTAGCGCTCGTCAAAGGCGACGTAGTCATTCCAGTCGAGGTTGACATATTGAAAGGCGACGTCTAAAAATTCACGGATGGAATAAGTTTCGCCCGTGGCGATCACAAAGTCGTCAGGCTTGTCTTGCTGAAGCATCAGCCACATTGCCTTGACGTAGTCTTTGGCATAGCCCCAGTCACGCTTGGAGTCGAGGTTGCCCAGGTACAGTTTTTTTTGCTGACCGGCGACAATGCGGGCAAGTGCGCGGGTGATTTTTCGGGTGACGAAGGTCTCACCCCGGCGCGGCGACTCGTGGTTGAACAAAATGCCATTGGTGGCAAACATATCGTACGACTCACGATAGTTAATAGTTTGCCAATGGGCATATACTTTGGCGCAAGAATAAGGACTCCGGGGATAAAACGGCGTTTCTTCGGATTGGGGCACATGCTGCACCTTACCAAACATTTCTGAAGAACCCGCTTGATAAAAGCGCACCTCTTCGCCCGTCCGCTGCTGGTAGTCGCGAATTGCCTCTAGCAAGCGCAGTGCGCCCATTGCTACCGTATCGACCGTGTATTCGGGTGAGTCAAAGCTGACGCGCACGTGAGATTGAGCGCCCAGGTTGTACACTTCAGCGGGCTTTACCTGCTCTAGAATTCGGCGCAGCATGGTGCCATCGTTCAAGTCGCCGTAGTGTAAAAACAGCTTGGCATCTTCTTTGTGAGGATCCACATAAATATGGTCGATGCGGTCGGTGTTAAAGGTAGAGGTTCGACGGATAACGCCATGGACTTCGTAGCCTTTTTCTAGCAGTAGTTCTGCCAGGTATGAACCATCTTGGCCCGTAATACCGGTAATCAGTGCCCGCTTCGGTTGCGTCATTATTCTTAGAATCCTCAGATTTAGTAGTTTGTAGATGTAGCTCCAGGTGGTAGGGCTACCTGACACGACTGCGTACAGCATTCCCAGAAACCGTCATAAACCAAAAAATATTGATAGAGACGCTCGGGTTTACCGGTTCGCGTTAGCCGCTCAAAAAACGTTTAAAGAAACGCTTGCCTAAGTGAGCCCATGAGCGCTCATTCAGCAGCGTTTCAGTTAGAAGTTACACAACCGTAGCGCAACAATCCGGTTAGGCTTATCAAGAATGTGTGATGTGTTTGCAAAATGTTGATGGCTAAAGCATGAGGCTATGCCCGGCGATCGCGCTCAATATCGTAAATAGCCTTTTCCCAGCACCATTGCTCTGTGCGACCTGGGTTGTGGTCTTTGACGTCGCTCACGAGCCGCTGGGCGACTGAGGCATTGCCCCCAACCAGGCCCATGAGCTTTTTGCGGGTGCCTCTAGAAACGCCGCGATCGCGCTGAATACTGGTATGCTCGCCGCCCCTGACCCGCCGATTAATCGGTAACCGGTAGCCCGTCAGCCAGCTCACAATGGCCAAAATGAGTGCGATCGCCAGCACGACAGATAAGAAAGACATAGAAAAATGGACTTTTACGGGCACAAAGGCAAGCACAAAGACTCTAGCGTATTCCGTTCAAAAACATCTATATATACATGGCATACATCAATCACCGCGCCCAAGCCATCCTCACCTTTTGGTTTGGCGAACCCAACAGTCCCAACTATGGCCACTATCGCAAAACCTGGTTTATCAAAAGCACCGACTTCGACCAGCGCATCCGTCAGCAGTTTTTAGCCGACTACCAAAAAGCCGCCGCCGGAGACTACGCATCCTGGCAAAACACGCCTCAAGCAGCCGTTGCCCTCCTCCTGCTGCTCGACCAGTTCCCACGCAACCTGTTTAGAAACGACCCGCGCAGCTTCGCCACCGACAGCCAGGCGCTGAGCGTAGCCAAAAGGCTAGTAGATACAGGCGCAGATAAATCACTCATGCCTGCCCACCGGTTCTTTGTGTACATCCCGTTTGAGCATAGTGAAAATATCGTCCACCAAAACCGCTGCGTCGCGCTTATGCAAACCCTAATCGCAGAAGCCCCAGAGATAGATGACGGACTCAAGGGCGGACTAAACTACGCCATTCGCCACCGAGATGTGATCGAACGCTTTGGCCGATTTCCCCATCGCAACGAAATCCTGGGCCGAACCAGCACATCCGCAGAAGTCGAATTTTTAAAGCAGCCTGGCTCTCACTTTTAGGTAACCGACTAGGTAGCAGGCTCAAACTTGACCTAGCGGTTAATGATATATTCCAGCCACAGCGAAACACACAGGCCAATAAAGTGAGTGAACATGGCATTCACCACCGAAAAAAGTGGCAAGATATCGCCCGTTGTAATAAAAGCAGACACATTCCCCGGCAGGCCCATCACTACTGGCCCTTGCGATAGCGTCCTTTCCAGCAAAGCCGCAATCGAAGCCTCAGCGCCCATAATCGAAAGCGCCATCCCCACCAAACTAATAATCAAGCCAATCCGCACAACCCTGACGGCATCCTTAGGCTTGGGTCGTAAATCGGGGTTGCTGGTGCGCATTTTTTGGGCAAATCGGGTGTAGCGAAAGCCCCAAAACGCACCGATAAAAACAACCACCAGCGCTGGTGCAATAAATATCCCCAGGCCCGCTTTACTAGAGGTGACCGCTGTAGCAGGCCGCATTAAAAAGATGACGAACATCATGCTCGAAATCACCCCCACTACAATTTGCGCCCAAAAGCCCACCCACCCGGCCAGACGAAAATTAGTGGCAATGCGGCGAATAGCCGGAGGGAGCGCGTAGCCAAGTTCACCAGTCATGGGCGGATTGTTCTCTGCAGAGGCGTTAAGTCATTAGACCCATAGTAGTACGAGTCGCTCGCACCATGTAATTAGCAGGTGTGATTGGCAGGTGTAGCTAGCAGACGACCGGCAGATGCTCAGCCGGAACGCTCAAACTGTAAAGTTCATTACAAAATCTTCACAGGAATACGAAGGCGATCGCCGATTGCTTCACACTACAATTTAGCTACCGAAGAAGCATCTACCATAATTGATATAAGGCAAGGTGAGTCATAATCCTAAGCCAAAACCAGCGCGGGCCAAAACCAGCGCAGGAACTGCCAACAAAAACAAAGGACAAGCTGCCAGGCAGCTCTGAAACAAGGTTAAGCACAAAGCAATAAGTACTCATCCCCTCATATCGTTATTGGTAGCAACCCTACCGCTGCTTTATTTATGACTCTCGAAGTTTCAAGGCTCCTTTGTGAGCCCTAAAACGCAGTAGGGCTATGAGTATTAAAGGCGAAGGTTGCTGCAATTTTCCGTTGCATCTGTTGTTGACCCAACGCTTCTTTCAAATAAAGTAATGTCCTTGCCTTCTAGCATTCCTGACGCACTTCGTCTCAAACTTTTGGACTCGCTCGACCTCGACCTGTCGGCAACCCTTCGCGAACTGGCAATCGACGATCTTTCGTTTGGCCTGAGCGAGGAAACCCTAGCTCAAATCCTGAATCAACAAAATATTGACGCTCTCACTGGCGCAGTGCTAGAAACTGCGATCGCGTCTCTACCCGCCGCCGTCAGCTTCATCAATCAGCTTCCAGAGACTATCGACAAGCCAGATCCTGTCACTGCCTTTTTTAGAAGCACTTTCTTCGGCAATGTTTTTGACCGCCTGATATCAGACATTCCTGAAGGTGCTACCGCCTTTACAACCCTCACCAAAAGCGGCCAGCCTATCGATAATGGCAACAGTCAGGCCATTCCCCTAAAGTGGACAAACACCGACAACAACAGTACGGTCGTCACCTTTGCTTTTCAAGATGGGTTCCAGCTCAACGGCATCGACACAGACCGTGCTAAAACCCTGTTCAAAGGCGCACTTCAAACTTGGGCCACCTACGCACCGTTAGAATTTATAGAAACCAAAGATCCTGGCAATGGCGATGCCGTTGATATTTGGGTACAAAGCGACGGCATCGACGGCAAAGGCAAAACGCTGGCCTTCGCTTTTTTCCCGAGCGTGGGCGACATTACCTTTGACACGGGCGAAACCTGGAACGAGGCCAAGTTCTTAGAGACCGCTGTGCATGAGCTAGGCCATTCTTTGGGCTTAGACCATGAAGATGACACGCCAGCCATTATGAATTCGGTGCTGGCCAATCGCTTCAAAAACGGCGCGTTTTTGCTAGAAGATGACATTGCTGGCATTCGCAACCTGTACGGCACGGGTCAAGGATCGGTTAAAGCGCTTGGCAGCAAGCCTGATGGTGAGAACGGGTCGGAAGCGGACTATCAGGCTGTGCCACTAGGGCCAAATCTGGTGACCAATGGCAGCTTTGAAACCATCTCTATTGGCACTGGTGAGTTTGGTCTATACAAAAGCGTCACCGGTTGGAAAACCTTGTCTGGCGTTGGCTTTAGGGTCGATAAGCGTACCCAGGTCATAGGGCCAGCAGCGGCGGGCGAGGCTTCGGCAGCCCTGGACATTTACAACACAAACAGCACGATCGCCCAAAATATAGACACCCTCACCGGACAGACCTATACCTTGAGTGTGGATTACTCTAACGGGGGCGAAAACAGCAGCACCAGCGGCATTGACGTCTATTGGGGTGGCAAAAGAGTTGACGGCCTGACGGGCGGGGGCAAAGGGCGGTGGAGCACCCATACTTATTTGGTCACAGGAGACGATCGCGAGACTACGACCCTGGCCTTTAGAGCCACTGGCCCAAGCGACAATATCAGCGGCCTGATCGACAATATCTCTGTCAGGGCAGGCGGCATGGAGCAGCTTTTGCAAGAAAGTATTGCCTTAGGTAGCGCTGATGACCAGGCGAGTACTGGGTTACCCGACAGTTTTGCATCAGCGTTGATGGCTAGCGATTTGCTGTCGGACAAGTCTGTACTGGTGAATGATTTTGTCGCCTAACCTACGGCTTTATCTCGATACGGCTGACACCGCCGAGTGGCAAACCTGGCTGCCTACCGGGCTGTTTTATGGCGTGACCTGCAATCCCCTGCTGCTCGAAAAGGCGGGCGTTAGCTGCGATGTAAAAACGCTGAGGGCGCTGACGCAGCAGGCGCTACGGTGGGGGATACAAGAAGTTCATTTGCAGGCATGGGGAGATTCAGCCGCGTCGTTAGTCTCTGTGGGGCAACAGCTAGGGGGCATTAACCGGCGGGTGTTTGTAAAACTGCCAGCAACCCAAGCGGGCACCACGGCAGCAAAAGCGCTAATTCAGCGAGGTATCCCTGTCACCCTAACAGCAGTGTATGCGGTGCATCAGGTGCTAATTGCGGCGGCGATTGGGGCGAGTTATGTAGCGCCGTATTTGGGCCGAATCAACGATGCCGGGCGCGATGGGCGGCAAGCGCTAGTCGCAATGCAGCGATCGCTAACGGGTGTGAGTAGTCAGACGCGGATATTGCTGGCCAGCATTCGCGAGATTGAGGATATTTCGGCGCTGGCGCAGGCTGGCGTGAATACGTTTACATTTTCGAGCGCGATCGCCCAAGCCTTTTTCGACGTGCCCGAAACCCTTAACGCCACCGCCGACTTTGAACGGGCGGCTAAAAAAATGATGCCGTAAAAAGTGACGCCATAAAAAAATGACGCCGTAAAATAAAAAGCATGTCTAACCTTTACGAGCAGTCCATTTTTATTCGCGCCACTGCCACCGCCGTAGAACGCTGCTTTACGGAACAAAAGCTGATGAACCAGTGGCTAAACCCGGCGCTCGTTTGTGAGCCAGTAGGCGAGTGGAAAACCAGCGTGGGTAGCAAATTTGACTTCAAGCTCAAGCTTCCCCTGATTGCACCGACGCTGCGGAGCACGGTGATAGAGCGCGGGCCGGGGCTGATTGTTTGGGGCTTTGATGGTTTTTTTGAGGGGTGCGATCGCTGGGAATGCCTCCCCGAAGTTCAGGGTAACCTTAGCGGCACTACCCTGCTCAACCGCTTCGAGTTCACCATTCCCAACCCCTTGATCAGCTTTGGCTTCGAGAAATTTGCCGCAAATTGGACAAAGCAAGATATGGAAAGTCAACTGCAAAGGCTCAAGCAAATTGCCGAAAGACTTTGAGAAACGGGGAGAAACGGGAATTTTTACTTTTAGCAAGCACTTTAACTTCGATTAGGCGCTGCTGCTTTTTCTAACCGAACTCTATGCATCTTCCTCAACTGCTTTTGACTAGGACGCTACTGACAGTAGCTGCCCTAACACCGCTTACTTTCTCAGCGCTTAGTCCACCTCGGGGTCTGGCTCAGGGGTCAGCTCAGCAAGGCACACGCGACTATCAGTTTGGCGATGCTGCTAATTACTGGGCAGCCGCTTGTATTGAGGGCGCGGGTGGCGAAGGTTTGATGAAGGGCTACCTGGACGGTCGCTTTCGCCCTGAGGGTACGATGACTCGCGCTGAATTTGCGGCGGTGATGATCAAGGCTTTTCCTACCGCCACTAAAGTCAGGGAAGCGCCTGATTTTTTGGATGTGGCGCGAGATTTTTGGGGAAGAGGTGCGATCGCCGCCGCCTACGAACGCGGTTTTTTAACAGGCTATCCTGACAATACATTCAAGCCTGCCCAACCGATCAGCCGCGCTCAGGCCATTATTGTAATTGCCAATGCGCAAGGGCTCAGCCCAACGGATGAGAGTGAAGCTATATTGCGGCGCTATTTTGAGGATGATGGTGAGATTCCGAATTATGCAAAGGGGGCGATCGCAGCCGCTACCCAACAGCAATTAGTCGTCAACTATCCCAACATCCAGCGGCTTCGACCCAACGCCAATATCACTCGCGGCGAAGCGACCGCCCTACTATGCCGCACCAATGCAGCCGGCTCGGATGCGCGTTATTACGTGCCTGCTCAATATGTTGCCGCCTTTGGCAATGGGACTGAGGCCAGTGAGAAGCTAGAACCAATACTGCTAAAAGAATTCTCGCAACAGTCGTCATCGGGACTGCTCTACGCCACGGCAACGCTTCCCGAGCCCACACCTGCGGTAGATTACACCGCGCTCAAGCAGCTTTTCTTTTCGGCAAATGATGGACAAAATGGCGAAGAGCTTTGGATCACAGACGGCACCCCTGCTGGCACCCGTTTGTTTTTAGATGTCGCGCCTGGATTGGACGACAGTGGACAGCCAAAATCGAGCGCACCTCAGTTTGTTGGATTTGCAGATGAGCGATTTTGGTTTGCAACCGATCAGCGGCAGACGCCAGAGGCGTTGACCAATGCCTTGTGGAGTAGTGATGGTACGGTTGAGGGGACGGGTGCGATCGCCTCAATCAGCCCGTCTTTATCTCAGGCATTATCTAAAGCTGAAAGTCTAACCGCCTATCCCAACTATCTGTTTAAGGGACGATTCCCTTTTATGGTGACCACCCAAACCAGCCACCAGCTATGGCTCAGCGACGGCGTCAGCGAAGCGGGCACCCAGCGCCTGGCTGACTTTCCACATCCATCAGGCAGTGAGCAGTCGCCTGTATACGAATTTACATCGACATCAGACACTTTGTTCTTTCTAGCACCTGTAGCCGACCGGCTCCCAGAGCTGTGGCGAAGTGATGGCACGCCAGTAGGAACACAGTTGCTCAAGGCCATTGCGCCGCCTCAAGCTGATTTCACAACATGGAAAGATCGCATTTTTTTGACAGCCGGAACCCCTACAGAAGGCTTAGAACTGTGGACAAGCGATGGCACTTCAGAAGGCACGATATTACTCAAAGACATTTATTCTGGTAACGACAGTGCCCTCCCCATTCCGATGGCAGGAATCGGCTCATCATTTCTGTTCTTAGCTAGGGATACCAATGGTTTAGCGCTTTGGGAAACACAGGGCACACCGACCAGTACTCGCCGTGTAAAACAGCTAGGAGAAGGCGCATTTTACTCGTCAGCCACACCCTTCAAGGTTCATCAAAACAAGCTGTATTTCGGCGTATTAGGCTTTAAAGAAATAGGCGTAGGCGATAGCAGAAGCTCTATACAGATTGCAGAGCTATGGATCACTGACGGCACAGAATCTGGAACAAAGCGTTTAAAGGAATTCAGTCCAGGTGGCATACAAGAATTTACCCTCTTTAAAGATCGTTTGTTCTTTAATGGGGGCGGGCCAAATGGGCAAGAGCTGTGGACGAGCGATGGCACGGCTGAGGGCACCCACCAGGTTTTAGATTTAGCACCCGGCACAACAACCGTTTTTCCGCCCTGCCCAGCGCCACCGCCAGAATTAGACCAGCCCGGCTACTGCGCCCCAGAAACAGCCGTTAATAGCGCTTCACCCACTCGTCTCACGGTTCGTGGAGACTTTCTTTATTTCTTTGCCAACGGTGACGAGCTATTTCGTACGGACGGTACCGGCAAAGGAATGCAACAGATTAAAACGCTGAACCGGCAAGATGGTACTTATTTGCCTGCGATCGCCTCCATAGACACAGCGCTGTTGTTCACAGGCTACAACAAGAACACAGGCCAGCCACAGCTTTGGGCATTGCCAGACTAAACCCAGGCAAAGTCTTTTGAGCCATGTCTTTTGAGCCATTAAGTTAAACTAACAGTAGCCAACCAGGAGACGCTTTGTAATGGTACAGACCAAGCCTAAGCTAAAAACCTTTGATGACTACCTTGCTTATACAGAAGGCGGCGGATGACGCTACGGGCTTACAAACGGAGAATTGGTTGCCATGCCGCCTGAGTCTGATGAGAATCTTTACAGAGCCATGCAGATGTATGAAGCGCTTAAGGCGAGACTATATCGAGAAACGCAATCAGTACGAATGGAGAGATATCCCCGGATACTGGATTGTAGATCCGATGCAAGGTCAGGTAACTGTATTGTTTCTAACCAAAAGCAGCTATGAGGAGACTGTCTTTTCGGGTGATGACATTGTCAAGTCTCCCAGTTTTGAAAAGTGGTCGCTGACGGCGGCTGAAATGCTATCGGCATAGGCGCTATCAGCACCGTTTTCTAATAATAGCGAAATTGCAGACCAGGGTTGCCCAACGGCACATCCGGACGACCCAACGGGCGCGGATTTACTCGCGGCGAAGGTTGGAATCTTTGATAGCGCTCGTATCTTCTGTTTGAGCGCCTGGGCGGCAGATATATTCGCTCCACCAAGCCGCCGGGGGCTGTCCTGGAAGCCCGACTATCGAGAATAACAGGGTTAGGATCGGCAATCACCTCTACCCTGATGATTTGAGGACTGGTGTTGATCACAATCGGAATTGGTAAGGCGCTGGGCTGGCTGCCTACAGCATTTTGGCTATTTGTACTAGATGACGGCTGCGATTCAACTAGAGCATTGCTGCTATTACATAGGCTCTCCAGACTGAGCCGAACATTCGCTTCCCATTCTACGTAGCAATCTACCTTGGGTAGGGCAGTAGGCGTGGCTTGCGCAGTGGCAGCGGCAGCGGAGAAAAGAAGTGAGGCGATCGCGCTACCCAATGCCGCAAGTGGCAAGCGGACTGGGCAATGATGAGTTGGGCTGAGGGCGACCCATGTCATGTTTGATACCTGGCTTAATTAGGTATCACTATCTTAGCAATATTGGTTCGGTAATATCACAGAGGCGATTGACCATCACCTCTGGTGGAGGCTTTTTCTAAGGACGCTTCTGTGATCTTTTGACCTTGCGAAGGCGCTGGGCGATCGCAAGGCCCAAATAGTAACTGACAATACCGGCCACTACGCCCACTACCAGCGAACCCAGCATGAGTGAAGAGACAACGTCCATACCCAGCGCCATCAGCTCGTCTGTGCCCTCGGGTAGGGTAGTTAGCATGGTTGTCATCGGCAGGCGCAGCAGCCATCGACCCACATGAAAGTTAAACAAGAAAATAGGTAAATAGGTCAGTGGATTGCTGACCCAGGTGCAGGCGATCGCCATCAGCTTGTTACCCCGTACCACCGAGGCGATCGCGATTCCAATAATGCTTTGAAAGCCTAGCAAGGGAAAGGAACCGGCAAACACACCCGCCGCAACACCCCGTGCGATCGCCCTGGGGCTACCGCGCATCCGCAAAAATCGAATGTAAAAATAGCGCAGCAAACGCTTCCAAAACAGGGTATCTAGCCGCTTTAGAAAAAAGTTATTGGGCAGCGATCGCCGCTTGACGGGTCTGACTTTTTTGCCAGCCGCATCCCGTCTCGCAAAGCCTTTCGCTGATTTACCGGCAACAACGTCAGATTTTAAGGTGGGATCTGGCATAGTGCTGGGCAATCGCATCGGTCTATACTTTCAGTTTTGCACTTCGCTCAGCTTTTTGATTGCAAGGCGAGCATTATTCTGTCTCCTGAGATTCATTTTATCGTAGTGACCGACCGTAGCAATCGGCCCATTTAGGGGTTTTTGCGGATGTTACATGCCGTCAGCACGATCTTTACATTTCGCAGTAAAATTCACGCAGTTGCCACCTGCCGGAAATGTCAATCCCTGAAATATCAATCTCTGAGCCAGCTAGCTTCATCCATCAGCACGAAACCATTGTCGCGATCGCCACTGCCATTGTGCCGCAGCAGGGCAGCGTGGGGATTGTCCGCATGTCTGGAATTGAAGCCGTGGCGATCGCCCGCGATCTGTTCCACGCACCAGGCACTCAGCTTTGGCAGAGCCATCGCATTTTGTATGGTTACGTGCAGCAGCCCGATACGCAGCAGCCGGTCGATGAGGCGCTGTTACTATTGATGCGATCGCCGCGCTCTTACACCCGCGAAGATGTGGTGGAATTTCACTGCCATGGCGGCATTATGGCCGTGCAGCAGGTGTTACAACTATGTTTGCAGCAGGGGGCGCGGCTGGCGCAGCCCGGAGAATTTACCCTGAGAGCATTTTTGAATGGCAGGCTCGATTTAACGCAGGCAGAAGGAGTTGCTGACCTGGTTGGAGCGAAGTCTCCGCAGGCCGCACAGTCGGCCCTGATGGGCATTCAAGGAAAGCTGGCGGCGGCCATTCGCGAACTGCGCAGTCAATGTTTGGACGTGCTGGCAGAGGTGGAGGCGCGGGTAGATTTTGCCGATGATTTGCCGCCGATAGATGAAGAGAAGGTGCGATCGCAGCTCAGCGCCCTTCACAATCAAGTTGATCGAATTTTGGCAACCGCCCGGCAGGGTGAACTGCTGCGCTCGGGCCTAAAGGTGGCAATTATTGGTCAGCCGAATGTGGGTAAGTCTAGTTTGTTAAATGCCTGGAGTCGGAGCGATCGCGCCATCGTCACTAATTTGCCCGGTACCACTCGTGATGTTGTAGAATCTCAGCTCATTGTCGGCGGCATTCCGGTGCAGGTACTAGACACAGCGGGGATTCGCGAATCGGTAGATGAAGTTGAGAAGATCGGAATTGCCCGATCAAAGTTCGCTGCCCAAAACGCCGACCTCGTTTTACTGACGCTAGATGCCACGATGGGATGGGGCAATGCCGAACACATTCTTTACGAGCAGATTAGCCATAAGCCTCATATTTTAGTCGTCAACAAGATAGACCTGTTAACAGAGATCGAGAAAACCTCACTGGCGCGATCGCTAAACAACTTTAGAACAGAATCGGTGATCTACACAGCAGCCGCTAAAAACAAAGGCATAGAAGCTTTGGAAAGTGCCATTCTTAACACCGTGCGGATGGGCGATGTTGCCGCCGATGATACCGACATTGCGATTAATCAACGCCAGGCTGCCGCCTTAACCCGAGCGAAAATTGCCCTCACTCAAGTGCGCTCGACTATTCAGGCCGAACTGCCGCTAGATTTTTGGACGATCGATTTACGCATTGCCATTCAGGCCCTGGGCGAAGTCACCGGAGAGGAAATGACAGAATCTATGCTAGACGAGATCTTTAGCCGCTTTTGCATTGGGAAATAGGCCGCTAGTCAATGGCATCGGTACGCGATTGTCATCGATACACCGAGCTAGATAGCGCTGGCTTCTATCCGGAATATCACTGAGGTAGATCGTAAGAGTACTCATGAAATTTAGTGCGCTTGGCGACTACTGTCTGCGCACTGAACAGGTGTATCTATGGCTAATGCTGACTCTGCTGAATGTTCCGGGTGATGGATCTACCGACTGCCCAACGATGCTCGATAGCTAGCGTTTTGATAGCCCGCCCGTAGCCTTGATATGAACTATAAATTTAATCATTCTCAACAGAAATTTTTGTTTCTGCTGGGCGTTACGGTTATTTACCTCACTCTAGTGGTCTGGCTCGACTTTCTACAAGGGCCTCAGCTATGGGATGAAATCACTTATTGGGGGACTAGCTTGTCGTTTAGCGATCGCCTCCTGCCGACAATCGATTCGCTTAGAGACTATAACGAACTCAGCACACCGCTACCTTTTATCATTTTCGGCGCTTTAGAATATCTCTTTGATCAGGGGATTTGGCTGGGCCGACTGCTCAATCTGCTGTTGTCTTTGAGCATGGTTTTTATTATTGGCTGGCCTAGTCGCCACAGGCGCGGCACCGCTATTTTATGTGTCATTGGGCTGTTTGTTTGCCCCTATTATTTATTTGTTAGCGGACGATTATATACCGAAATTATTGCCTGTTTTTGGGGGCTGTTAGGGATTGTTGGGTATGTTCACAACCGCCATTGGCTGAGCTGTGTGGCTTTTGTTTTAGCGATCGCATCTCGCCAGTATATGGTGGCTTTTCCGCTTGCGATCGCCACCTACGAACTGATCCCTGCTGCGGTTGAATTTGTTCGCACCCGCCAGTTCACATTCAAAGCACAACTGCGGTGGATAGCGCCACTCATAGCCACCCTCTCAATTTTCGGATGGATTTATCTATTTGCAGGATTAGCCCCCAAATCGGCCTATGTCGTTCGCGCTGTACCCGCTGTTCAGCAAACAACCTGGGCCTTGACGCCTGGAGTTGCCATCAACTTTTTAACCGCTGTGGCAGCCTACATTGTGATTCCAGAGTTTCTCTTGTTTCGACCTAATTTAGGAGAAATCAAAAAAAACCGGTGGCTAATAGCCCTGATTGCCGTCGGGCTTTTGCTATTGTTCTTTTGGATGCCGCCAGTTACCTGGTCAAAAGGACTGCTCTCCAAAGCGACTAACTTACTCCCTAGCGATGGCCTCAAGATGGTCTCACTATATGGCTTATCTCTATTGACCTGCCTGCGCTTTTGCAAACCCAGACTGCTCACACTTTTAGTTTTGTTTAATAGCTTGATTATGATCAAAGCACACCCCTGGGATAAGTACGTGCTGCCACTGGTGGTTGTCTTTTGGTACCTAAAGTCCATTGGGTTTGAAGAAAAGTTTAATACATTACCTACCTTTGGCAAATCGAGGAACGAACTCGACATGGCAAAAATACTTCAATGCTCAGAGAAAAGTAATCAGAAATTTCAGCACTCATATCAATTGTTTCAGGGTGCTAGCTGTTTTCGTCTATCCAAAGAAGCCTTTAGAATATGCAATCGTACAGAAGAATGATGGCGTAGGCGAATACCCATGTTGTTATCGTGAATTCTACGATGGGTTAGTACGTCAGGTAGTGTCATCATCACCAGCTTTTGCTCAACTACCCTTGCATACCAGTCTGCAAACGCGGCAATTGGCAAATCAATGTTGAAGAACCCTACTTTAAAGAAAGACGCTCGTCTAACCAAAGCGCAGGAAGGAATATGGCCTGGCATAGGATGCGGCGGGCAGTGTACGCTCTTGCGAATGCTTTCACTTAAGCCGGGGGTATAAAAATTCCGCACATGGCCAAAGACAATATCTAAATCGGCGTTTGACTCAAGCGTTGCCATCTGCAATTCGATTTTGTTTTTCTCCCAGATGTCATCTGCATCTAGGAATGCTAAATACTCACCGTTTGATCGTTCTATGCCGGTGTTTTTGGCGCTACCGGCTCCCTGATTGGACTGGTAAATGTATTGAAGTTGTGCGCCGTATTTCTGAGCGACTTTAGCAGTCCTATCCGTCGAACCATCGTCTACAACAATAATTTCCATACGCGGGTAAGACTGTACTAAAGCGCTGTTTATAGCCTCTTCTAGATACTTCTCACAATTGTAGACAGGAATAATAATACTGACTAGCGGTTTAGGTGAATTTACAGTCACTGTTATGTATTGAGGTATGTGTTGAAGTTAAATCAAAAATTTTAAGTTCTTGTAATTAGCTTTTATAATTATAGAGGCTGATATGGCCACTGTGCCCTATCTTGTATTATTTTTATAATATGGATTAATCGCGGTAGATAGAATCACAGCAACAAGCTTTTACCTGCTGGCAATTTAGCTATGTTTCCCGCTTATACACCCGTTTTGGCACAGTCTTTAGAGGCAATAGCATGACTCCAACAAAGCTACCTTTGGTCAGTATTATTGTACCCGTTTATAATGGCTTTCAATATCTTTCCGAAACACTCCAGAGTGCTTTGTCTCAGTCATATCAACCATTCGAGCTGATTGTTGTAAATGATGGCTCGATCGATAAAAGTGACGAAATAGCCACATCTTTTGAGAAGGTTCGCTATTTCTACCAACAGCATCAAGGTGTTTCTGCTGCTCGCAACTTAGGCATAAAAGTTGCAAAAGGAGAAATGATTGCTTTTCTAGATGCAGACGATATTTGGGAACCCAACAAGCTGACTGTTCAGGTAGAATACATGCTTCAGCATCCTCACTTAGGCTTTAGCGCTACAAACTTTATTAACTTTGTGGAAGCTGGCATACAACCGCCCGCCTGGTTTAGACCCGATAGTCACTTAGGTGAGATATCAACCTACATTCCCAGCACCTTGGTAGTTACAAAGCAGACATTAGAGAAAGTTGGCCATTTTTCTTTGGCTTACCAGGCTTCAGAAGATATTGAATGGCTTGTAAGAGCTAGACAGCATAGAGTTCTCTCAGAAATTATCCCAGAAGCATTAACCAGGCGGCGACTTCACGGCTCGAATTTATCCTGGCAACAAGCTTCGGGACACTCAATTAGAGCTTTGAAGATAGCAACTGGACAGTGCGAAGTTTTTCTTTAACGAACATTCCCAGACCCAAAGGGCAAGGAATGTTCGAGACTGGTTGAATCATCACACTCAACCAGTCCAATTATGGAACTCTATACCCGGATTGAGCA
>JBAQZP010000134.1:0-2527 GCA_049791095.1 Phormidesmis sp.
AACGCACCTACCGCCGCCAGTTCGAGCAGCCGTTTGAGTACATGTCGGTGAATGGTTGTTTAATTAGCAAAGCAATCGGGCCGGAGCGGTTTCAAGTCGGTGCCATCGACTGCTCGTTTGTGCCGAAAAGCGGTGAGGCGACCTATGGTGTAGACCGCTTCTACAACGGCAAAGCCGGACGCGCCGAGTGCGGACTAGAGATATCGACGATAGCCGTTGTAGATGTCGCCGCCTCTATGGCGTACGCCCTTTCTGTCCAGCAGACGCCCGCCGAGGACGAACCGGACGGCGAGGCGGCGGAGTCGCTCACCCGAGTCGACCACTATTTGGCGCATGTTGAAGCGACGATAGCCGCGCTCCCGAAGAGCGTTCGTCACTTAGTCGGCGATGGTTTCTACAGCAAGCGTAAGTGGGTCGATGGGGTGCTGGCGTTGGACTTGGAAGTCATCGGCAAACTGCGATGCGATGCCAACTTGCAGTATGTCTACAATGGGCCTCAGCAGGCCAAAGGCGCGCGCCGTAAGTACGATGGCAAAGTGACTTTAGACGAGTTGAGTCGCTGGCAAGCAATAGGCGAAGTCAAGCCCGGTGTTCGCCTGTTTACAGCCGTTGTTTGGTCAATCAATCTCAAGCGCAAGCTGCGAGTGGTTTACCTCGTCAACCAACGCAACCCGCTTAAGCCTTGCAAAGCACTGCTGTTCTCAACTGACCTCGACCTTGATGCCGTTCAACTTTACCAAGCTTACCGGGCGAGGTTCCAAATTGAGTTTATTTTTAGAGAAGCCAAACAATTTACCGGCCTCACTGATTGTCAGGCACGCAGCCAGCAGACGCTCGATTTCCACTTCAACGCGGCGTTGACGGCACTCAATCTCGCTAAGTGGGAGGCCTACCAGCAGCATGATTCGGATGACCCCTTTGTCTTCTCTCTGGCGTCCTACAAACGCCGCAAACTCAATCACCATCTACTGGAACGGTTTATCCGCAACTTAGACTTAGACGAGACTTTGATTAAATCGCATCCCAACTATCAGAGCCTCTGTGACTACGGGGCTTTAGTCTCCTAATTCTGTCCAGAGTATTGATAGTGTGTGCCCATAAATAATTAATTGTAGTTTCGCACTTCGAAGATGGAAAAAACTTCGACAGGCGTTCTTCCACTTCATCACCAACCCATTTCACCCACTTGTCAATGTCGTGCTGCAAATCTGGCCCGAACTTTAGCGGATATTCCATCGCCGCTTTCATCGTCACTACTGCCACCGGGTTCAGGTCACTGGCCAACACATTTAAGCCATACCGCACCGCCTCAAACGGAATGCTGCCACCACCCGCGAAGGCATCCAGCACCGTTGGCGTCCGCGTGCCCCAAGTTTTTTCACACAGATCATGCACTTGCTTGATCCGTTCCGGTGATGGTGGCGTCTTATACAGCTTTGTCTTTGTATCCGGCTGCCCACCTAATCGCCGCTCTAGTCCTAGCAAATATTCAAACTCTTCTGGTGTTACCGAATCCGGCAACAGCGACCCTAATACACTCGCCCGACTGAACGACAGTGGCTTACGCGAATACCACCGATGCAGCCCCTTAAATGGATTACCGCCATGCTCGTAGTACACCTGCTGGTTCAGCAACGTCACCGGAAATATTTTCTCGATGAAAACGGATGGGCGGTTTGAAGAGGTCATGAAATAGCAGTCGCGCTTTTTAGTTTGAAAATTGTATTGGCTAGATTAAAGTTCTTTTTATGTGTGATCGCACTCTCAACAGCACCAGACAGTCACCTTTAAAGCGTACCTACTGGCTTAGTACACCCTAATCACCGAGTAGCACTCGCATTGCCTTCAAAGCAGGCCGCTTCTTCCCGTTGCTTACCTTGGCAAACCAATAATGAGCCTCCTCATTACTCATCGCGGTGATCCCATCCGTGATGTTCGTAATTCGCTCTGGCTTCGACATCGGCTGCAAGGTCTGAAATAGCAACGCCATGCTTACTCCTGACTGCTCATTTAGTATGTAGGGCTTCTGCCGCTTGTGACCCAAAGTTTGCGGGTCATAATTATTCGCCTTTAGACATTGGTAGATAGCCTGCCGCGCCTGCACCAGCTGCTTACCCTTCAGCCGTCCCACTCGCTTCGCCGCAGGCCGTTTCTTCTGCCCAGCTTTCTTATAAGCGCATTGGTACAGCTCTAGGGCAAAGTCATTATTGCTTGTGGGTGTTATCCGCAACTGAAACTCTTGCATAGAACTCTACCTTCAGGACTCATCAAAAACGATTACCGCCTCAGTATTCTACTCTGGCTTGTAGATTCATTCGCTCCACCGGATTACGATTTAGCGCCTGCTGTAGTCCCCTAATCTCAGAACCCTCAGCAGCTATAGCTGGATCGAAGCTGAACATAATCTTTAGAGTCAAATTAGCTTGAGTCTCAGACTGATTGAGCAAGCCATTGAGGGTACTGAAAAAGCTTTGAAATCCGCGTATATCGCCTAGATACTCTAGCCGCACGTACTGCTGCCCCGTCT
>JBAQZP010000135.1:0-11416 GCA_049791095.1 Phormidesmis sp.
GAGACGTTCTACACGAAGAACATTCTGCTGAACGAAGGCATCCGCGCCTGGTTGAGCCCCCAGGATCAGCCGCATGAGCAGTTTGTCTTCCCTGAAGAAGTCCTGCCTCGTGGTAACGCGCTGTAAACTGTATCGCGATTTATAGGTAGGAATAGCCCTACCTTTTGCCCCCCTTCTGATAGTCAGGTCGGGGGCTCTTTTTGTGCCTTTTATCAGCACCCTAAACGATAGGATAAGATTTGAGGCCGCTGGCTTCTAGAGGTAAAAAGACTGTCCAGGTAGTGCCTTGATTGGAGCGTTCGCGGACGGTGAGTTTTGCGCCGAGGGCGTGAAAGAGATTTTTGGTAGCTTCTAGGTTGAGGCTGAGACCGCCGGTGTCGGGTTGAAACATGAGTAGGTGACCCAGAGACTGGAGGGGCGGTGGTGTGCAAGACTTTGAGGAACAGGGCTGGTTAGGATCGGCTTGCGATTGAAACTGAAGCTTGAGCTGTTCGCCTGCGTGAAGGACGTGGAGTTGAATATGACTGCCAGGAGAAACGCTGTGGGTGAAGAGTTCGACTAAGCCGGTGAGGACGTGCTGGAGCATGGTCGGATCGCTAGCAACCATCGGGAGTTCGGGCGGCAGACCTACTGCTAAGGAAAGGTTACGGCGGCGGGCGGCTTGTTGCCATTGAGGAATGGCTTCTTGGAAAACCTGGTGTAGGGCGATCGCACTCAACGGCGACTTTGGCGACTGACTCGCAGCCTCTAGCTCCACCGCTCTAAAAATTAGGCTGAAGCGATCTATCTGTTGGGTGCATTCCTGGTCAATGCTCTTGAGGCGTTTAGTGACTTGGGGATCGAGATCCTGACGTCTGAGGAGCGATCGCGTATAAGTACGAATCGTCGTCAGCGGCGTGCGAATTTCATGGGCCATTGCCTTGAGCAATTCACTATCAGAAAATTCGTTAGCACCCACATTAGCCAGATCTTTCTTGGCCTCGGCGGTGGGGCGATCCGAACTATTGTCCAGTTGGGACTGGGACTGTTGGGATTCGATTGGCGGCAGGCTGGCAATCATCCAGCGGTTGAACTGGCTGACAATACGGTAGTGGGGATCTTGAGGTGGAAATTTTTCGACGAGCGGATCGATAAAGTCGAGCTGCTGGGGGCGGGTGAGGCGGATGCGCGATCGCAACACTCGCCAGACAGAATCCACTACTTGAGGCATGAACGAAAACTGGAAACGCAGTTCGTCGTCAGCATCTTTTCCGAGCACCAGCACCAGCGCAAATTGGGACGTAAACACCAGCGCAAATTGTTCTTGAGCTAGCGGGTCATCTTCTAGCAAAGGGAGCAATCGGGTGCTTGGGTGCTTTTGCATTTTCTTTTGAAAAAATCTACCCACGGGGCCAACCGGAGAAAGGGCATCAAAAGAAGACGCAAACTGCTCGGCAGAACGGGGGACAAACGTCCAGTTAGAAAGCTGCTGAAGCGACTCTAGCTCCGTCAGCAGGGGAACTGGCCCGGCCAGAATCAACGCCTGAGGTGACCAGCGGCGATCGCGCCTGTTAAATTTTGAGTTTTGCTGAGTGCTTTTGCGCTTCGTGCCCTGCTGATTTTGCTGGGCTAGCAGATGGCCTAACGCCGCCACCGCAGCCTGCCATGCCTGCTGCGCTTGTTTTTGCTTGGCCAACGAGGGCAGCGAATCGCTGACGGTAGCCGTATCTATGGGCAGGTCGTTAGCGCTACTATCGAAATGGCTATCCGTGGCAAATTCACCCAGCGCCACCAGGGCGCTGATAGTCGGTAAAAGCTGATCCGTTACGCTCATGGATGTGCCAGTGACGAGTCCCTTCCATTACAGTACCGGTAAGCCTTTGATGATGACTATGGGTAGAACCGAACGAGCATATTCGGTATAGCAATTGAGGCGACATGGCTAAACTGGCGGTGGTGATTTGTCCTGGGTTCCATGACGCTGAACTGACAGCGCGGTTTGTGCGATCGCTGCCCGCTTTTGTGCAGCCCTACGTCGTAAAAGCTTTCCCCGCCGATCCCCTGGGCGTATTTTGTTGGCTAGTCAAAACAATAGGATCGCCGCAGGCAAAGGACGCCATGACTATTGTCGCGATCGCATTTAGCGGCGGGGTCGTCGGGTTAGCCGGAGCGATCGCGCTGTGGCAACAGCAGGGAGGTCAAGTTTCAACCTTTGTCGCGATTGACGGCTGGGGCGTGCCAATTATAGGTATGCCCGTATGCCGCATGAGCCATGACTCGTTTACCCATTGGAGCACCCTGCCATTGGGATCTGGACAGGTAAACTTCTATGCCGATCCGGCGGTAGAGCATTTGCAAATGTGGCGCGACTGCACGCAGGTAAAAGGCTGGCAGGTAGGGCCAAATTGGCAAAAGGAACCGATGACAGCGGCTGAGTTTTTGCGCCGACAGCTCTACCGGCAAGCTGAGATCCTTTTGTAGAAAGGCCATCGTCGCTATCCGAATTCGGCATATGTTCTTTTTCTCTGACATCTTTTGGCTATAACATCAGAAAAAATCTTGTTGTTAGTTTGGCTACAATTTACACTTAAGTGAATTTCGCCCACATAAAATAAATTTTCAATCGCCTGAATTTCCTATGGTCTCTACTATCTCTCTGGACTCTTCGAGCGCAACTCAGCGGGTTAGCGGCGCATATGCGCTGATTGATAGCCTGGTACGTCACGGCGTCGAGCATATCTTTGGCTACCCTGGCGGCGCAATTCTGCCAATTTATGACGCGCTGTACCAGGCTGAAGAACGGGGTCTCGTCAAGCATATTTTAGTCCGGCACGAGCAAGCAGCGGCGCACGCAGCAGATGGCTATGCGCGGGCCACCGGCAAGGTCGGCGTTTGTTTTGCAACCTCGGGGCCAGGTGCGACCAATCTGGTGACCGGCATTGCGACAGCGCAGATGGATTCGATCCCAATGGTGGTAGTAACCGGGCAGGTCACTCGCGCGGCCATTGGGACAGACGCTTTTCAAGAAACGGATATTCATGGGATCACATTGCCGATTGTGAAGCATTCCTATGTCGTGCGCGATCCCAATCAGATGGCTCAAATCGTCGCGGAGGCGTTTCATATTGCCAGCACTGGCAGACCCGGCCCGGTGCTAATTGATGTACCTAAAGATGTCGGCATCGAAGAAATTGATTATTTGCCCGTTGAGCCCGGAGATGTGAACATTCCAGGCTATGCACCTCAAGTAGACGGCGATTTGCATTTGATTGATGAAGCGATCGCGCTGCTCCGAGAGGCCAGAAAGCCTTTGCTGTACGTGGGGGGCGGGGCGATCGCCTCTAACGCCCATGTCGAAATTCAAACCCTGGCCGAAGCCTTTTGTGCGCCGATGACCACTACCCTGATGGGCAAAGGCGCAGTCGATGAGCACCACCCGCTGTCTGTTGGCATGTTGGGGATGCATGGCACGGCCTATGCCAACTTTGCCGTTAGCCAATGCGACCTGCTCGTGGCCATTGGGGCTCGCTTTGACGACCGGGTCACCGGCAGGCTAGATAAGTTTGCCTCCAGGGCAAAAGTCATTCATATTGACATTGACCCAGCAGAAGTGGGTAAAAATCGCCGACCGGAGGTGCCCTTAGTCGGCGACGTCAAATCCGTTTTGCAAAAGCTGCTTGCTCAGGTAGAAAAGGACACACTGAACCATCAGCAAACTGCCACGCAACAGACAAAAACCTGGTGCGACGAAATCGAGACCTGGCGAACCGACTATCCGCTAGAGGCACCGACCTACCCCGACGAAATTTCTCCGCAGTCGGTGATCGTAGAGTTAGTAAAGCAAGCCCCTCATGCTTACTACACCACCGATGTCGGCCAGCACCAAATGTGGGCCGCGCAGTTTTTAAAAACTGGGCCGCGTCAGTGGATATCGAGCGCGGGCCTTGGCACCATGGGGTTTGGCCTACCGTCGGCGATGGGCGTACAGGTGGCTCTGCCCGATCAGCAAGTAGTTTGCATTAGCGGCGACGCCAGCTTTCAAATGAACCTGCAAGAGCTAGCTACCCTGGATCAATACGGCATCAATGTTAAGACGGTGATTTTGAATAATGGCTGGCAGGGCATGGTGCGTCAGTGGCAGCAGTCGTTCTTTGGCGAGCGCTATTCGTCTTCTAATATGCAAAAGGGGATGCCAGACTTTGTGATGCTGGCTCAAGCCTTTGGCGTAAAGGGTATGACGGTGAGCGACCCGAATGATATGGCTGAGGCGATCGCGACCATGCTGGCTCATGATGGCCCGGTGCTGATGAATATTCAGGTGCGCCGCGACGAAAACTGCTACCCCATGATTCCGCCCAATAGAAGCAACGCTGAGATGGTAGGTTTACGGGAAGGTAAGCCCAGACCCCTGGCGTAAGTAGCCAACTGTCCGCGTGGCCATACAGTCTGAGACTATGGGCGATCGCGAGGGAATTGTTGATGTATAGCGCTTTAAAACACGCAATTCTACGGATAGAGGTTTGCTAAAAAAATACATTGCATCCGTAAATACCGCAGACTATCGGAAAATCTTGTCTTTGGGCTTGTTCTTCTGCCGTCTGCGGGGTAGGATGCGCGTAATTTAGTATTTGACTTGGCTGATAGAAAGGTTGCACCTCGCTAAAAGCGCCTGTTGATGAGTGGTGTGGCACATCTCACTCTATGGCTGTAGATTTTTCAAATGCTAACTGCTAGATACCATTTATCTCAGATACAAATCGCATGGTCTTTGCTACCGAGTTTGATTCTGTCGATCAGTTTTCGCGCCGTCAGACGGGTCGCCAACGTGATCGGGTTGAGGCCAACCCCAATACATTTGATCAAAAGGCTGACGGCGCTGTGAGCCGACTGTCGGGTGCGACGGCGTTGAGCCAGCCTGCAACGGATAACGTTGTCCCTTTGCAAATGAACGGTGCGGCGCTGCGGGTCAGCGCTTTACCGGCCAAGCCCAAACTGCCGTTTCCGCTGCAGGTGCTCAACCGCGTACAGCAAGGGTCGGCGGTGCTGACAACCCTTCTGGTCACCAGCGCTCTGGTCGTCTATGGCTCTACGGTATACATCGACAAATCCACCAATCGGGCGTTGACTCAGCTCGATGCTTTGCAGGGCGAATCGCAGCAGTTGACCACCGCGAATGAGTCGATTAAGCAGAGTTTGGCTGAGCAGGCGATCGCAGAGAATTCAGGACTAAAACCCTACGAAGCAGGCGACGTCTTATTTCTATCACCCGCCCCCCGCCGCGCCGCCGTCGTAAAACCCGACAGCGCTGACGCTGATCTGCCCCATCCGCTGGGCTACTGATAGACACCGACGCTCCAAAAAATTGATATGGCTGCTTCTACTCGCCCTCGCCGCCGTCGCGGTTCGTCTTCGCGATCGCCCCGCGCTACCCCTAAACAAATTGAAGATTTTCGCGCTAACTTACCTCGGCTGCGCCTGATTAGCGTGTGGCTAGTGCTGATGATTAGCATGTTGGGGCTAAGCGTGCGGCTGGCGTATTTGCAGTTGGTAATTGGCCCAGAGCTAACGGCCATGGCCAAAGAGCAGCAGTCAATTCAGACTACGCCGCGAGCCTCTCGTCGGCAGATAGTCGATCGCCAGGGCAATGTGGTAGCTATGGATCGGGTGGTGTACCAGCTTTATGTCCATCCCATGCTGTTCAAAAAAACGGTGCCAGAAGTGGCAGGGGCACTCAGTGAGGTGCTAGAGCGCAATGAAAAGGAGCTGGTCAAGCTGTTTTCTCAACAGGAAAGCGGCATTCAGTTGGATACCAATATCTCAGAAGAAACGGCCAAGCGCTTGCAGGGTTTGCGGATAGATGGGCTGGATTTATTGCCTTCGCCGCAGCGAGTGTATCCCCAAGGGGAGCTGTTTGCCCAGGTGACCGGGTATGTAGATTTGGACGGCCTGCCGACAGAAGGGATAGAGCTAGGTCTAGCCGAAAAGCTGCGCTATGAAGATCCTAAAGCAGGCGAGGCGACGCCTTTGCAACAGGTAACCCGCGATGATTTGCAAATGCAATTGACGATTGACAGTCGGTTGCAGCGGATTGCACAAACTGGCCTGGCAGCGACGGTGGCCGAATACGGTGCTAAGCGAGGGGCGCTGATTGTGATGGATAGCCACACAGGAGAGATTTTGACGCTGGCGATCGCCCCAACTTACGATCCCAATCGCTATTACGATGCGGACTTAGAATATTTTAAGAACTGGGCAGTCAGCGATTTGTACGAACCCGGATCGACCTTTAAGCCGATTAATGTGGCGATCGCCCTCGAAAAAGGTGGCATTACCGCCAATAGCACCATCTACGATGAAGGCCGCATTCAAGTCGGTGAATGGCCCATCCAAAACGTGGATTTTTTGACCAATGGTGGCCGGGGCACAATGTCCATTACCGACGTGCTTCGCTACTCTAGCAATGTCGGCATGGTGCATGTGATGGAAACGATACAGCGCACCACCTATTACGACTGGCTAGAAAAGCTGGGGCTAGATCAAGTCACGGGCATTGAGCTGCCGGGCGAAACCAGCGGGCAAATCAAAGCGCGCGACCAGTTTATCGGTAGTGCGGTAGAGGCAGCGACGACGGCGTTTGGGCAGGGCTTTTCGCTGACGCCGATGAAGCTAGCGCAATTGCATGGGGCGATCGCCAATGGTGGCAAAATGGTCACGCCCCACGTGGTGCGAGGGCTGACTAACGAAGCTGGCAAACTGACCTGGACACCCAAGCACGCCCAGCCCAAGCAGGTTTTTTCACCGGAAACGACACGCCAGGTGCTAGATATGATGCAGGAAGTCGTAGACGATGGCACAGGATCGGCGGCCAAGATAGACGGCTACCAGATTGCGGGTAAGACCGGGACGGCGCAAAAGGCCACTGAATATGGAGCCTATGGAAATCAGCGGATCACCAGCTTTGTCAGCATCGCGCCCGTGAGTGACCCGCGCTACGTCGTGCTGGCTGTAGTAGATGAGCCCCAGGGTGAGAATGCCTATGGCGGCACGGTCGCTGCGCCATTAGTAAAAAAAATGCTGGAATCTTTAGTAGTGCTAGAAGGGGTAAGGCCCGACGGCACCGCTAAGGTAAAACCACCCTCAGATCAGTAATTAGACTCAACGAGGGACGTTCGCAAGGCTTTCATGGATTCACTCGATCAGCTCATTGCCTTAGACCGCCAGCATGTGTGGCACCCGTATGCGGCGATGCCAAACCCGCTGCCCGTGTTTCCGGTACGCGCTGCCAAAGGCGTCAGAATTGAGTTGGAGGACGGGCGATCGCTGATCGACGGCATTGCTTCCTGGTGGACCTGCATTCATGGCTACAACCATCCGCGCTTGAACCGAGCGGCTCAGCGTCAGATGGAGCAAATGTCTCACGTCATGTTTGGCGGACTGACGCATCGCCCAGCCGTGGATTTAGCCAAAAAGCTGATAGACATTACGCCTGCACCCCTACAGCAAGTTTTCTTTTCTGACTCGGGCTCGGTAGCGGTAGAAGTGGCAATGAAAATGGCCCTGCAATACTGGCACAATCGCGGTCGGCCCCATAAGAATCGTTTTCTCACCATTCGCAGCGGCTATCACGGTGATACGTTAGGTGCGATGTCTGCCTGTGACCCGATGAATGGAATGCATCATTTGTTTAGCACTGTGGTGACGCCCCAGTATTTTGCCGATGCGCCACAGGTGCGCTTTGGTGAAGATTGGCAACAGGAGGATATTGCCAGCTTTTCGGCGCTGTTAGAGCAGGCGGGCGATCGCATTGCCGCCGCCATTTTTGAACCCGTCGTCCAAAATGCGGGCGGCGTTCGCTTCTATCATCCCGAATATGTCCGCAGCGCCAGCGAGCTGTGCAAACAACATGACGTGCTGCTGATTCTCGATGAAATTGCCACAGGTTTTGGCCGCACAGGCAAACTATTTGCCTGCGAATATGCCGACATCGCGCCAGACATAATGTGTGTGGGAAAGGCGCTGTCCGGGGGATTTCTCTCTTTGGCGGCGACGTTAACAACCCCTGATATTAGCGAAACGCTCTCGGCGGGTGAGGCTGGCGTGTTTATGCACGGCCCCACCTTTATGGGCAATCCATTAGCTTGCGCGGTCGCTTTAGAGAATTTGAAACTGTTGGAAAGCTATGACTGGCAGGCTAGGATTGCCGCCATTTCAGCGCAACTTACAGAAGAACTAGAACCTTGTCGCAATCTAAAAGCTGTCAAAGACGTGCGCGTGTTGGGGGCGATCGCCGCCGTCGAACTCCACAATCCGGTAGATATGGCAGTCGTGCAACCCCAGTTTGTTGAAAAAGGCGTTTGGCTCAGACCGTTTGGCCGATTGCTATACACCATGCCGCCGTACATCATTCAGCCTGACGACTTACGAGCAATTACCACTGCAATCTATGAGGTTGCCACCACTTGTTAATAGCTATTGCCGACTTTATGGGGTCTCTACCCCCTATCAAAACAGATGATATTCATATTCAATAGTGTGAGATCATGAAAAGGCAATTGGTAGATAATATTATGAGAATCAGCAGCTATTAATAGGAATTATCCCTTTAATCGGTTCGGTTGATAAATATTGATAGGAATTATTCTCTAATGGATTTTAGATTTGGCATAGAACATGAAACCGCTTTTTTACGGCCTAATGGTCAGTTTGCGGATTTTACAAACACCTTGTTTCTTGAGTTTGAGAAGATTGTCAGGCAGCTACCTCGGTATGAGCAAGACTATGACCAATTGCGAATTGGAGATGCCGGAATTAAGCTAAAGCGCTGGTATGTAGAGGGCTTTGAGCGCTTTGATCTGATGGGTAATGTGATTGACTGCCCGCCTAAGGGGATTGAGATTAGGACGACGGTGCATGATGGCGTTGATGGCATTGATGGCGCGATCGCACAGCTCACCGAAAGTTTTGATTTACTGCGCACTCAAGCTGCAACGGCAGGATTCACACCTGCTTTAGTCAGCTTTAATCCCTACCGTAGTGAGTTCAGACCTGATCCACCTTTAAACGCATTTGAACAACAGCGCCGCCAGGCATCTCCAGAAATGCAAACCGCTCATATTCCGATGCTGACCCAGGGGCCAGATCTCAACCTTTCAGTCGCCGGGATGAGCCCACAGCAGATGATTGATATTGGCCGCAAACTCACCTACTACAGCCCATTCATCATTCCGTTCAGCTACAGCTCTCCTTTTTATCAGGGCAAGACCTGGTCAGGACTGTCTGTGCGCACGTTTTATCGCACGGGTGCTAGACCTGCCGCGATGGTGTTTGTTGAACATAAAACAGACTTGATTGACTCTGTGCCTTCGCTGACTCAAATAGCCCGGCTACCGGCTGAAGTGGGCCGGATTGAGTTTAAGGCGTTTGATAGCTGTGGAGACTTTGAACTATACGCCAGCTTATGCGCCTTGCTAAAAGGTCTGGTACTGGATGACACCTTGATGGCACGCTTGAGCGTACCCGATGCAAAATTACACCAGAGGTCGGCGCGGTGGGGCTTTGCCGATGAAGAGATTTATGGGCAGGCGGTGAAAGTGGTCGATGCGGCTGATACGGCACTGGTAGGCGATCGCGATCAAAAACACCTCCACCGACTAAAAGACGCTTTGCGCAACCGACACAGTCCGGCAAAAGACATGTTGAATGCCTATGAACAAGGGCACTCTATCGAACAGATTCTACGCCAGGGCTACCCTGCTACCCACTCGAAGCATCACTGGCCCAAAGCAGACAAATCACCAATGGTCGTCAGTTAACGAGTTCTCGGAACTCTCTCATCTCATTGAGATATCAGACTGCTCTGCTGCTCAACTTTTTGCCCTAGCTTACAGTCAGCAACCGCATATTTTACAAAAACGGAGGGACGAGCTGCGCTACAAGAGGCTCTCAGACAGTGAGCCTGATTAGGATCACGCATTAAGGTGGCATGGTAGGTTTTCTCTGATCTTTCTTCTGGGTGAAAAGTCTCTGTGCCAGAAGGTTGTTCTACCGTTAAGGTTGCTTTCACCAGCCCGCTGCTAGTGGGCGCAGTGAGGAGTTGATAGCTCACCCGATAGTCGAACCAGTCCCATCCATGGCTGAGCATGAGCTGGCGTTCTAATACCTGTAACGGCAGCGGTAAAATGCCCCATCCTCGATAAACAGATCGAATTTGGCTGATGTCTCCGGTGCGATTGACTATGGACTGTAGGGCGTTGGCACTCAGGCGACCGTAGTAGCGGCCATCGGGGAATGCGATCGCAGTCGGGGCAAACCGATGTCCGCCAATATGGCTAACTCGCCACAGCCGGGTATTGGGGAGTTTCCCTAGATTCCTCAAGTGTTGAGCAGCCCGGAAAAACGGCTGGCCAAATCGGGCACAACATTTATCTCGCTGCCCATGAGTACAGATCAAAATATCTTGGATGCCCGTAATGGGTTTAGCAGAGCGCGCTGTTTGCCAATAGGTTTGTAAGCAATCAATCACCTGATCGAGGCTGTTTAGCTGAAATTCGTACCCTTTGTAACCATTGCTAAAGCTGTTGGCTGTGGGTTGAGTGCGCTCGTACAGTAGAACTGTTGTATGCGTGGGCGTAGCAGATTGCCCACGGTTAATGCACAAGAATTGCACCGATCGCTTCGCTTTGATCGCTTCTATGAACTGTCGCAGTGCCGGTGGGAACCCTTCTGAATTAAACACCTTCGCCGCCCATGGCAGAGAACATTCGATCAGGACGTAGGCTTGGTAATGCCCTGCCGTACCTAACAAATCCTCTCCCAATTGCTGGGCAGCAGTGGTGCAAAATAGCGGCTTCATGGCGATGTGCTGTGAGGCTTTAGCTGCCAGCTTTGATAAAGGGCAGCTATCAACTGGTGGCGAGGTGCAGATAGCTGCCTTATAACGCTCCAAAGTTGAATAGCTTCTGTCGGACTGTTAACGGTGACCTGTAAAGGTTGAAAGCTTTTGCATGAAGCGTCGATGCCTAACATCTGTAAGCGATGGTAAACCTGCCAGCGATCTTCGCAGTCAATAATCACGGCATCAGGCCGTGCGGTGGCAGTATTTTGTGACAGGTTATCCGATAAATTTTCTGAATCTGTGGTGTTGGATGAAGGCACTTAAAAGAAATCTCCGGGTATATAGGACGTGATTGGTTAAAGGGATAAATAGAAGTTGTTTTCAAGTAAATAAAAAGTTTAAGTGCGAGCGATATTGAGTCAGGTTAGGAATAAGACTTTTACTGGTAGGCTCAGCGCTTATTTCGAGATACCTGATCTAACTGGACAGTCCGAAGTTTCTGTTGAATAACTAGGTGGACAAAAGCGGTTGTTGCTGTGTTTCAGGCGGCTTTAATTTGACTGCGAGTAATTTAGCGAGAAGTAGAGTGGGCCTACGTTTGGC
>JBAQZP010000136.1:0-45410 GCA_049791095.1 Phormidesmis sp.
GGAAGGGGGAAGGGCGGGTGATTTGGGTCTGATTATTTTAGGGGGCTGGCGGCTGGAAGATCTCGATAGCAGGACAGTTCTCTATAGTTGTCTTGAGTCCTCATTTCAGATCGAATGCAATGAAAATTTCAGTGGCAGATGCGCGTCAGCAGTTTTCGTGTTTATCGGGCAAGCAGTATTTTAACTATGGCGGTCAGGGGCCGATGGCCGATAGTGCGGTAACGGCTTTTGCCCAGGCTCAGGTGAAAATTCAGCAGGAAGGGCCGTTTTCGAGCGGGGTGTATGAGTGGATTCAGGCGGCGGGCGGGCGGCTGCGGGGGGCGATCGCACAGGCTTTGGGCACTACTGCCGAAACCATTACCCTGACTGAAAATGTCACGGTAGGCTGCAACATTCCCCTCTGGGGACTGCCTTGGCAGCAGGGCGACCATATTTTAATCGGTGACTGCGAGCATCCGGGCGTGGTGGCTGCGGTCAATGAAATCAGCCGCCGCTATGGGTTGGAAGTCAGCACCTGTGCGCTTTCTTCAATGCTGCAAGGCGCAAATCCGGTCGATATGATTGCCGCTGGACTGCGGCCAAACACAAGGTTGGTGATCATCAGCCATGTGCTATGGAATACGGGGCAAGTGCTGCCGCTCAAAGAGATTGTGACGGTATGCCACAGCAATTCGCCCCAGACGAGAGTTTTGGTCGATGCCGCGCAGTCTGTAGGCGTGCTGCCGCTAGATCAGCCGGGGGCAACTTTGCCTGAGTCGGGTGTGGACTATTACGCTTTTACCGGGCATAAGTGGTGGGGTGGCCCAGCGGGGGTGGGCGGTCTGTACGTGCGGCCAGAGGTATTAGAAGAGACGGCTCCGACATTCATCGGCTGGCGGGGCATCGAAATGGATGAGGCTGCAAACCCGATCGGATGGAAGCCGGATGGGCGTCGCTATGAGGTGGCCACCTCTGATTATGCGCTGTGGGATGCCCTGCATGAGGCAATGGCGGTGCAAGCTAAATGGGGCAGTAGTGTAGAACGCTTTGAGCGGATCTGTTCGCTGAGTCAGCGGCTGTGGCAAGGGCTGCGTGAGATTGATCGGGTAGCGTGTTTACTGACGCAAGGGCCTCCCCCTTCGGGTTTGGTCTCGTTTCAACTGCTAGATGATGACGCTCGGCCAAGCGCGGATTTGCACGATGGGCTGGTTCAAGATTTGAGTGATGAAGAAATATATGTGCGCACGCTGCTGTCGCCTCATTGTGTGCGAGCTTGTGTACATTATTTGTCTTTAGAAAGTGAGGTGGATGCGTTGATTGGGCGGGTGAAAGCATGGCTTTGATCGCCTGAATTAGGTGATTGCCTTAGTCGTACTCTTTGCCTTCATATTCCTGGCAGCCTTCGCAGGGGCCAAAGGGATTGGGGGCGCAGCGGATGAAGGGCGATCGGGCATTCAACTGACAGGTGATATCACCAATTACTAAACCGATGCCATCAACATAATGCTGGTCGGGATCGCGTGGGGGGGGGTGCAATCGGCGGAAGCGATCGCGACTGGCATAATCGCGAGCAAGATGAAGATTTTCCTGAAAGCGCCTGCGCGAGTATAAGCCCACTAAAAGAGAGAAGATTGCTGGGGTAAGTCCGACGGCAATAATCAACGCAATGAACATGAAGACTTAGGCCGAAATGCTGCTGACGATTCTAACGCATCTGTTTGAAACGAATTTACAGAACGCTTTCCTTTGCCTTTTCTTTAGGCTTTTTCTTTAGGTTTATAGGTCGATTTCACATGCAGATCTTTTAGCTGAATGCTGTCTACGCTGGAGGGCGCATTGGTGAGCAGGTCGCGGGCCTGTTGGGTTTTGGGGAAGGCGATCGCCTCGCGAATAGACTGCTCGCCCGCTAGCAGCATCACCAATCGATCGAGCCCATAGGCAATGCCCCCATGCGGCGGCGTGCCATATTCAAACGCCTCTAGCAAAAAGCCAAATTTGTCGTTCGCTTCGGCTGCCGAGAGGCCAATGGTTTCAAAGACCTTGGCCTGCACGTCGGGCTGATAAATCCGTAAGCTGCCGCCGCCAATTTCGTAGCCGTTGTACACGATGTCGTAGGCCACAGCGCGGGCGGTGGTGAGATTGTCGGTATCTTCTGGATGCGGCGCGGTGAAGGGGTGGTGTAGTGCTTCATGCCGGTTTTCATCGGCGTTCCACTCAAACATCGGGAATTCGGTGACCCACAGCAGGTTGGTTTTGCTTTCGTCGATCAAATTGAGTTCCTTGGCGATCGCCTGTCTCAACTTATCCAAAGTCGCGTTTACAGTCGCGACATCGCCCGCCCCAAACAGCAACAAATGCCCTGGCTGTGCGCCCGTTCTCTCTAATAAAACTTGCTTTTGCTCAGCAGTCAGATTATCTTTAATCGCGCCAATCGTATCAATCTCGCCGCCTTCGCGCACCCGAATGTAGGCGACTCCACGTGCGCCCGCATCGGTTGCCACCTTAAACAGATCGCCTTTGGGCTTAATTCTCACATTAGAAATCGCCTCGTTTCCGCCCGGAATCGGCAACACCTTTACCTGCCCGCCGCTAGCCACTGCGCCCGAAAACACCTTAAAGCCAGAGTCTTTGATAATATCTGAAACCTCGACTAGCTCCAGGCCGTAGCGAGTATCTGGCTTGTCGCTGCCGTAGCGATCCATCGCTTCAGCGTAGGTCAGGCGTGGGAATGGCGTAGGAATATCAACCCCTTTGACCGTCTTAAATATGTGAGCAATGAGTCGCTCGTTCAGGTCAAGAATTTCCGCCTCGTCCATAAAGCTCATTTCCATGTCGAGCTGAGTGAACTCGGGCTGGCGGTCGGCGCGAAGATCTTCATCGCGGAAACAGCGGGCGATTTGATAGTAGCGATCCATCCCTGCCACCATCAAAATTTGCTTGAAGAGTTGGGGGGATTGAGGCAAGGCAAACCAGTCGCCCTCGTTGACGCGCGAGGGCAAGATGAAATCTCTTGCGCCTTCGGGGGTGGAACGGGTGAGAATAGGGGTTTCAATTTCGATGAAGTTTTCCTGGTCTTCTAAAAAGCGACGGATGGCTTTAATGGTGTCGTGGCGCAGGCGCATGTTGCGGGCCATGCGATCGCGCCGCAAATCCAAATACCGATACTTCAGCCGCAAATCTTCACGCACGTTTTCTTCTTCGGCAGTAGACACCTGAAACGGCATCTGCTTACGTACGGCGTTTAGAATAATCAGCTCATCGGCATAAACTTCGACCTGTCCGGTTGGCAGTTTGTCGTTAAGTGAGTCGGCAGGGCGCTGCGTGACGCGGCCTACGACCTTGACAACATATTCGTTGCGGACTTCTTCGGCAACCGGGTACGAGTCTGGGGTGCGTTCGGGGTCGCTGACGATTTGGACAGTGCCGGTGCGATCGCGCAAATCCAAAAACACCACCCCACCATGATCGCGCCTGCGGTCAACCCAGCCATAGAGCGTTACCGTCTTTTCAATATGCTCGGCTCGAAGTTGACCGCAATAAAGGCTACGCATGGCGACAAGCAGCTAAAGACTACCAGAAACAAAACCCTTACATTATGAGGGATGACGAGCAGCAACGGCACACAATATTTAGCCGACTTGATATGTTTCAGGCATATAGCAGTTGATAGAAAACCTCATCCGCAGTGAGCGCATCGAGAATGAGTCCTACCTGTCTAGCGACTTCATAAGCATTATTTTGCGGCGTCATGTTAAAACATCTATGCCTCGACCGCTCAACAAGCTTGCGACTAAATTAGCAACATCTTCATCAGCGTAAAGCGATGCGAAAATGTTCATTCCATAGCCAATGCTTGCTTCACAGAAGGATGCATTAGTTCTTGAGGAATACGATTTCTCTCTATGTATTCGTTGATTTCAGCCTGGTTATCTAGATAAAAGCTCAAAGCATCAAATACCTGAGACAAGGTGATTTGAGGATATTGGCTGGGGATTTCTTCCGGTGGAGTCCCCAGCCGCCACAGGTTAACGATTGTGCGCACCGATATGCGTGTTCCGACAATCGTTGGCTCGCCGCTCAAGATATCGGGCTGACGGCAAACATATTTGGATGTAGTTGCACTTGTCATCAGATAATCTTTGAGAAACAGCAGCTATAAGGTCAATTATAGAACTGTCCTTACAATCTTTCGCGAGCGGCCAGGTAGCCCCAGGTGTAGGTGGGCGCAACCATGTATTCGATGTTGAATTCTGTGCCGATGGGGTAAAGGTAAATGTCGAAGTAGTTTTCGACGGCGGGCCATTCCCAGGGGCTGGGGAAGGTGCTATCGGCGATTTCGCCCAATGTCCAGTAGTCGCTGTAAAGGGTGAAGTCGGCGGGGCCAAAGACGGTGATGCCCGGTGGGGGCGCTTGACCGGTGAGGCGCTGATCGATGATGAGTGGGTTTTGGGGGGTGCGATCGCCCAATCCCGTTGTAAACACCATATTGTCCGGATTCGCACCGCCGCTAAACTGAGTGCCGCTGATGCCCGCCATCAAATACTTTGGATCTTGCGTTAGGGCATGGGCCTGCAAAATATTGACGCTTTTGGGCGCACCTAAGCCATTACCCCAACCCAAAGGCGATTCAGGATGATCTTTACTCCAGCCAAAGGCGGTTGTTTGAGTCAGGGTTACCAAGTCGTCGGCGTAACGGATGACGGCAGTGCGGGCATTGGCTTGTACCTGCGAATCGACCGCTAAAGGTTCGGTGCTGGCGCTATCGAGTTTGGGGTCATTAAGCTGGGCATACAGAAAAGCGGCGCTGCGCTGGTCGTGAATGCCGTAGATAAAGGGTTCGACGTTAGGTTCTTGGAAAATACTGGTAGCCAGAAAGAGATCGTGCCAAATGCTTGAGCGCGTCAGTCGATACAGCTCTAAGGCCGCTAGATTGCGCTGGTCTTTGACATCGTGCAGCCGTTCGCCACGGTCATAGCCGCCTTCTATATAATTATCTTCTGCGTAGGTCATCGCTCGCAGTGCGCTTTTTTGGTAAAGGCTAGCTAGCTCAGCATCGTAGGTTTTGAGCGTATGCGCAGCGCGAGCAGCAACGCCTGCATACCAATAGCTTGACCAGACATCGGGCGCGTAGGCCATTACGGTGAGCGACTCTTGCCAACTGGTCTCACCAAACTGAGGATGCTCGGCGGATTCTACGCCGCCGCGAATACCGCCGTCGGCTGTCTGCAATCGACGGTAAAAGTCAAGCGACCAAAGCGCCTCGTCCAGAATGTCGGGCAGAGCGTTGGTCGATTCTGGAATATTGAGATTAACGGTTTTGAAGTAGTCGGGGAAGAGATTGTGTAGTTCAAATAGGGCGCGTGGAACCGCTAAATGGCGGATGTTTCGATCCCAGTCGCCCGCGTCGAAATAGCCGCCCCAAGCGCTGGGTAAGGTGCTGTTGGTTTTTTGGGCAAGCAGCGCTGCAAAGGCATTGCTAGAGCCCAGGCCCATATCGACCTCTAGCAGGCTCACTCCCGATTGGTAAACGGTCACGCCATCGTCTGGATGAAAGGCGCGGAACCGCACATAGCCAGTAAACGGTTCGCCAATCGCAATGCCGCTGCGCTGATGATAAAATCCTCTGGCTGAGGTAAAAAACGCCTTGCTCCAGGCGTCTGCTTCAATCGCAAAGTCAAAAGAGCAGCCAACACCATCTACGCATAAGTGATATTCACCCGCTCGATCAAACTCGCTAAAATCTAGTCGGTGAACTTCGCTGAGAGTATAGTCCCGCCCTCGCGGATCTTCTGGTTGGTTCGGGCCATGAGTGAGGGTGGCGGTGCCCTCGTATACTGACTGATTCGTTTGCCTGTCAACTAGCCGAAAGCCTAGACCATCGGGGTAGTCTAGTCCGCCGCCGTTGCCCATCCAGGTAGACAGGTAGCCAACTTTGAGCGGGTCGTCAGGGCGGAAGCCGAGCTGAGAGACATGGACGGCTTCGGTGCGATCGCTCAAAGGCCGATAGGTAAAATTAATCTCTGCTAAGTCAAGTCCTGGAAAGCTAATCTGGTAGGTTTCTCCAGGCTTTATAGCGGCTGGCAATGTCAAAAAAAGGGTGTGTGATGAGGGCCAGCGATCGCCCCCTTTTGGCCCTAGCTCGGCATAGGCAGAAGGCTTGGTTTTACGAAAAACGCCCAAAGGTAAGGTAGGGGTAGCGTAGTCACGATCTGCTGTGGATGAAATCAGGTAGCTGCTGGGTAAGTCAGCCGCCACAAGGTTGAGGGTGTCGGCTTCTACCTCATCGTATTTGTAAAGTATTTTCAGGTCGCTGCCGACCAAAGTGCCAATGGGTATCCCAGCGCGTTCCACCCGCGTTTGACTGCCTTCTTCAATTAAAACGTCGTCTGTCTGAGGAATATAGGGGGCTTGCTTGCCAAGCGTCACGGCTGGGGCTGCGACTTCTATGGCCACAATATCTGGGCTAACCATATAGACATGAGCAAGCGATGGCGTGCTAGCCAGTAGCCTGTCACCCGAGGCATAGACCGTTCGCGTGTTTATTCTTTGAGCAATAATACTGAGAAAGCTACCGACCCCCGACAAAAGGCAACCGATTAACAGGTAGCTTGCTATTTTGAGGGCAGCTTTATCTTGCCTTTTTAAATGTGTCTTCATTAGTAATGAACTGGCGGATGTTTAGCCGGTAGGTAGACATTGCTGCTGGATGACTGTTTACAGGATTTCTCACACAATTTCCGATGGACGTGCGCTTTACCTTTCAGTATGTTTACTGAGCATTATTCTATATTTTGCGACGTTGCATGGTAGCTGAGCCCACACTCAGCAAGAGGATTGCTCGGCAGGAATGGCGACTTTCTCGTTCTGATTTTCCTTTCCGTATGAAATATTAACGATGCCCGTGAGTTTACAGAGGCAAATGGTACTATTCTGTTATTAATCGCTAGGGGTGCCCCGCTGCCATAGATCATGCTTGGATCGTCGGCAAGGGCTGAGAATATACCCTCTGAACCTGAGTCTGGATAATGCCAGCGGAGGAAAGCATGAGAGATCTTGAAGACTATATGGTGAGTCGCAACCAGGTAAGCGGCCCAGCAGCTTTGGCAACGGTAACTGCGTCGTCCATGGGTGCGTGGATTTTGTTTAGCCCGCCTGAGGCAGGATCTGCTTTCGGCGGACTAACGGCGATTTTGGGCTATTGCCTGGGGTCGGCGACGGCAATTTTTCTGTTTGTGTTTGTCGGGCCTCGGCTCAGGCAGATTATGCCCTGGGGGCATTCGCTCAATGAGTATGTGAGCTATCGGTTCGGCTCGGCAATGTACGTGCTGACGGTGGGGGTGATGCTGCTGTACATGTTTGTGTACCTGGCGGCAGAATTGACGGCGATCGCGCAAGCCTTGCAAATTGTCTCGGGCATTCCCCTTTTAGTAACGTCAGTCACCGTCATGTCAATCGTCACTATTTACACCGTGTGCGGCGGCCTCAAAATGACGATCTTGACCGATGCTGTGCAGTTCGCGCTAATTGTGCCGCTGCTAGTTGTGTGTTTTATAGCGACGATGATTGCTATGGGCGGCGCTGACGCGGCCTTTGCCCCGGTGGCCGACAAGCTACCGGCCCTATTGTCGCTCGGTAACCTTGACGGCCTGCGGTTTGGGGCAACGTTGGTAATTGCGATTGTCGCTGCCGAGCTGTTCAATCAAGGCAACTGGCAGCGGGTATATGCCTGCCGCGACGATCAAACGGTAAGGCGCTCTTTTTTGGGCTCAGCGCTGGTAGTTTTGCCCATGGTGCTGATTTCGGGTTTGCTAGGGCTGATGGCTGCTGGCGCGGATATTAGCGGCGCGACGGCCTTTTTTGATTTGTTGCAAAGCTTAAGTATTCCCGGCTGGCTGCTATGGGCGGTAATTTTGCTAGCTTTGGCGCTGGTGTCAAGTAGCTTGGATACGCTGCTCAATGGAATTAGCTCGATCTTTACAGCAGATTTGTTAAAACTGTCGCATCAGCCCGATCGAGTTTTGCAGCTTTCTCAGCTATTGACGGTGGTGGTGGCGATTCCAGCAGTTGCGATCGCCGCCCAAGGCTACAGCGTCCTCTACCTATTCTTCGTCGCCGATCTCCTCTGCGCGGCCCTGCTTTTCCCCCTCGTTTTCAGCCTTTACAACCGTCACCAAACCGCTCATAGCGCCTTTTGGAGTTCGCTCATCGGCATCATCGTCGGCGCATTGTTCTTTCCCAAACCCGACTTTTCTCCTTTATTCAACATTCCAGGCGGCGGCGATTTACTCAACAGCTTTGCCGCTGCCCTAGTCACGTCAGTGCTATTCACCCTGGTGTGGAACACCTTCGCAAAGAATAAAAACAAATCCTTTAACTACAGCGATTTAAAAGAAGTGCGGCCATACGCGAACAGGGCTGATTAGCGCGATCGCTGGAGGCCGTGAGTCCGCCGATGATTGCGCTATCCAACAAAACTCTTTGCTTTTCCTCAATCGCTGTTCCTTGCTCACATGACGCCTCAACAGGCAGCTCATGCTGGGCAAGCCTATGTCAACCCATACCGGTCTCTACCCATGACATCCCAATCCCCAGCTCGCGAACTCTCGGCCAATGCCGAAAAAGATCGCTCCCATAATATCCACCCTGCCTCAGCGACAGGCACATCTTCGACGCCCGCCCTCCGCACTAGCTGGATCGCCAAGCGTAAAGGCCAGCCCAACGTGTCACAAATGCACTACGCCCGGCAAGGCATCATCACCGAAGAAATGAAGTATGTAGCAAAGCGAGAAAACTTGCCCACGCAGCTCATCAAAGATGAAGTGGCCCGTGGCCGAATGATTATTCCGGCCAACATCAATCATCCGAATTTAGAGCCTATGGCCATTGGCATTGCCAGCAAGTGCAAAGTCAACGCCAACATCGGCGCATCTCCCAACTCTTCTGACATCAATGAAGAAGTTGAAAAACTGCATCTAGCGGTTAAATATGGGGCAGATACGCTGATGGATCTCTCTACAGGCGGCGGCAACCTCGACGAGATTCGCACAGCCATCATCAACAACTCACCGATCCCGATTGGCACTGTGCCGATCTATCAGGCTTTGGAAAGCGTCCATGGCAGCATTGAAAATTTAGATGCGCAAGACTTTTTGCACATTATTGAAAAGCACGCACAGCAAGGCGTGGACTATATGACCATCCATGCAGGCATCGTGATTGAGCACCTGCCTTTGGTGAAAAACCGACTTACAGGCATTGTCTCTCGCGGCGGCGGCATTATGGCGCAGTGGATGCTGCATCACCACAAGCAAAATCCACTCTATAGTCACTACGACGACATTATCGAAATTTTCAAACGCTATGATGTCTCCTTTAGCTTAGGCGATTCTTTGCGTCCCGGCTGTCAGCATGATGCGTCTGACGAAGCTCAATTTGCCGAGCTGAAAACGTTAGGAGATTTGACCCGTCGCGCCTGGAAGCACGATGTGCAGGTGATGGTCGAAGGGCCAGGGCATGTACCGCTCGACCAAATTGAAATGAATGTGAAAAAGCAAATGGAAGAATGCTCTGAAGCGCCATTCTATGTGCTGGGGCCTTTGGTGACAGACATTGCGCCCGGCTATGACCACATTACTTCTGCCATTGGGGCGGCAATGGCGGGTTGGCATGGTACGGCCATGCTGTGCTACGTCACGCCCAAAGAGCATTTGGGTCTGCCGGATGCCGAAGACGTGCGCAATGGTTTAATTGCCTACAAGATTGCGGCTCATGCGGCAGATATCGCTCGTCATCGTCCGGGGGCGCGCGATCGCGATGACGAACTCTCCCGCGCCCGCTATAACTTTGACTGGAACAAACAGTTCGATCTCTCCTTAGATCCCGAACGTGCCCGCCAATACCACGATGAGACTTTACCCGCCGACATTTACAAAACCGCTGAATTCTGTTCTATGTGCGGGCCAAAATTTTGTCCCATGCAGACCAAAATTGATGCAGAGAAGTTAAGCGAGCTAGAGAAGTTTTTGGCAAAGGATGCCGCAAGCTAAGCCGCCTGGCTACAGCAGCTTGCGCATAGTCGCCCAGTCATCGGTTTTTACAAGCCAGGGGGCGACGGGGACTTTTTTGGTAATACCGCCGTCGTCTATATAGATACGACGGTTATCGGCCTTGACCACATCCCAAGAGTCAAAGGTATAGCGCTTAGTGACCAGGCCCAGCAGGTTATACACCGTGAGCTGCCGAGGCTCTAGCAAAAAGTAAGGGCGGTTCAGGCAATAGCAGCCAAACAAAAACAAACCCACGCCCCCAACCGTTAGCACCGAGAGCCCATCCGCCCCCGCCGCCGCCTTCCATAGCCCAAACCCTAGCCCCAAAATGCCACCACTCAACAAAAAAACGCCCAGAGTTGTTTTGTAATAAGCCTTTAACCGCTGCTGTGAGCTAATGGGTTGCATGGATAGTTAGGTGACGATTGTTGAAATCAAAGGTTCAAAAGGCTGCTGTTCAGGAGAGATGGCCCATTCGAGGTTTAGTTCAAGGTTTAATTAATTTTGAGCTTTACTGCATGGAGAATATCACTGAAATATACGGTTTGCTTGATGAGCTTACAGACGAAGCCTGTGGCTATTTGTTCAGCGATCGCCAGCGCCCAGAACACTCTGGCTAAACTCGTCGCCGACATAGCGCCAATGCCAGGGCTCGCTGTCATTGGCAGTAGATAGCTCGAATCCGTGACTTTTAGCATGGGTAGTAAGCCACCGAAAAGCGTCCGAATCTGCAAAGCTTGCTTGCCGGTCGGTGGCTTCGCTTTCTCCCCCAATATCAAGCGCATAGCCAGTGACATAATCTGCATTCTGCAAGGCCGTATCACCGGCTCGATAACCCGAGAGCGGGTACAGACCGACACCGTCACTGCGAGCTGCAACCACCATCTGCCAAAAGGCTTCAGCAGCGGCGGGCCGCATGACGATACTGCCATCTTTGAGAAGGGGAGTAAGTTCGTCAGGGCTAGCGACAGGGTAGGAGGCAGACTGTTGTTTCCAGGCTTGCCAGGTTTGGGGCAGGCGGCTAATGCGATATTCGCCCCACTGATAGGTTTTGACGCCAATGCCCAGCGCTAGAACGACGGCTATACTGCCAGTGGCCATTTTGAAAATGTAAGGATTTTTGGGAACGGGACGATGAATTGTCTGGGTATCTTTGGAAATTGAGGGTTTAACGCCAGGCGCAGCAATGATGGTAGGTAGTCGGCTATCGTCGGCAATTTGGCAGCGGGCGATCTGAGCTTGGAGGGTGCTCAGGGCCTCGGCGGCGGTGGTGAAACGTCCTTGCCAGTCGTGACGAATGAGCCGATCAATAAATTCTGCAAGGGGAAGGCTGATGCTAGTCTCGCAGCGGGCCAGTTCCTCTCGCCATCGCAATCCTGTATGAGGATCGTAGGTAAATTCATGATGGTGACAACCAGTGAGGGCCTCTATAGCAATTAGGCCCAGGGCGTATAAATCGCTGCTAGGTTGAGGGTTTGCTTGCAGTTGTTCGGGAGCCATGTAGGGCTGGAGGCCAACAGGAACGCTGCTGCCTAGGGTGCCGTCGGCGTTGAGGGTGCTACAAGCGAGCTTGGACAGGGTGCCAAACTCGGTTAAAAATATTTGGCCATCGGCCTCGCGGCGAATGAGGTGCCGAGGATGCAGGTTTTGGTGAATGACGCCTTGGCTGTGTACAAAGGCCAGCGCAACGAGAACGTCTTGCAAGAGTTTTTCGACGTAGCTGGCGCTGAGCTGTTTAGACGGGGTGATTTCTTGGCTGAGCGGATGGCCAGTAATTCGGTTCTGAACAATATAGAAGGCTGGTTGCTCTAAGTCGTGGGGCAGGGCGCGATGAAAGTAGGTAAGCACTCTCGGAATTTGAGGATGCTGGCCTAATCGCTCTAGTATTTGCGCTTCGCGTTCTAGACGATGGCGCAGCGCGGTGTCGCGATAGTGAATGGCGGTGACGATACAGTGAGGGCGGTGCAGATGATGGCGATCGCACGCCAAATACACGCTGCTAAAGTCCGTATGGCTCAGCTTTTTTTCCAGTTCAAACCGGTCTTCTAAAATCCGAGTGCTCATTGGCGCGGCTACTAGCGATAGCAATCTAGGGAATAGCAGTGGCTTTTACCACCATAGACAACTACAAGTCGCCATTCTGTATTCCCAGCTAATTTTTTAAGAAATTGTGATTGCTATCACATCACTATCACAGACAATGATGAGGCCCTGATCTGCTCATTTCGCTTTGGCTTCCAGGTTCTCTAGACGGCTTTTGAGATCTTTGTTGGTTTGTTTCACCTCATCGAGTTCGGCGCGCAGATCGGCGATCGCCTGATCCGATCCAATTTTTTTCTGCACCTTTTGCGCTGCCTCATCCGCTCGCCGCTTTACCCGCCCATCGGGGCTATGGTCAGCCAGTCCACGCAAGATTGCGATCGCCCCGCGCACTTCCATCTGGGCCAGGGCCCCCACAGTCGCGACTTGGGTCAGGAAAAATGACTCTCGGGACAGCGCTTCCAATCGTTCTAGAATGCGTTCGACCACGATCTTTTCTTGCCCCAATGAAATTGCGCCTAGCGACCGAATCGCCATCAGACGGAGCGCTTGAGGAACGCCGAGTTCGGTATAGGGCAGCAATAAATCTAAGGCGGCTGCGGATGATTTGAATTGGGAGAGACCTGCGATCGCCCCACTTCTAACCACCTCATTCCAGCCCCCACGCTCCTGCAACACCATATCCAACAGCTTCAGCGTCTTTTTCTCCTTCTCCTTGCCTTCAATAGTTGCTGTACCAACTTTACCTAGCGACTTTGCCGCTGCCGCCTCCACGTAATAACTGTCATCGCCCTTTTCTACCACGCCCTTCAATGCCTTATAGCTATCCGCCGTCTTCACCCCGCCCAGCGCCGTCACCACCGCCCGGCGAACCTTCGGATGCTTGTCTTTCAGCCCCTTGATCAAAGCCGCTTCAGCCTGCGTAAGCTGCACAGAACCCAATTGCTCAGCCACCTCCGCGCGGACGGCCCAAAAGGGATCGTCAGCCAAAGACTTTTCAAGCGCAGCCACCGCCTCCAAGCTGCCTTTCTTCGCCAAAGCCTCTGCGGCAAACAAGCGAGAGATCGGATCAGGATCATGCTGTAGCTGAGCTTTAAGTTCGGCCACAGGATAGGTCAACTCCACCGTTTTGAGCAGATGATTTTCTACATCAAAGCTAATAAAGTCAGGCTTTTTCTCTAATGGAAAATAGAGCGCTTGCTCCCGCTCATGCACCCGCACCTTAATCACTTTGACCTCAGCTTTTTGATCAGCTTTTTGGCCCTCACTGACATAGCCAAAGCCAATTGGCACCTTCAAATCAAACAGCCCTTCCTGCACCTGAGACTTACCATCTTCTACTTGCGTCTGCGTCACCGTCAGCTTCGCCAGATTGCTTTGCGCATCCCAGCTATAGCCCACCTTGTAATCAGGATGTCCGCCTCGGAACACATATTGGTCGAATAGGAACCGCAGATTTCGGCCCGTGGCTTTGTCAATCGCCCGCAGTAAATCGATTGTTTCGACCGTGCTATGCGCATTGTCTGTCAACAGCCTGCTCAACGCTCGGGTAAACAGCTCATCGCCCAGCTCCGTGCGAATCATGTGATACACGCACGATCCCTTTTCATAAATATGGCGGTCGTACAGCTCAATTGCTTCGCGGTAAATATGCGTCACTAGCGGGCGACGATAGCGGCTTTTATCTTCACTGAGGTAAGCCCGCGCATGATTGAGGTGATAGTACAGCGCCTCTTCTTTACCCAGCGTTTCCTCTACCCACAGCACTTCCGAATAAGTCGCGGCCCCTTCTTTGACCCATGCCTGCGACCAGTGATTAATCACAATCAAATCGCCAAACCACTGGTGAGCTAGCTCGTGCGCTACTAAAGTCTCTGCTCGTTGATTGTCTAGCGCCGCTCGCTTGTCGATCATGCAGCGATCGGTCAGCAATGTGGTGGTGGTATTCTCCATCCCGCCAAAAATAAAGTCGCTAACGCACACCTGATCGTAATTAGAAAACGGATAGTCATAGCCAAACCATTTGCTCAGCGCCGCCATCATCTGCGGCGTTTTACCCATAGTGAGTTTTGCTTCTGCCTTGCGCCCTTTTTCAAAGTAGTAGCGCACCGGTTTGCCCTGCCATTCATCTTTAATCTCATCAAAGCTGCCAATGGCAAGCGTCATCAAGTAGCTAGGATGAACTTTTTCTAGCTTCCAGTGATAAATTTTGTCGTCACCTTCATCCTCAGTGCTGACCAGTTCGCCATTAGAAACAACCACAAATTGTTTAGGTACCTTCGCCCGGATTTCTGAGGTGGCGAGCTGACCAGGATAGTCAAAGCAAGGAAACCAAAAGCGAGAGTCTTCGTCTTCGCCCTGCGTCCAGATCTGAGTAGGCTTGTCAGGGTAGTGCTCGTCCGGGCCGACGAAGTAAATGCCGCGCTGTGGATTTTCGACGGCGTAGTCGATGATGAGGGTAAAGGCTTTGCCGAACTGGGTTGGATTTTTGAGCGTGATATGTAGCTGTTCACCATCGTAGTCAAAAGCTTGCTTAGTGCTGCCAACCTTAACGCTTTTAATTTGCAAATCGACCGCGTCCATGGTCAGGCTGCGGGTGCCATCGACAACCGGCGCAATCCGAACTTTGCAGGTGCCACTGTAGCGTTTGTTCGGAATGTCAAAAGCTAGATCTAGGGCAATGTGTTCTACCTGGCCAGGCCGGTCGGGGTTGTAGTGAGGGTATGCGCCGGGTAGTTCAAAGGGCTTCCGGCCCGCTTGATCAAGCAGATTTGAGTAGACGTTGGCCATAGGAGTAGAAAGTGAGAAACTGTAAGAGGCAGAAGGAGTGAAAATGTAATTGTAGAGTAGCTTTTCCCTGTGGATTTGTGATTTTTGTAGTGGTTCTTTTTATCTATGAATGCAGTAGCGTCTTCGGTGATTAATGGTTTGCTTTCTATTAAGCCGCTGGCAAGCTTTGCTAAAAGCAGAGCCCGCAGCATGATGATGGATCGCGCAGAAGGGCTAGGCGTATATTGGCGCGATGAGGTGAAGGCGTTGCAGGAGATGCCGGGATGGGATGAGGCCCTAGCGGCGATCGCAAACCCTAATATCACTTACCCTGACTACTACACCACCAGCTTCCATGCCTACGACGAAGGCAACTTAGGCTGGCTCCCTGCGATGGAAGTCGATGTTGCGGCCCGCGCCGTCCATGCCCGCATTTGGCCAGAAGGGGACGAACGCGCTGGAATAAAAGGTGACGCTAGCCTGCGCGAAAGCTATCACCAAGTTTTAAAAAAGACCCTACCCACAGCGCCTCAAAGCATCATTGACCTGGGCTGTAGCGCAGGCCGTAGCACCGTTACGCTACAAAAGACTTTTCCCGCTGCAAAGCTGACAGGCGTGGATTTGTCGCCTTATTTTGTCACCATGGCACAGCATATGGAAACTCGACTCCGCGCAGACGCTGGGTTAAGCACGCCGGGCGCTGCGGCAGCAGTAATCCGTTGGCTGCACGCGCCAGCAGAAGAGACGGGCCTGCCTGCTAACGCTGCCGATTTGGTATCTGCCTGTCTGATGTTTCACGAGCTGCCACTGGCCGCAGCCCAAAATATTATTGCTGAGGCTTACCGACTGGTTGCGCCAGGCGGACACTTTGCCATCATGGACATGAATCCTCAGTGCGAGACGTTTACCAAAATGCCGCCCTACATCCTGACTCTGCTCAAAAGCACCGAACCTTATCTAGATCAATACTTTGCCTTAGATATGTCCGCCGCTTTTGAGCGGGCTGGATTTAGCACTCCTCAAATCATTGCCAACAGTCCTCGCCACCGGACAATTATTGGCAAAAAAGATTAGCAAAAAAAGATTGGCAAAAAAAAGCCCGGCAATAGCCGAGCCCGAGGGTTCCATGAATGATTAAACATCGAATCTAAAGTTGCCTTTTAAGGGCCTTATTTAAGGTGCTAAGAAAAATGCTAAGCACAATTCCCGGCGAAGAAGCTGTCAGCTAGAGCTTGGAAGTTATGCGTAACGCTGGAGTGGCGTTGCCAACTGAAGCTTCGATAACAATATAGTCATTTTATTTTTGCGAATCTGTGCTCTAGGAAACAGTTTTTCGCAATCCTAGCGAGAATAACACAAGTTTTGTGCTATGCCTTGTCCCCGTGATGGTTGACCTGGCGGTGCTTAATAGCTGACAGTCGGCTGATTCGTCAGGCCAGGTTCTGAGGTTGCCTCTGAGGTTGCCTCTGGAGCTTTACTGGGGGCGGCGCTGAGGGCAGCGCGAAGGACGCGATGGCTAGCGAGCTGAGCGGCGATCGCAGCGGCCCCCTCTTGATTGATGTGGCTAGGGTCGGCAAATAAACCAGGTTGCGTCAGCCACTGCGTCAATAAATCCACAACTTCAAATCCATGAGCTGCGCTCTGCGTCTGCAAAAACTGTTGAAACTGATGCTCGTAATGCAGCCGATACTCATCTAAGTAGTTACCGCTCAGGGGTAAATTGACAAAAATTAGCTGGGTGTTTTTAGCCCTGGTAAAGGCAGCTAACTGAGCAAGCGCAGCGGTTTGAGCGCCGTTGAGGGCAAAGGGTGAGTATGCGCCGTCGTAACGACCGGAGACTAGGGGAAATTCTTGATAGTAGGTTTGGGGTGTGAAGCGATCACGCACCGCAGAAAATCCCAAATCATTTAGATTACCGGGAATTTCGGGCAAAGGCGATCGCGCAGTCACCCCCATAGCAGGACGGTGACTCACACCGCCAGCATAGCTAACAGGCACCGCCGACGTCGCCAGGCTTTCGCGAAACAGCGAGGCCGGGAGCGCACCCAAGCGAATGGCTTGATAGCCCGGTGAAGCCACCAGACTTTCCCAGGTGCGATCGCGCCTGCCATCATTAAACGCCCGCGAGCCATCGCCCCACACAATCACCTTCGGCAGCGGCTGCGGCAACAGCTCACTCAGCACAAAGTTCACAACCTGCGCCGTCGCCCCATTCACGCTAAAGTTAAACACCTTCAAATCCGCATAGCCCTGATCTCTCAGCGTCTGCTGCATCGCTTCTGGATCAATGCCCTGCAAGGCCCGCGAACTGCCTACAATCAGAATATCAGGGGTACCCACTGTCGCCACATAAGACAGATAGCCGACTAGCTGCGCATCCAATAAAGCGCTCCCCAAGCTGGGCAACCCCGAAGTAGGACTGGCCTGCTCTGTGCGCTGCTGAGCTTCTGTGAGCTTTTGCACGTAGCTGCGGAGCTGGCGTTGGGCGACGATGCGAGAGGGGCTTTCGGGTGGGATAGACTGGGCCAGTGCGATCGCCTGCAACCACTGCGCCAGCACCCCATCCCAATCTGCCGCCGAAGCCGCCGTTTGCGCCAACAGCTCTGCTCGCCTGGCGAAATCAGCAGCCTGCTGCAAAACATGAGGCGTAGCGCTTTCCATAGGGACATCCGGCACTAGTTCCTCCGACTGCCTGAGCCGATCTAGCAAAGTATCGTTTAGCAAACTGTCAGGCGGTTCAGCCACCTGAGCTTCGGCCCTCAGCAGCCACCAATTGACTGAATTCAAGCTCATCCACCCCAAAACCGCAAGAGCCAAGCTGCGGCTCACAAGTCCTATAAATTTGACCGGGCTACCATTTCTAATCATGATATTTAGTTTTATATGGCATCTACAGCGGTAATGTGATCGGGCGCACGCTGCTTACAAGCAATTCCGCCTACTGATCCTATAAAGTATTCGGGTGTCGTCGCTTCATCTATTAATGGGCTTTGATCAATAGGTTGCATAGAAACGCAAAAAAGCGTAGAAAAGGGCGTATCCAAACATCACACCATCCCTTAAAATGATGGTACAAAAATACTATCTAAGATTATGGTTCAATATACCCTTGCTCAGAGCCCTGAAGTTTTAATTGACGTAGCCGGACGCGACTCTAATAAAGCCCGTGAAAAGGCTATGGATCAGCTCATGGCCCTGATGGATGATGACAAACTGCCCACCGAACTCGACGATGGCTTTAACCCCAAGGATTTTATAGAAGTGAAAGAGCCCAAGAACGACCCGACCGAAGAAGAAAATGCAGTGGTCGAAGCGGTACAAACCCTCAGCAACCTTTCTAAGCTAAAAGTTAAGGTACAAAGTTCCCGCGAAGAGGCGCTCAAAGTCCGCGAGCTAATCGACTTACTTTTCACCGATGAAGTCATTGAAGAAGAGCAAATTGAAGAACTCAACAGCGGCTTCAAAACGCTCAAGACTTTTGCGCAAACCAATCTAAAATATCGCGATGCCAAAGACGATGCCGAGTCGGCCCGCGAAGTACTTGATAACGCGCTGAATCCGCCAAGCAAGAAAAAGTAGATTTTTCGTAAGGCTACCGCTATGCAAGCAAAACCCCGCTGTCAAAAAGAACAGCGGGGATAGGTAACTCAAAACTTCAATCTCAGTGAAATCGAGATTTGTTCCCTAAGAAAGTTCAGAAGCTTCCAATTTGCTTTTCTCAGTAGTGGGCTGAATAAGTTCGTTCTCTTCGCCCTGCTTCAAACCATTGAACTTGCTGCCTACGCCCGCTAGCTTTTTATCTAAGCCATTGTCAGTAAAGTAGCCAGTCAAGAACGTGCTTACTGCCGACAGCACAACGGGGCCAAGGATAAAGCCCAATATACCCTTAACCACAAAACCAGGTACGACTAGTGACGCAAGCCAGAAACAGAACCCATTAACAACTAGGGCAAAAGCACCCAGCGTCAGAAAGGTAATGGGCAAAGATAGAGCCCTTAGCACTGGTTTAATAGAGCCGTTTACAAGACCGAGCACTACGGCGGCGATCAAGGCGGCCGGAAAAGTTGCAAGCGCTACACCCGGCACAGCCAAATCAACAACCAGCAGACTTAGGGCGGTAACGAGAGTTGTGATGAAAAATCCCAACATAATAATATCCTCTTCTTTTTAGTGGAGTAATGAACTTGGAGTTCAGTGAAAGTGGTTCGCCAAGTGCCTTAGACCTTAGGATAACGGCATCGGCTTCAAGAGTGTTCTAAGAAGACTGTAGGCTGTCATTAGCCGCAATCTCATAGTGCTTGGAGATCGCCCACACTGCATGAATACTGCCTGGCAGCCATCCTAAAATTGTGAGGGGTATATTAATGAAGAATGCGGGACTAATTCCGTAAGTGAGAAATACGCCTAGTGGAGGTAGCGCAATACCGCACCCGTAACGAAGAAGCTTGTTCATAGTTTTCTATTCCCTTGTTTTTATTACTTTTCTATTTTGCCAGAACAAACTTGTTTTGAAGAGTGTAGACAACCCAAGAAACTCGCCTGAAAACCATACTTTTAAGGAAAATCTTTCTAAAGGATTATGTCGTAAGGTTCGGTTTATACGACTATTTCATGACATTGCTGGTTTGTGAGCTTTTATTACCAGGCTTACAAGCGCGTAAATTTACAAAAGATCATCAAAAGGCCAATTTTCAGGCATTAACTTAAGGCAATGAATCTAGTCGCCCTTTAAAGTCATGACCAGCTCGTCTTTACTCATGCTAGAGCGTCCTTCAATTGCCGCGTCCTGCGCTTTTTCGTACAGCTCATCTTTGGTCAAGTTACGCAGTCCAGCCACAGAACCTTTAGCCCGTCCATTCTCATCGGTAGCTTTCTCAATGGCTGCCAGCAGTTCGTCCTTCGTCATCTGCGATCGCCCAGAAATATCCAAATCCTGAGCCCGTTCCATCAGCATTTTCTTCGTTGGGCCATTCTCTTTTATCTTCGCAACTTTCTCTCTCACATCATCGGGCTGATCAGAAAATTGTTCATCGCCTTGGTGACTGTCACTTTTTTTCTTCTGAGTAGATCTCTGATATTCATCTTCAGTCAACAACATCCGAACTTTCTGAGGTAAGTAACGCTCACCCGTGTCTGCGCTTTGGTCGCCAGATTTTGTGCCCCAGTCTTCTGCCGTCCACTCATGTAAGTCGGTCTCTTCTTGACGGGTGCCATCTTCCTCATAACCACCGCCCCGACGCTTGTACGCTTGAACCGATAGCTGCGCCTTGCGGGCAGACCACTGGCCAGGGTCACCGCCCTTGTCACTTTCCATGTACTCTTGCTTTACTTTTTCCCACAGTTCTGGGTTCGTTTTCTTTGCGCTTGACATAGGGTTCTTATGCGAGTTGTTGATCTTGTTTGAGTTTTTAAGTTATCAAGTCAGGCCGCTTTAGTCGCCACACCTTGGTAGAAATAACCCATCACCTTCGGCAGATCTTCAGCATAAAACTCTTCTACTGTTACCGTGTCAAAGGTGGCCTTTACTAGCTCATCCATCTTTCGGTTGAGGTGACAGCCATCGGCTACGACTCGCTGAATAGGAGTGAGTCGGTTTTGCCAAGTTTGAATGCCGGGTTCGTCGCTCAGGCCATGTTCGACAAAGAAAAATTTGCCGCCTGGCTTTAGCACTCGGTAGGCTTCGCTCAGCGCTTTTTGAGCATTGGGGATACTGCATAGCGTCCAAGTGCATACAATATTGTCGAAACTTTCATCGGGCATGGGTAAGTCTTCGCCGCTGATGAGTTTGGTGTGGACAGGGATGGGACTTTCGGTGATGCGTTTGCGCGCGATCGCACCCACCCCCTCATTCGGATCCACAGTCGTTATGGATGTCACAGTTGCTGGATAATGTGGCAAATTCAACCCTGTGCCAAAGCCAATTTCCAATACTTCGCCTTGCACATCTTTTAACAACTGCTGGCGATAGCTCGTCATCGACTCCGAAGACATGCTTAGCTCTAGCAGTCGAGGAAAAATAAATCGCGAATAAAATCCCATCAGTCGATGCCCGATCCGTGAATAACTCTTGAAATGCTAGCGCTATCTCATCTAGAAACGCTTTGCCTATTCTGGAAACTTCTGGTAGCGTTTTAACTTGCGTTGGCAACGGGCGAATTTTGTAGGGTATTACCAGGAAAACCACATGGCAGCACTCAAAGGTCGAAATTTTTTGGGCATGGCAGATCTCACGGCAGCGGAAATGACCCATCTGCTGACGACTGCCGCCAACATCAAGTCAGGAGATATCAACCCGCAGTGCCCTCAAAAGATCCTGGGCCTGGTCTTTAAAAAAGCCTCTACCCGCACCCGCGTTAGCTTTACCGCCGCCATGTATAAGCTCGGTGGCCAGGTCATAGACCTCAATGCCAACGTCAGCCAAATCGGTCGCGGCGAACCCACCGCCGATACCGCTCGCGTGCTTGACCGCTACTTGGATGTCGTCGCCATTCGCACCTTCGAGCAGGCCGAAGTCGAAGAATTTGCTCACCACAGCTCAATTCCCATTATCAACGCCCTGACCGATTTAGAACATCCCTGCCAAATTTTGGCTGACCTGCTCACGGTGCAAGAAGAGTTCGGTAGATGCGAAGGGCTCACCATGACCTACCTCGGTGACGGCAATAACGTGGCGCATTCACTAATTCTAGGCTGCGCCCTGGCTGGAATGAATGTCCGCATCGGCACGCCCAAAGGGTACGAACCGGATGCAGCCATTGTAAAAGCCGCAGAATCTATCAGTCAGGGACGCAGCGAAATTGTGATCACTCACGATGCGAAGGCGGCTGTCGAAGGAGCCCATACCTTGTATACAGATGTTTGGGCGAGTATGGGGCAAGAAGATCTGGCCTCTAAGCGGATTCCGATTTTTGAGCCGTATCAAATTAATGCGCAGATGCTAGCGATCGCAGATCCCAAAGCCATCGTGCTGCACTGCCTACCCGCCCACCGTGGCGAAGAAATTACCGCAGAAGTGATGGAAGGCCCGCAGTCGCGCATTTGGGACGAGGTGGAAAACCGGATGCACGCTCAGCAGGCTTTGCTGGCTGAAGTTTTAGGGGCTGTGTAGGTTTGGGTTGAGGAGCCAGAAGTCAGGAGCTAGAAGTCAGGCGTCAGAAGTCAGGCGTCAGAAGTCAGGCGTTAGGGCTGGGTAGGCTGCGTTTTTTTCTCGGCGACTTTGGCGAATTGATAGGCGATCGCACTCAGCAGCAAAATTCCCAACAGCCCTGCTAGCGGATTGTCATCCACGCCCGTCACCCACTCAGGCACCCGCCCGGTATATTCACTCAGGCCACCGACATTTACCATGTAATAGCCCCAAATTAATCCCGCATGTAGACCGATTGGATAGCCCAACCGGCTAGTTTTTTGGGTGTGATCGCCCGTTACCGTTCGCCGCCCCCATACCAGCGCCAGCCCCAGAATCACCAGCCCCAGAAACTGCGGAAACGTCCGCACAATTTCTGCCCAGGGCTTAATAAAATGCGTCCCTGCAAAAAACAGCGCGTTCATCACCAGCGCCACCGTCGAAGGGTAGGTTTCTTCTAGCTCAGCCAACACCCAGCCGCGAAACATCATCTCTTCGGCAAAGCCAACCGCCAAAGACATAATCAGTCCTTCTAAAATAAATCTTGCCAGCTTGGGCGATGGCGTCACTGGCGAGGCCCAGCCAAAGAGCGTTTCTACGCCAAAGAGCAAAAACACCCCTAAAACGCCGATTAGCATTGCGATCGCCAAATCGCGAACGGTTTGTCGGGCCAGCACCAGACCACAGCGCCGTAGCGGCAGTGCCCAGGCATGAACCTGCCTACCCCAGCGCGGCAGTTCCTTCAAAAAAAGGCCGTACAGCATTACCAGCGCCGTAATTTCTGCGACGCCTTGGCGACCCAAAAAGTAGCCAGCAAGATAAACGACTGCTGCTATCGGCACCCAAACAAGCGCGATCACACCTAAAAACGCAAATATTCGCCACCAGGCCCCCTGATTACGCGCCCAATCTTCTACCCAATCTTTTAGCTTCTTAATAGAGGGACTACCCACAGATGACCTACGGCTGCTATAGATGTCTGGCGCTAATCGTCAGGCTCGATCGTACTGGTTAGGCCCTTACTTTTGAGCGTTTCGCAGTAAAACTCAGCATGCTCTTGCTCGCAAACAATCACCAGGCCAGTGCCCGAATTATGGGCCTGCATCATGATGTCAATCGCCTGAGGCGCAGTCAGAGCAGGCACCGTCTGCACCAGACACTCCACGACATATTCCATGCCATTGAAGTCATCGTTATGCAGCAGCACCCGGTATCTGGGCGCTATTTTACGGGTAGTGGAAATTGCGGGCTTCTCAATAGTGCCAACAGAAGTTGTCATAGCGGTTATTCCTCCTGGTTGCATACATAGACAAATTGCTCAGAGATCATCATAACAGGGTGAATCTTGAGCCGCCGGGAAAACTCAACCGGTTTGACTAAATGGTAAAATATCAGCGACTGTATATCTCAACGAATCTTAATATATCTTAGACAAAGTAAAAGAATCATAATTGAAGGTTACTCAATTTCGCTTCTCTCAGTTGCGCATTTCTCAAAATAACCGTCTGATTCCAGTGCATAGCCCACTTAACAATCCTCCTTAAAGATTCCTATGAGCGTCGTTCCCTCCCAAATCCTTTATTTAGAGCATGGCTCATCGCGGCTGTACGCCGAAGCGATTCAAATCGTCGATACTCGTCACCTTTGCTGGGCTAGGCCAACATTACTCATCCAAGGACTGCCAGAAGGTGTCAGTTCAGCCGCACGGCAAGCTGCGATCGCCTCAGCCGCCGCAGCGCCCCAGCATTCCACCCTCCAGCTCTACGATTTAGAAAACTGCCCAGATTTGATCTGGCCGCTGACCCTATTCCAAATTGCCTGCGACATAGACTTTTTCTCCTTGCTCATCCAGCTCAAAATACATCCTGATGAGGCCAGCCAGCATCGCAGTAATGGGCAGCTCAACGCTTTCATCCGTACCTTCTGGCATACTCACGCCGATATTTTTCAACCCGCTATCAACCATCAGCTATCTACTTCTTAACTGTCTCTCCTTCAGCATCGGTGCTAGCCCCACCGCCTAGCTCACCCTGCGTCACCTCAGCGCACTGACACAGCGAATTAATCATGGCAAAGCCGATGTGCCTATATTTCATCTGGTTGAGTGCAGCATATTGGAATCGCGGCTCTGCTTTACGGTTCCGTTACGTCGCTAGTTAAGGAGATGGCGAAAGTTGCGAGTTGTCTTCAGACTGCATATGCAGATTTCACAGACGAGTAGAGAATGCTTCTAACCAGTTTGTGAAAATAGATTAAAGGCGTCCGTTCTCAACTCTTTTTTGTCTGGTTTACGTGAGTTCTAATCAGAAAATATACTGAATTGTGTTCTGCAATACTGAAGAGAACTGGATGAATATTTGCTGACAAAAATGAATTTATGAAGATAGCAAATAGTAACGAAAAGATGATTGACGGGAGGGAACAAAAACTATCTAATGATATCTATAGTAAAAGTAATCTATATCTGAATTAATTGACACATGGTGTGTTTGGCTTACCTATTTGTTCTTTTTTATGCCTTCCAACAGCTAGATAACATTATTTTTAGTTGTTGGGTAACCTATAGAAAAACGGACTGTGCCATAGCCAATAATCCATTGGATATAGATCTTTATGGTTTGTATCAAGGCACACTGAAGTATCAGATAAGTTCAACGTTAAGTAGTCGTACTTACTTAAAAATTTAAATAACATGTCGACCTCGTTAAGATTCAACGAAATTACAGTTGTCTCATTCATTGATTCTGTTCTTTGCCGTTAGGTTTGTGGCTACGTACTTACTAATATTCTGTTGACTGACAGGCTATTGCAAGTCTCTAAAAGAGAGTAACAAAACGCTCGCAAGAACTCAGGGGCAAGTCGCGCTCATTCATAGCGCTTCATCCAGCGAATGGAACCCTACTACTGATCGCTCATTATCCAAGCAGACTGAGGAGAGAATATATGGCAACCCTGACCCCTTCCGTGACTGTGATTTGTCCTTCTGGCGTATTAAACGCCGAAAGTGCCCCAAAATTTGAGTTGCAGCTACTGTCTGCGATGCGTGACAACTGCGATGGTGAGCTAGTTGTCGATATGAGCCGGGTAGAGTCATTAGACAACGCTGGCTTGGTGTCCTTTATGTCGGTGCTGGGCGCGGCTCGTGCTAATCGCAAGCGTCTCAGCATTTGCTCTGCGCCGCCTTCTATTCGCATCGTGTTCGAACTCACTCAGCTCGACCGCGTTTTCACGATGGTTGACCGCGCGCCCATTGCGATCGCGGCTTAACTAACCACTCGTCTAGTCAACTGGTCACTCAGATAGACGGTTAACTAGCGGCTCAATTCACGGCTTTAGTCATGGCGTGTGTGGCGTTTTCTGCTTTAAGCGGAAGGCGCTTTTTCATGCACGCTTTTTCATGTGGTAGTTCAGACGCTATTTTTGCCTCGTCACGATTGCGACGACTCCAGATTGAGTGCGATATAGTTATAGGCTAAAGATGCTTGTGAGACTTGCTGTGCCTATTGCTGCCTCTGCTAACGTTACTACCTCTATTGACGATCTGCTGAACGCAGATATTGCCCGTCCTGCCCGCTATTTGGGCAATGAGCGGGGGGCGGTGCATAAGCCCTGGCAATCGGCAACCATTCGCTGGGTACTCACCTATCCCGAAATATACGAGGTGGGTGCGTCTAACCTGGGTCACATTATTTTGTACAGCATTTTGAATGCTCAACCCCGGCAGTTGTGCGATCGCGCCTACCTTCCAGCCGCCGACCTATCTGAAAAACTCAAAAGCAGCCAAACCCCTCTCTTTGCCGTAGAATCTCGACGCAGCCTGCACGAGTTCGACATCTCGGGCTACAGCCTCAGCTACGAGCTAGGCGCAACAAACATTCTAGAAATGCTCTCGCTGGCACAGATTCCGCTGACCTGGGCAGAGCGCGACAGCGAAGGGGCCTGGAATGTAGCAGGCGGTAGCTGGCCGTTAATTTTTGCAGGCGGCGGTACGGCGACCTCGAACCCAGAACCCTACGCAGAATTTTTTGATTTCTTCGCCTTGGGTGACGGCGAAGAACTACTGCCCGAAATCGGCCTGGTATTAGAAGAAGGCAAAGCCGCTGGGCTCAGCCGTGAGGAACTCCTGCTGGACTTGGCCCAGGTGCCGGGCGTCTATGTGCCCCGCTTTTACGATATGGCCGAGGACGGCTCGGTGCATCCCAACCGGCCCGATGTGCCCGCGCGAGTGCTGCGGCGGGTGGCTCCGCCCATGCCAGAATATTCGATCGGTCTGGTACCTTACGTCGAGACAGTGCATGATCGCCTGACCGTTGAAATCCGCCGGGGCTGCACTCGGGGCTGTCGCTTTTGCCAACCGGGGATGTTGACTCGCCCGGCCAGGGACGTACCGCCCGAGCAGGTGATTGACACGATTGAGCGGGGAATGCGCGAGACGGGCTATAACGAATTTTCGCTGCTGTCTTTGAGCTGCTCGGACTATTTAGCTTTGCCTGCGGTGGGCGTAGAGATTAAGAACCGGCTCAAAGATGAAAATATCAACCTATCGCTGCCGAGTCAGCGGGTAGATCGCTTTGATGAAAATATCGCTCATATCGTCGGCGGTCTGCGGCAAACGGGGTTAACCTTCGCGCCGGAAGCGGGCACTCAGCGGATGCGAGACATTATTAATAAGGGCCTGACAAATGAAGAGCTGCTAAGAGGCGTAAAAACGGCCTATGAGCAGGGTTGGGAGCGGGTAAAGCTGTACTTTATGATTGGCCTACCGGGTGAGACGGACATTGACGTGCTGGGTATTGCCGAAACCGTGCGCTGGCTGCGGCAAGAATGCTTTATCAAGGGTCGTCGGGCGCTGAAGTTTAACATCACCATTTCCAATCTGACGCCGAAGCCGCATACGCCGTTTCAGTGGCATTCGGTTTCGACAGACGAGTTTAAGCGCAAGCAGGATTTGCTCCGCGCTGAGATGAGTTCGATTCGAGGCGTGAAGGCCAATTTTACTGACGTGCGGATTTCGGCTATGGAGGACTTTGTGGGACGAGGCGATCGCAGACTTGCCGCCGTTGTTCGTCGAGCTTGGGAACTAGGCGCGGGCATGGATGCCTGGTGGGAGAGCTTGGAAAATGCCTTTGGGGCTTGGACGCAGGCGATCGCCGATGCTGGCCTGGACTGGAAATATCGCCAGGTAGAAAGCGGCGAGTGGAGTTTGGATGAGAACATTGCCACCCCAGAACGTGAAGGGCAGGGCGTAGATGAGGCGATGGCAGCGGTACTTGCTCGGCCTTTGCCCTGGGATCATATTGATACCGGCATCGAAAAGCAGTGGCTACAAGATGATCTCAAGCGAGCGCTAGAAGCAGCTACGGTGCCCGACTGTTCTTTTGAAGGCTGCTCTCACTGCGGCATTTGTGGCCCTGACTTTGGTCACAATATTGTCGTTCCTCCCTTAGCAATTCCAGATTTTGCCGGACATTTTAAGCCAAACCAAACCCGCGCCCAGCGCCTGCGAATTAAGGTCGGCAAGCTCGGTGACATGGCGCTAATTGGCCATCTAGACTTTGCCCGACTGATGGACAGAGCGATTCGGCGGGCCTCTTTGCCTATCGCCTTTACGGGTGGCTTCCATCCAGGGCCACGAATTTCTCCAGCCAATGCGCTGCCGCTAGGGATGACCAGTACGGGAGAGGTGATCGATTTTGAGCTGACCAAAGTAATTGATCCGGCTGATTTTAGAGCGCGATTGCAGGCGCAGCTTCCCGCTGATATTCCGATTTATGAAACGACGGAGATCGCACTACAAATGCCTTCTGCAACCAAATGCCTGGATCGCGCTGAGTACCTGATTACGGTGAGTACAGCGGAAATGAATCAAGTGTCTGGAGATCGTTGGGCTGCTTGGGTTCGGCAAGTGCTGGCGGCTGAGCAGATTCTTCAGTCGAAAACAACTAAGTCGGGCAAGGTCAAAGAAATTGATTTGCGATCGCGTCTTTTTGCCCTCGTCCTAATCGACTCAACTCAGTTAGCTGATGAACTACCGGAATCGGTACGCGATCGCCTGAATACTCAGACAGAATCTGGTCAGGTAACCTTGCGCTACGTCGGCAGTAGCCGCAATGACGGCACCCTGCTAAAACCCCAAGACATGCTAGCCATGCTGGAGTTTGTCAGTGGGCAAGAACTTGTCCTTGGCCCGGTTCATCGAGTTCAGCTCATTTTGAGCGAGGCAGCTTAGATTATGCTGATGTCATTGCTGGCAAAGTCTAGACATTTGGGTCGTACGTTTTGGGCGACCCCGATTGCCCTAGTCGCGATGGCTATCGGAGCGTTTCCAAGCGTTGCCGATGCGAATACTCAGTCAGTGGCCGAGTCAGTAGCTGAGTCAGTGGCTGAGCCTGTCGCTCAAGTGATCGTGCCGCAGACACCGAGCCAGACTAATTTCGATTTGGGTGTGGTGCGATCGCGCCTATCTGACCTATCACAATATCCCCTGTTCTTTACCAACGATCCAAACGTGCTGGTGGCCTCTAGCGATCGCCTTTCGCCCACCCGGCTCAGTCGGCCCAGCCTATTTTGGATTCAAGATCAGGTGGGCGATCGCTATGGCAGCGATCGCTTAATTCAGCAATGGCATGCTTATCAAGTCGGCGGTGTTAACAGCGACCTCAACTATGTAGATGTGGTAGTCAACGAGCCGATTTGGAGCCTGCTCAACTATTTCGAGCGCTACGCCTTTATTTCGCAATTTGGCACCGCCGCCAAAGATTACGGCTACCAGCTTCGCGTGTTCAACAGCGGCGATGTTATTAACTATTTAGAGTCTAGCGATCCCGCTTCCAGCGGCAATGACCGACTAATCAAGCTGCGTGGTGCTCATGTATGCAGTTTTGATCGGGCCATTTTTCCACTCAGCCCAGAAGATGCTGCCGCCTTAAAATGCAGCATTGTTCTAGACGAATCTAGCCAACGCCCTGCCGTTAGCCGACCGTTCTAGCTAGTTCTTAGCTGTTGCCATAGCGCCAGATAAGTCGCTTGCAAGGCCGCAGGTAAGGGCAAAAGCGGCTCGCTCTTTTGAAAGCCGACGCTTGCTAAAAGGCTATCTGCAATCGCCGCTGGCAAATTCGCCGACGCCTCTAAAAAAACAGGCGAAATCCCTTCACCCGAAACAGAAATTTGAGTAGCCGGGCCGGGCTGCCAGCAAAAATCTATCCACTGCTTTGCCGCTACGCTCATGTCTGCGCCCTGGGGTCGTACCCACATATCCGCCGAAAACAGGCTGCCTTCGGCTGGAATGGCCACCCTGAAATCTCGGTATCGCTTCAGGGTCGCGATCGCATCTCCCGACCAGCTCACAACCGCCTTCACATCTTCATTCACCAAAGCTTTTAACGGATTATCCGAGTCGTAGGTCTTCACCTGCGCGTTCAGCTCAGCAAAAGGTTCTGCCAGCTCACGGCTCAGCGCCTTCACCTGATCTTCATCGACTGAAGGGGGCGTATCACCGGGATCTAGCTGCTCGTCAGGCGCAGGGTCGATCTTTTCAAAAGCTGGATTGAAGCTACCGTTGCGCATTTTTTGCAGCAGACCCAGCACCAGTCGAGGATGGTCGGGCAAGGCAATCTGCTGACGGAGATCGGGCCGCAGTAAGTCATTCCATGAGGTGAAAGGGGGCATGTCAGACGAGTCAAACTGGCTATGCCGATAAACAATAACCAGGCTTTGTACTTTGTAGGGCGCGGCCCAAAGTGCGCCATCACTCGCGAGCTGGCCGGTGCGATCGCGGCTGACAAATTGCACCCAGCTTGTAGGTAGCTTCTCTAGCGTGCTTGCTGGAATTTGGATTGGTTCGATTAGCTGTTGGGCGATCGCATTCGTTAGCCAATAGTCCCCTAGACTCACGAGATTGCTAAGCTTTGGATCCGGCTCTTCTTTGGCCCAGCGCTGTAGCTGCTGATAAAGGGCACTGAGCTGACTAGCCGCTTTAAAATCTACAGAATCGGTGAGCTGCTGGCGAAATCTTTTGAGAACTTCAGAAGGAATCGAGCCTTCTAAGACTGTGATTTTGAGAGCAGCTTTAGCGGCTGGGCTACAGGCAGCGATCGCATTACTCAGGGCTATCAATGCCGTTCCTATTAGCAGCTTCCTTCGGTTGATCATCCAGTTTCTATTGTTTTGCCTATTTCTGGCCCAGTGATAGCAGTCACAACAAAGCGCAGAAGGGAAATAGCCCGCCTGCGCTTAAAGTTTAAACGATATAACAGCGATGCTACAGAGACTTTGTCTTACCCGCGCCCCATTTATCGCCCATGACCTTAGGCATCACCAAAATATGAGCAGAAATAGCTTCCAAATCATCTTCGGTAAGGTTACGCATCTTCGGATAGATGTCGCTGCTTCTGGTGCTGGGGTGAAGCTCAGAAATCTCGACTAGGCCATCATAGGTAGTGGGATTGTGCAGATAGTCCACCAGCGCCGCCAGGTTATCTCTAGCGGGAAAGGCACCTTCTAAAGATTCGGTATCCAGGCCCACGTTGGGGTTGGTCTTGGTAATGCCCGCCACGTGGCAAGTTGCACAAGCAACGTTAAACTTTTGGCGACCTCTCAAAAAGTCTTCGGTCGGCAGCGTTACCGTATCGCCTTGCTCGTTAGCTTTAATCGTACGGATCGAGGCATCTAGCTCAGCCGCGATCGCATTCCCGGCAAACAAGCTGATCCCCAACACATTGGCCACAAAAAACACGGCGACCGTTCCCAGCCAGGTGCATCTTTTAAACAATTTTCTCATTTTCTAATGCTCGCTTCTCAGACACGCAACACAGCAGTGAGTCAAATTTTCATTGAACCCAAATTATGCTTTTATCATGCCACGAATAGGGCGACAGGGGGAGAAGAACCTCACAGAAGACCCCAATAAAAATGTCATGCGCGCGAATACGCCTGCTTTGTCACTCAGATTATTTACACTACGTTACAAAAAACAAATCCAGAATCACCCTTTCTCAGCAACTCTCAAAACAGGTTCCACCTGCTTCGCCGACCTAGCCAGGTTCGCAGCCGTCGATTTTGCCGAAACTGCGCCTTTATAAGCAAGCTGATTAGTCGGCTGATGCAGCCGAATTAACTGAGCCAGGGTTTGCTTTAGCTCAGTGCGCGGCACAATTTTATCGACAAAGCCATGGTGCAGTAGATATTCTGCCGTCTGGAAGTCGTCGGGTAGCTTTTCACGAACCGTTTGCTCTACCACGCGCCGCCCGGCGAACCCAATGGTGGCCTCGGGCTCAGCCAAAATAATATCGCCCAGCATCGCAAAGCTGGCCGTCACACCGCCGGTGGTGGGGTGGGTCAAAATCGGAATATAAAGCAGCCGGGCTTCGCGGTGGCGTTCTAGGGCGGCTGAAATCTTCGCCATTTGCATCAGGCTCAGCATTCCTTCCTGCATTCTCGCGCCCCCCGAAGCGCACACAATAAAAACAGGTAGCCGATCAGCCGTGCCCCGCTCAATCAATCGAGCCAGCTTTTCACCGACGACCGAACCCATACTGCCGCCCATAAAGCGAAAGTCCATCACACCAAGGGCTGCGAGTTCGCCGTCAATTTTGCCCACACCGGTTTGAACGCCGTCTACCAGCTTAGTTTTAGCCTGGGTATCGCGAATGCGGTCGGCATAGGCTTTGCGATCGCGAAACCGCAGCGGGTCTTGTGGCGAAAGCTGCGTATCGATCGGGCTCCAGGTATCCGCATCAATCAATTGCTCGATGCGCGCCGGACTAAAAATACGATGGTGATGGCCACACTCAGGGCACACCTGCTGATTGGCCTTCAAATCTTTGGTATAAATTAGCTCATCGCAGCGAACGCACTTCGTCCACAGTCCATCGGCGATTTCTCGCTCACGGCCCTCGGGGCTAATTAAGCCCGTTTTCTTTCGATTGGCAAACCAGTCAAACAGTGACATTTTCCCACTCATCAAACCTGCTCAAGTCATGGCCTTGCCGCTCAGCAATTGAGCAATTCGCAGAGCCAACTCTACTCTTATCCTACTGGGTTGCATCCCTGTGCGAACAATTTGCCAGGAGATTCTTAATTCATGACTTGTTTATCGTCGGGTATAGCGAGCTACAAACCTATTGGAAAAAAGACAGCCAGGTAGGCCGAGATTAGCGCGTCACCGTAAAACAATGTGAGCAGCGCCCCCAACGCCAGATAAGGCCCAAAAGGAATGTGCTGCTTAGAACCTAGAACACCTAGGGCCAAAGCGCCGCCGCCAATCACAGCTCCCACGGCTGCCGCCAAAAAAGTAGCTAGCAAAAGTCCTTGCCAACCTAGCCAAGCTGCCATCATCGCCGCCAGCTTAGCATCGCCACCGCCCATTGCTGGCTTACCAAAAGCCCGACTGCCTGCAATACCGATCAAATCAAACAGCCACAGACCCAGCACGCTAACGATTATTGCTGAGACTACACCGCTAGCCACCTGCGTCAAGGTCGGCATTTCTGCATAGCTTAGCTGGCCTTGAAATCCCCAGCCCAATAACAGCCCCGAAGCGGTGAGACTGTTAGGCAACGTCATCGTATCTAAATCAATCAGCGCCAGCGCCAGCAGCCAGCAAACAAACAGCCAATGGGCAGGCGTCTGCCAGGTGACGCCAAAAAGCATAAACACCGCTACAAACAGGCAACCCGTTGAAAATTCCACCAGCGGGTAGCGAGCGGCAATCGGTAACCGACAGCTCCGGCATTTTCCTTTCAACCACAGCCACCCAAACACGGGCACGTTGTCATAAGGCTTCAGCCGCGTTTCACAGCGCGGACAGCGCGAAGGCGGGAAGATGAGTGAAAGCCCTGCGGGTAGCCGGTAAACGACTACGTTAAGAAAGCTGCCTACCGCCGCACCTAAGATGAAGACAATCAGAATCGGAGCAACAGTATCCACAGGCTTTGGCGTACAGATGAGGGACTACAGCTAAGGTGCCCCACTCATCCAATTAATTTGATAACTAATAGCCTTGCCAAAAATCATCCATCATTGTTGAGGTCGATTGACTCGAATGAGTTTTCCAGCTAGTGCTTGTTCTTTGAGAATAGCTGCATTAATGCGATTGGCTAATTGCGCTCGGTTCCTGTCTTCCGAGCACAAGATTATACCAGCGTGGTTGGAGTTACGCCTGTGCAATCGAGCGAAATCGTTACGGTTCATCGTCACTACAGCACGATTACACCTAACTGCATAAGCCAAAACTTCGTGGTCTGGAATTCGTTGGTTGCCCTGGCCTGCCGCTTGCACAGTCAGTACATCATGATCGAGTTCGCCTAGCAGCGTGCTTACGACTGCTGGAAACATTTCATCGGCGTATAGTCTGGCCACAGTTAATAAGTCACTTAACTTAATAAGTCATTAAGCGGCTTCTTGCCTTTGAAGAGCAAGCTCTATCTCATCTCTATTGGCGTCTGCATAGAGCCATGCACCCGCTAAGTCGGCGGCGGTTAGGGTGGGATAATCTTCTAGCAGGTAAGCGTCTGTAGCACCTTGCTGCCTCAGGCTATAGAGCAGCCATACCGGAATCCTAGTCTGACGGATACAGGCATCCCCCCCTACAACGTCAGGTGTTTTTTCAATCACTGTCCAGTGATTGCTGATACTGGTTGCCAAAATCTGAATGGCCTTAGCCCTTTCTGGGGGGGACAGGGCTAACAGTTGAGACTGAAGTTGCTGAAGCGTCATGCGGCTGCTCCTTGCTATCAGGAATGAAGCTATATCCTATGCGGTTGGGTTAACGAAATGCCTAAATCAGGCCGGGTTCGATTTGGCTGAAGGGGACGAAGCATTCTTGGGGCAGCAGGACGGGTTTGTCGCCAAAGACGAGTTTGCCACGAAGGTTTCTGCGGCCGATGGCGACGCCGATGGGGCGCTGCATGACTTCGGGATGTACTTCGTAAAAGGTGCGGTAAATGTGCCGGGCAGCTTTGATCAGTTCTGGGTTGAGGAGAGCTGAATCATCTCCAAAGGCAAGGCGATCAATCTTTGCGGACTCCGTATTCGGTCGGCTGGCCTCGCGTGAGGCGATCGCAATACTTCTCAATGGTAATTTCGCTTCTCTGGTTTTAGTGGCCCCGTTCATACTGAATCAACTCCAAGCTAACGACAAAAAACAATTAAACCCTGATCTTGCGCAAAGGCTGGTTTGCGAGCAGACAACCCCAGTGATGCCCAGTTTGGTTTGCGTTATAGCATCTAGCTTGCATTTGGCTCACCTAAGCATGTACTTTAGTTTGCCTGGAGCGCCTTTTCAAGCGCTGCTCCCATGGCCTTGCAGCCAACAGCCTTCATGCCCTCAGCCATAATGTCTCCCGTCCTATATCCCTGATCGAGCACGGTGAGTACGGCCTGCTCTATTTGGTCGGCGGCGGCTGGCTGGTCAAGTCCATAGCGCAGCATCATTGCAGCGCTGAGTACCTGTGCCAACGGATTCGCTTTGTCTTGCCCAGCGATATCAGGGGCCGAGCCGTGAACCGGTTCAAATACGCCAGGGCCGCTCTCACCCAGACTGGCAGATGGTAGCATACCGATGCTGCCCGTCAGCATGGCGGCGGCATCAGAGAGGATATCGCCGAATAGATTGCCAGTGACGATAGTGTCGAACTGTTTGGGAGCACGTACCAATTGCATGGCGGCGTTATCTACATATAGATGAGAGAGGGTTACGTTGGGGTATTCGCTGCTGAGGGCAGTAATGCGATCGCGCCAAAGCTGCGACACTTCCAGCACATTCGCCTTATCGACCGAACATAGCCGCCCTTTACGCTTCTGCGCCGTTTCATACGCCACCCGACCAATTCGATCGATCTCGCTGCTGTTATACACCATCGTACTCACACCGCGTTTTTCGCCATTCTCCATATCAAAAATGCCTTTAGGCGTACCGAAGTAGATACCACCCGTGAGTTCGCGCACGACCATGATATCTACGCCCTCAACAATCTCTGGCTTGAGTGAAGAGGCGCTGAGGAGCTGCGGCAAAATGGTGGCAGGCCGCAGGTTTGCAAAGAGTTCGAGCCCTGAGCGCAGGCCCAGCAGACCGGTTTCTGGGCGCTGAGCCCGAGGCAGGTCATCCCACTTATAGCCGCCAATAGAGGCGAGCAAAACGGCATCGCTCTGGCGACAGGCGGTTAACGTTTCGGCGGGTAATGGCGAACCTGTAGCGTCGATGGCCGCGCCGCCTAAGAGTGCCTCAGTGAATTGAAAGTCTATTGAGTGCTGCTGGCCCACTTGCTTTAGAACGGCAACCGCGACAGAAATAATCTCTGGGCCGATGCCATCGCCAGGCAGAAGCGTGATCTGATACGTCTTTTTGGTGGGCTCTGTCATGGTCGAGGTTGCGGGCAAAGCGGATTGGGGACGGGGTCATGATACCTGATAGGGTGCTGTAGAATGCCTAAGTATTGTTGATGGCTTTGCTCCACCTTGTATGGGGCGTTTTGCTTGTATGGGGCGTTTTGTATGACATTTCTTCGGGATGATCTAGCTCGGCTTGCAGCCTATCAATCGCCCCATCCAGATCCTTATCTGGCAAAAGATACCAATCAGCCAGCACTCGATCCGTTAGATACGAATGAAAGTCCGATCGATCTGCCTGAGGCACTGAAGACGGCGTTGGCACAGACTTATGAGCAGGCGATCGCGGCTAACCGTTACCCAGACGGTAGCCATCTGGCGCTAAAGCAAGCCGTCATGTCCTATGCCGTTCGCTCTGGGGCGATCGCCCCCAGCACCATCGGGGTCGAAAACATCACCCTGGGCAACGGCTCCGACGAGTTAATCCGCTCAGTAATTATGGCCACCTGCCTGGGCAACCATGGGTCTATATTGGTGGCCGATCCTACCTTTTCGATGTATGGCATTCTGGCCGAAACGCTGGGCGTGCGCGTTCACCGGGTCGGTCGCAAAGACACCTTTGAAGTGGACTTAGCTGCGGCCAACCAAATCCTTTTAAGCGCAGACCGCGAGACGCCGCCTGTCAAAGTTATCTTTATGGTGCATCCCAACTCGCCGACGGGGAATGCCCTCACCTCAGTAGAACTCGACTGGCTGAAGCAGCTTCCTGATGACATTCTGATTGTGGTCGATGAGGCTTACTTTGAATTTAGCGATCGCACGACCTTACCAGAAGCGCTAAGCCGCCCGAATTGGATTATTCTGAGAACCTTCTCCAAAGCTTTTCGCCTAGCCGCTCATCGAGTCGGTTACGGCATCGCCCATCGTGAGATCATCGCAGCGCTAGAAAAACTCAGGCTGCCTTATAACTTACCTAGCTTTTCTCAAGCGGCGGCTCAGACAGCGCTGGCGCATAGCGATCAATTACTGGCTCAAATACCCAAGATACTCACAGCGCGTCATCAGTTGATTCAAGCACTCAGCGAGCATCCTGGCCTGCGGGTGTGGCCTAGTGATAGTAATTTTGTGTATGTGCGGTTGGGTGATCGCGGTCTAAAAACCTTACAAACCAGCACCCAAGCAGACGGCCTAGCCAAACTCTTCCACCAACTTCGCGCCAAAGGCACCCTTGCTCGCCACACGGGCGGTGGCCTGCGCATCAGCATCGGCACAGCCGCCGAAAACGCCCGCACCCTCGCCAACCTCCAGCAGATCCTAGCCTCCCAGCCCAAGGGCTGAGCGCAGCCGAAGCTCGCCTACCAAACAAACGTCTACCAAACAAACGTCTACCAAACAAATCCGGAGCGCACGCGATGAATCGTCTGCGGCAGCACGCCTACCAGCAGCGCAAACGCCTCATCCGGCACCAAATCTACCGTTGCCTGGTCAAAATAGGTCTTAAACTGCTCCAGAATCATCCGAGCGCGGTCGTCCGGACTGGGTTGGTCAGTGAAATTTTGAGTGAGCCGAATCCACTGCAACCGAATCTTAATGGCATTTTGATGTGCTTCATGAGAGTCCGGTTCTAGCAGTGACAGGTTACCAATAGGAATGATTTTGACAATGCCATCATCCAGGTCACCACCCACCGCCGCACCGGGGCCTGCAAACTCGGCGTGGAACTCTCTGAGGACAATAATGCCATTGCGGCGGCGGCTGTTGACGACCCACAGCCGCCCACTTTCTATTTTGTCCACCACTTCATCAACTTTCAAATTTTGATTCACGGATGTGCCGAAGAATTTCCAGTTTCCTACGCCAGGTCTTTCAGTGCTGAGGGACTGACTGGCCGACTGTAAACTGGATGATTTTGAAGCGGAGTGAGCACTTATGTCTCCACCGGCTGGGACGATGACAGGATTGCCTACGTGATCGTCGCCCTTGTGAGCGTGACCAAACCGATAGGTAGATTGCGATCCGATACTATCAGAGCCGCCTAAAGACTCACAAGTAAATACCTCATTTAGCGGCGTAGTCGGCACCTTCGCTATTTCAATCACAGACTTCCAATCCATTCTTATGGGCATGCGCTTGTCGTACCCGGCGATATCAACGTGAGGCTACTTCTAATGTGGTACGAATCTCCGCTGGATGATAAAAGAACAACGAAGTTTTATTCATTCTTTATCGCAAAGCGAGCAGTACTTCACGTTGATTACATAAAGCGCTTTGCAAATCGATCAAAAGTCTCAGTATATCGCGCGAAAATATAAAGTGTATTTTCTAACACAGTAGCCCATCTTGTCTCTAAGGCACGAAGCTATCTTTTTTACCTGTTCAGTAGCTGCTAATGCCTGTAGGCAAGGATATATCAACGCCCACTTCAGCTTTAGATTCTTTTAATGTGTTGTAGTCAAAACAATGCAAAACCTCAATGATTGGAAGGACACCTATTGAACTTCTCCCAGGCAACTGATAGCTAGCTATGGCGAACAGCCTTTGAGAAGAGCAGTCGCTGTGGTCGTATACCCAATCCCGAAAGAATGGGATTGCTGACCTCACAAGGACGGTAGCCCGCTTGTCTGTAGAGTGCCTGCGCCTTGGCATTGTCGGCCATAACATGCAGGTAAATATGCCGAAAACCCCAGTCACCAGCAATGCTTTCGCTAGCGTGCAGTAGCTGCTGTGCGGCCCCTTGTCGGCGATAGTCAGGATGAACAGCAAGATTAGATAGATAGGCCCGTTTAGGTGGAAACAACTGCCAGGTTTCGCAGGCACGCTGAGAGATTTCGGCGGTGCCAATGACGGCTCGTGATCGGGTAGCTCTTGATTGAGCAGATCCGGATTGGTTTGTCGGGGGGACAGCCGCTGCGACCAGGCAGATGTACTGATCGGCGGGTGTACTAATTCTGGCTTTGAGATCGGCCTGAATGCCTATGCTCATGAGCCAGTACAGCCATTGAGTCGCTTGGGCCTGGGCGTAAAAACTAGCCAGCAAGACGCTGACAATCTCGGCGAGGTCTGGAGATCGGGCGGCTCGAATGCGAAAGGGCGCTGGCCGATTGCTGGGCTGATGGTTTGGCTGATAGAGGGGAGGCAGGGCTCGCCCGGCATTAGCCTGAGACATAGTAGAAACTCGAAAGAGGGTGGGAACTTTAGATAGGACGTTGCACAGTGGCCTCAGTACTGACCGGTACGGTGGATGCGTCAAGGAGTTCCTACGAATTTTGGCTTAGGTGAGAGATTGACGCATGGCAGTTAGAGAGCGCAGCAGGCGAAAGAAAGCATCTAAACACAAAATTTTAGTGGTAGATGATGAACCCGATAATTTGGATTTGCTCTACCGGACATTCTACCGAGATTTCAAAGTAATTAAGGCGAATAGCGGTCAAGATGCTTTAGACCAGATGGCGGATCAGGGCGATATTGCTGTGATTATCTCTGATCAACGGATGCCGGGGATGAGCGGGACAGAACTGCTGCGGGTGACGGCGGATCGCTATCCTAACTCTATTCGGATTATGCTGACGGGCTATACCGACATGGAGGATTTGGTCGAGGCGATTAATGAGGGCAAAGTTTTTAAGTACGTCACTAAACCCTGGGAAGAAGAAGATCTGCGAACGGTGGTAAACCAGGCAGTGGATACTCACAGTGTGCTAAATGCCCGCACCCAAGAGCTAAACCGGGTACTGCGACAGGAAACGCTACTGAATGCAATTACCAACACCATTCGCAGCGCTCAGTCTTCTCAGGAGATGCTCAAGACGATTGTAGATACGCTGGGCAAGGCGTTTGAGCTGGATTATGGCGTGGTGAAGCCGCTGGCAGAGGCGGAGCTGAATTCGCCTGTGTTTCACTATGTGGGGACAGCAATGCCTGAGGAGCATCAAACGCCCGCTGTACTAACTTTATTAGAGCAGACGGTTTGGCAAACGGCGCTGACTCAGCATTTGGAAGTGGCTGAAGACGTGGTGGAAGCTGCGCCCAATCCAGAGAATGTGAAAGCGTATCAGCGACTGGACATCCATACTAGCTTACTGATTCCGCTGGCCTATAAGCAAGATGTGCTGGCGGTGCTGGCATTGCATAAGTGCTCTTACCAAAAGCCTTGGGAAGAAAGTGAAATCAGGTTGCTAACGACGCTGGCCGATCAGGCGGCGCTGGCACTTTCTCAAACCTGGACGTATGAGCGGGTGCAGGCTTTAGCGCAGCGCGAGGTATTGATTAACACGATCACTCAGGCGCTTCATGCTAGCCTGGAGCCTAGCGAAATTTTTGCGGCGATTACTCAAAAGCTGGGCCAGGCGCTATTTGCAGATAGCTGTACGCTGTCACTATGGACAGAGACTCATTCGCAATGCGTGGGCCGCTATGACGCGACTGGGATGGAATCGCCGACCCTGCCAGAGGCGAGTTTGGCGATCGCACGAGATGACGTCCTTGCTCGCCTGCTAAAGACTAAGCAGCCGGTTGCCATTGACACAGCCAGCAACGGCAACGACAACTTATTAGTGCAGTCTTCTTCCAAAGCGGAAACGCCTTGCACTGCAACGGCGCTATTAGCAGTGCCGCTACTGGCAGAGTCTAAAATTACAGGCTGTATTATTTTGCAGCAGGTGCATTGCGATCGCCAATGGCAAAAAGATGAAGTGACGCTTGCTCAGGCAGTAGCCAACCAGGCAGCGGTGGCAGTACAGCAGGCTAATTTGTACCAAAAGAGTCGCAGTCAGGCGAAGCAGCTTTTGGAGCTGGATCAGCAGAAGAATGCTTTTTTCCAAAATATTTCGCATGAATTTCGTACGCCCTTGACCCTGACCATTGGCCCGCTAGAGTCGGCGGTCGAACGGGGGGAAGGATTGGATGCGGAGCAGTCTGCGATCGCCCTACGAAATTCTCGAAGGCTGCTACGACTGGTTAACCAGCTACTCGACCTTCAGCGACTAGACGCGGGCAAAATGCAGCCCACCTTTCGGCCCTGCAACCTAGCCCAATTCACAACTGAAGTGGTTGAAGCTTTTCAAACCTACTGCGAGCGCAAGCAAATCACCCTCAGCACCGATATTCAAGATTGCCCGCCGGTTTATCTGGACATGGAGAAATTTGACAAGGTTCTGTATAACCTGCTCTCTAACGCCATGAAATTTACGCCAGCCGGTAAATCAATTACCGTGCGGCTAAAAACGGCCAGTGGCCTAGCCAAACTACAGGTGCAAGACGAAGGTATTGGCATCCGCGCGGATCAAATTCCTCATCTATTTGAGCGGTTCCGTCAGGCCGATGGATCAGCCAACCGTCACTATGAGGGCACAGGATTGGGCCTATCACTGGTGAAGGAGCTTTCAGAATTGCACGGCGGTAATGTCTCTGTGCAGTCGGTGTATGGTGAGGGTACAACCTTTACGATTAATCTGCCTTTGGGCGCTAGCCACCTCCCTGTAAGTCAGGTGGTTGAAGAGGTGCTTTCGACCGAGAAGGGTCGAGCAGCGGTCGAACTGTCAGATATCGAGATGGCATCGGCGACGGCGGACAGCGAAATCGAGCTGCCGCCTGCCGCAGTGGGTAGCCAGAGCGAGCGAGCATCCTTTGAGGGATCGCAAATTTTGGTAGTAGATGACAATCCTGACCTGCGGGCCTATGTGTCGAGCGTGTTGCAGCGTCAGGGGTACAAGGTGCGTACAGCGGAGCAGGGAGCAGCCGGACTAGAGATAGCGACCACTTATAAACCCGATTTGATTATCTCTGATCTGATGATGCCGGGCGTGAATGGCCTGGAGATGATTGAGCGCATTCGCCAAGATACAGCTTTGCAGGGGACGCCGATTATTTTGCTGACGGCAAAGGTGGATAGCGAAACCCGCCTAGAAGGCATGGAGCAGGGGGCCGATGCGTACCTGTCTAAACCATTCAACGACCGGGAGCTATTGGCGGAGGTGCGTAATCTGCTGGCACTGAAGGCGAATGAGCGCAAGGTGGCTCAGCTCAATAAATATTTGACGGAGTCTGTACTACAGCGATTTTTGCCGCCGTCGCTGGTGCAGAAGGCAAATGAGGGCAAGTTGCAGCTTGATTTACGGCCCGAGCCTCGATTGGTGACCATTTTGTTTAGTGACATTGTGGGCTTTACGCAGCTCAGTAATACGTTGCGATCGCGCCGAGTCGCCGAACTCCTGAATGAATATCTAGAAACCATGACCCATGCCATCTTCAACAACGGTGGCACGGTCGATAAGTTTATGGGCGATGCAGTGCTGGCGTTGTTTGGTGCGCCAGAGGAAATGAGCCCGAACGATCAGGTAAAGCGGGCGATCGCCGCCGCCCGCCAAATGTACAAAGACCTCGATGGCCTTAATCAGCGCTGGGCCAAGCAGGGCATCGGCCCCGTCAAGTTCCGCTGCGGTATTCATCAGGGTACCGCTGTTGTCGGTATGTTTGGCAGCGTCGAACGCTCGGACTATACCGCCATTGGCCCCAGCGTCAATATTGCCGCTCGCATTCAAGAATCGGCCACGGCAGAGACCATTCTGGTATCAGCGGCAGTTGCCGACTATTTAGACGAGGACGAAATTGTGAAGTTTGAGCCGCTTCAGCTCAAGGGAATTGATGAAACGGTGCTGACGTTTGGCGTAAAAACTCGACTGTGACAAGCCTTTAGGAAAAAGAGGGGCAGTTGGCTAAACGGTCACGGTCTGTTTATCGCGAGTTACGGTTGAGTGCTAGCTTATGGTGGAGTTCTGTGGTGCTTTTGGGCATCTATGGCTGACTGATAAAAGTTGGCGTCGTAAACCGGATGGTCTCTCCTTTACAAATTTGGCGACATGCCGAACCCAGAGGTCTTTGGCCAGCGCTAGGTGGCTTGGCTGTGCTGACCCATGTGGGTGTAATTGGCATGAGCTTGCCCTATGTAATGGAGTTAATGCAGTCTTCGGGTGAATCGGCAGTGGTGCCGGTTGAACTGATTGTGGTCGATGCGGCGGACGAATCGGTCGCCGAACAACCGATTGAACAACCAATTCAGACATCTGCTCAGGCAGCGGCTAGTGCGTCTGCCGATATCCCTACCGAGACAGAAAATGCGAGCAGCACGCCAATAGAGCAGAGCACTAAAACGCTATCTCCTGAAGTACCCCCCCCTCTCCCTATCACGCCCGAAGAAAGCAACCCTGCCGCCCAATCGCCAACACCCCCAGCAGGAACCGAGCCGCCATCATCACCGGAACCCTCAGACCCGGCTCCGAATCAGACGCCTTCAGCCAATGGCAGCGGAGAATCTGACGAACCCACTCCGCCTTCAGAAGAACCGGTAGCCCCTTCTGAACCAGCGACGATTGAGGGTGAATCTGCACTGCCGCTTCCGGGCGCAGGCGACGGGGCCGCGCAAGCCACTTCTTTCAGCGTTGTGGCCGCTACTATCGAACCGATTCAAGATTTGAAAGAGGAGCCGCCACAGCTTTTAAGTCGCCTTAATCAACCTGTAGAGCTACAGAGTTCGCAGCGCTGCGGACGGCTGTCATTTACACAGCAGCGGCTGACCTATCGGCTAGCGATTGATGCTGATGGCAGTATTCGGACGGTGACGTTGCAGCCGGAGGGGGGGAGTTTGCCGGTGAGTGGGGAGGAAGATGAGGCGATCGCCTGCCTGATTCGCTCTGCTGGGCTCGCTTTTGAACCGGCTAAAACCGATGGAACACCTCAATTAGACGATAGTTTGCTACTAACCGTAGAAGTCATCGAATCTCAGCTTAGAGAAGTCCCTGAATAGACATTTAAAATTGTGATACTGTATCTAGGCTAATATGAGACAGTCACCATTGCGGGTGTAGTTTAGTGGTAAAACTCTAGCCTTCCAAGCTAATAATGGGGGTTCGATTCCCCCCACCCGCTTCGATTCTTAGAATTTCGACTCGTTATCTGGTCAGCTTCTATGGCTGCTTCGATTGTTGACGTTAGTCGTGAAAAGCCTGAGTTGGCCGAGTTGGTCAATCGAGCTACGGCTAGTCAAGAAATTATTACGTTTTTAACTGGCCAAACGCTGCAACTGTGATTCCGTTAGCTCTACGCCTTGACGATTTAAATAATTGCGCATATTTATTTGCAGAAATAAACCCTTCAGCTCTTCTTCAGTATCTGATGGAGGCGCACCCCCTAGTGCCGTGGCTAACGCTTTATAACCCAGGCTAGAGGCTGACGGAATTCAATGACTGCGATATAGGCTGGGGTCAGAGTCCTATATTCGTGTCATTAACTTAGATTGCACTATCTTCCTACTTATCATGTCTGGCATCAGTATCTTATCCACTTGGTTAGGATGCTCATCTGTTTATCACTGCTTGGGTGTGTTTGGGATTTGCTCCAGTCGCCGATTTCAGCGAAGCCTAAATGGTGTAGGGATTTTGCGATCACATTAATTCCTACAGTAGAGCCAATAAGCATAATACGTACGGGCTCTCGACTGTCTTGGTTAAAATGTGTCAACGGCAAGCGATCGCCATTAGCACTGGACTAGTGAACATTTGGGGAATGGTCAGGAAGCATTGCTCTATCCGCTGATGTCGTCACAACTATGACATTAGCATCAAAACAGTGTATCCACAAGTGTGACATTTACCCGCGAGGCATCCTTTGACAGGATGAGCTTTATGGGAAGGGCAAGTGAAGCACTCAAACAAGTTTTGGATACTTACGGGATCAGCCAGAATAAACTGGCTGTCACGATGGGGATTAGCCGTGCCAACGTAGGTCGCTGGTATCACGGATTGGATCCTAGTGCTGAAAATATTGCGGAAGTGACTAAGGCTCTTAAAAAAATAAATCTAGGAGCTGCTGAAACCTTCGTCAGACTTTACTTAGGAACGATAATAGAAGACTGAATTCTCTCTTCAAGAAAAGACTAAGACTCACACCAACGAAGTGACCCTCTGCTTCCGACCCACTTCCACAAACCGACGCCAATCCAGTATTACATCTTCATCCACTAGCAGAATACGCTCTACAAACCAAGACCGCAAGGTACTGTCTAGCCATTTAGTCAATTCCTGCCGTAAGTCAGCATTATCTTGGAGCCGCTCAATGCCAAAGCGAATTTCTGCCAGCGTCACTGTACTGAGATAGAACGATTGCGGTAGCTGGCTATCAGCTCACTGCTTAACGTTAGGATTGCAATTAAGCTTACGTAACTCAAAAATCAATGGTACTGACTTAAGCATCAGGCTCAGCCAATTAAGGCACATAACCTGAGGAGGGAGATATAGTGACTGCTCGCGCCGTCGAATTGTTTTCATAACGAGACGTTTCAGGGCCGTTTGCGCTTTAGCGGTGATAATTTGCGCTTACTACCTTAACCTATACCATCGGCAGTTAAACTGTGATTATGCTTGAGTATTAAACTCGCAAGCACTGCAATTTATCTACTTTCATTGCTAATGTTGGGCTACCAATGCGCAAGCTACTAATTTTGACGGCTAACCCTATAGGTTCGGATCAGCTTCGGTTAGCTGCAGAAATCCGCGATATCAGTGAAGGCTTAAAGCGTTCTCATCATCGAGACAACTTTAAGATCATTCCACACTTAGCTGTTCGTCCGCGTGACTTACGGCGAGCCGTTGTAGAAGAAGCCCCACAGATGGTTCATTTCTCCGGTCACGGAGAGGGAAAGGCTGGACTTTATTTTGAAGATGAAGCTGGGAACCCGAAGCTGGTGACAGGCAAGGTACTTTCTGGTTTATTTGACCTCATTGCTGAAAAGACTCAGGTTGAATGCGTAGTCTTGAACAGGTGCTACTCAAGTGCGCAGGCCGAGGCTATTGCCCAACATGTTCCCTATGTGGTCGGGATGCAGCAGGCTGTAGGTGATAAAGCCGCAATTGAATTTTCTGTAGGCTTTTATGACGCTATTTGGAATGGAGAATCAGTAGAATTTGCCTTTAAGTCTGGAAAAGTAGCTGCTCAGTTTAGCAGTATATAGCCATCCGCCATGAAAAGTGAAGCAGCGTACTACTCGTGAACTAGGCCAAAGACTAGTCGGATCGCTAAGATCAGTTTGCTCTTACGCATGAGTCATCGCGCAATGGAACCGTCTGTTGTTT
>JBAQZP010000137.1:0-32655 GCA_049791095.1 Phormidesmis sp.
GGGCAGATGTATTGAACCGTGCCAACCTGGGTATGGAAGTAATGCACGAGCGCAATGCTCACAACTTCCCCTTGGACTTGGCTGCTGGTGAAGCTGCGCCTGTCGCACTCACTGCTCCTTCCATCGCTGCCTAGTTACACTAGGTTTAGTCGATAGCGTGAATCCTTTTGACAGACGCTCAGCGTTCTGAATAAGGTTCACGTCAAGAAAGCGCTCTCCTTCGGGGGGGCGCTTTTTTGTTGGTTTTTTTAGGCGCTGAGATTTTTTGAGCGGATGGTGGCTTCTGGGAGAATTAACATGGCATCGCCAAAGGAGTAAAAACGGTACTGATGCGCGATCGCCTCTTCATAAAGCGCCATCAGCCGCTCTCTGCCAATCAACGCACTTACCATCATCAACAAGCTAGAGCCTGGTAAGTGGAAGTTAGTAATCAATCCGTCAATGACTTGCCACCGATAGCCAGGATAAATAAATATTTCGGTTTTGCCGCTGTAGGGCTGTAGCTCGCCGCAGATCGCACTCGCCCCTTCTAATGCCCTTGTAGAGGTCGTTCCCACTGCAATTACTCTGCCGCCATTGGCCTTAGTTTGCCGAATTTTCTCCACCGTCTCTTCCGGCACCTCTATCCTTTCCTGATGCATTTGGTGGGTTGCAATGTCGGTGACTTCTACGGGACGAAAGGTACCGATGCCAACATGCAGGGTGACTTCGGCAGTTTGGATACCTTTCTGGTTGAGCTGGGTGAGCAGGTTTTTGGTGAAGTGGAGGCCAGCGGTGGGGGCTGCGATCGCACCCTGACGCTGGGCAAAAATAGTCTGATATTGTTCGGGTAGCGCTTCGGAGCGGGTGATGTAGGGCGGCAAAGGAATTTGGCCAAGCTGGTCAATTATTTCCATAATTGACAGGTCGCACTGCGGAACCAGTTGTAAGATACGCCCATGGGTCTGCTTGTCTCGCGCTTCTACCCGTGCGATCATGACTGGTTGATTGGGATTCGCGCCAAACGCAATTTTGCTGCCGGGCTGAAGCCGTCGCCCAGGCTTTACCAGCGCCAGCCATCGGTCGGCTGAGATCGGCTCAATCAGTAAAACTTCAACGGCAGCACCGGGCTGTTTATGCGCGGTTTGTTTGCTGCCAAACAGTCTAGCTGGAATAACTCGCGTATTGTTAAGCACTAGGAGGTCACCCGGTCTTAGCCAGTTGCCCAAGTCGTAAAAGTGACCGTGGTGGTGGGAATGCTTACTTTCGACGACTAAGCATTTAGCGCTATCTCTAGGCGTTGCTGGGTTCTGTGCAATAAGGCGGTCGGGCAGATTGTAGTCGTAGGCAGAGAGCTGATGGTCTGCAAAGCCAGACAACGAGCTGTTAAGAGGTGGAGATTTTGGGAAACGCTGCGCCATAATGAAGTGACGGATAGTTGAAGAAGAAAATCGCTTAAAAAGCACATAGACTGTAGCACCCATAAGATTTGACGATGGAATACATCTACTACCTGACGAATGCGAGCTTAACGCTGCGTGTGGTTGAACGCTTGCTATGTGCAGGACAACTGCCGCTAGAGTATATAACGGTCATTCACCAAATCAATGGCTGGGTTGTGAAGGTGAAGCTGCACGACAGCGCAACTAAAGTCGCTCAGCAGAACTTTTTGGCGTTTTTGAATGAAATAGGAACGGCTTATGAGCCGGGGATCCGGGTGCGAATGGCGCTGTGGGGCCTGGCGATGGGGCAATCGGCAGTAGATGTGATGCGACGCTATCAGGTGGCGGTTGTTTCTCATGGCAAGCCTGACCGTAAAGAAATTGAAGCGTTCCGCGAGCAGTTTGTGACTGGTTTGGGCTACTGCCCGGAAACTTTGGCATAGCCTTAGAAGGCATCGCGAATGTAGGCTTGCAGGCTCAGATAGCTTTGGCTGTCAGGAATTTGTAGGCTCAGCCGGTGGGCTGGCGGACTGGACTGACAGCTTACTAGGGCGATGTCGAACCGGCAGGGAAGTTCGGATAGGTGCGGATGACGGACAAGGAAATAGCGGGCGGTGGTGCGCAGTTTCTTTTGTTTGGCGCGGGTGACGGCTAGTAGGCCATCTGCGTCCCAATTGCCCCGGCTGCGGGTTTTGACTTCGACAAAGGCAAGCATTGCGCTGCGCAGGGCTCCTTGTCCGCTTTGGCCCTGGGCGATGACGTCAATTTCGCCGAAGCGGCTATGCCATTGCCGATGAAGGATTTGACAGTTTTTGGTGATCAGCCACTGGCAAACGAGCTGCTCGCCATATTGGCCCAGATCTTGGTTATGGGAAGCTGTCATGACTGAACCCAGGGCACACTGGCTAAATCGGCAAAATCTACGCTGCGCTCCTGGTTGAGTTCGGCAATGCGGCGCTTTTCGGCAATGATTTGCTTTTGGTACTGGGTGTGCTGCTCAGGAGAGTCGGCAAAGTCGCTGTCGGCCCACAGGTTCAGCAGCAGGCGGTAGCGCTTTTCGCACATGTTTTTTTCGAGGCAGGCGATCGCCGCTCGAATCACCAAAGGCTCTCGCAGGACATCAAGCCTGGTTTTTTCCTCTAGATACAGCAGGTGATGAACCAGAGAGAGCGGGCCAGTGGACTCGGCAGAAAAGTTTCGTAATGTTTCTAGCAGGCTTTGCTGCGGTAAATCGGCAGTAGCGCTGGGGTCAGTGGCCCCGTTAGCTTCTATTTGGGCCAGCTCGGTCACCATCCGCCAGAGGGCGCGGTGGTGCGAAAAGTTAAAGCCCAAATCACGGGTATCAAGTCCCTCGACGATGGCTTGACGGTGCTCGGGGCTGTGGATGTAGATGCGGAGTAGGGCGGCTTCGGCTTCTTCTAAAAAGCTGCGGTTGAGGATTTTGACATCGTGGGCTTTGGGCGTAGCGTCGTGGGGGGTTCGGCGTTTGCGGCGAACTTGGGCCAGCAGGTTTTCGGCGAGCAAGGGCACGATGCGACCATCGCCCTGGCTAAAGATTTCGGCGCAGTGGCGAATGTAGTGGGTGCGGGTGTCAGCGTTGGCGATGCCTGAGAGCAGGGCGACGACGGCCTGGGAGGTTTGTTGAAACTGGTCGGCTTGTTTGAGATCGCGATCGCACACAATCTGACTAATTTGCCAGTCAAGCCAGAGGGGCGCGGCGTCGGCAAGGGCAACATATTCTGCCGCCGTATGAAGGCTCAGGTAGTCATCGGGATCTTTGCCGTCGGGGATGTTTAGAATGCGGAGCTGCACGTCGCCGCGATAGGCCATATCAGCCACTTCGCCAATGGCCCGATCGGCAGCTTTGACCCCAGCAGCGTCGGCATCAAAGTTGAAGATAATTTGTTTGGACTCGGTGTAGCGCAGCAGCAGCTTGACCTGGCCAGCGTTGAGGGCGGTGCCCAAAGAGGCTACGGCGTTGGTAATACCAGCGGTGTGAAGGGCGATTACATCAAAGTAGCCTTCGACGACAATGGCGCGGTCTTTTTTGGCGATCGCACTCTTTGCCTTATCCAGTCCATACAGCGTTTTGCCTTTATCAAACAGTTCGGTTTCAGGCGAGTTAAGGTACTTGGGCTTGGCCTCGGCGGTGAGCCCTCTGCCGCCAAAGCCAATCAGCCGGTTTTGGACATCGTGGATGGGTACCATGACGCGATCGCGAAACCGGTCATAATGGCCGTCACCCCCCTTACGCGGCACAATCAGCCCGGCTTGTTCTACCAGATTCACCGGATAGCGCTTTTGTTCTACCAAATAGCCATAGAGCGTTTGCCACCCCTGTGGCGCATAGCCCATCTGAAAATGCTTAATCGTTTCATCTGTCAACTTTCGCTGCTCGCGCAAATAGCTCAGCGCCTGCTGACCATCGGGCTGATACAGCGCATGTTCATAGAACTTAGCGGCGACGGCCACAATTTCATAGAGCTGCTCACGCAGGGTAAGCTTGCGTTGAAGTTCTTGCTGCTGAGCGGGTTCAGTCGTTTTGACCGGTACCTGATAGCGGCGGGCCAAATCGAGCACTACATCCGCAAAAGAGCGCTGGCCTAGCTCCATCAAAAACTTAAAGGCGTTACCGCCAGCTCCGCAGCTAAAGCAGTAGTAAAACTGCTTGCTAGGACTGACGCTAAAGCTAGGTGATTTGTCGTCGTGAAAAGGGCACAGGCCGACAAAGTCCTTGCCCTGCTTTTTGAGCACAACCTGCTCAGAGACGATATCGACAATATCGGCCCTTTGGCGAACCTCATCAATCGTATCGGGATGGATGCGAGGGTTGCCCATAGTGACACCTCCAATTGTTTAAGCCTTCTAGCGACGCTCCCAATCACTCATCTAGGTCATTGTCATCGTCCATCCGTCCGGGCAGCGCTGACATTTCAGCCTCCACCGCTCTTGCTGCCGCCAAAATATCTTGCTCGGCCCCGCCTAAATAAAGCCGACCAAAGCTGCCGACTGCCGAAATTTGCAAAATATTAATAAAGGCTGCTTTCTCGGCTTCGTTGGCTGCTAGTGCCGCGTAGGCCGCAGGCTGACACTCCATCACATACAGGGTCTGCCCTGCCATAATCATTTGCCCGCGACGGGTGCGGTTAATGAGCTGAACATGATGTGCATCGAGGTTGCGAATAACCTGATTGGACATCAGTTCTGGCTTTAATGAGTCACTTTGCCTTAGCCCTAAGTAGCCCAAAATCGCCCGGCCAGCGGCCTTGACTTCACCCTGAGAGCCATGAATCTCTAGTAGACCATACAGCCTTTCTACGACTTGCAAACCGGGCCGGACGACCGCTGATTTGAGGGCAACGTCGGTGATCCGGTTGATTTCAATACCGGGAGAGACTTCAATCCAAAGCGACGCATCGCCAGGCAGCGGCAAAAACCCAATCGAAACAGTGCCAATATAGGCAGCGTGCTGGGGCTGAAGATTGTCTAAATAAACGTAGCTACGAAGTTCTACACCCAAGGGTTTTGCCGAAAAGTTCACACACCTTAATAATATGCGTTCGCTGAACCCTTTTGTATGTAATTTTTGCGAGTGGTGGCAAAACGTCTGTAGATACGCGGTTAGCCAACTCAGTTATATAAAGCCCCGATGAGCTGCGTCAAGGGTCGGTCGGTTGGCCTTCAAGGCGGCTTTGCATTTGCTTTGCATTTAAATAACTGTCTAAGTGGACAGAAAATGCTTGAATACCTTGGTACAAATAGGTCGCATACCTTTTTCGAGAATTTCCTTAGGTGTGCTAGCTAGCACCTAAAAAGTTGGCTACTTACACGCTCGCAGGCACCCGCCCAGATCTAGAACAATGGGCATAACCCTGTATTTCGTTCCTATTACTCTTAATTACTATGCGTTCATCTACCCCATCGGCTTCATTCAATCCATCTGGTGCCGCTGTGTCGAAGGGCAACAACCCGTCCGACCCGTCAAAAGATTTTGGTCAAAAGACCTATACCCAAAGCGATCGCGCAGACAGAAACGTGATGTGCCTGGTGTATCCAGATGGCAGCACGACTACAGTTGTTCCAGAAAGCGATCAATCCTGATGCGATCAGTTTTTGCCCTAAGTTGGGAACACCAAAGATTGGTGTAAGACAGGGGCAATAAATATGCTAAACACTTGGCAGTTTGGGAAAGCAAGGTTTCACGACTTAGTGGGCCTATTTTTGCATCGCCCCTGTCCGGTGTGCGATCGCCCCTCGCCCCAGGTATTTTGTACTGACTGCCGTCGGCAGGTGCTAAAACCTTCGCCCCTGCTGACGGGCGGCTTGTCTGCAACGGCGCTACCGATCACGGCCTTAGGTCTGTATGGTGGCGCACTCAGGCAGGCCATCAGGGCGATGAAATATAGCAATCGACCAGAAATTGGGACGCCGCTAGGGGCAGCGCTGGCCGAGCGGTGGCTTCGGGAACAGGCATCGCCACCGCGTTTGCAAATGGGTGTTCGTCCGAGCGGCGACGCCCCAATTCTTTACGTATTGCCGATTCCTTTGCATAAAAAACGGGCGCGATCGCGCGGGTTTAACCAGGCAGAATGTATTGCGCGGGCGTTTGCCCAGGTGAGTGGACTGCCGCTGCTGCCCCACGGGTTGGAGCGCGTCCAGGCGACGTTGCCACAGCATGAACTAGGGCTAAAAGCGCGGCAGGAAAATTTGAATGAGGCTTTTCGGGTGGGGCGATCGCTGCAAAAAATTATCTGCAAAGCGCAGCAGTCACAGCGGGCCAAACCGGCTGTGCTATTAATTGATGATATTTATACGACGGGAGCTACCGCGCAGAGTGCCGTCGATACGTTAGCGCGTTCCGGCGCTAGCGTGGTGGGAATGGCCGCAGTGGCCAGGGCGATGCGATAGGGTAAGAGGACAGGCTGAAGACACTGCCTACTCTATTGCCGACTGAGTCGGGAGGGCAGTAGGCTGAGCTAGGGCCGCGAAAGCAATTTGAGGATCGAGCCCGGTGATTTGTGAGAACTGAGCGGGGGTAAGGGCGCTAGTCAGCGGTTCGGTGGCGGCGCTGGCAGTAGCGGCTTGCTGCCAATTATTGAGCTGCTGGTGGGCGATCGCCAGAAAAGGAACGCCTTTTTGCATGGGAATGGTGAGCCAGCTTTTGGCTAAAGTTTCTACCAGGGCCAGCTCGATTAGGCCATTAGGATATTGGGCAGAAAGTTCGTTGAGATAGGTACGGAAAGCGCCGGGCTCGTCCCCTGCCAGCAGATAGCTATCGACGATATGCTGAATGCGGTGCTGACTGATTCTCTGCTGTATTTCCATGGTTTCTTGGCATCAAAACGCCATCGATGGCGCGATAAAAGGCATCCCATTACGAAGGATCTTATCCTTTCTGGGCCGATTGCTTGGCTTCGCTTTACATAGCGCAAACTCACCGATCTGAAACCTTGTGCTGCAAAATTTTAATAAAATTAGCGATCTGGAAAGACTTATGGATGCTTCTCTTTTGTTGCGGCGGGCTCAGCGGGTGCAAGATGCGCCCGGCGAGCTGGTGGATATTGCAATTGTGGGCGATCGCATTGAGGCGATTTTACCTAGCAGAGGCTTGGCCGACGCGCCTGAGTCCCCCATTAGCGCACTTGCTGAAATAGACGTTAACGCTCAGCTAGTCAGCGCTCCGTTTGTAGAATCTCACATTCATTTAGACTCGGCGCTAACGGCGGGAGAGCCCAGGTGGAATCTGAGCGGAACGCTGTTTGAAGGGATTGATATTTGGCGAGAGCGAAAAGCTAGCCTGACAATTGAGGATGTGAAGGCGCGGGCGATTCAGGCGTTGAAGCAGCAGGCCAGTCAGGGCGTGCTGTTTGTACGCAGTCATGCCGATGTAAGTGAGTCGAAGCTGACGGCGCTCAAAGGACTGCTAGAAGTGCGCGAAGCTGTAAAAGATTGGATCACCTTGCAAGTTGTCGCTTTTCCGCAAGACGGGCTGTACGGACAAGATCGCAATGAAGCTTTGATGGAGGAAGCGCTGAAGCTGGGCGCGGATGTGGTGGGCGGCATTCCTCACTACGAGCTGACCCGCGAAGATGGGGTGCGCTCTGTTCACAAAATTTTTGAGCTGGCGCAGCAGTATAACCGGCTGATTGATATCCACTGTGATGAAATTGACGATCCGCAGTCACGATTTTTGGAGGTAGTGGCGGCTTGTGCGATTCGCACTCAAACCGGGCCACGGGTGACAGCGAGCCATACGACGGCGTTTGGGTCTTATAACGATGCCTATGCGCTGAAGCTGATGGGAATTTTGCGACGGGCGAAGCTGAACTTTATTGCGAATCCGCTGATTAACATCACGCTGCAGGGGCGGACGGACACCTATCCGAAGCGGCGAGGGGTGACGCGGGTAAAGGAGCTGTGGCAGAGCGGACTGAATATAAGTTTGGGGCATGACTGCATTCAAGACCCTTGGTATAGCCTGGGAACAGGGAATTTGCTGGCGGTGGCGGATATGGCGGTGCATGTGTGCCAAATGACGGGATTAGAGGAGATTGATGCTTGCTTTGAGATGGTGACGAGTGGAGGGGCGCGGACGCTGAACGTGCAAGATACCTATGGTATTGAGGTCGGAAAACCGGCGAATCTAATCGTGCTGGATGCGAAGAACCGCTATGAGGCGATTTTGAATCGGGCAACGGTGCGAACGGTGATTTCGCGTGGGCAGGTCTTGGTAGAGACGACACCGCCAGCTATGACCTGGCATGGATAGGGACATTGCGAGCTTGGCGGCGGTAAAAATATGATGCGCTGGCTCAGCAGGGGCATAGCGTAGTGATCTATTATGAAGAAATGTTTTTGCGAGTTTTTGTGTAGGCTGGTTCCTGCCTAAATTTTCACTGACAAGCGATCTTCTGAAATCTGCCCCATGCCCTCATCCAAAAAGAAATCGACTCAGGACAATCCTACGGAAGCTAAGAAGACCAAAACAACGGCAGCTAAGGCGAAAAAAACAACTTCTATAGCAAAGCAATCGACCGATCGTAAGTCGGCAAAGGCCAGGCCCGCTGCGCATGTTTCGACAGAACAACCCAATGGCAAGCCTATTGATCTTTCGGATACGAAAAACCTGATTCGCATCAGCGGCGCGCGGCAGCACAACTTAAAAGATATCAGCCTCGATTTGCCGCGTGACAAGATGATTGTGTTTACTGGGGTCTCGGGCTCGGGCAAGTCTTCGCTGGCGTTTGATACGATTTTTGCTGAGGGGCAGCGGCGCTATGTGGAGTCGCTGAGCGCTTATGCCCGGCAGTTTTTGGGTCAGGTAGATAAGCCAGATGTCGATGCCATTGAGGGGCTGAGCCCGGCGATTTCGATCGATCAAAAGTCTACGTCGCACAATCCGCGCTCTACAGTGGGGACGGTGACGGAGATTTATGACTATTTTCGCCTGCTGTATGGCCGCGCGGGGCAGCCGCATTGTCCGGTGTGCGATCGCTCTATTGCCCCCCAAAGCATTGACCAAATGGTCGATCAGGTTATGGAGCTGCCGGACAAGACGCGGTTCCAAATTTTGGCTCCGGTGGTACGCGGCAAAAAGGGAACGCACCAAAAGCTGCTGTCTGCACTAGCGGCGGAAGGCTTTGTGCGGGTGCGTATTAATGGCGAGGCGCGTGAGCTAGGCGACAATATTGAGCTAGACAAGAACAAAACTCACGATATTGAGGTGGTGGTCGATCGTCTGGTGAAAAAGGACGATTTGCAAGAACGCCTGGTAGACTCGCTGACGACGGCGCTGAAGCGTTCTGATGGGATTGCCATCATTGATGTGTTGCCCGCAAAGGGAGACAAACAGCAGGCCGAAGGAGAGGATAAAGAACAGCCGCCTGAAACCCCGAGTGATATCATTTTTTCTGAAAATTTTGCCTGCCCAGAACATGGGGCGGTGATGGATGAGCTATCGCCCCGGCTGTTTTCGTTTAACTCGCCTTATGGGGCCTGCCCTGATTGCCATGGGTTGGGCAGTTTGCGACGGTTCTCGGCAGATCTGGTAGTGCCGGATCCAAGTTCGCCGGTGTATGCGGCGATCGCACCCTGGTCAGAAAAAGACAACACCTATTATTTCTCTCTTCTCTACAGCGTCGGTCAGGCATTTGGCTTTGAGCTACAATCCCAATGGCAGAGTCTCAGCGCCGATCAACAGCACACCATTCTGCATGGATCCAAAGAGAAAATCTATATTGAAACAGATTCTCGCTATGGCACCCAAAAGGGCTACAATCGCCGCTACGAGGGTGTATTGCCGATGCTTCAACGGCAGTATCAAGAATCTTCTTCGGATACCTACCGGCAAAAATTAGAGAAATATTTGGTCGATCAGCCCTGTGAAACTTGTCACGGGGCCAAGCTGAAGCCGGAGTCTTTGGCGGTAAGAATTGGGCCTTACAACATAAAGGACTTTACGAGTGTTTCGATTCGGGAGTGTCGCGACAGAGTTTACGAGTTAGTCGGCGAAAACGGCGATGCGCCCAAGCTCACCAGCCGCCAAATCGCCATTGGTGAATTAGTTCTCAAAGAAATCAAAGCCCGCCTCACCTTCTTGCTAGATGTTGGCCTCGACTACCTCACCCTCGATAGAACCGCCCGCACACTCTCTGGCGGCGAAGCCCAGCGCATTCGCCTGGCCACCCAAATTGGTGCAGGCTTGAGCGGTGTGCTGTATGTCCTCGATGAGCCCAGTATTGGCCTTCATCAACGAGACAATGATCGACTGCTCAAAACGCTCGATCGATTGAAAAATTTGGGTAACACCCTAGTTGTGGTGGAGCATGACGAAGACACCATGCGGGCGGCAGACTACATCGTTGATATTGGCCCTGGCGCAGGCATTCACGGCGGTCGAATTGTTGCCCAAGGTCAGTTAGAAGATATTTTAAGCTGTGAGGAATCACTCACAGGTGCGTATTTGTCGGGTCGTAAAAAGATTGAAACGCCCGCAGAGCGCCGTCCTGGCAATGGTCGCAGCATTCAAATTCGCAACGCCCACCGCAATAATCTCCAGAATATTGATGTAGATATTCCATTGGGCAAATTTGTTTGCATTACGGGGGTCTCTGGCTCTGGCAAATCTACCCTAATTAATGACTTGTTGTATCCAGCCATTCGCCACTTTTTTGGCAGCAAAATCCCTGAGCCTAAGGCAATGGATCCAATTAAAGGACTCAAGGCATTAGACAAAGCGATTGTGATTGACCAGTCACCCATTGGCCGTACGCCGCGCTCTAATCCAGCGACTTACACTGGCATTTTTGATGTTGTCCGTGATTTATATACTGAAACCATCGAGGCGAAAGCACGAGGCTACAAGCGTGGCCAGTTTTCATTCAACGTCAAAGGCGGACGCTGTGAAGCTTGCGGTGGGCAGGGTGTGAATGTGATTGAAATGAACTTTTTGCCGGATGTTTATGTTGAATGCGAGGTGTGTAAAGGTGCTCGCTACAACCGTGAGACGCTGCAAGTGAAGTACAAAGGCAAGAACATTTCCGATGTGCTGCATACTACTGCCGAAGAAGGGCTAGAGTTTTTCGAGAATATTCCTAAAGCCGCCAGTCGATTGCAAACGATGGTGGATGTGGGCTTGGGCTATGTGCGTTTGGGGCAAACTGCGCCGACACTGTCAGGCGGGGAAGCGCAGCGGATGAAGCTGGCGAGTGAGTTAGCGCGGCGATCTACCGGTAAGACGCTTTACCTGATTGATGAACCCACAACCGGGCTTTCTTTTTACGATGTGCATAAGCTGTTGGATGTGGTGCAGCGCCTGGTAGATAAGGGCAATTCGGTGATTATGATTGAGCACAATTTGGATATGATTCGCTGTTGTGACTGGGTGATTGACCTGGGGCCGGAGGGGGGCGATCGCGGTGGCGAAATCATTGCAGAAGGCACCCCCGAAGCAGTCGCTGAAGTAGAAGGCTCTTACACCGGACAATATCTAAAGGACGTGCTTAAACTGCATCTCTCGAAAAGCAGCTAGGTAGCCGAGAGATTTGTTAACAGCCGCCGCCATAAAAACCGCAGTTACCGCCTATAGGTGTGACCGGGCGGGGCGCAGGCTGAGGCGTAGGGCGGTAGCGATTATTCCGCTCTGCCTCGCGTAGGGCCGGATCCTGGCTAGGATCGGAATATGAATCTACGCTAGATCCGCCGCCGAAGAAAAGTTCGTTGAGCGCAGCGCCTATAAATGCGGTAGCCAGTGGATTGAATACCGGTTCTAGGCCGCTTTGGCCGCTTTGCATGGTAGCGCGAGGGGCGTTGAAATTACGCATGGATAGCCGGTAGCCGCCATTGCTAAGCGGATCGAAGGAGGTGGCTACAACGGTGTAAGTTCCATCTGTTGGTAGGGTTAGCGAAATATACGAATTGAGATTGGACTCACTGGCATCATCATTACTGACGATCAGATTTCCGTCGCTATCTAGCAGACCTAAAAAGGTGTCAAACTCTGAGCTGTCTAACGAAATAGAGACCCTTTGCCCGGCGCTCCCAGCAATTTCGTAGCTGTCAAAGTAGCTGCCGTCTGCTAACTGAGTGTCGGCAGTGTCTAAAACGCCTAGCTTGTAGACGGGTGGGCTCGATTGAGCTTGAACAGGGCTTGCACTCAGCATTAAAACGCCCAAGCTGAAGCCGCCAATCATTGCAGAAACTTTGCCTAGCGTCATTTCTAATATCCTTTTGCTTCGATTTTGAGGAATTGTAGAAGTTTTACATCTTGTTTTGGCGAATGCAAGCGTGTAATGCTTATTTCTCTATATCTTTACTGAATCACCCTAAGAGCGCGCTCAAAAAGTTGCCGCTATTGAAGAATCTTATACTGGTAAATATATTCATCAGGAAATACTGGTAAAGCATCACTCAAAACAAGGTCGTTAAACCATTCTGGATTCAGCAATATGATTGCCGCTAGCTCTCAGCCTCAAAAGATGACTGCCGAAGAATATTTATTGTGGGAGTCTCAGCAAACGCTTCGCTACGAATATTGCGATGGTGAAGTGGTCGCGATGACGGGCGGCACGAAGGGTCATAATAGAGCGGCCCTTAACCTGTATGGTGCATTGGTAGAGCGGGTGGATGCGGATGGCTGCGAAATTAATGTATCGGATGTGAAGGTGAAACTTGGAGAGGGAGAGGCGTATCGCTATCCGGACTTGGTGGTTAGCTGCGACGAACGAGATAGAAATGAAGCGGAGTTTTATCGTTTTCCAAAACTAATTGTAGAGGTTTTGTCTCCTAGCACTGAAATAGTAGATAGAAATAAAAAGTTTCAAGAATATATTGAAATTCCGACTTTGCAAGAATATGTGTTGATTAGCGCTCAAAAAATACAGGTGGAGTGCTTTCGCCGGGGGGAAGGGCGGATGTGGCTATACTTTCCTTACAAGGCGGGGGATACCATCGTAATTGAGAGTATGGGTGTTGAGCTGCCGATAGAGCAGCTTTACCGGCATGTTCGATTGGAGTCTGTGAGCTAACCAACGGTAATGCAATATGACGGCTGGATTTGAACTATTAATAGGGCCTGCGGCGGAAGGGTTGGCGGCGCTGATTACTGATACGACGAAGACGGGTAGCAGCAGTGTTTTGGGGAAGGCCATTCAAGCTGTTGCTAACAAGAGCAAGCAGGCTATCTTCCAAGCTTCACGAAAATATATTGAAAATTACCAGAAGCGCCACTGCCATCTGAAAGTGCTAGGAATGCGCGAGCCTGTGAAACTGTCAACAGTATATACCGGCGTGAAGCTGCTGGATGACAGGAGGAAGTCGCAGTATTCGTTGGAAGATATAGATGAAGATAACCTCCGAAAAACCCGCTTGGGTGGATACTCCAGCAGCTACAGAGAGGATAAAAAGCAATCAGGTATTGCTATTGCTAACGAAAAGCCTTACCTTATGGTGCTGGGTGGGCCAGGTGCTGGGAAAAGTACCTTATTGCGGAAAGTTGGATTGGAGTCTTTGCGTACCTTTTATTACGAGGGCGCAACGTATCGTCATCGCTTAATTCCGGTACTGCTGGAACTGAAGCGCTTTGAGTACGACAAATTTGATATTGTTGAGTTTATTATAACTGAATTTAAAATTTGCGGTTTTCCAGAAGCAGAAAAATTCACTCAAAATGCCCTGAATCAAGGCAATTTACTCGTGCTGTTGGATGGATTGGATGAAGTGCCCAATACCGGACTCAACAATGTGCTTCAGGCAATTCAAGACTTTGTTGATCGCTACGCCAGCAATCGTTTTATATCGTCCTGTCGGGTTGCAGCCAACGGCCATCGCAGTGATGCCTTTTGTCGATTTAGCAACGCCATTATGTCAGATTTCGACGATGGACAGATTCAGCAATTCATCATCAATTGGTTCGGTAGTGAGCAGGATATAGAACGTAAGACTGCAAGTAAATGTTGGCAAATGTTGCAGAAAACAGAAAATAGAGCTTCAAAAGAGTTAGCACACACACCACTACTACTGACTTACCTCTGTCTATTTTACGACAATACACAAAGGTTTCCTAAAAATCGCTGTATATTGTATAGAAAAGCTTTACGGATATTACTAGAGGAATGGGCCGCCGACAAACGCATTTTACGCGATGATATTTATGAGGGATTAAGTATTGAACAAGAAGAGATACTGCTTTCTGAAATAGCCTATGAAGGAATGGTGTCTGCTCAGCTCTTTTTCACCAAACGAGAGCTATCTGCTCGAATAAAAGTGTTTTTGACAACCAACCTTAATGCACCTAAACATCTAGATAGTGAAGCTGTTCTCCATGCGATAGAAGTACAACAAGGTATTTTAGTGGAACGCGGCGAAAACGTCTATTCTTTCTCTCATATCACGCTACAAGAGTACTTAACTGCTCAGTATATAGCTGATAACCAGGAATGGGAAGCAGTCATACAGGGATATCTAACTGATGATCGTTGGAGAGAGACTTATCTGTTGCTGCCGGGACTGATGCCTAGTAGATCAGGTGCAGATAACTTTTTGATTGCTATGGAAAAGCAGGCGAGTACTTATTTGCGCGGACAAAAACTGCGGCAACTTGTGCAGTGGGTCGAAACATCGACTCAAAATTCAGCCGAAGAAGTAAATCTTTTGGCTAAAAGAATTACGGCAATCTTCTTTGCAATCGAACTTGGACGCGCTCTTGACATCAACTTTGTTTCTATTCTGGATATTGACACCAGCATTGATATTAATATCACTCGTGCTCTTACCTATGCTCGCAACCTCGACGCTGAGCTTGACCTAGATCTTAGTTTGGACTTAGGTCTTGATCGCGTCGCTTACTTCTCTCGTATTGGTGTGTTTAGCAATTTCGATTCTGATGCATTGATGCTAGCTATTGAGAAATTATCTAAGAATAAGTCGAAATCACTTATTTCTTTATCCAATGAAGCCTCTTTTCGAGAAAAGCTTTATAATCTCTGGCTCTCTGCTCTTAGTATAGAGCCCGAAGCAGCAGTGCTATCCAGAGAAGATTCGCAATCTTTAGCTGACTATTTTTATGCTTGCGAACTGATGTTCCAATGCAAAGAGGGCGCGATGCGGGTCTCGCCCGACGTGTGGGCCGGTATCGAGTCCCGCATTCTTACCGTGCCAAGCTGTTAGGAGCCAGGAGTGCAGAAGTCAGGAGTTAGAGATCAGGCCCGACGCAGAAATGCAGTCACGGCCCCCGGTATCAATTCCGCTTCATCCGGGAATCGCTCGGCACCATTCGGTATCGATTCCGCTTCATCTAGGAATCGCTCATACTCGCCCAGCATCAATTCTGCTCCATCCGGGAATCGCTCATACTCGCCCAGCATCAATTCCGCTTCATCCGGGAATCGCTCGGCACCATTCAGCATCAATTCCACTCCATCTAGATACCACCAGTCATCACTTGGCATCAACTTTGTTTTATCGCAAAATCATTCAGCGCTCGGCGGCAACGATTCCGTGCAACTTTCTTTGCCTTGCAACGGTCTAATCGAAGATAAGCGATGTAATGTTAGGCGCGTATTATGTCTTCTTCAGCGACGCTTCCTGAGCCAATCTCTCGGTCAAAGGTGGTACAAAAGGCCCGAATCAACTGGAAAAGCGAAGACTATGCTGGCTTTGGCCGCACCCAGCAGCGCCTGCCGCATGACTATCACACGCTGCCCCTATTCCAGCAGTCCGCGCTGATTAGCTTGCTAGATAGCTATCCGCGCCAATGGCTGCAAGCGTTTACGATGGGCACCGATCCTTGCCGCCGTCAAGATTGGCAGCCGGTGGATATTCCGGCGGATGCGAGCGGGCAAGACATTTGGAGTGCGGTAGAGGGAGGTCGCTACTGGCTAAATATTATTTTCATTACAGAAGTCAGCGCTGACTTTGCCGATTTGATTACCGGCATGTACCAGCATTTGGGCGAACATTGTCCTCACCTCGCTGGCCCTCGCGCCGACTATAGTGCATTGCTGATTTCCTCTCCTGGCACGCAGCTTTATTACCATCTGGATGCCTCTCCTAACATGCTGTGGAACCTGCGCGGCACCGAGCGCTTTTGGCTTTACCCGGCGATGGATACTCGCTTCGCCCCGCAGGCATTTTTAGAAGATATCTATGCGGGCGAAATTGATGAGGAAATGCCCTACCATCCTGATTTTGATCAATCGGCAACTTGCTATACCTTACAGCCTGGCGAGGTTGCCTCTTGGCCGCATAACGCGCCGCACCGAGTGGAGTATATCGATTTGAGCGTGTCTTTGGCGACCAGCTACCACACGCCTTTGCTAGAGCGTCGCCGCCGCGTACAGCTTGCAAATCGCTATATTTTGCGAGAACTGGGCATCCAGCATCGCTCTATGCAGGAAACTGGGCTGCGCTCTGCCGCCAAACGGCTGGTCTTTAGGGCGGTGAACAAGATGCGTCCGTTTAAGAAAGCGAAAGATCCGCTCTCTACCTACATTACTGACCTTCAGCTAGATCCGAGTGCGCCCGGTGGAATGCGTAAGCTGGCAAACGCTATTCCGGCTTCTTTTTCTAGTATGAATTGAGCCGTTGGGAGGCGGGAGGCGGGAGGCAGGAGCTTAGACATAAAAAAGTAGTTACCAAAACTGAAACCCTCTCTTTTTAGCTTCAATCAGTCTGTAGTCTGTGAATAGTTGTTCTATTCATTTACTGTGAGGCGTTGTTATGTCATCAATTAAATCAAAGACCTCTTCAAAGATCAGTTTGTCCCGGCGGTGGAGCCGTTCTTTGGCGTTGGCAAGTTTGGCGATCGCACCCCTCGCAAGCTGTGCCATGTTTCCCCCCAGTGCCTCTGCCCAAGCTCAGCCTGTATACCAGCAGCCCGAGCGTGTCCTGAACGTCACCGGGCAGGGGATGCAGACTATTCCAACCACGCTAACGCAGGTGAGTTTGGGGGTGATGGTAGAAGAAGATACGGCTGAGGAGGCTCAGCAGGCGGCGGCCCGGCGGTCTAATGCGGTGGTGGATTTTGTGCGATCGCAAACCGTCCAAAAGCTAGAAACCACAGGTGTTTCACTTTCTCCTCGCTACGACTACAGCAACGACCGGCAGGTGATTATTGGCTACCAGGCGACGAATACGATTAGCTTTAGAGCGGCGACTGACGTGGCCGGTACGGTGATTGACGGTGCCGTAAAAGCGGGGGCAACCAATATAAACGGCGTGAGCTTTGTGGCAGCAGATGATGCGATCGCCGCCGCCCGCCAAACGGCGCTGACCGCCGCCATCGAAGATGCTCAGCAGCAGTCTGACACTGTATTGAGCGCTCTGGGCCTGTCTGCTCAAGAAATCGTCAACATCACGATTGGCAACGTCAGCGCTCCACCGCCGCGACCTGTCCAATATGAAGCGCGAGCGCTTGCCGATCAGGTCGCGCCTACGCCGATTGTGGGTCAAGAGCAAACCATCAGCGCCCAGGTTACCTTGCAAATCCGCTACTAGGATCGCTGCTGGGTCTGGGTAAAATGGGGCACAGGGTCAGATAGGAACATATGCTGGGACAGACGCTTGCCAAACGCTACAAGCTGACGCGCATTTTAGGGGCAGGTGGGTTCGGTCAAACCTACCTGGCTATCGATCTGAAGCAGCCTCATCAGCCCGCTTGTGTCGTCAAGCAGCTCAAGCCCGCTAGCCAGGATGCCAACTTTCTAATGGTGGCCCGGCGGCTGTTCGAGACTGAGGTCAAGACCCTGGGGAATTTAGGATCACATTCCCAAATTCCCAGCTTGCTGGATTCTTTTGAAGAAGACAATGAGTTTTATCTGGTTCAAGAATATATTGACGGTCAATCTTTAGAAGCGGAAATTAAGCAGGCTGGGCGGTTTGAAGAGGACGAGGCGATCGCGCTATTAGAAGGCGTTTTACCCGTTTTAGACTTTATCCACCAAAACCATGTTGTACATCGCGATTTAAAGCCCGACAATCTCATTCGCCGCCGCAAGACCGGTGAAATGGTGCTGATTGACTTTGGCGCAGTCAAAGAAATTCGCACGCGCCTGATCACGGGCGAGCAAACCGCCCTGACCATCGGCATTGGCACTCAGGGCTACACCCCCAGCGAGCAGCTTTCGGGCAAGCCGTGCTACAGCAGCGATATATATGCGCTCGGGATGACGGCCATTCATGCGCTAACCGGAAAAGCGCCCACCGATTTACCCGAGGTGCTAGGGAGTTTAGACCCCTGCTGGCAAGATTGCGCGCAGGTGAGTCCGGGACTGGCTATTTTGCTAGGGAAAATGACGCGGCATTACCTCTATCAGCGCTATCAAACGGTTGAAGACGTCCTGCACGATCTGGGTCGTTTAGAAGCGCTCCCGGCTGAGCTAGCAGCAGCAAATACTTTCCTGGAAACCTCTATGCCAGAGCGGGCACTCGTGTCTGCACCCGTGGCGCGATGGCGCATGGGAAAACGGGCCAAGCAGATCACAATCGCTATCTCGACGCTTGCCACCAGCGCTTTCATTTTAGGACTCCGCCAAGTAGGGGCCTTTGTACCCGCTGAGCTAGGATTGCACGATCGCTTTGTCAGTGCTCAAGCAGATCCGGGCCCAGATCCTCGGCTGTTAATTGTCGAAATTACCGAAGCTGACCTGCGATCGCTTTCCTTAGCCACCCCGTCGGACGAGTCGGTTGCCACCGTCATCGAGAACCTGCAACAGCATCAGCCTGCCCTGATCGGGCTAGATTTACTGCGCGATTTACCCCAAGCGCCCGGAACAGAGGCATTGCGCGAAAGCTTGCGATCGCCCAATGTCGTCGCCGTCACCCAGCTCAGCAACGCCGAAGAACCCGACCTGATTCCGCCGCCACCGGGGATAACCTTCGATCAGGTGAGTTTTAACAACATTGTGGTCGATTCTGATTTTCGGGTGCGGCGGGCGATGATGCTGGACTTTTTAGATAATGAGCTATTGGCAGAAGCGCGTGGCAGAAATCTAGTCAGTGACGTTGACAACAGCTTCAGCGATCCTATTGAGCAGCCGGTATTCTCGTTAGGCGTCGAGCTAGCCATCCGATACTTGGCGTTGTTTCATGCGATTGGCCCAGAAGACGGCGATGTTTTGCAGCTAGGGGACACCCAGTTCAACACAATCTCTCCCACCTTTGGTGGCTATCAGCAGGCCGACACCGCAGGCCACCAAATTTTTATGCGCTACCGATCGTCTCGCAACGTCGCCACTCGCCTCGATTTTTTAGACGTGCTAAACAACAAATTCGATTCGGCAATCATCCAGGACAAAATTATTCTGATTGGCTCTACTGCCGGTAGCAGCCGTGATTTATTTTTAACGCCTTTTAATACGGGCGGCGATCGCCAGGAAATGCCCGGCGTTGTCCTTCATGCCCAAGTCACTACCCAAATCCTCTCTGCGGTGCTAGAAGGTGAAACCCTCCCATGGGCCTGGCCCGACTGGCTAGAAATTACCTGGATCGTTATCCTCACAGGCACGGGCAGCGTGCTTATGGTTCTCACTCAAAAAGGCCCTGTCCTCATCGCCTTCGGCATCAGCGGCTTAGCCGTCACATTTTTAGTGGGCCTAATAGGCTTCTCGCTGGGCGGTTGGGTACCGATCGCGGCTCCTATGAGTGCCTTCTTCGCATCAGCCGCAGGCACCCGAATCAGTAAAAGCTACCAGCGCAGACATTGGGAAGCCCATCAGTAAAGCTTTAGATAGATAGTCCTCCTAGCTTGAATACGCTACGATCACTAAAAATAACGACAAAGGAGCTAACTCTAATGGTAAATAAGGTTGTAAAGACAGACGAAGAATGGAAAGCGCAACTGACGCCTGAAGCCTATCAGGTGACTCGCAAGGCGGGAACTGAGCGAGCGTTCACCAGCGAGCTGAATAATAACAAAACCGAAGGCGTTTATAGCTGTATTTGCTGCGGCTCAGAGCTATTTAACTCTGAAACTAAGTTTGACTCGGGTACCGGCTGGCCTAGCTTTTATGCGCCAAGTGAGCCTGAAAATGTCTTGAACAAAAAGGACTTTAGCCACTTCATGATTCGTACCGAAACCACCTGCGCAGTGTGCGATGCTCACTTGGGCCATGTGTTTAACGATGGGCCAAAGCCGACGGGCAAGCGCTATTGCATGAACGGCGCGGCCCTTTCCTTTGAAGCTGTTGACGTAGATGGTGATGGCAAAATTAAAGACGGTGCTGCTCAAACCGTGAGCTAATGCGGCTACATACGGAAGTTTTAGAGCCAGTTTTAGAGCCAGTTTTGGACTCAGTTTTAAGTGCAGATTTAGGTAGTGGATTTCCCATTCTTTGCCTGCATGGACATCCTGGTAGCGGCGAGGCAATGGACGTTTTTACAGCGCCATTGGCCGCTGTTGGGTTCAAAACTTATGCACCCGATCTGCGGGGCTATGGCCGTAGCAAAACGGCCTACCCGTTTCAAATGACGAATCATTTAGATGATTTGGACGAGCTGCTGGCCCAGCATCAGATTAAAAATTGTCTGGTGCTGGGCTGGTCTTTGGGCGGAATTTTGGCGATGGAAATGGCACTGCGCCGACCGGAAACAGTTCGCGGTTTGATTTTGCTCGGCACGGCAGCACGACCAAGCGGATCGCATCCACCCATTACGCTAAAAGATAATGTGCTGACAGGTGTGGCCGGGGTGATGAATTGGGCGCTGCCTGCGTTTGGGCCTGCGATCGCCCTCGGGAAAAAATCCCTGTTCCGCCATCTCATTCAACAGCACACGCCAGATGCCTATCGCTACCTGGCAAAAAAAGGGGCTCCCGCCTACTTGCGCACTAGTCGTCATGCCGAGTCGGCCTTATTCCAAGCCATTCGAGCAGGCTATAACCGGGTGCCAGATATTAAGGGTTTGCGCATTCCTAGCCTGATGCTGTGTGGGGAGTGCGATCGCCATATCACCGCCGAATCGAGCTTAGAAACAGCCCGCGCCCTGCCCAACTGCGAAACCCACTGCTACCCCAACACCGCCCACCTTTTCCCCTGGGAAATTCCTGATCGCGTCAATGCCGACATCCACAACTGGCTAACCGCCCACCCTTCCATCTGGACACCACCATTCCTATGACCATTACCACCCCCGACTGGGTCAAGCACGCCGTTTTCTATCAGATTTTCCCCGATCGCTTCGCCCGCACCAGCCGCACCGATCTCCCCCCAGAAATGCAGGTACCTTTAGAGCCCTGGGGTAGCCCGCCCACCTATGAGGGCTATCAAGGCGGCGATCTGTGGGGCGTTGCCGAAAAGCTAGATTATCTTCAAGCGTTAGGCGTCACGGCGATCTACTTCACGCCTATTTTTCAATCGGCTAGCAATCACCGCTATCACACTCACGATTACTACTTTGTTGATCCATTGCTAGGTGGCAACGCTGCCTTTTTGGATCTGTTGGAAGCCGCCCACAGTCGCAACATAAAAGTTGTTCTAGATGGCGTTTTCAATCATGCTAGTCGAGGGTTCTTCTATTTCAATGATATTCTTGAAAACGGCCCTAAATCTCCTTGGATAAACTGGTTTACAGTTGGCGGTTGGCCATTGTCTGCCTATGACGGCGACAAACCCGCGAACTATGTAGGATGGGTCAACAACCGGGCACTGCCAAAATTTAATCATGACAACCCGCAGGCAAGAGAATACATCATGCGCGTGGGTGAGTATTGGATAGAACAAGGTGTGGATGGCTGGCGGCTAGACGTGCCGTTTGAGATTACAACAGCAGGCTTTTGGACTGAGTTCCGAACCCGCATTAAGGCGATTAATCCAGAAGCTTATATTGTTGGAGAAGTATGGACAGATGCCCGGCAGTGGCTAGCGGGTGACCAGTTTGATGGGGTGATGAACTATCTGTTTGCAGGGCCTGCGATCGCATTCGCCGCCCAGCAAAATGTAGACTTGTCTTTGGTCAAAAGCGTAGAGTACCACCCCTACCCAGCCTTAGATGCCAAAGGCTACGCCGACAAAATTGACGACTTACTCAATCTCTATCCTTGGGAAATCCAACAGACCCAGCTCAATTTGCTCTCTAGTCATGACATTGCCCGCGTCTTTAGCGTTGTCAAAGAAGATATCGCTAGTATGGAACTTGCCACCTTGTTGCTTCTAACCTTTCCCGGAGCCCCCAGTATTTACTACGGTGACGAAGTGGGCCTAGCGGGCGGGCTAGACCCGGATTGTCGCCGTGCTTTTCCAGAAGAACAACAGTGGAATCAATCACTGTTGCAAACGCACAAGTCTTTGATTGCCCTACGGCAGGCTCATCCGGCGCTACGAATAGGAAAGTATCAGACCTTAGCAGCGGAAGGCAACTGCTATGTATTTTCTAGAATTTTAGAGGATGAAATGGTGGTGGTCGCGGTGAACACAGATGAGAATGCTGTGCAGGTACGGCTGGCGGATATGGCCGTAGAGAACGGGCAAGTGCTGTATGGCGAGGGAAAAGCCGATTGGCTGGGCGATCGCACCATTATGCTAGAAATCCCCGCTCGCTCTGGCATGGTACTGGGCAATGCTTAGAGGCTAGTTTTGTTGTTCAATCAATTTGGAAGCTTCGATGACTTCTGCGAGTCCTATCGTGCCAACAAAAAAGGCATACAGACCCCCTTTGAGGATGGCAAGTGGCGTGCTTTCTGGTAAATGATCGGTTAACAAAGACGATGGCTGATTTGGCAGGTCATTGCCCTGCGTGCGCTGACGATAGCGAAATACTAGCACAGCGGCGATCGCGCCTTCGACTGCATGAATCAACATCACTACTTGCACAACAGAAAATACGGGCTGTAAGAAAGGCGGGAGTGGGGTAAAAAGCTGCCATATCCAGAGTGCGATCGCCCCAAAAATAAGCACAGTAGAAACAATTTTAATTTGCTTGCTGAAGGCTGGACTACTCTTTTCACTTTGCATACTTCACCGTACAGATGCTTCGTCCCCAACGTACCACGCACCCTGAATGATTTGGCGATATATTAAGCGGTAGTGCAGCTTTCTACCATAGCCCGTGGTTACTCAATCCTTAAATCCCGCTTCAAATCTGCTCAAACAACCGCTGCCACCCAATAGCGTGGTGTGGGGAAAACAGGGCGAAGGCACCGCGCTAAAGCAGGCGCAGCAGACCGCTTGGGCAGGGGCTTTTCGCTCGCAGCTACAAGAATTTGACTACGAAATTACGGATATTGAAGGGATTCTACCCGACGTGCTCAAAGGGTCTACGCTCTTTCGCAATGGGCCAGGCCGTTTTGAGCGAGGTGGGCAAAGGGTGGCCCACTACCTGGATGGAGACGGCTACCTGGCGAAAATTGCCTTTGCCCCTGACGGCAAAGTTCACTTTACCTCCAGGTTTGTCAAAACCGCAGAGCATCAGCAAGAAGAAACTAGCAACACTTTTAGGTTTCGCACCACCTTTGGCAATCCAAAACCAGATGGCCCCTTATCCAACCTGCTAAGTCTCTATCTCAAAAATCCTGCAAATACTCACGTCGTGCCTTGGGGGGATAAACTCTTGGCCTTGTACGAAGCTGGAATGCCCTATCGCATAGATCCCTATACGCTAGAAACTTTGGGAGCAGAAGATTTGGCAGGTAATCCCCTCAGACATCCTTTGCCTCGATCGAAGTGGGAGGCGATGATGCGTCGCAGTCAGGGGCAACAGGCCATGACCGCTCATCCTCATGTAGATCCGGTGCGCGATCGCCTGATCACTTGGACATGGGGCATAAAAGCTCACGCTGGCCAGCCCAATACCCTGGTTATCGAACTTAGCGAATACAACCATCACTGGCAGCTCGTCAGCCGCACTTCCTATAAAATGCCAGGCGCAGCCGTCAATCCTCACGACTTTGCCCTCACCGAGAACTACTACGTCTTTTTTGAAAATGCCCTGAGCTTTGACGTTTTCCCTTTTCTGCTGGGTCAAAAGTCTCCTGCCGACTGTCTAAAGCTGTTGCCAAAGCCCACTAAAGTGCATCTTATTCCTCGCCCGGATGGAAAAATGGCTAATGCCGGGCCGCTTGTGTTAGAGACTGAACAGTGGTTTTCGATTCATCAGGCTTGCGGGTGGGAAAATCCTGACGGGAGTGTAGAAGTTTACAGTTCGGGTTGGCCTGCGAGTGAGGGGGGCTTTTTGACGAGTTGGGGCGGATATGCACCAAATTTTGACGCGATCGCCCCCACCTTCCTCTGGCAAACTCTCATCCACCCCGCCGACAAAAACGTCACCCACCGCATCACGCCAGGCACCCAAAACTACTGCATCGCTCATCCCCATACGACACCCCATAGAGAAACCTTACCTAGCCGCTACTTGTACATGCCTTACTGCAACAATATCGGCGAATCCTCTCCCCCTATTGGTTACCTAAGGCTAGATACTCAAACCCAAGAACAACAGCTCTGGACAGGCCACCCCCTCTGCTTCGCCGAAGAACCCGTCTTTGTCCCTAATCCCAAAGGCCAAAAAGAAGACGACGGCTGGCTACTTGGACTCATGTACGACCACTTAAAAGAACGTTCCTCTCTCGCTATTTTCGATGCCACAAATATCAGCGCAGGCCCGATCGGTCGCTTGTGGTTTACTCATCACCTGGCGCATGGTCTTCACGGTTCTTGGTGCGATCGCTACTATGGCCCGAATAGTCGTTTCTAAAACTGAAACCAAGCAAAAGCCGCCCTTTTAGCGGTTTATCCTGGAAACATAGTCACTCGGTGTGAGGCAACTCCATGAAAAAAACGACTCTAGGCAAGCTTATTTTGATACCCATACTATTAGGGGGCGCAGTTGGACTGAATCGAGTGGCCTTAGCCCAGTCATGGGGGATTAATTCAACCTCTCCTGACAGCACTTCTAATAGTGATATAACCATTGAATCCTCCCGCACAGAGACCGCGCCCTTGGCCCTCAGCATCGAAGAATACCGCCAATACGGCGACGTCATTGAACGCACCAAGTCCATGATCCGCAACGCCGAAGCCCAGCGGCTTGCGGCCCAAAAAGATCTCCAAATTCTCGACATTACCTGGGAAGACACTGGCCGCTACGACAACTCTGCCGTTGGCCCCAACATCAGCGACATGACCATCCAGGTCGAGCACCGCGATCCGCGCTCTGGCGAAGCCCAACTTCACCTCATGCCCGTCATTCGCTACCCCAACTTCACCGATCTTACCGCTGACGTTCCCATGCAGAACCTTTCCGTTCTCACCGGTAACGAAAAAGGAGAAGACATCGCTCCTACGCTACTGGCCGAAGTCCTGGATGACCTACGCAACTATCTCACTGAGCCTTCTTCATGGACAGGCCGCGAACAATCTCTTTTGGCCGAGCGCGACTCTCACGTCTTAGTCAGCGCCCAGGCTGCTTTCCTCCCTATCCCAGAAAGCGGCGAAGCCACCTTCAACCCCGTTCTGTTCAACTACCAGTCTTACCCCGGCGACCCCGCCGTCCTGACTATTCTGGCTACTCGTGAAGGCACTAGCGTCACTGTGATTGATAACCAGCGCGACGGCTTCGATGCGGGCCGCACCTGGGGCCAACGCCTTTTCTTCAATCAAAATGGTGAGCGGGCAAGCCTGACGGGCAAACGGATCAGCGATTTTCGCGCCGAGCAAGCGGAGGGTAATACTACCACCCTGCCGCCTGTAGAAGTTACGGCAGAAGCAGGACTCAATATGGTGATGCTTATTCAAGTGCCGCTTAAGCAAAAGGAGCCTTTTTATAGCGGTGGTGTCAGCAATGACTTGATGATGGAATCTGCGCTACCAGCACCGATGGCAGCCAGGGCGCAAAGCGATGTGGAAGCGGCGGTAATCGGGCATGGCCCCGTAGAAGGCCCTTTTACTGAAATTGATGATCTCGCGATTGAACGCGACCCTAACTTTCCTATTCGCGTCACTGTGCAGTTTTACAAAGCAACCAGTAATGGCGTGGTCTCAGCAGCAGATCTGGCCGAAATTGAGACGCAAATTAAACAAATTTATGATGACGCTGACTACGTGGGTAGTTTGGTGACTGAAGGTAGAAGCGATCGCCCCACCGAATACAATGGCGAACATCAGCAACCCGAAGACTGGTGGGAGCAGTTTTGGCAGCACAGCAAAAATCGGCAGGGCCTGGGCCGAGAGGCTGCATTAGATATTCTTAGACGATTGCGGGGCGATCGCTGATATCTAAAACCCTTCTATAAGCTTTGGTTGATGGGCTTTTTCGATAAATCTTACTTCTGTTAGACGATCTTTTCGGATGTAGTGGCTCACCATTAATCTGAGCTAAAAACTACACAGGATAGATATGAAGGTTGCTTTGGTCACAGGCGGATCGGCAGGAATTGGGCGGGCGATCGCACAGCGGTTTGCCGATGCCGATTATCGGGTTGCGATCGCCGCCCGCACCCCCGAAAAATTAGTCGAAGCGGCTAGCACCATAAAAACGGAATCAGTCACCCCGGTGATGCCGATTCCGACAGATGTGCGCGATCCTGAGCAAGTGCAGCAGGCGGTAGAACAAGTCATCTCAGAATTTGGTCAGCTCGATGTGTTGGTGAACAATGCGGGGCTATATGCCGCTGGGCCAACCGAAGAATTTACGCTGGATGATTGGCATGAAGTGCTCGACACGAATCTGTGGGGCTATATCCATACTATTCATGCGGTACTGCCGCATTTTGTCGCGCAAAAATCAGGTGCGATTGTGAATATCTGTTCAATTGCGGGCAAAGTCCCGATGCCCTACCAGACGCCTTACACGACTAGCAAACATGCGATCGCTGGCCTCAGCCAGTCTTTAGCCGCCGAACTTGCGCCCAAAGGCATTCACGTCTGCGCCATCTATCCCAACATCATTCGCACCAATTTTCCTAAAGCTGCGGTGATTAAAGGTTCCACCCCCGATGACAAAGACGCCCGCTACCAGCAGCTAGAACAAACGCTATCGATGCCTTTTATCGAAAAGCCAGAAGATGTAGCCAATGCCGTTTGGCAAGCTTTAAACCACAAAAACAGCGAGCAGGTACCGGGCAGCGCTAAATTGCTCAATGGTATGCAGGCAGCCTTGCCCCAGTTGACGCAGTGGATGCTACGCACCGTTTTTAAGAACAAAGATAAAAATGTGTGAGTAGCAAAAAGCTTGCCGTAAATTGAAACACGCTTACCTGAGGCTAACCGCTGTCAGTCTATATTGGCTTGCGCAAAAGGCTCATGGCTTCTCCCTATGCGGGTGTCAAAATTACTGGCTCTGCAATGGTCAAAACGGGCGTCCACAGTATGGTTTCTGCGTAGCGAAGAATGTGTAAGAGATGAATGGTTTGCCGGACGGCGTCAGGGCTGCCTAGCAAAATATGACGAATCTGCGCTTTTTGGGGTCTGCCGCCGGGGTCAAGCTGTAGGGCGGTTTGACCCGTTGGGTTCAAAGCAGACGAATCAGGCTGAGACACCTCTGTTGTGGGCTCAGCAGTCAGTAAATATGAGGGTTTCATGGCTTCTCCAATTAAGAACGTTAGGTGAACAGTGGAAGAAAGCCACGAAAAATAAAGCCACCCTGAACTTGCAATAAGTCAGGGTGGCTATGGCATCATGGGCCATAACCCCTGAACTGGTTAGTGCAGTTTTCGGGCTAGCTGGCGGTATTGGTTGCCCCCAATGCCGTCAGCGACTAAATTTTTCGAGGCGGTGGGCTGTTGCCTTGGCGTGGGCTTGCGCTTGGGCCAGTGGCAACAACTGTAAAAGCTAGCGTATCAGCACCCTTTTAAAGGTGTCAATTGATTCTCACAAAATCATCATAATCCCACCTCCTCCGGCGGGGACTTCTTCCCAGAGAGCCATCTATTATTCAGGCGTTGCCTATTCAGTTGCCGAATTAATAGGCTACAAAAAGGCCCAGAGCCACCAAGCGCGATCGCCCCTATCCACAACCTCCCTTTAAGAATCGAAGCTCGATAGCGTCTAAAGTAATAGCAAGACTCCATTCGCCGAGATTGCCAGATGCCGACAACAGCAGCCGAAGAAAACACGTGGTATAGCTGGTACCAAACCTTTGACGAAAGCCACAACCCCGAAGCGCGCCGCCAGTGGTACAGCGAAGCGGCCAGAGCCTATAGCTGGGCAAGGCCCCGCTATCCAGACGACCTGGTAGAACAGGTGATTAGCCAGCTCCAGTTACAACAAAGTTTAGCTGCTAGCTCAGTTTTAGGCTCAATTCTAGAAATTGGCTGTGGCCCCGGCATTGCAACCGTCGCTTTTGCAAGCAAGGGCTTTCGCATTCAGGCGATAGAACCAAGTGCGGCGGCCTGCAAGCTGGCCCAATTAAGTTGTCAGGAATATGGCGATCGCATCACCATCCACAACCACACCTTTGAAAACTATTCGCTAAACAATCAACAGTTCGATGCCGTCCTTGCTGCCACCTCTTTCCATTGGCTATCGCCAGAAATCGCCTGCAAAAAGTCAGCCGCCGCGCTGAAGCCGGGGGGCTCACTGATTTTGCTATGGGCCACACCGCCCCAACCCGGCGCAGACCTTTGCCAATATTTGCAGCCAGTGTATGAACGCTATGGTTTGGATGATCTGGGCCGAGAACAGCAGCGCGATCGCGCCTACTACCAGGGCAACTTCGAGATGTTTGCCAAAACCGTAGGTAATTCTGGACACTTTCAACCCAGCCCCGTCGAAATTGAAACTCACCACTCCATTTACAGCATTGAAAAATATCTAGCGCTGCTCAGCACGCTGTCGGGCTATATCGCGTTAGAGACCCAGAGGCGGGAGGAACTGTTGACTGAATTGGGCGATCGCCTGGCCGAAAAACTCGAAACCGGCGCATTAGAAACCACCCACTACTTCGCATCACAGGTTGCGTCGCTAATCGCCAAGGCTTAGCAAAGTGAAGCGCTACTTTGCAAAAAATAACGGTTAGTTGCATTGAGACACCGATATGGCAGCATTATCTATAGTACTAAACCCGTCTACTGCCCCCGTTGAACTCTCATGGAACAGTCGCAAAGCTACAACGTCATTATTACTGGAGCCTCCTCAGGTGTGGGTCTGTACGCTGCCAAAGCGCTCGCTGACAAGGGCTGGCATGTGATTATGGCCTGCCGCAACTTGCCCAAAACCAAGCAAGCAGCGCAAAAAGTAGGAATGGTACCCGAGCGCTACAGCATTCTTGAGCTAGACTTGGCCTCGCTCAAAAGCGTTGAACAGTTTGTCAGCGACTTTAGAAAGACCGGCAAATCTTTAGACGCGCTGGTCGTGAACGCCGCCGTTTACAAGCCGCAGCTAAAATCCCCCGAGCGCAGTGAAGACGGCTACGAAATCAGCGTCGCCACTAATCACCTGGGTCACTTTTTGCTTTGCCATTTGCTGCTCGAAGATCTCAAAAAGTCTGCTCATCCAGAACCGCGACTGGTGACGCTCGGCACGGTCACGGCAAATCCAAAAGAGCTAGGCGGAAAAATTCCGATTCCGGCCCCACCCGATTTGGGCGATCTAAAGGGTATGGAATTGGGCTTTAAATCACCCATCGCCATGATTGATGGCAAAAAATTCAAGCCAGGCAAAGCCTACAAAGACAGTAAGCTGTGCAACATGCTGACAATGCTAGAAATGCACCGCCGCTATCACAAGGATACGGGCATTATTTTTAACGCGCTTTATCCAGGTTGCGTTGCTGAATCAGATTTGTTTAGGGATGCGCCTAAACTGTTCCAAACTATCTTTCCGTTCTTTCAAAAGAACATTACGGGCGGCTACGTTACCGAAGAAGAATCTGGTAAGCGAGTAGCTCAAGTCGTCGCCGATGAAGGCTTTAACAAGTCTGGCGTGTATTGGAGCTGGGGCAACCGTCAAGACAAGAACCGAGAGGCTTTTTGTCAGGAAGTTTCTAACGAAGCCGCCGATGCGAATAAGGCTGAAAAACTGTGGGATCTGAGTGAAAAGCTGGTTGGGATTGTATAGCTGACATCAATCGCGGGCGCTGACAGAAACGCTCACAAAAAATATTGCTACCCTATGGGCTGAGCCGTTAATTTTCTATACGTCGTTAGAAATTATTAACGGTTTTCTGGTAGTTCATTTTGGGAGGCTTTTGATGGATATACTCGATTCTGCACTTTGCCAGCAAGCATCGCCGACTCAGGCATGGGTTTCCGCGAAGGGTACGTTTTCACATATTTTTTCGCATCCAATATTAGTGGCGTCGGTGCTGCTACTGCTGATTAGCTTGCCCTGGGTGCTGAAGCGCGATCGCTGGAAAAAACCCGTCCTAGCGATTAGCGTCAGTATTGTAGCGACCTTTTATATCGCGACTTCTTCTATTTTCGCGGGGCTCGGCAATCGGCTGCTGATGGGCTTTGTCCCGGCAGATTCGGGCGAGCAGGCAGAGGCGATTGTAGTGCTAGGGCGAGGGGATAAGAACAATCCTGAGCGAGAAAACGCATCGCTACAGATATGGCAAGCTCAGCGAGCGCCCTTGATTGTCCCGAGTGGTCATGGAGACGCGCTTTTGATGACGGATTCGCTGCGGGCGGCGGGGGTGCCCGATGAGGCGATCGCACCAGAACCCTGCTCACTCACCACCAATCAAAACGCAGAGTTTACGGCGGCAATGCTTAAGCCGCGATCGCCCCAAGGCATTCATAAAATCATTTTGGTGACTGACCCAGCGCATATGATGCGATCGCGCCTCACTTTCCAAAGTTTTGGCTTTCAAGTCATCTCACACACCAGCCCGCTCAACGACAGCCTCCCAGAAATTACAAAGCACACACTTGTTTTTAGGGAGGGTTTAGGCTTATTAAGCTACGGATTGATGGGCCGGTACCGAGCACGTGAGGTTCCGCCAGAGACACTGCATGAAGTTCAAGAACATGCCTATAACAGCTCGAAAATAGGAACATAAACCATGCTTGCAAAGGGAAGTATCGAAACCATCGCCCTAAGGCTCAACCCCGGCGCAGACATCCGCCGAGATTTAGAAGCCATCGCCCAAAAAGAACAGATCAGGGCTGGAGTTATTCTGAGCGCAGTCGGCAGTCTCTCTGAAGTGTGTTTACGTTTTGCCGGTAACGACATTCACACAACGCTGCCCGGCAAGCATGAAATTTTGACCCTCTCTGGAATGCTCAGCGCCGATGGCGTTCACTTACATATGATGGTGGCAAATTCGCAAGGTGAGTGCAAAGGCGGGCATGTGGTTTATGGCTGTCAGGTGTATACGACGCTTGAGCTTGCGATCGCCCTTCTCCCAACAACTCAGTTCCAGCGCGTCTTTGACGAAGCCACCGGGTTTCTAGAACTAAAGGTATCTTCTAGTTAGTCACTCCACGTTTAAACCCTAAACTTAGCCTACCTGAGTGTTGAATAACATAATTTATTCACAACTTGACGCTGTATTAGGCTTCTTCATCTACAAAAAGAACGCCGCGTATAAGGCCCTCGCTATCGGCACGACCGCCGAGCGAGCCTGCTAGTACGCCTAAAGCAGCGACGAATATGCTGAGCTTGATATGGTCTATGGTGCGCACAGCAGGATCTACGGTGGGCCAGGTTTCCATGAGTTTACGTGGGAAGATAGTAACGGTGCCTGTGTAAATGAGACCCATGAAAATAGCGAAGAGAAGAGTCATCGTGAACAGTAGACTAAGGACAGTCGCCGCGCTGGTGACGACGGTGGATTCGGCGAGCCTTCGGTTGCGACTAAGAACGCTGCCAAAGGCAAAGGCCCGGTAAAGGGCGGCGGTCGCAGCGGCTACGGCAATGACGGAAAACAAGATGAGCTGATAGAGTTCGACGGTGCTAGCCACATCCCACATGTCGGGGGTGAAGAATAGAAAGATGATGGTAGAGAGCGCGGCTGTAATCATGGTAGGCAGGCGGGCCAAGAGACGGAAGGGATTGGCTCGGATGATCGCGATCGCAATACTCTTCCAATCGCGACCCAGCGTCTGCAAAACAAACCGCCACCGACTTTTTCGACTTATCCGCTCATGCGCTTCTCTTGGCAGTGCCTTTCGCATCTTCTGCTTTTGCTGGTCGGTCAAAAGAACCATATCAGCGAGTTCTTCTATCCCTACAAAGTCATACATGATATTTTTCGACTGCTGAGAATAAGAGAGATTTAATAAGTGTCCAAAGATATGAAGCAACAGAATTTCTAGCCGTTGAATGGTGAGCGATCTGTCGTCTAGATTTCCCCAAAATGTAGGGTTAAGCCGTTTGGTAGAGATAATGCCAACGTTTGTTATCTGGCTAGGCAGCGCTAGGGTAGAAGCAAATGAAGTTGAGGACAAGTCCACTTCGGTGATGATAAGCAGAAAATGGACGTCTCGCTCTGTCTTTTCGGTTATGCCTATGCGGAGAAAGTCAAGCGGCGCGTAGGCTCCGGCTGTTGGTAATAGATGCGGCCCTTCAAAGGAGAGTGTATCTACACGTACGCGAAGGAGATTGGCGATAGTACGCTCAAACTTGCTGACAGCCCTAGTTACACAGTCTAGGAAGCGTTCGGAGTCTTTGCCTTCTACATCCATGGTCATCACGCCGACAATGTACTCCTGATAGCTTTTTGGTTCCATGTAGCCCGCGCCTCACGGTTCGCTGAAATAAAAGTGGAGAAAATCAAATAGCGGCCTGCATAATGAAGCCAAGTTATATCAAGGCATAGCAGCTATGGCAGAGCTAATAGGGAACGAGCGGGTGGATGATATTCCATT
>JBAQZP010000138.1:0-79741 GCA_049791095.1 Phormidesmis sp.
GGTTCGCGCAATGCTTATAAACCTCCTCAGTTCTGGGCTAAAGGAATTTTTGCTCAACTTAAAAGCTGCTTTTCACATCCTAAAATGCTATATTCAAGATGCTTCGCGCATCGGAACCTTGAAAACCAAATACATCAAGCCTTTCCAAAGCCCACCGTCGCAACGAAACCAAACCCCTCTCAGGGATTGAAACCAAGATTGGGAAGCAGGAAAGCACGAGCCTAGACGTCGCAACGAAACCAAACCCCTCTCAGGGATTGAAACAATCTTCTACGAGTGTTATTGACCCTGGCCTTCTTGTCGCAACGAAACCAAACCCCTCTCAGGGATTGAAACCATCCGTGAAGACTCGCTTATCGAGCTGTTTCGCGTCGCAACGAAACCAAACCCCTCTCAGGGATTGAAACTCTGTGATTGTAGCGGGCGTGTAATCCATCAATCGTCGCAACGAAACCAAACCCCTCTCAGGGATTGAAACATACTTCAACACAACGACGACGGACGAACCCTCACGTCGCAACGAAACCAAACCCCTCTCAGGGATTGAAACCTTGTTGTTCGGCTTCGCTGAGTGGCTCGGCATCGGAAGCCAGTCGCAACGAAACCAAACCCCTCTCAGGGATTGAAACTGGGCCTAGCGCCACCCAATCAGCAACCACTATAACGTCGCAACGAAACCAAACCCCTCTCAGGGATTGAAACGTAGATGTCAAATGGCCCGGACATCACATCTGGCGTCGCAACGAAACCAAACCCCTCTCAGGGATTGAAACGCCTTATCACAATAGCCGCCTTGTGTTTCATCGTCAGTCGCAACGAAACCAAACCCCTCTCAGGGATTGAAACGGCGTGCTGGGGCGGTACCCGTTTACGAATCCACGTCGCAACGAAACCAAACCCCTCTCAGGGATTGAAACACTGACCCTGTAAATACATACAGCATTTCGATTGAGGTCGCAACGAAACCAAACCCCTCTCAGGGATTGAAACGGATCAACTGGGGGCGCGCCAGGGTCTACCCCAAGTCGCAACGAAACCAAACCCCTCTCAGGGATTGAAACCGGAGTGCAGAGATAAGCGCGAAAGGTGCGATCGTAGTCGCAACGAAACCAAACCCCTCTCAGGGATTGAAACGGTATCCCGGACAGTACGGATGAAAGTGCCTTGCGGTCGCAACGAAACCAAACCCCTCTCAGGGATTGAAACTGACAAAGAGTATGCCAATGCCGCAGGCGGCAGCGTCGCAACGAAACCAAACCCCTCTCAGGGATTGAAACTTATTTAAGCGCTCTAACTCTTCTATTTCTTCCGGGTCGCAACGAAACCAAACCCCTCTCAGGGATTGAAACTCAGTCAATGGACTCGGCTGGCAACAAGCGCAGCGGTCGCAACGAAACCAAACCCCTCTCAGGGATTGAAACACGCTGCGTAACGTCTGCTGAGCTGGCGTGGAAGTCGCAACGAAACCAAACCCCTCTCAGGGATTGAAACAAAGTAGGTGGGGCGATGACCGGGGAATTGACTCGTCGCAACGAAACCAAACCCCTCTCAGGGATTGAAACCTAGCTATTTCTCAGTAAGCGTAGGTGGTGCGCCAATAGAAAGTCGCAACGAAACCAAAACCCTCTCAGGGATTGAAACCGTTCAGCGCGTGTACGATGGCCTCGTTAGTCATGGTCGCAACGAAACCAAACCCCTCTCAGGGATTGAAACAGGTTTGAAAGATCCGGGCGATCGCTCTTTAGGGTCGCAACGAAACCAAACCCCTCTCAGGGATTGAAACTAGCCTTTGATCGTAGGCCAGATCATGCTCTCGGTGTCGCAACGAAACCAAACCCCTCTCAGGGATTGAAACGTTAGCTACCTACGTTTATTCGTGTTTTAATCTATGTGTCGCAACGAAACCAAACCCCTCTCAGGGATTGAAACGTAGCTAGGCGACGACTCAGGGCTATAGTCCGGCGTCGCAACGAAACCAAACCCCTCTCAGGGATTGAAACGCTGCTAGCGCATGGATGCCGCTGTAGCCCACATCGTCGCAACGAAACCAAACCCCTCTCAGGGATTGAAACAATATAGGGGACAAGCAGAATTGGTGGCTAGCCAGTCGCAACGAAACCAAACCCCTCTCAGGGATTGAAACGACGAAAACCCCTCTACAAGAGGCTCTCCCAACGGGTCGCAACGAAACCAAACCCCTCTCAGGGATTGAAACGTACGTGATGGGGCCTTCGTACCTTGGCCTAGTGTGTCGCAACGAAACCAAACCCCTCTCAGGGATTGAAACCTCCATATACACTCCATCTTTCAGGGCCGGAAGCCGTCGCAACGAAACCAAACCCCTCTCAGGGATTGAAACGTAACCTTCAAACGCAAAAAAAAGAAGGGGGAAGCGTCGCAACGAAACCAAACCCCTCTCAGGGATTGAAACTGAGATTTGGTATCTGGGAGGTAACGGCCTCGACGTCGCAACGAAACCAAACCCCTCTCAGGGATTGAAACGGCTCAGCCGGGCGGTACTGTGGCCCAGTCGAAATGTCGCAACGAAACCAAACCCCTCTCAGGGATTGAAACCTCCAGGCACCATCAATTAATCAATGTCTCAAAGGTCGCAACGAAACCAAACCCCTCTCAGGGATTGAAACGAGCTGATCTTAGACTTGGAGTTTTAATATGTCTGGTCGCAACGAAACCAAACCCCTCTCAGGGATTGAAACCGTGTATTCAGGCTTCCAATCCATGCCAACGCGATCGCCTCCATGTCGCAACGAAACCAAACCCCTCTCAGGGATTGAAACCAGGTGCCGCTGGACTATTGGAAAGAAGTAAATTTCGTCGCAACGAAACCAAACCCCTCTCAGGGATTGAAACGAAGCTGATCAGCAGTGATAAATCATTCCATCCATCGGCTCGTCGCAACGAAACCAAACCCCTCTCAGGGATTGAAACCTTCAAATTCATTACTACTGTCAAGGGCGGGGCTAGGCGAGTCGCAACGAAACCAAACCCCTCTCAGGGATTGAAACTAAAGCAATCAGCAAGGCAAAGCTCAATCAAGGGGCAATGGGTCGCAACGAAACCAAACCCCTCTCAGGGATTGAAACAGACGGGCTTGAAGGCGTTTTGAATCAAATGGTAAGTCGCAACGAAACCAAACCCCTCTCAGGGATTGAAACGCAATGAAGATTGGTATACCCCCATAAATAGTTGGTCGCAACGAAACCAAACCCCTCTCAGGGATTGAAACTTTCTTATCTTTGCAGTTGGGTTGGTTTATCCATGTCGCAACGAAACCAAACCCCTCTCAGGGATTGAAACGGTAGTGCTATATTGTGCTGCAAGAAAATAACACGGTCGCAACGAAACCAAACCCCTCTCAGGGATTAAAACATTTGGGTGAAGAGGTGATTGAGTCAGTTGAAATCGTCGCAACGAAACCAAACCCCTCTCAGGGATTGAAACTTGGTGAGTGCGATCGCCCTCGCCGGTGTCGCCAGTGCCCAGTCGCAACGAAACCAAACCCCTCTCAGGGATTGAAACTAACCAGCCGCTGGAAGATGTGGCGATCGCCATTGGTGTCGCAACGAAACCAAACCCCTCTCAGGGATTGAAACATACTCCATCGGCAGACAGACCACCTCCCACTCACGTCGCAACGAAACCAAACCCCTCTCAGGGATTGAAACTTTGATGCCGCACTTATCTCGCAGAAAATAGCGAGTCGCAACGAAACCAAACCCCTCTCAGGGATTGAAACTTAATGAAGATCCGTGGGGGAACGCTGCCGACGCGGCGTCGCAACGAAACCAAACCTCTCTGAGGGATTGAAACTCGTTCAACCCCCCGCACAAGTTTTGTATACTAAGATGAAGAAGATTGTAAATGCTGTGGCTAATTAGGCTAAGCGTTTTCAACTTTGGGAATTGAAGCGTGTGACCTTCGCCACTATGACAGATTTTACTGAGACGCAACCGGCCAACGACCCCCGATACATGCGCCGTTACGATTGGCGGGCGATCGCCCGATACTACCGCTGGCGTCCTTTGATCATCATTTGGCGCACCCTAACCGTTTCCTGGATGCTCGGCACCTTCGCCCTCAGCCTGCTAAGTGACCATTTCTTCCATCGAACTATTGCCAACCAAGCCCGCCGAGCCATTCGCCTCCGGCAAATTTTAACCAAGCTCGGCCCCACATTTATCAAAGTCGGCCAGGCCCTCTCCACTCGACCCGACCTGATCAAACCCAGCTTTTTAGACGAGCTGATTAAGCTGCAAGACCAGCTCCCCCCCTTCTCTAACCAGATTGCCCGCCAAATTATCTACCGTGATTTGGAAAGAATGCCCGAAGAAATATTCAGTGCCTTTTCTGCTGAGCCCGTCGCCGCCGCCAGCTTGGGTCAGGTATACAAAGCTAGGCTATTCAGCGGCGAAGACGTGGCCGTAAAAGTGCAAAGGCCCAACCTGATGCCAATCATCTGCCGTGACCTTTACATCTTGCGATGGGCCGCAGGCTGGATTGCTCCATGGCTCCCGCTGAACTTAGGCCACGACCTAACGCTGATTGTTGACGAGTTTGGCAGCAAGCTATTTGAAGAAGTCGATTACCTGAACGAAGGCCGCAACGCCGAGCGATTTGCCGCCAACTTCAAAGACGAGCCGCTGGTGAAAGTCCCTTCTATTTTTTGGGCCTACAGCACTGCCCATGTTCTGACCATGGAATGGATTAACGGCTTCAAACTCACCGATACTGAGCGGGTAAAGCAGGCGGGCTTAGCCACTAACGATCTAGTAGAAATTGGCGTCTCTTCTGGTCTACGACAATTACTAGAATTTGGTTTCTTTCACGCCGACCCTCATCCAGGCAATCTATTTGCGATGGAAGATGGTCGCATGGCCTATATTGACTTTGGCATGACCGACCAGCTCGACCAAGACACCAAAGAAACCCTGGTTGATTCGGTTGTTCATCTCATCAACCGTGACTATGCAGACTTAGCCGCCGACTTCGTCAAACTTGGCTTCCTCACGCCAGATGTAGATGTCAGGCCAATTGTGCCCGCCTTAGAAGCCGTTTTTTCAGACGCCATTGGCGCAAGCGTTGGCGACTTTAACTTCAAATCCATTACCGACCAATTCTCCGAGGTAATGTACGAATATCCCTTTCGCGTACCAGCTAAGTTCGCGTTAATTATTCGCTCTTTGGTGACCCAAGAAGGACTGGCCCTGAGCCTCGATCCTAATTTCAAAATTGTCGAAATTGCCTATCCCTACGTGGCAAGGCGCTTATTGACCGCTGAGACGCCTTCACTCAGGCGGCGCTTAATTGAAGTGCTGTTTAAAGATGGCCAATTGCAATGGGAACGGCTCGAAAATCTGTTGATGATTGCCCAATCGGATGACAGTTTTGACATCATCCCCACGGCGGGAATGGGGTTCCAGTTCTTAATGTCAGATGAAGGAAAATATCTCAGGCAGCAAATAGTGCTAGCGCTAACCGAAGACAACCGGCTTCATACAGACGAAGTTCGGCGACTGTGGAGCTTGGTAAAAGGCGACCTACAGCCCGATCGAATTCTCAGTGCTGCCTGGGACGCTCTGGCTGATTTTTCTAAAGAGCGAGCGGCGGCTTTGGTACCCGCAGAGCTGGCTGGCGCTTTTAATGGCGATCGCAGGTAGTTTCAAATTATCTGAGCCAACTGATCTGACAAGTCTGACGGGCAGGATGTCTATACCAAAAGAGTTTGAACACTTCTGAGTCAGACATCGCTGCGGATCATCGCAGTTCTGTATAATCTATTTACATTCATTAACAAGCGTCATTTAGCCAACGGTATTTTTCCCATGTACTATCCTCAAACGCCGCCTTACTTTGCCTTAGTAGCGGGTTTATTTATCGCGATTACATCCGGCTTTGCCTTTTCTACCGTCCTTCAGCAAACGGTCGGTGACTGGTACCAAAATCGCTCTACTCGTTCTATCTCTAAACTTAGAGGGCTCGATATACAGTTGCCCTTTGCCGGTATTTGTTTGGGAAGCTGCATATTTTTGGCCTCTGGCATGTGTATTTTTGGGTTCACCTCTTTGATTGCTTACGGCATGGCTTTGCCGATGGTTTTACTGAGTGCGGGCCTGGTATGGTCTCAGCTCAGAAAAAATTTGGCGGCGCTGGAAAGTGGCAATACCCGTGCTTTTGAGCTGGACGGCTTATAAAAACAGCTAAATAAGGTCTACGGATTGTTCTGTAGACCTTCGATGTAGGTAAGCTGACGCTGAGCCAGGCTGGCCCACTGCGCGTTGTTTTGAGAAACGTAAATGTTGATGGCTGATTGAATGCGAGACTTGGCCTCGTCGTAGCGCTGCAAACGAGTCAAGGCTGAAGCTTGAGCATAGTAAGCATGGGCAAAGGTTGGTTGCAGCTCAAACGCTGAAGAGAATTTACTCAAGGCGGCTTCTAAATTTCCTTGACGCACTAGCGCCACACCCAGGTTGTAGTAAGCTTCGGCGTAATTGCCGTTAAGGGCGATCGCATTCTCAAACGCCCGCTGCGCTGCTGCATATTGCCCCTGGCTCAGGTAAATGACGCCAGCATGATAGTGCGGTTCGGCGGCGGATGGGCTGTATGCGATCGCCCGCTCAAAAGACTCAAGCGCTGCCGTCTGGTCGCCTTCTCGCTGCTGCAAAAGGCCCTTATTGTAGTGCGCCATCCCCATCTGAGGCGCTATTTCTAACGCCCGATTCAGATAGCTTTGCGCCTGCGTCAAATTATCGCCTTCTAGCAGGGCAGCCCCCAAATTGACATAGGCCAGCGCAAAATCAGGATCGGCCTGAGTCGCCTGCCAAAATGAATTGGCCGCTGACTGTAACTGATTGCTTTGGCGAAGCGCGAGTCCTAGATTATAGTGAGCAGCGGCTGAGTTGGAATCAAGGGCAACCGCCCGCTCAAAAGCGTCAATGGCAGCTTCTGTATTGCCTTCGCGAACAAAATTAATGCCTTCTTCTAAAGCGCTATCAGCCGCCGTCACGGCCTGAGCTACCTCAGTATTTCGCCCATCTGGGCTTAAAGCACCTGACGCCCCGCTGGTAAAAGCCGTAGCCGCCAGGGAACTAGCGGCCAAAGAACTAATATTGATACCCATTGAAGCCAATAGCACCCAACAGGCATGGTAGTGAGTGAGCCGTTTCATGGCATCTGCAACGTTTCAGTAGGTTCCTTTTACTGTATCGGAACCCAGAACCTACCCTGTCAGTTTTTGTGCCAGTTGATACCTTGATTGAGCAGTCCGTACGGTCTCAGCTTTACGATCTGAGCTTTATGGCGTGGCTGCCCGTACCGAAGCAGATTTTACTGGACTATCTGCTTTTCTACCCGCTTTGGCCACCGCCGTATTGACAATCTCGCTAGCCTTGTGGTCGCTGCTTCCAATTAACTTATGCACAACCTTCAGTACTTTGGCGCGCTGAATAGGCTTACCCAAAAAGCCAGAAGCCCCTACCATTTTTGCCCGCACTCGATCAGAGATAGAGTCATTACTGGTGACAATCACAATCGGAATGTCTTTGAACAGCGACACCCGTCTCACCTGAGAGCAAATTTCATAGCCATTGGCTACAGGCATCACCAGATCTAGAAAAATCATCTGGGGCTTATGTTCAATCAGCAATGGCAACGCATGAGTAGGTTCTTGGATATTTTGGAAGCGAAAGCCTGCACTCTGTAGAATGTCGCCCATCAATTTGCTGTCTTTGGGACTATCGTCTATGTAAATAATTAATGGCGCGTCGCTATGGAGTTTGACCTTCGCGGGCATAGAAAGGTGCGATCGCCAATGATTTTCATCCTCATTAGTCTCAGCTTCAAGACTGGGGTAGGCCAGTTTTTGAGCTGTTTGTAGGCGAGAGGCACCCTTGGCTATGTTCGTTGTCCAATCATCCGTGCTGAGGGCAGGCGGTTGACGAGCGCTTGCTTCCATCTCCAGATCATCGACTCTTACCAAACCCATCACGCCCTGACGAATGTAGGGAATGATGCGTCGAGTCAGCGGCAGTAAAGGCTGATTCAAGCGCACAGAAATGTCTCTAAACGTCTGCTGGCCATCAACCACACTCACCAAATGTTGATAGACGGCTGCCGATGTTCGGTTTCTAAGTTCGGCTGGCTGGCCGAACACCGGCGCTAAATTGGGCGAGCATTTTACTAGCTCAGCTTGCTGCCAGGCTTGCCAGTCGTATCGGGTTTGCTGCCAGGCTTGCTCTGCTCGCACAATCAAAAAAAGACTGTTAGACAATCGCTTTTCGACATCAACTAGCGTAAACCCTCGCTTTGACTGTAGGTGACACAACGTGCCTTGATGAACAATGTCAAACAGAATTTCCGAAAGGTAATCTTCTACCGCTTTGGCCACGTTAATACGGTTAAGCTCGCCTTTTCGTACGCGCTCGACCAGCCTACTATAGTGCAGTTCTGCGTAGAGTATAGTGGTCTGGTCGTTTTTATGCTGGGTGACCGCCTCGACCAGTTGAGGGCAGTGCTTTCGCATTTGACGGTGCCATCGCCGGACGGGATGTATGCGTGAATTTGCCCATACCATTCGGCCCATATGAAAATAGATAGACCACTGTGCAGTGTTACCCAGGTTGATATTAACTACTCCAGTAAACTGACTTTGCTTATGGGCTTGGATTCTTTCAGTCAGAGCCTGGATAATCGATTGGCTTGGCATATCGCAGTTCTCAAGGAGGCGAGCGGAATGTGTTTGATTGCGGGCATGAGTGCATACCAACCAAGGCGTTGGCATCATCTCGCAGGCTTACGTAACGACTTCTTTATAATGACTTCAAGATGCCCGAAAGAGCTGTTTTGTTAACGACGCTGCTTTTTGACCAATACGGTTAGCAAAGGAATAGCAACTAGAGCTGTTTACAGAGGATTCAACTTCTATAAACGCCCATACAAAATGTTTTTTCGCCTGACAATAGACAGGGTGGTGACGTGCGATCGCAGTTGAACCAAGCGAGCGATCGCGCCTGCTCGGTGTCAAAGTTGCCTACAAAGCGCTACTTACCACTGAAGGCACTGCCGTAACGCTGGCCAAATCAGATGGATCTAAATGGGGATTGACAACTTCGCCATCGCGAAACCACACCACTCGATTAGTCAGGCGGGCAACGTCGGGTTCGTGAGTGACCATGACCACGGTAATGCCGCTGTTGTTTAACTCTGAGAAGATATTAATGACATCTTGAGTGGTTTGGGTGTCGAGTGCTCCGGTGGGTTCGTCAGCCAGGATTAGCAGGGGTTGGTTGACAATGGCGCGGGCGATCGCAACCCGCTGCTGCTGCCCACCAGAAAGCTGATTAGGTCTATTATGCAGTCGATTTCCTAGCCCGACTTGAGCAAGCGCATCCGCCGCCCGCCGCTTACGTTCCAGGCTAGAAACGCCCGCATACATCATTGGCTGCTCGACATTTTCTTGAGCGCTGAGGTGGGCGAGCAAATGAAACTGCTGAAAAACAAAGCCTATTTTACGATTGCGAATGTGGGCTAAATCATCTTCAGGGAGCTGAGCCACATCCTGACCATCAAACAAATATTCGCCACTCGTCGGCTGGTCAAGGCAACCCACCATATTCATCGCGGTAGATTTACCAGAGCCAGACGGCCCCATAATAGAACAGTACTCACCCCGTTGAATAGTCATGTCCACCTCCCACAGGGCGCGGACTTCAGTATTACCACTGCCGTAAATTTTAGTGACTTTTTTAAATTGAATTAGAGGAGCCATAGCGATCGCAAAACAATTAGGCGTGGCCAAAGTAGACTTCTGTATCGTACTCGAACTAAACGAGAAATTAGCTAGGCTATAGAGGTACTCTGCGATCGCCTCCCTAATGGATTTTGCTGAAAGTTTAAAAATGGCTGCTAAAACGCTGAGCGCTAATAAGCTCCGCAGCAGCTTGACGATGCTCGGCATCATTATTGGCAATGCTTCGGTGATTGCCATGATTGGGATTGGCGAGGGCGCGCAAAAATATGTGAACGGCCAATTGCAAAGCCTGGGGCCAAACGTGCTGTTTATTGTGCCAGGCAACCGAGAAGCCCGGCAGCTAGGAGATTTGGATATACCGCGCACTTTAGTGGTGGCAGACGCAAACGCCATCGAAACCCAGGTGCCTTCGGTCACTGCGGTCGCCGCCGAAAAAACGACTCAAGGCATTGTCACCTACCGCAATCGCAATACCAATACTAGCGTCGTTGGGACAACTGAAGGGTTCCTCACCGTGCGCAGCTTTGAAGTCGCCCAGGGCCGTTTCCTCAACGATCTCGATCAGCGCTCCAACAGTTTAGTTGCCGTGGTTGGCAGCACCCTAGCTGAGCGGCTGTTTGAAACGCGCAGCCCGCTAGGAGAACAGATTCGGATTAAGGGAATCACCTTCGAGATTGTTGGCATTTTAGAAAAGAAAGGATCCAGCCTGGGTCTAGACTACGACGATGCGGTGATGGTGCCAATTACCACCCTGGCCAGCCGGATTGTAGGGCGAACCTCTCCCTATGGCATTGATGTTGGATTTATTTCAGTATCGGCCAATAGTCAAGAAGAGATGGAGACGGCGGAGTTTCAGGTAACGAATCTGTTGCGATTGCGGCACCAGATTACGGGCGGCGATGATTTTTATATTCAAAGTCAAGACACTTTGCTAGATATTGCAAACACAGTGACCGGGGCCTTGACGCTGATGTTAGCTGCGATCGCCTCAATCTCTCTTTTTGTGGGCGGCATCGGCATTATGAACATCATGCTAGTTTCGGTTCGCGAGCGCACCCAAGAAATCGGCCTGCGCAAAGCCATCGGCGCAACCCAAAGCGACATCCTCAGCCAGTTCCTGATCGAAGCCGTCATTCTTTCGGCAATTGGCGGGCTGGTTGGCACGGGTCTAGGCGTCAGCGGCATTTTTCTGATTGCGGCCTTCTCGCCCTTTGAAGCAGGCGTCTCTTTGGTCGCTGTTGTCGTAGCGGTCGGCGTCTCAGGCACCATTGGCCTTTTCTTTGGCGTGGTACCTGCCCGCCAGGCTGCCAAGCTAGACCCGATCGTGGCCTTACGCAGCGCCTAGATTTTTCGCCGTTTAGTCAAAGCTGTGATACAGTACGTATGAACTACAAATCGAGTTTAGCTGTTGCATGACTACTGCCAACAGCTTTTGTAAGGGCCTTTCACAGCATCATTTCACAGTATCATTTCACAGCATCAGTGTTGAGTCGTTCATAAACAGCGTTCATCATGAATATCAAACTCATCGATCAGGCATTAACGGTTGCGATTACCGGCCTGATGTACAGCTCTGGATTTAGTCTGGTTTGGGCCTTTGGCTTGCATATTGCCACCCGAGAGAAAAGCGTCGTTGACAAAGGAACTCTCAAGCAAGCTATCACGGATACATCTGTTGCAGAAAAACCTGTTGCAGAAAAACCTGTTGCAGAAAAATCTGTCGCAGAAAAACCTGTTACCGTGCAGAATGCGCTGCCGCTGACTAAGCCAACTGGCTCTATAGAAATTATCGTGAATACAGCCGAACCACAGGAGATTACCTGCGAGCCGGTTAACTGGAAAAAATGGAAAGTTGCCGATCTAAGGAAGGCCAGCATTTGCAGTGCCTGCGGCGTTCGGATTAAGCCCATTGGCTCCAGTCGAAATTTGCCTAAAGCCAATCTCATTGCTCAATACGAACAAAACCTGAAAAGATTCACTAAGCGACCTCAAACATTAGCAGTAGGACAGGTAAAAACAGCCTGACTGCAACAGATTATTGTGAGATTTAATTCTCTCGAATCTCGCATAGGGCGTTGTACAAATCTTGCGTATGCGGCCAGCCGACAAACCCGGCAAACAAACAGTCGCCCATCATATTAGACAAAAACACATGGTGAATGCCTAGCCGACTGCGCCATGTACGTAGCGCCAAGCCATGAGGTATGAGCGACCATAGCTCTGACTTATCAAAGCCGCGATAGTGGGCATCGGTCATGCCAGGAATAGCCTGAAGCTGGCGGATAACGCGATCGCACTGACTCTCTACCGGACTTGGCACACACAGATGTTGGTTACTCTGCCAAAACTGTTGAATAATATTCGCCACTGCCGGATCTTTCTTCATGCGAGCATGGTCAATATTGTGGATACTCACATAGCTAGCGTAGTGAAACCTTGTGCATTCTATGGGCACCACGCCGTCACTGCCGCCGTCAAAATTGCCTGCAATGACCAGCGTCGGCACTTTGGCGGCAATTTGTTCGGCGATCGCCCGCCGGTTCTGGCCCAGATCTCTCGCAATGCCAATTCCTAAATTCAACGGATCGATCATCCGGCTCAAGTCGGCCCCGCCCACTGGCGAGCCCACCAGCACAAAAGACTCTACTAACGGCCACCATTCTGGATGGCGCGACAGCACCTCTAGCCAAATCAGGCCACCCATCGAGTGCCCAACAATTCGTAGCGGAATGCCCGGATGCTCGGCTTGGGTTTGGAGTGCGATCGCCTCTACTCGCTCAATCAACGGCGCAATCCGAATCCAGGTATTCACAAATCCTAAATTAGGCACAATCACTTTGGCATTCGGGCTAGCAACTTGCTTTGCTAACTGGCCGATACCACGATCGATATCGGCCCAGCCATGTTGGGCGTAAAGGATATAGTCAGGCTGGGGCATGTGTGAGTGCTCTTTGAATTTGCAACAGGGTAGGCGGTTGAGCCTCGACGGATAAAGTTTTCCCGGTGCGAGGATGGGCGAACGCGATCTGGTGGGCATGGAGGTGATAGCCACAGTCACCGGGAGTTGCTGAACCGTTTGGGTCGGGGATGCCGCCTGCTGGATACAGTGGATCGCCCAAGAGAGGGTAGCCTGCTGTGGCTAAATGAATGCGAATCTGGTGAGGTCTGCCGGTTGAAATTGAAACTTCTAGTAAGGTTGAGTGCGCTCGGCGCTGTAGAACCCTGCCGTCACTACGAGAAGCCAGACCGGCTGGGTCGTATCCATACAGATAGCCAAGCCGATGGTGAGGAAGTTTGCCGATGGGATGCGGGCAGCTAAAGCCATCGGGCAAATCATCTACGGTAGCTGGGCCAACTAATGCGCGGTAGAGTTTGCTAAGCGATCGCACCCTAAACTGCCGAGATAGCTGTGCTCTAGCCGCTTGAGACTTGGCTACCAGCATCACCCCAGAGGTTCCTCGCCCCAACCGATGAACTGGCACGGGCCTTTCGCTAGGGTAGCGCTGCCGCATTTGGTGAAGCACGGTATGTTCTAAAAAGCCGCCGCCGGGTAGGACGGGCAAGCCGGAGGGTTTGGCGATCGCCCACAAATCCTCGTCCTCATACAGCACCTCAAAATCCAGCCTCACTTCCGGCTCTTGCCAGGGCGAACGATAGTAAGACAGCTCATCGCCCTTTGCCAAAATTTGCTGCGGGCTAACAGAGCGCCCTCCCAGTAGAACCTGCCCTCGCTCAATTCTGCCCTGCCATTCTTCATCATTAGAATGCCGGTAGCACTGCGTATAAAAGGCCAGCACCGTTTGCCCGACGGCGGCAGATTTTACCCGGTCAATATACGTCCAGCCCTGGTTCATCTAAGCCCGTCACCATCAATAGATATAATAAAAATCAGCCTATATTGAATTCCGCTGCTGTAGTAAATCATTTATTCTGAGGGCGATAGAATTATCCACCGCTGCTTAATGGCTTTTGATCAACCCGCGCCGATGCCCCGAACGCCGAACGCTCACTGGGTATTGAAACCGTTGAAATCTTTAGTTTGTGGGTTGCTCGCCTTGATATTGCTCAGCGGCTGCGCCCTGCCCCAGGTCAAGGCAGAAGATCGCTTATTTCTCGATATTTCGACCACGCTGGTGGGCAGCTATGTATTGCCCAAACAAAGCTTTGACGGTGAGCCAGTCGGTGGAATTTCGGCAATTGCCTACGATATCAGCCGCGATCGCCTTTACGCCCTGTCTGATAGCCGCGATCGCCCCCACTTCTACACACTTACGGCTACCGGCCTTAGCACCCCTGCTCCAAGCCTCAGCATTGAATCCGTCACCTACCTAAAGGACAACCAGGGCAATCCCTTCGCCGCTGGTGAACTCGATCCGGAAGGCATGGCGCTGACGCCTCGCAGCACCTTGCTGATCTCTATCGAAGGCTCCCCCAGTAGACAAATCGCCCCCGCGATTGGCGAATACGATCTGGCTACCGGTCAGCTCCAAACGGCCATTCCGATTCCGACTCGATACCTGCCCGATAGTCTGCTCGTGGAAGCCACAGATGAGGCCGCAGATGAAGCCGCAGATGGAGAGAGCGAGAAAGCCGTTCAAACCCAGGGCGTTCAAGAAAATTTGAGCTTTGAATCCCTTGCGATCAACGTTTCGTCCGGTACAGGCGGCATTTATGAGCCCTACCGCCTGTTTGTCGCGACCGAAGGGCCTTTGCTCCAAGACCTCGACTTTGCGCCAGAAATTCCCTACAAAAATCGCCTGCTCCACTACACCATTGACCCCTATCAAACCACAATTATTTCCGAGCACCTGTACGAAATGGACTTAGCCCCCACAGGCGGCATTCTGCATGGTCTTTCGGAGCTGGCTGTGCTCGATCAAAGCGGGCATTTTCTGGGGCTAGAGCGCTCTTATGGCTTTCAAGGATTTGCCCTGAAGCTGTATCAGTTGGCGTCGGGCGGAGCGACAGATATTAGTGCGATCGCCTCCCTGCAAGGCGATACCAGCAGCATCAATCCCATTCGCAAAAAACTAGTGCTTGATTTAGCCACGCTGCCCCTCCCTTTGCAAAACTACGAAGCCATGACGTTTGGCCCTACCTTACCCAACGGGCATAAAAGCCTACTGATGATGAGTGACGACAATTTTGCCCCCGAACAAGACACCAGCCTGCTGGTTCTCCAACTCGACCAGTCGTAAATCTGAACAAAATAAGACTCAAAATATCTCCGCAGACAGACGTTTTTTACTGTCTTTGCAGCCAGCTATTTGCAAACTTTAAAGCTGCCTTAAACGCGCCTTAATTTCCTCAATTAATTTTCGATCCCGTCTCAGCAGAAAATAAAGGACGGATTGAAACTCGTTATCATCATGCCTAAAAACATCTCAAAACCTGCTGTAACAATGCGCTCAGCCCTTTAAAAGAAAGTCTGCATTCAGCACTTTTGACAGGTATGTTCCTTATTTATAAACAACCTCCATTACAAGAAACTACGCAACCTTGCCCCCAAACCTGATAAATTGAGCAACAGCAAAGGTCATTATTAAAGGTTTCATAAAGAAGCAGCATGAGAGTCTTAGTAATCGGCGGAGATGGATACTGCGGCTGGGCTACAGCGCTCTACCTCTCCAATAAAGGTCACGATGTCGCGATTCTAGACAGCCTCGTCAGGCGGCTCTGGGACATGGAACTCCAGTCAGAGACCCTGACTCCCATCGCCCCTATTCAAACCCGACTTCAGCGCTGGAAGGATCTCACCGGGAAAGACATCGAGCTATTCATTGGCGATGTTAACAACTACCCCTTCCTAGAGCGCTCAATGCTCCAGTTTAAACCAGACGCGGTCGTTCACTTTGGTGAGCAGCGTTCGGCCCCCTTCTCGATGGTTGACCGCGAACATGCGGTCATGACCCAAGCTAACAATGTGCTGGGCAACCTCAACCTGTTGTATGTGCTACGCGACCATTTCCCTGAGTGCCATCTAATCAAGCTGGGCACCATGGGCGAATACGGTACGCCCAACATCGACATCGAAGAAGGCTACATCACCATTGAGCATAATGGCCGCAAAGACACCCTGCCTTACCCCAAGAGTCCAGGGTCGTTCTATCACCTCAGCAAGGTTCACGACACCCACAACATTCACTTTGCCTGCAAAATTTGGGGCCTGCGGGCAACCGACCTCAACCAGGGCATCGTGTACGGTGTACTAACGGAAGAAACCGGAATGGATGAGCTGCTGATCAATCGCCTCGACTATGACGGCGTGTTTGGTACCGCGCTCAACCGCTTCTGCATTCAGGCCGCTGTGGGTCACCCGCTGACGGTATACGGCAAAGGTAGCCAAACCCGCGCCCTGCTCGACATTCGCGACACCGTTCGCTGCGTCGAAATCGCCTGTGAGAATCCAGCCGATGCGGGTGAGTTCCGCGTCTTTAACCAGTTCACCGAAATGTTTAGCATCAACGACCTGGCAATGATGGTGAAAAAAGCCGGTACCACCCTGGGCCTAGATGTAGAAGTCACGAACTTGGATAATCCTCGGGTTGAAGCGGAAGAGCACTACTTTAATGCCAAAAATACCAAGCTGATTGATTTGGGATTAGAGCCTCATTTGCTCTCCGACTCGCTGCTTGATTCGGTGCTAAATACAGCCATTAAATACAAGCACCGGGTCGATAAAAATCAGATTATGCCAACCGTGAGCTGGCATCGGTAGGCTATCTTACAGATGAATGGCTATCTACTAGCTGAAGGGTCGGTTTACAGTCGGGAGAGTCCCGTTTGTGAGCTGGCCTTTTTATTAACTCTTTCTCGCTAACTCTTTCACTCTAAGTCCGGCTTACCTTTATGCGCATTGCAATTTTTACAGAGACCTTTCTCCCTAAAGTTGACGGCATTGTGACTCGCTTGAAGCACACTGTCGAGCATTTGCAAGATTTTGGCAACGAAGTGTGTGTGTTTTGCCCAGACGGCGGTCTGCGCGAATACAAAGGAGCCCAGGTGAAGGGCGTTTCTGGGTTTCCCCTACCGCTGTATCCAGAGCTAAAGTTGGCGTTTCCCCGGCCCTCTATGCGTGAGGCCATAGAAGAATTCAACCCAGACTTGATTCATGTGGTCAATCCAGCCGTGCTCGGGCTGGGCGGCATTTATTACAGCCGCTCGCTGAATATTCCGCTGGTGGCTTCTTATCACACACATTTGCCGAAGTATTTAGAGCATTACAACCTTGGCATGTTGGAAGGGGTGCTGTGGGAGCTGCTAAAGGCAATGCACAATAAGGCTGAGATTAACCTATGTACCTCTACCGCTATGCAAAAGGAGCTAACGGCGCACGATATTGAGCGGGTACAAGTGTGGCAAAAGGGGGTAGATACGGTGCTGTTTCGCCCGGATTTGCGCAGTGACGAAATGCGATCGCGTCTCACCCAAGGTCACACTCAAACGCATCCAGAAGCGCCTATCCTCATCTACATTGGCCGCCTCTCTGCCGAAAAAGAAATCGACCGGATTAAGCCCGTGCTCGAATCTATTCCTAACGCTCGCCTGGCGCTAGTGGGCGACGGCCCGCACCGCGAAGAACTCGAAAAGCACTTTGCCGGTACGCCGACAAACTTCGTGGGCTACCTCGGTGGCGAAGAACTGGGCGCAGCCTATGCCAGCGCCGACGCCTTCATTTTTCCCTCTCGCACAGAAACCCTTGGTTTGGTATTACTAGAAGCGATGGCGGCGGGTTGTCCGGTGATTGCAGCAGATGCTGGCGGCATTCCTGACATTGTTACCAACGGCGTCAACGGCTTTATGTTTGACCCTGCCGATGAGCAGGGCGCGATTTTGGCAACCCAAAAGCTGCTGGGAATGCGAGCAGAAAGAGAACTGCTGCGCCAGAACGCGCGGGTAGAGGCAGAGCGCTGGGGCTGGGCAGCGTCTACTCGTCAGTTGGAGCGGTACTATATCGATGTGCTGAGCGCGGGAAGGATGGCGATCGCGGCCTAGTCTTTTGAGCATTTTCTAAGTCTGCGCTCGTATGAGTAGTCTAACGGCATTGTTTCTACGCGAACATCAATCTTCCCTTTGGCTCCGGCACTGGCCGTCCTAGCGCTTTAGCTGTTTCAATCCACTCTTGGATGACAACTTCTACATTTTGAACGGCTTCTTGATAGGTGCTACCATCCGCTGCACAACCAGGTAGCTCTGGAACCTCAACAACAAAAGACTGATCGGCTTCGCTCCAATAGATAATCAGCTCATACCTAACTATCACGTTGACCTCCTATTTTATATTTCACAATTAGATTCCTAACCTGCTTGACTTGATATGCTTTGGCCTTGCTGTTTAGAGGCTGAAGGTTGAAGATTTCCTCAATACCTTCCTTTGAGAAAATGTGATGGCTACCTCGGATTCGCTCTTCAAAACCGAGGAAACACAAGAGCTGGCATAGGCCGGTAAATGAAATGCTAGTATCCGAAGAGCCCGATAGAATTTTTGCTAGCAGTTTATCTCGTTGGCTCACGGCATGTCTTTGCTACACCTCAATTTGCAATTGCGATTAAAAATTCTTTTGATTACTGGACTTAAAGCGTCCTACTTCAAAATCTCTTTTTTTCGCGTGCTTGGTCTTCCTGGCGGTGACCCGTTTACGCCACATTTTAAAACTAGAGCGCTTCATGTGTCGGCGCATGACGGCAATCACGTCTTTCTCTTTTAGGCCGAACTGTTTTTCAATCGCCTCAAAAGTTGTTCTATCTTCCCACGCCATTTCAATTACGCGGTCAACTGTCGCCGAATCTAACGCTTCAGGTTTCATAGTTTCTCTAAACGTGGGTTCTATTCCAAGTCTCCTGGTTTAGCTGCCCAACAATCATCGTCCTTTAGTTGGATTACCATTAGCTTGGCCGGTTCATTACCCACGCAGCCAGAAGTATGGCCTTGATGGCCCGCTGCATCGGGCCGAGTATTTTGATCTGCGCCAAAAGAAACTTCTCCCGGCCCCATCTCTACCCGCGTCCCGTCCATTGTCTCTACGTACCAAACGCCCGATATTGGCACAATCCACTGTGGTCTTGGGTTCTCGTGCCATTCGCCGACCCAGCCAACCGGCAGCGTCGCAAACAGCACTTCACAATCGCCCTGCATCAGCCGATTATTCCACTGCGGGTCAGCGTCGCCGCCCATACTTTCAGACGAAAAGTTCGTTAGCTCACACTGCGTTTGATGGCTGATGCCGTCATCGTCTGTCCACACATGCCAATAAGTCAGCGTTGGCTTGTCCGATAGCTGAGAAGTCATAGCCAGAGGAACCCACAAATGAATACACCTTCATTCTGCCGTTTCATTCTGTCGTTTTGTTTTTGCCGAACAGGCTCTTGATACCGTTAATTGCCCCCATTAAGCCGCGTTTGCTGCGATCGCGCGCCTTCTTAGCCGGTTCAATATCATCATCCTTTTCACCTTTTAGCCGATAGCCATACTCCAAATTATCCCGGCTCTTTTTCAACACCGGAAAAGCTCGAAATGCCCCTTGCAGCAGATCTTTCTCGCTGTGATAGATCGCCCGGCTGATTTGGCTAGAGCGGCGCACGGCGATCGCCCCAATTGGATACCACTGCTGGGAACCTACGCCCCGCACATAGACCTCGTACTCAGGCAGGCCATCGGTTTTCATTTTGTCGTATTGCTTAGAAGCCTTTTCTCGCTTTTTGGTGCGTTCCGACTTGGGCTTTTTAGGCGTCTTTTTTCCAAAACCGACTGGCTCAGACATAACTCAATCACAAATGCTATTTATAAAAGTTTACATTACTGACGACAGTACCTGGCCCGATACACCTGCAGTCCTTTCTCCTGGGTAACGCGCTCGCGATCGCTCTGCGCCGGAAACGGACTTTCACTTAGCCAGACAGTGCCTTCTCGAACAAAATCAGCATTTTCATCAAAGTGATCGCACATTTCCTGGCAAACTTCTTCAATATCAGATTGCAACCACACCCAAGCGCCCGGCGGCATCAGCGCCGCTAAGGTCTGCACCAGCTCTGGTTGAACGACTCGCCGCTTTTGATGGCGCTTCTTGAACCACGGGTCAGGAAATTGAATGCTGACGCGCTGCAAAGGGCAACCGTCTGGCCAGTTTGCCAGCAGCGATTTTAATGAATTGTTGGCATTGCAAAAGACGAAGTGTAAGTTTTTTTGATGGGCGCGATCGCGTCGAATCAAGGCCCGTTCCACCAGCGGCTCACGAATTTCTAAACCCAAAAAATTCCAGTCCGGCACGATCTCTGCCATCTTGCGGACAAAGTCGCCCTTACCACAGCCAATATCCAAATGCAGCGGCAGCGTGAAATCTGCAAATACCGCCGCCCAATCTGGCGCATCAGCCGGATTCGCATACTTATGGCTCAGCGGATTGACATGCTGACGGACGCGGTGAATAGGCGGCATAAGGAAACGTTAAAAAAGGTCAGAACGGCTATTCTACTACCGCCTCAAAGCGCTTTTCGGCATTGATTAAATACGGAATTTGATCCATCGGCTTGGGCCAGCTTCGCCAAACGAACAGAGCCAGAACCGGGGCAGATCCCACCACTAGTATCAGTCCTATCCACCACATTTCTTGAATATCGGCCACCGTAGAGGTTTGCTCCCCCGCCGCTAGTTGAGAAAGCCAGTTAATCCCTACCGCCCCAAAATTATTCAGTGAGTGGCAGGCAATCGGTACCCATAGGCTGCGCGATCGCACATACAGCAGCCCCATCACCAGCCCAAACAGCGTCAGCCCCAGCGGATTGTTCCAGTGCAACGCCCCAAATAAAACCGAAGACGCTACAATTCCCCAGGTTAGGCCCCACCTCGCGCTCCAGCGCTGGAGCAAAAACCCTCGAAATATCAACTCCTCTACTAGCGGCGCATATACCAACAGCAAAAGCAGCGTCAGCATATTATAAAGCTGCGGATAACCGCTTTCTGCCCCTATTAACAGGGAATTATCTTCTAGCAACTGGGCTACATGCTGCGGAAAGCCCAAAGACAACAGATAAAAACTAACTGAAGAGATGCCCAGAGAAAAAACCAGCAGACTAATGACTAAGATTCCAGCATAGGCCATCGGAAATCGTGGCAAGCCGACGCCAAACAAAAACCCTAGTTCCAATCCCTGTCGTTGACCCGCCCAAAGAATAGCGCCCGTGATCGCCGTCAAAATTGCAATCGTCAAAATTACAGACGCAATCGGATCGTCAGCCGATAGTATCTGCCAGCTCTCTAATATTCCATACAGCCCGCCCACGACAAAACTCGCAATCAAAAAAGTCCCGAGCACCAGGTAGCGACTTTGAAGGTTGAAAAACGGATTGAGCGGTAGATCGGGCCGGTTCATTGGCAAGCTAAGGTGGCAGGCAAGGGGCGATCGCGGTACACAGCTTCAGGGTTGCACCTTCTTACTATAGAAACCTTTTGCAATAAGCCGCCAAAATGCGCTTGCCTATACGATTCTCCAATACTTAACCGGCCAGGTGTCTGTTTATACGTCCGCTCACAAAACTGCCACACCGCCACAAAACGCGCCAACAAAAACGCTAAAGTATCTGGGTAATCAGGTCTTAGTGCCCCTCACCTAAAAGCCCCTTAAAGCCGCCCTTCCCAAAGCCGCTCCTCTAGCCTCCTGCCAAGCAGCCCCTCCCAGAAGTCATAGTGCCGCCTACCCCGCCGCCCAACAAACCATCCGAGGGTTCCTCGCCACCGTCAGAGCCCACACCGCCAGTAGAAACGCCGCCTGCAAACAGTCCAGGGCAGCGCGCTTTCCCGTGGTTTTGGCTAGGGACTTTTATTGGTACCGCAATCAGTGCTGGCGGACTGGCACTAGCCGCTTGGGCCTGGATTTTTATTAACGAAGACCTCTCGCCGCTGATTTCTAAAACGCTGACTAATTCCTTAGAGCGCCCGGTTGAGCTAGGCGATGTCGAAGACGTCACGTTCGGCAGCATTCAAGTTGGCCCGTCTAAATTAGGTGCTTCTGACGAAGATTCGACGACGGTCACCGCCGATGCGGTCATTGTAAAGTTCGACTTGATTGAAACGCTGCTGACCTCAAAGTTGGGACTAGATTTAACGATAGTCAAAGCCAATGGCTATTTGGAGCAGGACGAAGACAAAGGCTGGCTAAATTTTGACGCCCCACAGGACGAAGATCAAGACCGCCGATTTGAAGTTCGCGTTGATGACGTTCGAGTCCGTGAGTCGGCCCTGACACTAGTGCCTTTGGCGATTCCTTCAGAGCCCTCAGCCCCCTCTTTTTCAGAACCGGCAGCAACCCCATCGACCGCGCCCGTTCTGCCAGAACCTATCTTGATAGAACAGCTCAACGGCCAGGTCAATTTTGATGATGTCACCGTTGATGGCGAAGACGCTCGTCGCACCCGGTTTGAGGTCAGTGGCGATCCGGCTGAGGGTGGTGAAATTGTAGTTAAAGGCGAAGTGCAGCCGATCAGAGCGGTTGTGGTTGCAGAAGGTGAGTCGGGCCCTGATGAGACTAATGCCAGCAACTCTAATTCTGCTGAAGACGTCCAAATTCAGTTGGCCACAAACTTGTCTATTCAAGCAGACAAAGCCCCTTTAGCAGATATTCTGGGCTTTACGCTTTCCACTATCAAAGTGCCGACAGATAAAGTCATCATCGATTCTGGTCGGGTCAGCGGCACGATGGATATGGAACTTCGCCCTCAGCAACCGGTGGTTTATACGGGCGCGGTCAGCCTGGATGATGGCGATATCGATTTGGCTTTTCTGCCCCTGCCATTCAAAAAAGTGGATGGGCAAGCCCGCTTTCAAAGCAATGAATGGGCAATCGATCGGCTCAATGGCGACTATGGCGAAATCGCTGCTGTGGTCGAGGGTTCGCTGGATTTCAACGAAGGCTACGACCTCAATATCGTGGCAAAAGATGTTTCTGTCGAAGAATTTACCGACACCATCGACCTAGAAATACCGGTGCCTACGACCGGAAAATTTGATGCAGTAGCCTTGATGAGTGGCCCGATTGCCAATCCAAAATTCTCCGGTAGTGTGGAGGCGATCGCCCCTCTCCAGGTAGACAAACTCACCTTCACCAGCGCCACCAGTGCCTTTCTCTTCCAAAACCAACAGCTCTTCCTCAACGACATTACCGCCACCCCCAACACAGGCGGATCGTTACGCGGTTCGGGCCAAGTCCGCCTTGGCCAGGGCTCACCCTTTACCTTTCAGCTTGCAGGCCGCAGCCTTCCCGCCCGCGAACTTGCCAAGCTTTATGGCATTGAGCCTAATTTCAAACTGGGGTTAATCGCTGCCGATGCCACCGTCACTGGTCGCGATGGCAATATCAGTACGACGATTGATTGGCAAGCACCCACCGCCGCATATCCCGGCTCGGGCACGATAGATATCAACGGCGATACCGTTGCCTTTCGAGATAGCCGCTTTCAACTAGGCGGCGGGACAGTGACAGGCTCAGGTACGTTGGTAAGTGGGCTATGGGACGCGGCTATCAATTTAGCGAATGTCGATTTAGGGACGCTGTCAGAAAATCTGAGAGGTGATGTCAGCGGTCAGTTCAGCTTAAGTGGAAATACGGCAGATACCAGAATTGGGGCGATCTTAGGTAGCGGAAACGTTGCTTTTTCCAACGGCCTAGCCACCTTTAACCGTCAATTTGACAGCTTTAACGAGCCACTTACCGCCCAGGTTGCCTGGAATGGTGAAAAAATTCAAGTTATTCAGGCCCGTAGCGATCGCCTCACCGCCAACGGCACTATCACCCCTATTTTCGACAGCGGTTTCGATGGCCTAGAGCGCTTCGATCTCAATATTTCTGCCCAAGACTACGCCCTTGCCGAACTTCCCTTCCAGCTTCCCTCAGCTCTCGACCTTTCTGGCCGTACCAATTTCACAGGCACCCTTGCAGGCACCCCAGAAGCCCCCGAACTCAGCGGCAATGCCCAAGTCGCCGACCTAATCGTCAACAGCCTGCCCTTCAACCCATTGCTGACCGGTAGCGTCAACTACGCCCCCGACCGTGGACTCGATCTCAACCTGATCGGCAGCACCGATAAAATCGCCCTGGATGTCGGGCCTTTTGGCGCTGGCACTGTAGCCAACAGCTCAGGTATTCCTGCCCTCAACTTCGACATTGACTGGCGCGACACCTTTGCTCGCGGTCAAACTCAAGGCGATTTGCTCAACGTTCAAGCTGGCAACTTCCCCCTTTCTGCGCTCAACTTCCCGCCCGCAGGTGCGGGTAACATTGGCAAACTACGCGGCACTCTTACCACCGCTGATTTGGCTGTCAATCTCGCTAACCAAACCCTCGAAGGCGATATTGCGATTGATCGCCTGGGCCTGGGCTACATCGGTGCCGGTCGCCTCGTGGGCCAGGTGCGCTATGCCGATAGCTTAGCGACCCTCACTAGTGGCGAACTCATTCTCAACGACAACCTCTATACCCTCAGCGGTAGCCTTGCCCTCGGTGGCCCCGCCCCCGTCTACAGCGCCAATATTGAAACGCAGCAGGGCAACGTGCAAAACATTCTTACCGCGCTCTCTATCTACAGCCTGGAGGATTTCCGTCGCGGTCTCGCTGCTCCAGATTGGATAGAAAACCCAGCCTCACAGTCAGAACTCGACGTGATTTTAGCCACGAGTGATACCGGCAATTCGCAAACTACCTTGCTTAACCAGCTTCGTCGTCTGGCCGAAATTCAGGCGCTTCTGGCCGAAGCCAAAATTGCCGAGGAGAAAGCCCCGCTGCCCCCGCTCAGAGAACTCAGTGGCCCCTTTGCTGGCGATATACAGCTCAAAGGCAGCGGCGGCGATTTTCAGCTCGACTTTGATCTCGCTGGAGCCAACTGGCAATGGGGCCAGGACTACAGCGCTGAGGAAGTGATTGCCAAAGGTAGCCTGACGCCTAACGTACTGACCCTAGCGCCTGTGCGTTTTGCCTCCACGATCACCGTGCCCGTCGATGCTACCGGCAAACCACTGACCACTGACTCCCTGACCGCTGACTCCCTGACCACTGACTCCCTGACCGCCGAACCAGAACTTCCTGCTGACGTTTCCCTTCAGCCCCGGCTGGCCGAGCTTAACCTGGCCGGTCAACTGGTCTACGGTCGCAATAGTGAACTCACTTCCAACCTTCAGGCGATCGCAAGCAACATCAAAGTCGAAGACATTAGCGACATCCTTGAAATTCCCCTTGACATCAGCGGCTTTGCCGAAGCCAGAGCGACGCTGAGCGGCACCCTGGCCAACCCTCAGCTTCGCGGTTCTGCCGAGCTAGACGCAGCCACTATCAACGACACCCCCATTCAACAAGCCAACGCCCAGTTCCTTTACCAAAACGCTCGCCTCAGCCTCTTTAGTGCGCTCACCGCGACCACGCCCGAGCAGCCTCTAACGCTTTCAGCCCAAATTCCGTATGCCTTTAATTTCATGGATGTCCAGGCAGATAGCCAAGACATCCAGGTTGACGTTAACGTCAAAAACGAAGGGCTAGCCCTGCTCAATATTTTCACCGATCAGGTGGCCTGGGAGTCCGGCACGGGTGAAGTCAGCCTGAAAGTCGGTGGCACCTTGTTCAACCCTAAAATATCAGGATTTGCCACCCTCGATGATGCCATCCTCAGCGCTAAGGTGTTACCCGAGCCACTAACCAATGTCGCTGGCCGAGCGATCTTCTCAGGCGAACAAATCATCGTCCAAAGTTTACAGGGTAGCTTTAGCGATGGGCAGCTAACTGCTGCGGGTACTTTCCCCCTGCTGTATCCCATTATTACCGGCTCACAGCTCAGTGAGCTTACCGCACCCGATCCAGCAGAATCAATGGCCCCAGCGGGGAGCCCAGAGCAACCACCAGATCAACCACCAGATCAACCGCCCGCTGAAGATTTCAATCCCCTCTTTCCTCAGCCTTTAGCTGCCGACCGACCGCTCACGCTCAACTTACAGAGCATTGCGCTAAATCTGCAAGATCTCTACAGCGGCGGGGTTAACGGCCAAATCATTGTGGGTGGCAGTGCCCTACTTAACGGCCCTCAAATCGGTGGTGAAGTCATTCTTTCCCAAGGGCAAGTATTGCTTCCCGATGGTAGCAATGCCAGCAGTTCGGCAGCGGGTACGTTAGCGTCAAACACGCCAGCGAGTGCGATCCCAAACAGCTTGGGTACAGAAGGCGGTATTACTCCCAACTTCCGCGATCTGCGGCTAACCCTCGGCGATTCTATCCGAGTCGTGCAGGGCAACTTGCTCAACTTTGTTGCTGATGGCACCTTAGTTCTCAATGGCCCACCCACTGACCTAGAGCCCGAAGGCGTCATCAATCTCAAATCTGGCCGCGTTAACCTTTTTACCACGCTCTTTCGGCTCAGAGGCCGTAACAATACCGCTACATTCTCTTCCGAAACCGGGTTGCAAAATCCCTTCCTGGACGTTTCACTGCGAGCCTCGGTGCCTGAGGTTAATAGCACTGGCCCCATTGCCAGTACCCCCTTTGCCAGTGCCGAAGTGGCCGATACGTCTAACAACGGCTTCGATAATCCCGGTTCTTTACGAACCATTCGGGTTCGCGCCGATGTCGAAGGCCCTGCCAATGCCATTTTCGATAATTTGGAACTGTCTAGCTCGCCCTCTCGCAGCGAGTCTGAGCTGATTGGGCTGATTGGCGGTGGCTTTGTGACCGCTTTAGAGTCTACGGTAGGCTCTTTGGGCGGCGGTGGCGATAACTTCGGTGGCCTGATTAACTTGGTGAGTGGCACTATTCTCACCAGCGTTCAAGATTTTGTCGGCACCACCCTCAGCCTTAGTGAGTTTCGACTTTTTCCAGTGACCGCAGCCAGCCGCGAACGCTCGGCGGAGAATAATGAAAATGGCTTGGACATTGGGGCGGCAGTTGGGTTTGATGTCACTGATACCACTTCTCTCTCGGTCACTAAAATCCTGACGGATAGCAGTAACCCAGAGTTTGGCGTTAACTACCGTCTCACTGATGCTTTAACGGTTAGAAGCGCTACCAATTTAGATGATATCAACCAAGTTCTATTAGAGTACGAAATTAGGTTTTGATTCTATGGCTACTGCATTGTCGGACGACCATCCGATAAAATCGTCTAAGCCTTGTCCCTTTCCTCTCTGAGCCTGTGCTACAAAGAGGCCATTCCACTTTCCACAACTGCTCAAGGACTGCTCAAGAAGGGATTGCTTTGAAAGGCCGCTTTCAAAGATCCCTGTCACGCTCCTGTTTTTTACATTGAATCAACCCGTGCTTAAACGAACTGCTTTCTCTATATTGCTACTTCTAGGGGCTTGGACTCAGGCCGAGCCCGCCTCAGCTCAGGCACTTTTGCCCTATACGCTGCCTTTGGATGAAGAGCGGTTGCAGGCAGATGGTGAAAGTTTGGCTAGAGATGCTGCCCAGCTCGCTCAGTTTCAGCAATATGATGAGGCCCTTGCTAGGGCGCAGCTAGCCGCGCAGCTACTGCCTCAAGATGCAGATATTTTGGCGCTGTTAGGGAGTCTTTACTTGCAGGCTAGCGATCCTCAGCCGGAGCAAGCCATTGCGGCGCTGGGCCGAGCTAAAGAGCTACAGCCTGAAAATGCTTTGGTGATGTTCGCGCTGGGCAATGCTTATTTTAGTCAGGATGAGTTTTTGCAGGCGACTCGTTCGATTGAGGCTGGTTTGGCACTGGATCCGACTAACGCCAGCGCCTTTTTTGACTTGGGCAACGCCTATTACAAGCTCGCCCAGTATGACAAGGCGATCGCACAGTACGAAAAAGCGGTCGAAAACGATGCTAGCTTTTGGCCCGCCGTCAATAACATCGGGCTCGTTATGTATGAATCGGGCAATGCCAACGGCGCGATCGCCCAGTGGGAAAAAGCTTTAGAAATCGCTGAAGCCGAAGAAACTGAACCTCAGCTCGCGATCGCCGTTGCTCGCTACAGCCAGGGAAATCAAACCCTGAATAACAGCGATGTTGCGATCGCCGCACTAGAACGCAATCCCCTCTATGCCGACATTGAGTTTTTGAAGGACAACCTCTGGGGCGATCAGTTGATTGCTGATACCCAGCAATTCTTCAGCAGCCCGCCCCTCCAAGCCCTACTCGCTCAGCTCTAAAATGACAGGTTGACATCACCCACTTCACAGCAGCAGGCGACGGGTCTACAGAGTCGATTCGCCGTCTTCATTGCGTCTTGTGATGCGGACGTCAGCAGGCGAAACAAAATGTTGTTCACGCCTGGCGATATATATGATACAAGTGAACTATGGTTAAGTGAACTATGCTCAAGTGAAACACGGTTAACGCCAGCCAGCAAACTTTATTGATCTGTCTTTATTGGTCTGTGGCAATCATTGCCGCAATGTCATCAACGAACTGTTGATGATCGACCACCGGCTTAGAGATGTACCCATCTGCACCGCTTTGGGTTAAAAAGGTTTCGCGATCGCCATCCATTGCATGGGCCGTCACCAAAATCACCGGTACCTCAGCCGTCGCCGGATTACTTTTTAGCATTTGAGTAATCTCAATTCCATCTACCGGCTTACCTTGATATACGCTGTGAGAGAGTGAAACATCCATTAAGATGACATCTGCCTCCTTTTTTTGAGCAATGTTAATGACTTCATCAACATTCTCCGTGTGCTTAACGTTCAGGCCGCCGCGCTTGGTTAAAATTTTTGAGAAAACGCGAGCGTTCACCATATCGTCTTCCACAATTAAAACGGTCTTCATAACTTCTCAGGTGACTTTTTTGTCTGGCTTTTTTGCTTCAGAATGCCCAAAATATCTATAAAGATTGATTTGAGCAAACCAATATAGGGTAGACCTATTACCCGTGGGTCGCGCCAAATGGCGTAAAGAGTAGCGCGAAAGTTAACGCGAACAAAGCACAGAAACAAGTCTAGCAAGGCTGATTTCTAAGAACTCTGGTACATACTTCTTAGGAACTACATCCTAGAGTATTGCAGTTTTCGGACGCTTCCGTGTAACGTACACCATTGTTGGGGTAGCGAGCACCTGTCTTTCCTCGCCCTCGTCCTTAGCCCATTCATCGGCATACTATTTCAGGATCTCATTCATGGCTAAACAGCTAAACTTTTCCAAAGAACAGATCGTCACCACAGCCCTCCACACCGAGGTGCAGCGATCGTACTTGGAATACGCCATGAGCGTCATTGTCGGACGAGCCCTGCCCGACGTTCGTGACGGCCTCAAACCCGTTCACAGGCGCATTCTCTACGCCATGCATGAGCTAGGACTCGTCCCCGATCGCCCTTTTCGTAAATGTGCCCGCGTCGTTGGCGATGTCCTTGGTAAATATCATCCCCATGGCGACCAGGCGGTCTATGACGCCCTGGTGCGAATGGTGCAGGATTTTTCTAGCCGCTATCCTCTGCTCGCTGGCCACGGTAATTTTGGCTCGGTCGATAACGACCCGCCAGCGGCCATGCGCTATACCGAAACCCGTCTAGCCGAAATTGGTCACAGCGCCCTACTCGGCGAAGTTGGCGAAGCAACCGTCGATTTTACCGATAACTTCGACAGCTCCCAGCAAGAACCCGTTGTCCTCCCGGCTCAGCTTCCTAATCTTTTGCTTAACGGCAGTTCGGGCATTGCCGTGGGTATGGCTACTAACATTCCGCCGCACAACCTCGGAGAAGTCGTTGACGGCCTCATCGCGCTAATCGACCGGCCTAATCTCTCTAACGAGAAACTGTTCGATTTGATTCCAGGGCCAGACTTTCCGACGGGTGCGGAAATTATTGATACCAAAGGCATTTACGATGCCTATCGCACCGGGCGAGGCGGCATTCCAATTCGAGGGATTGCTCGTTTTGAAGAGGTTCAGACAGGCAAAGGGAAGCGATCGCGTCAGGCCATTATCGTTACCGAACTGCCCTACCAGGTCAACAAAGCGAGCTGGATTACCAAAATCGCCAGCCTGGTGAATCAGGGCAGAATTGAAGGCATTGCCGACATTCGCGACGAAAGCGATCGCGACGGCATGCGCGTTGTAATCGAGCTGAAGCGGGAGGCCCAACCCCCCTTAATTTTGAACGATTTGTACAAAATGACGCCCCTGCAAACCAACTTTGGGGCGCTAATGCTCGCCATTGACGAAGGTCAGCCCCGGCAGCTTTCCCTGCGCGAAATCCTGGAAGCCTTTTTGGTCTTTCGCGAAGAAACTCTGATCCGCCAATACAGCCATGAGCTAGCGCAAAAGCAAGACCGCGCTCACATTGTTGAAGGCTTGATTATTGCGCTCGATAATTTGGACGATGCGATCGCTATCCTCCGCGCCGCGCCCGACGGCACCACTGCCAAAGTCCAGCTTCAAGCGCGCTTTGAGCTTAGCGATAATCAAGCTGCCAATATTCTCTCGATGCCGCTGCGCCGCCTCACCGGCCTAGAGCAACAAAAACTTCGCGACGAAGCCGACGAACTCGCGACCCGCATTCGCGAGCTTCAAACCCTGGTCGAAGATCGCTCAGTGCTGATGAAAGCCCTAAAAAAAGAGCTTCGCGCCCTCAAAAAGAAATTTAACGATCGCCGCCGCACCCGCATCCAAACCGCAGCTCAACGTAAAAAAGAAGCCCAGATACTTGCCGACATCGCCGCCGAAGAGAGCGAAACCGAGTTTATTCTAGAAATCACTCGCAAAGGCTACATCCGCCGCTCTTCAGCCAAAGCCTATACCCGCCGCAAGGCTAAAGAAGCCGACCCGAGTAGAGAGCTTGACGAGTTCGACGACGTCACCATCCAAGCTGAAATCACCAACCCTACTCAAGAAATTTTAGTACTCACCCAAGACGGTAAAGCCTTTAGCGTCAATGTTAACGACGTGCCGATTACGCAAAGCAAGAATAAAGGCGTTCCCCTAATCAACTTGCTTCCCCCCGCAGTAGGGGGTGCCCCAGACAGTATCGTGACTCATATCGTCCTTACCGAAGAACGGCTCGAACAGCAGCTCATTATTGTTTCCGCCCAGGGCCTGATCAAGCGATTGCCCGTCAGCGAAATGACCGGCATTAGCGGTCGCGGTCTCACTGCGCTTAAACTCAAAGAAAACGACAGCCTTAAGTTTGCTTTTGTGACCGAACTCGGCAGTGATCTGGTGCTGGCTTCTTCAGGCGGCAGGCTGCTGCGCTTCCAGGTCAACGACGACCAGCTCCCCGAAATGAGCCGCACGGCGCAGGGGAACAAAGGTATTCGCCTGACTAAAAGCGAGCAGTTGGTGGGTTGTGTGCCGGTGCGATCGCAAGATACCCTCCTGCTAATTTCCACCAAAGGCTACGGCAAGCGGATGCTAGTGAGCAACTTCAAAGTTTCCAACCGTGGCGGCATCGGCTCCCAATCTTTCAAGTTCAGCTTGAAAAGTGACTCACTAGCCGCGATGATAATCGCAGTCCCAGAATCTACCTTTACCGTCCTTACCGACGAAAACCGCTTTGCCAAACGCGCCGTCAATAAAGTTTCCCTCCAGGGCCGCAGCCAACCCTGCTCGCGCCTCTTCACGCCTGGCCGAAGCGAAATCATCACCGAAGCGTTGATTACCGACCTCGACGAAGACGCCCTCGAATAAATCGCAGAGTAAACAGCCTTGGCTAACGTCAACTTACAAAACATTAATAAAACTTTTGCCAGAAGCGCTTCTGACAAAAAAACTGATAGCCAACCTCAAAGGCCCGTTCTTCAAAATATTAACCTCACCGTTAACGACGGCGAATTCATGGTGCTCGTGGGCCCCTCTGGCTGCGGTAAAAGTACATTGCTCCGGCTGATTTCTGGGCTCGAAACGCTCAGCAGTGGGGATATTCGAGTGGGCGATCGCCTGATCAATTCTCTACCGCCCAAGCAGCGCGACATCGCCATGGTGTTCCAAAGCTACGCCCTTTATCCCCACCTCAGCGTTTACGACAATCTCGCATTTGGTCTGCGCCGCGCCCGCCCCCGCCAATCCAAACCAGATATTGCTAAACGTATTCAAAGCGTTGCCAAAATGCTCCAAATTGAAGAGCTTTTGACCCGCCTTCCCAAACAGCTCTCCGGCGGTCAAAAGCAGCGCGTCGCCTTGGGCCGTGCCATGGCCCGCAACCCTCAGGTCTTTCTCATGGATGAGCCGCTCTCTAACCTCGACGCCAAGCTCAGAACCGAGACCCGCGCCCAAATCGTTAGCCTTCAGCGTCAGCTAAAAACGACGACTATCTATGTCACCCACGACCAGACTGAAGCGATGACGATGGGCGATCGCATCGCCGTCATGAACCAGGGCAAAATTCAACAAGTCGCCCCCCCCTTAGACCTCTACCGCCAGCCTGCCAACCGCTTCGTCGCGGCCTTCATTGGTTCCCCGCCAATGAATTTTCTGACCGTTACCGCCAAGCTCACCGCAGAAGCAGCTCAGCTTATTCATTCAGCTTTTACCCTTGCCCTACCCTCAAGCTGGAAAAAGGCGATCGCGCCCTACCAAAACCAACCGCTCACCCTCGGTATCCGCCCAGAGCATATCCAGCCTGGCCAACGCCCCGGCTCAATCCCCGCCACCGTCACCCAACTCGAAGCCCTTGGCAGCGAAACCTTCGTCGTGGCAACCCTTTGCGGCAGCAGTCCAGCCAACCCTCCACTGCAAATTCGCATACCCGCCGACCAACCCATCGACATCGGTAGCATAGTGCAAATCAGCTTTCCACCCGAAAAGCTTCACCTATTTGACAACCAGACACAGGCCGCAATTCGTCCTACTATTGATTCTTAATGCTCGTCTTCGTCGTCCACCATATTCGGGCTAATCAGCGTAATATCAAACTCGTCCGGAGCTACCCCCGAGAACGTATCGCGCTCTAGCTGATAAAAAATCGCCCGAGCTTGAGGCCCAAATACAATCTCGTCCTCATTGCTTAAATCATGAGCCTGAAGCTTCCGCCCGTTAATCAGCATCCCATTAGCGCTCGGCTTCCCTTTCAAATTGCCGTCTACAATTCGGTAGTAATCCGTCTCATTGTCCTTAGGTAGCTGTACCAGCGTCGCATGATGGCGCGACACAAACTGAGACGCCAAACGAATATCGCATTTAGGATCTCGTCCGATAGAATACACCGAGCTTTCAAGCGAAATCTCACGCCGACCCTGGCTATCTTCTACGATTAGTATGCTAGTTAGCTTGGAATCCGAAGACATAGAAAGTGCCAATAGTTCTTAAGTACGCAGAGAAAAAGCCAGATCAGCAATCGCATTGCTCGCACCGTCAAGCATACAGTACAACTTTCTCCACGACAATTCACAGCCATTCGCCTTCACGAACATCTGCTCATCATTAAACCCATTCACTATATAGAAAAGGAGGCAGTCCCCAATGAACTCCCTCCCTCAAATTTATGACTTTGACCCAGGCAGGCTTGAACCTCAATCAAACCAACCGCTAAGCCACGGCTCCTGCCGGAACCTTCGCAGTGTTCACGATCGCGTCGTAAGTCGCCCGCATTTTCAGACCCACCAGCACCTGGAACAATCCACTGCCATTTCTAGAGCCTGGGTACTCACTGTGCTTTAGCAGTAGTTCGGTCATTTCGCCGTAGTGCTTAGTAGACGTATTGCTCAGATGGCTTTCCACGTAAATCACTTCTTCCAAACGGTCAAACTCGCCGTCTAGCTCCAGCATAGACACTTCATTGCCAAAGTAGCTGTCGGGCCCATAGTGCATTCGCAAGCCCGGATAGGAGCAGGTTAGCTTACGACCACAGGGAATCCAATCAATGGTCGAACCCTCATCAAACAGATAAACCGGATCAAAGCCTGCGATATCTTCGCGCTGAATCAACCGAACCCGCAAAATTTTATTTTCCTTATCGTCAGGAATCAAATTGGTCGGTAGAATTTGGATAACCACGTCGGCGTACTGTTTTTGTACGTCAACATAAGCTTCAAAATCAGGCTTGCGCGCATTGATGGCCGCCAGCACATCATCGTAAGAATGGCCGCGTTCATCCATATCTCGCTGAATCTTCCAGTTAATCTTTACCTCGTCGCTAATATCAAGATATACGCTAAAGTCCAGCAGTCCTCGTACGCGCTCGTCGTACAGCGGATGCAGTCCTTCAATGACCACAATCTTGTTAGGGCGAACTTTCTCCGGCGGATCTAATTCACCTGTTTCGTGGTTATAGATCGGCTTATCAATGGTATTGCCTTCCTTCAGTGCCTTAATCTGCTCGTACATCAGATCAAAGTTATTGGCTTTTGGATTCAGGGCAGTTACCTTCTGTTCTTTGCGCTGCTTGCGATCCAAACTGTGATAGTCATCCAGGCAAATGACCGTCATCAACTCTTCACCGAAAAGATCCATCAAGCGACGCAAAAAAGTGGATTTGCCACATCCAGAGTCTCCAGCCACACCGATTAAAACTACCTGGCCTTCTTTACTGGTCATAGGGTCCTCTACAACAAAGTCAAAATCATTTTTAAAGACTCGCCTGCCAACTAATTGACAGACGCCGACACAACCCCTCTTCAGAAAAATGCCTTCAGAAAAATGCTGACGAAAATTCTAAAGAGAGTTGTCAAAAAGAAAAGGTTCCTAAAAGCCAGCTACCACAGCAACCAACCTTAGAATGAACCCCTCGCAAATCACAAAACTTTATGACTTGAAACTTTTGATTACGTATATCCAATATTATCAGAGACCATGACTTGCAAACAAGCTACTGAATATCTGTACCCCCAATGACAACCCTCGCGGCTCCCCAACTGCTAGCCCCTCAAATCTATCTAGATTTGCCATTTGATAATGCTTCAGCATGGCTAATCCGCACTACGGCGCGTCAGCTAACCCTGACGCGATAGAACGACCCAAACCAAAAAATATCAGTAGCATAGGGGGGCAAGGGCATCTGAGCAAAGCAAATTCGTATAAATAAACTTATATTGAAACGTCGCCTGCCTGTATAGACAGGCACAAGCCTACAAAGCTCTCCGCTGTAGAATCAAACGGCGAAATCAAACGGCTCGCAGTGATAATCTATTTCAATATAGAAATATCAAGCCCCTGAAGGCCATTACTAAGGATGTACAACCCCAGCGCAACCGGCACCAGTACCAACGGATCAGACAGCAGACTCTTCATCTACGAAGTAGAAGGTTTGGGTCAAAGCGGTCAGGCCGCCGACATGGCAGCACCCCTTCGCCGTAGCGGCACCGTTTTATTCACAGTGCCGTACAGTCGTATGCAACAAGAATCCAAGCGCATCATGCAGTTAGGCGGCACCATTGTCAGCATTCGCCCTGCTGATGAAGTCGACACAAACGGTAGCGTCCCGGCTAACGCACCAGGCCGTCAAAATACCTCCAAACCCTCTAATCAGAAATCAATGACCCAAGCAAAAGCGAAAGACAAAAAGAAAGTCCCCGTCAACATTTACAAGCCAAAGTCGCCTTATTTGGGCGCATGTCTCTCTAACGACGAGCTAGTTGCCGAAGGCGGCATCGGCACCGTCAAGCACCTCAAGTTCGACCTTTCTGAAGGTGATATGCATTACCTGGAAGGTCAAAGTATTGGCATCATTCCCGATGGCGAAGACGAAAACGGCAAGCCTCACAAAATCCGCCTGTACTCTATTGCCTCTACGCAGCATGGCGACGATGTAGATGACAAAACCGTTTCCCTTTGTGTTCGCCAGCTCGAATACAAAGATCCCGAAAGCGGTGAAACCGTTAAAGGCGTTTGCTCGTCTTTTCTTTGCAATTTGGAACCTGGTAAAAAAGTAAAAATCACTGGCCCTGTCGGCAAAGAGATGCTGCTGGCTGACGATCCCAACGCCAATATTGTGATGATGGGTACAGGGACAGGTATTGCCCCCTTCCGTGCATATCTCTGGCGCATGTTTAAGGACAACGAGCGCGCAGCTAATCCCGACTATCAGTTCAACGGCAAAGCCTGGCTTATCTTCGGCATCCCCAAAACCGAAAATATTCTCTACAAAGAAGAGTTAGAGGAGATTCAAGAAAAGTATCCTGATAATTTTGAACTTACCTACGCTATCAGCCGTGAGCAGAAGAATTCGGAGGGCGGTCGGATGTATATTCAGCACCGCGTTGCTGAAAATGCCGAAAGACTGTGGAAAATGGTTCAAAATGACGACACTTACGTCTATATTTGTGGCCTGAAGGGCATGGAAGATGGTATTGACGAAGCGATGGCCGTTGAAGCTGAGAAAGCTGGCGTTGATTGGTCTGAGTACCGCCGTACGCTAAAGAAAGCTCACCGTTGGAATGTAGAAACCTACTAGACGCGCACTGTGAGGGCGCAGTACTGTTGAGGTCTCTGTGCTGCTAAGGCCAAATCGCATAAATCGCAAAGGAGGGACATTCTACGGAGCGTCCCTCCTTTACAATTGGTAAAGTTATTTTTGTAGGATCAAAACGTTGGCGCTAAAGGTCGGTCTATTGGGGTTGGGCACTGTCGGTACAGGGGTCGCCAAGATACTGTTAGATACCCAGGGCCGTCACGCTTTGTTGAATACGATTGAGATTGAGAAGGTGGGGGTGCGATCGCGCAAACCCCGTCAGGTAGATTTCCCTAACAGCCTTTACACGACCGATCTCAAGTCCATCGTTACCGATCCCGATATTGACATCATTGTCGAAGTCATCGGGGGATTAGAGCCTGCCCGCACCCTTATCCTTCAGGCCATAGAGCATGGCAAACATATTGTCACCGCCAACAAAGCCGTGATTTCTCGCTATGGCGAAGAAATCTATGAAGCGGCTACTGCCGCAGGCGTATACGTGATGATTGAAGCTGCCGTGGGGGGCGGCATCCCGATCATCGCCCCGCTCAAACAGACCCTCAGCATCAATCGCATTCAAGCCGTCATGGGCATCATCAACGGCACGACTAACTACATTCTGACTCGGATGCAAAACGAGGGCGGCGACTTTGAGGCTATTCTTTCCGACGCCCAGCAATTGGGCTACGCCGAAGCCGATCCCACTGCTGATGTAGACGGCTTGGACGCTGCCGATAAAATTTCCATCCTAGCGGCGCTTGCCTTTGGCGGTCGAATTAATCGCGAAAAAGTCTACTGCGAGGGTATCCGCAATGTCAGCGCTGCGGATATTTCTTATGCCCAGACGCTAGGATTTGTGATCAAATTACTGGCGATCGCAAAACTTCCTGCCCCGGAAGTTACCCAAGCCATTCCCGACAATATTCAAGTCCGCGTTCACCCGACCCTCGTCCCTATTTCCCATCCTCTCGCTAGTGTCAACGATGTCAACAATGCCGTCCTCGTCGAGGGCGATCCCATTGGTCAAGTCATGCTCTATGGCCCCGGTGCCGGAGAAGGCCCTACTGCCAGCGCTGTCGTCGCCGACCTGATGAGCATTGCTGCCAACCTCGTCACCAGCCAGAATGCCGATCAAAATTCCAATCCCCTGCTCATCTGCAACCATACTCATTTTATTGGCATCGTTCCCAACGCCGAGGTCGTCACCCGCCTTTACGTCCGCCTGCTAGTAAAAGATAGCCCTGGCGTTATCGGCAAGCTTGGCACCTGCTTTGGCAATCACGACGTCAGCCTGGAATCCATCGTTCAAATCGGCATCCAAGACGATCTGGTCGAACTCGTTGTCGTCACTCACGAAGTCCAAGAGGGTGCCTTTCAAAAAGCCCTCACTGAGATCCGCCAGTTTCCTGAGGTCATCGACGTTCCCAGCCTTTTGCACGTCCTGTGATGGAGGCTGCAATGACCGAGACAATATCGGGACAGGCGCTCTATCAATGGAGGCGATGGGCGCTTGAACTCGCCCAAGCCAACGACATTGACCTCGAAGAAGTCGATTGGCTTTTGCAAAGCATCACGTCCCTTAGCAGCCTGTCTCTACGGCTAGATCTCTATCGGACTGAGGCACAACTTCCCAGCCAGCTATCGCTCGCCGCCCTCACCGAAAAATGGCAGCAGCGGGTCACGCGCCGCGTTCCGGTTCAATATCTGATTGGCGAAACGGCCTGGCGAGATTTTTCCCTCATGGTTTCCCCCGATGTTCTAATTCCCCGACCTGAAACAGAACTTATGATTGACGTTGCTCAGCAGCTAGTGCAGCAAAGCCCTAGTTCTGCTCAGTTACAGTCAGGGCACTGGGCGGATTTGGGCACGGGTAGTGGGGCGATCGCCCTCGGCCTCGCCCAGCAGTTCCCCACCGCCACTATTCACGCAACTGACATTAGCTTGCAAGCAATCGCGATCGCCCAACAGAACGCCCAACGGTACCATCTAGAAACCCGTATCACCTTCCACAACGGCAACTGGCTCATCCCGCTCAATCATCTGCGAGGCCAGCTCTGCGCCATCATTTCCAATCCTCCCTATATTCCCAGCCAAACCGTCCTCACCCTTCAACCTGAAGTTGCAGATCACGAACCTCATCTTGCGCTAGACGGCGGCCTCGATGGCTTGGACTTTATCAAAACCCTCATTACCGAAAGTCCCGACTATCTTATCCCTGGCGGCATCTGGCTCACAGAACTGATGGCCGGACAGGCCGAAACGGTTGCGCACTTGCTACAGCAGCAGGGCAGCTATACCCACATTACTCTCCACCGCGATCTGTCAGCCATTGATCGGTTCGTCTCTGCCCGCAAGGCCCTATAATCGCTGTATAGCCTGTACCGCGAAATGCATGGAAACTACAGCAAATTACGATTGGATTTTAGGAGTGAGTGCGATCGCCATCTTCCTCGGCGGCCTCTTCCTCCTCTTCGACGGCCTCAATGGCAGCAACGATTAGCTTAGTAGCAAAATCTTTCCTTTGTCTTGTAATCAGGATCAGGTGTGGGTTGTTCTTTAGCCGTACGGGTTGCGCCAATTAAGGTGGAAACAATCACGCACCGCTTAATGTCAGGAAACTGCTTACTCGATACAGTTAGTCGTCCGAGTCGAGAGCCACGAACGTTCCCATTCTCGTCAAACCGGACATAATAAATTCCATCTTTTTTCAGCAGTGTAGTCTCTTCATCAAACCCTACAGCGCTGTTCATCGTATCCCAGATAGCATCATTAGGAGAAATGGATGCTGGATGTGTCGCAGCTTCGATGACCTCCCCATTTTTTCGAACACTGAACTGCCAAAGCCTATTGTTTTGCTGAGACTTTAACTGTGCTTGCTGAATACCTTGCTGCAAAACGCCTTGCACATACGTTGTCCGCTGCTCTGCCAAAAATCTCAGCCAAGTTGGAGCTGCGATCGCAGCTAAAATTCCTACCACAGCCATCACTACTGCTAGCTCTAGTAGAGTAAAGCCCCTTTGAGAATATTTTTCTTTTAGCTTAATGCTTTTCACATTCTTTGCCAAAACAACCAACCATATCATCAAGAATAAACGTAAACACAAAGATCGAGCGTAATTTTATGGAGCGTATTTAGAGCTAGCGTCGGTGCAGTTATCACCCTCTGCTGTGACTAAACCACCCAACAGAGTTGTCACGACAACACAGCGTGGTGATGTGTTCGCTCCTTCCGCAACGACATTGATCGCAAACGGCACCACACCAGAAGTTTCAACTTCGCCACCATGTGTGAATGTCACACTAGCTACCGAAGTGTCCAACTTCAATTTTTCTCTATAGGGTTCGCTGCCCAGGTCTTGCTGGAGGCCCGATGTACCTTTAGGCCCTACTGTTAAAGCGGCTGATCCGGGAGTAGAATTGATACCTACAACATAGCTTTTATTTGTTCTTTGCGCGTCTAGCTGAGCAGTTTGGATAATCTGTAGTACTTCATCGCGAACAGAATTCGCTCGCTGACGATTGATGAACGCTAGCCAGCCTGGTGCGGCGATCGCCCCCAAAATGCCTACCATCACTACCACTACAAGCAGTTCAAGTAGCGTAAATCCATCTGTCGGGCTCTTTTTCATGTTCATCATAATTGCAGTAACACAGCGAATTAGTCAGTAGGATTCTTGTTGATGACGCCGCGAATGAGTACTTGAGTTTGTAACATGGGCGAACGGCTTATATCGCTGGCAGGACTAACTGATGAAGAACGGGCAGAGGCATCTCCCCTCAAAAAGAGATAAATGTCTTGGTTAGAGCGAGCGAATTGGAGATCTTGCTGAACGGTGGAGTTAGTATCTCTAATGCAGGCAAAAAAGCTAGTATCTTCTACAGCAGTAGGTGGAGATGGCAAATAGCCGGGCGAACCAGCCAAGGCATCGCAATTTACAGGTGTTCCAGAAGTAACTATCTTATCGACGTAGTCTACTAATACGGCAGATCCGCCTGTCGGTAGTGTTTCAGTTATATCTCTCTGCCAGCCTTCAAAGCTACTTACTTGCAAACCTGGATTGATATAGCCATCGGTCTCTTCCAGCGTTGCAATATTTTTATACTGTTTCAATACATAGCGACTAATTCGAGACTGTCCCTCCCACGGTTCTGTAGCTCCAGGAATTTGAGAGTATACGACTAAATCGTAGGAAGCTCTACGGATTTTTAATGTATCACAAGCGTCTTCTTTCACAGGGTCAGATGAAAATGTTGTGCTGCAAACACCAGGCATATCATCTTGAGAAATGGGGCTTACTTTCCAAAATGCCAGAATAGGGATACTGCCGGTGGGTAAGGCGCTGCCAACGCCTGTTGTCGTCGTAGAACCGGCTACCGTAGTGGGCGTACTATAAACATACACAGCCTGACGCAGTTCATCTGCTATGTAGTTCATCGCGCGCTGCGTGTCCCTTTGCACTTCTTCTAGAGCGGTTTCTCTATTGTCAATTCTTAATAGTTCAACGACAAGATAAAGTAAACCAGAAACAACCATTCCCGAAATAACAACAGCAACGAGAAGCTCTAATAGCGTAAATCCCTTGTTTCTAGATTGTTTTAGCGATAATAGTAGGCGGTGTCGCCATGTTTTGAAGGTCACTCTTGGCATTTTCTGTTTATAACCTGCTGTTTCTGAAATATAGATGAGATAACGCAAAAGTAAGCTTCTACGAACAAGATCCAGGCGTGGAAGCAGCGCTGTCAATATAGCGATAGTAGTCACACAAAGACTCTTGCCTATCGCTTTTCACGATAGTGGTATAGATTACCGAAAGCGGGCGAATTGTCCCTTGTCCTTCACCACTTGTCAAAGTGAGAGAAGCCTGTTCAGAACTTAACTCCTCAGCAGTATAATTTTCGACTGCTCTAGCCTTGTAAACTCGTACGCCTAGCTCAAAAGCAACAGGCTGGCCACTGGCATTGATACCATCAGGATTATTAGTTCGAAAGATCTGAACAGCAAAGTCATTCTCACCATTGTTGTTGATGTCTACGGCTTTAGCGTTGGTAGTAGTGGTAGACGCACCTATATCATTGATATCTTCAGGAGGTGGAACGCTGTTCAAATCCGAGACTGCGACGCCTGCCGTGCTACTAGCGATATCACTCAGCGTATAGTTTCCTCCTCTTTCAATCATCAGACGCACGCGATCTATTTCTGATTGTGCGATATGAAACGCTTGTTCGGCCCTTTGGTTTTGAACGCGGGTAGCCACTGCTAAAACTGTAATTGGGGCAATGACACCGATAGTAGAGGCAATGACAGCGATCGCAACCAAACATTCAATCAACGTTAGTCCTTTTTCTTTGTTCTTGCCATTTGATTTTTCCAACCAATTGTCTTTTGAAAAGCTGGTTCTCAAATCGCGAGATTGTAGGTGTGACAGTTTCTTTCGGATAAAGGATACCAACATCAGCAAGCTACCTCATCAACAGCAGTACACATCTTCTTGATATACGGATCATCCACCGGTAGCTCACGATAGAATTCGCTACGAGGCCGGTCTAGCCTGACAAAACGGCGAGAAATTGGGCCTGCGGGCGTGTATTGAAAACCAACATCATAGCCCCAGATTCGCCTGGCCGAGCCATAAAAGAAGCCGTTAAACATCTGACTACCCGTGTTGATAGCACCATCCATAATAAAATCTTGAAGATTGTTAGCCGATGAGGCATTGGTACCTGGTTCCCAAGAATCTTGGTCAAATTGCGCAACGGCCTGCGAACTAAAGTTTAGCTGGAAGAAACCACCGGAGATAATCAGATTTCTGCTAGGCCAATACTCTAGTAGTCTAGGAAAATTATGCAGACCACCGTAGTCTTGACCTGCTCTAGATGGAATGATACCGCCAATAAGTAAAGCATTGACTCTTATAGGATCTGTGCTACTGGGCTTGTGTTGCTGAGATTGACGCAGTACGAAGTAACTATCACCGTTAGAAAGATTAGCGACAGAAGGGCCTTGCTTGACTCTGTCACTGTTAGCCCTTCGGTAAAATGATAGATACATTCCTCCTGACTGGTCTGGAAACCTAAGATAGTTACCCCCTCCCGAAGGTTGTCTATATACATTTCCGTTCCTATCGACTTTTATTGGGGTCGAATTATCTTCAGGATCTTCATGTTGCCATCTCGCCCTAGTATGAGAAGCCTCAGAGTTACCATCAAACCAAGTTCCATTATCAAACCAAGGACGGTTAAAGTTGAGGTATGAAGAACTTTTGAGAGGGTTTCCTCTAGTGGTTGTTGACCGGGTTGTAAAGCCATCTTCTATCCAGCCATCAACGAAAAGATCTGACAGAATGGTAATACCATCTGCAAATATCTCTACTGGACGCCAATTATCTACGACAGGATCTGCGAACCTTGGGTCTAGATTGCTACGCCCATAAAATAGCTGCCTCGCAGACTTTTCATCCGCTGCCGAATCTGAAAAGAGCGCGAAATTAGTTCCTAATAAGTTACCGTCGCCTGGCGTTACTTCCTTAAATTCCTCTAGCAGACTGCTCTCCAAGTCAGACGCGGTTTTGACAGCATGAAGATTAAAGTCTCCCCGGATATAAGCCGTATTGTCTGTGACAAAAGTCATCCCAGAAACTGGATCGTTGGTATTGACTGCTGTTCGGTTCAAAGATTTACCGTTGATTAATCGGAATCCATAGGGTCGCCGATCCGGATCGGCAAACATATCTACTGGTTTAGGACTGATTCCCGTCACACTATTTAACGGTGGATCGTGAGTAGCTGCTGTTGGGTTTAAAGCCATATAGCAGTTGGCATTAGTCGTTAGTTGAGTAAAGTCGCGGCAAGTTGTCCATGCTGCTGCTGCGTCAGTGTGTGCTGAAGCGTATGGCCGAACGATAGCATCCTCCCTGACAGCATCTTCTCTGAAGGCATAGACAATGCCACTATCTTGAGGAATCCATGCTTTAGGATCACTGGCCGAGCTGTCAACAACATTAGCTGTTAGTAGATTGATGTCGAGATCCATTAAGCGAACGCTTAGCAGCTCTCGTCCATCCATGATTGCTTTGTCTAGCAAAGCTGTTCTATAGAATTTATCATCTGTGCCATCGTCTACACGAATAACGTTTTGCGAAAAGTTTTTGGCTATTCCTGTTGGATTACTAGCAGCGCTTCCTGAGTAACTAAGGCTAGAAGTCGTTGATTCAGGGAAGTCAAACGTACCAGGATTGGGATGGGTGCCTGGTGTTACATCTACTTTCGGCAATTTCCAATCGGCAGGAGCACGAGGTGTCAGGGCAATAGTAGAAACATCCACTGCTTGGTAAGTTACGGCACCATTGACATCTGCTTGTGATATGTATCGGTTACTAGCGTTTGCATTAGTAATGTTCTCAGAGAAAAATTCGTCTCCAGACTCACCTGTTGGCTGAGAATGATAGTCAGCTCCATCTTGATCGTGATCCACTATTGGAAAAAGATAATAGAGAGATGGATATTTTGGCCCCTGCGAAGTTGAACAGAAAGCCATTGCCAATCCTAATTGAGACTTAGTTGAATTACCAAGCATTGTTGACGGATCACAACCAGTTTTGAACGCTCGGTTACGTAAAGGGTTTCCATTACCGCCTTGATCTGGATAGACATAGGTGCCGGTAGATGCTGTGTATCCAGTTCCTGAACCAGGTAGACCAACAGACGTACCAGATGGAATGAATCCTAAAGTTCTATCTCGCTGTAACTGTTGTCTATAGGCCAGTAAACGAGCATCTCTAATTTTGGTATCGTCTCCTCCAGGATTATTGATTAAAGCATTCACCCATTGATCTGCTGTGAATTGAGCATAGTAATCAGGGTCGTATGTTGATGAATCGCCGTTAACATATTCTGAGCTAGGACAACCTGGGTCGCCAGCGGCATTGCAAAGATTGGTAACCGGATCAGGCCCGATTTCTCCATTTGAAAAATTTCCATCCATTAATCTTTCAATTAACGAACCTACTGAGTTAAATCCACTATTGCCAACATCTACGTATTCATCTTCTACCGATTGAATGTTATAGGCCAGCATTCCTAACGTACAAGCAGCCGTATGGATAGTGGATTTGTCAGCCAAACTCAAATTATCGTAATTGCCAACAGGACTATGCTCAGCAAAGATACGACGGAGAATGGAGAAGTCTCCCCACATCGACAGATAAGGGTAAGGGTGCATAACACCGTCTGATTGGCCTACTTTGCCCTGAACAGCAGGGAACGAAGGAGCGCCTCCTTTAGGATCACCTGCAAAGTACGCCAAATTACCTAATGCATCAGCCCACTTTGCCTCAATTCCACCAATAAAGTCAGACGAGGCAGGCGGTGTAAACTCTATCCCATTCGTACCATGACCTGTCAGAAAGTCAATATCCCATTCATCTGCTGAATTCTTTTTAAAGGTGCGGCTGTTCTCTAAAGACTCTTGAGTTCCTGGATGCGATGTCGAAGCAATACATGCTAGTGGATAGGCACCCTGCGTAGTTGGGTCTCCAGAATGATAGATAGCCATACTCTGAACAGCAGCAAGATTGTCTCGTAGAGAACGCATCTGTAGCATTTCCGCTGTACCCTTTAAACGTCCAGCGACCGCACTGGTGGCGTTCGAGAAGCTGACATTTGGAGGATACAAAGGATCATTAGCTTGCCAACCAAAAGGATTTCCTAGTTGAAGCCGTTGTCCGACAATTAATCGTAGTCCAGTCTTTGATGCGCTTCTCTCCCAGTAACCATCTAAGCCATAATCGTCAGTGTCTGAGTCATTTTTAATCAGTACAGGATTGTCGTCAATAACATCTCCAGATTTATGGGGCGTACCGAAAGCCTCGTCGTTTTTTTCAAATAAACCGTGCTTTGTGTTGTAAGCAGGCTTGGGACCATATCGGTTATCTGCCCGGTAACCATCGTCTAGAAAAGGACGAATTGCCCCGGTATCGTCATTTTTGACACGTCTAGGGCGCACAGTATCCCAGTCATTTGTTCTTGACCATGTTGACTCGTTAGTATGCGAAAAGAAGTCTTGCGTGAATATGTCAATAGGATCTTGTGAAATATCAGAAGGACTAGTGGTTGCGTTGTTGTGCTCTACAGAGTCTCGGGCAGTCCCTGTTGCGGTAAGCCTTTCGATACCGGCTTCATAAACACGCTTACCACCAACAACAGTAGGATCTTGCGCTGTTGCGTCAGTATGGAACACGGAGCTTTGGTTGAGAAAGGCACCCTGATTGGCTCGCTTGCCAGTGCCGCCCGAAACTACCTGACCGAGGAAATCTTCATTGCCATCTTCGTCATTATCAACAGAGCCGCTTACCTCAATAACTGATGCATCGCCGTCATAAACACAAGAGTTGGGAGAACTTACCATATAGGCAGTAAATCCCTGGCCTGCAATTAGGCTACCTTCGGTGTGCATGGCTCCATTCCAGCGGAGCGGACTACCTGGTGCAATCTCCATGTCATATCGGAACCAGGCACCCCAACGGTTACCTCTGGACGCCGTACGTACCTGTTGGTATTCAGCAGCACTAACGGTCTTACTAGGCCCCGTACCTTTAATCGCTAAAACGTTCACCTGAATGTTTTTTGCAAGCCTTGCGCCTGAGAGCTGCCAACCATTACCTGCTAGGCGTGCGACTGGGCAGCTTCCCGTTGGTGTCGTCGTATCAATAGGGCCATTCCGAACGATAAAGTTATCAGCTTTTGTCTGGTCATCTACTGGTTCAGTACCATTTTTGCCATCAATACTAATTACGTCGGTACCATTATCATGAGTGTCGTCCAACGTGATTGAATAGACAATTTTTGTTCCGTCCGGTGCATCGAAAGACCAAGCGTTGTCATTGTTACTAGCAGGGTCTAAGTCTTCTCTAGTCTCCTTGGGCAAGGTGTAGGTGTCGCTTCTAAGCGCATTCAGTAAGTCCGTACTAGAAGGAGGCCGCTTATCTGCGACACTCGCATCTTTTGTAAATAAAAATTCTATTTTTGATTTTGCTCTGTCGATAGCAGGCGCAGCAACACTATCTACAATTTGCTGATCGCGATAGGCAATTGTTTGCGATGTGCGAGAAAAGGTTCGGAAGCTTAAGGCCCCAACAGTCAAGCTCACAACTAGCAACAAAAGCACTGTAGTTGGCAGTACAAAGCCAGCTCTGCTAAGACGCTTTGTGCTACTCATGAAAAACAGACTTCTGAGAATGCCGCTCATGAAGCGATCGCCTAGCCGTCTAAAATCTGAGCGGGGTTTGCGAGGTTTTCTGTGGCGAGTCTGCTTATTGGCGGACATGGCTGGCTTCCTAACTGACGAGGGGAGATGCAAAAGTGCGTTATGTGAAGATGAACTAAAGTTCGTCGGGTCGCTAACGTAGGGAAAATTTATTTCCCAAACACTTTTGACGATGCTATCAGCTCAGATTACCCAATCCATTTAGCAAAGATGATCAGTAGGTCTACCCATCTAAAGGGCAGTGAGAACAAAGGTTTTAGCTATTAAAGTCGGTTGTTCTTTGCCGGTGAAGGTATACAAAAGTTTTGTCAGTAAATAGAAAATACTGATTAGAAAAAACACTGATGGCAGCACCTGTCTTTCGCAGTCAAAAAAATAAGCCTACTGTGATATCACGGTAGGCTTATTGAAGATATTAAGGTGAGCAGATTAGACGCTCTGATGAGCTGCCTTGTCAGCTTTTAATACTTGTTGAGGTCAAGGCCAGCTTCGCGGGCCATCGCTTCTAGACCCTTTTTCTCAAGTGTTTTTAGGGCTTTGGTAGAAACGCGGAGCTTGACGAAGCGCTTGCCCTGGGGCCACCAGATGCGCTTGTCTTGCAAGTTGGCTTCTTGAAGGCGCTTGGTGCGGCGGTGAGAGTGGGAGACGGAAAAGGCGTTGTTGGCCTTTTTGCCGGTGAGGTCGCAGGTCTTAGACATGAGTAGTTTACGCTAACGGAGTTACTTATTATAGACAGCTCTGGTCGTAAATCACAAAGGTGATTATTTTTACGAACGGGCAATTAGAAGGCAAGTCAATATTATTCGTAGGAAAAAGCATATGGCTTGGGCTGTAGAACCACCGATGATGCGAATGTTAGTCTTACATGAGCGGTCAACATAATGCTGTCGGGACAGCAACCGTCTGCGGAGACTATCGCAATTTACAAAGCTCCTCAAAAGGGCAAGGGACGAAGGTTGCTTGAGAAAGGGTTTCGAGCCGTCGATTTTCCCTATAACCCTCCTTACGTTGATGGAAACTGCTACTTCGCTGGCCCTAATGACAGAAGCATTGCTGAAGAATTTAATCGCAGCTATAACGAGGGCGTCCTTGAAATTTTGATCGATCAGCTAAGCTATGAGCGATATTTTAAGCAGTTCGAGTATCGCTATGATGAAAAGGATAGCCGTGAGCGAATTGAGGTAATCGTCCCTCAGACTCTATTTCCAATTCTTAATCAATTTCCACGAATCCTTAAGCCACAATAGATAGCATGGATAGCAGAAACTGGGAACAAACAAAATCGAGGCACAAACTAGGTCAGTTTGTACTAGGAAAAGTTGAATTTCACGCGCCTTTCGGCGTTTTTGTAGAAATCAACGACCCCTCAGTTAAAGGGCTAATTAAAATTCCTGACTTTTTAGACGAAGGCGTGATGAGTGAAGCGATGTACCCTGAAGTTGGGACATCAATAGGGGCTGTTGTCGTCGGATATAACGATAGCAACTGTCGTGAGATATATCTCAGTGCAAAGCCTAGCGTACTACACAAAGCCCTCGTCCCTCTGAATATTCCCGCTTTAGCGAGCTAAGAAGCCCTGCTACAATCCCACAGAAACTAGAGTCTATGGGATTGTATATTGTGTGGCACTTATTTTCCTAACGCTCAGTTAACTGCGTAAGCAAGTTAGTCGAGCGCTCTGTAAACGCCTTCATGCCATCCGCATCAAAGCCTTTTTGAGCCATGAGGGCCAGGTCATAAACCTGTTCGCAAATCATCGTGGCCAACTGCTCGGAAGGTGACTGGCTACCGTCGGGTTGGACGATGGCACCCTGGCCAAGCTTGGCGACGTTTTGAATCAGCGGGTGGGAAGTATTGACCAGTAGCGTGTGCGTATCTGGAAACTGAACGCCTTGCTGCTGAAGGAACGCGCTCATTTCCTGCATCCGCCGCAGTTCTTCGGGAACGAGCACTATTGCGGGCGGAGCGGATTGATCGGATGACTTCAGTGCTTCGGTGCGGATGGTGATTTGCGGGCGGTTGAGCGCTTTGGTGAAGAAGTCTTTGATTTGCTCGCTGCGGGTTTTGTTCGTTGTAGAATCAACGATTTCGTTCTCTTTTTCGCTGTCGATTAGCGTATCGTCGAGATCGGCGTCTACTCGGGAGAATTTTACGTCGGCGTATTCTTGCTCTAGAAAGGAAACGAAGTGAGTGTCAATGAACGAATCCATAAACAGTACTTCGAGGCCCTGGTTCTTTAGCAGGCTGATGTAGGTCGCTTGAGAAACCTCATCGGTGGCATAATAAACCCGGTTTTCGTGCTTTTCTTTATTGCGTTCCAGATATTCTTTGATGGTGGTGTAAGATGCGCCGTTGGCATCGACCGCAGATTTGCTACCTACGTCTGACCAGGCATCGTCACCTTCGCCCTCTACTTCAACTTCAACCTTGGGCTGATCTGCTTGCGCTAAATCCGCAGTAGAGCGGAAAATGACGTAGTCTTGAACCTGCTTTTTGAACTTGTCATCATTCAATGAGCCAAACTTAGCGAAGGTTCCCAGGTCTTGCCAGATACGAATGTATTCGGAGATGTCGTCGCGGTATAGCTCTTTGAGGCGATCGCCCACCTTCTTGGCCACATAGTCCGCAATCCGCCTTACCGTTCGATCCGCCTGCAAAAAGCTCCGAGACACATTCAACGGAATATCCGTACTGTCAATTACTCCCCGCAAAGGCGTCAGGAACTTAGGAATAATTTCCTCGCAGTTGTCGCTGACGAACACCTGATTGCAGAACAGCTTAATTTGACCCTTGTTTAGCTCTACATCGGGTTTGAGCTTGGGGAAGTAAAGAATGCCATTGACCACGAAGGGGTAGTCAGTATTAAGATGCACCCACAGCAATGGCTCTTCTTCGTAAGGATAGAGGTAGCGATAGAGATTGAGATAGTCCTCATCAGTGAGTTCGCTAGGCGACTTTTTCCAAAGGGCGTCCTGCTTGTTGATGACCTCATCGCCCATTTTGATGGGTACAGGCAAAAAGTCGCAATAGGTTTTGACGAGCTGCTTAATCCGCGCTTCTTCGGCATATTCGGCTTCGTCATCATTCAGGTAAAGCGTGATGGTGGTGCCGCGTGTGGTGCGATCGCTCTCACTCAACTCAAAAGACGTACTGCCATCACAAGACCAATGCACCGCCTGCGCACCGTCCTGCCACGAAAGCGTATCGATATCTACGCGGTCGGCCACCATAAACGAAGAATAGAAGCCCAAGCCAAAGTGACCGATAATCTGCTGGTCATCATTGTCTTTGTACTTATTAATAAATTCTTCCGCACTGGAAAAAGCGACCTGATTGATATACCGCTTAATCTCATCGGCAGTCATGCCAATACCCGTGTCACTGATGCTAAGTGTTTTAGCTTCTGTATCGACAGCAATCGTGATCTCTGAGGTCGCTTCGCCCTTGTACTCGCCGGAGCGGGAAAGCATATTCAGTTTACTGATGGCATCTACGCCGTTAGAAATCAGCTCTCGAACAAAAATTTCATGGTCGGAATATAGCCACTTTTTAATAATGGGGAAAATATTCTCGGTATGGATGCTGATGTTGCCTTGTTCCAAGACCGTTGTCATCTGTGCGTTAGCTCCTGTGTGCTTACAAACGTCTACAGCCTATTGTGGGAGTTTGAGCAGTCAATGCAATGGGGAATAACCGAATCTAAGCGGTCGGCTAGGTTTAGGAACCAGGGTTATGTCACTGCCGGACAAGGGCTGGCAGCGCTTTTGGGTAAAGCCATTAACTGTTGATAAAGGCGTTGATAATGTTCGGCTTGCCTAGTCAGCGTGAATTTATCTTCGACGGTTTGACGCGCGTTGTAAGAAAGGGTGGCGAGGCGATCGCGATCTTCTAAAACCCAGCTAATACCATTAGCTAAATCATCAGTGTCAAAACAATTAGCCGCATAGCCGTTCTGCCGATGAACCACGCTATCTTTAGCGCCTGTGCCGTTAAAAGCGACTACTGGCGTTCCACAAGCCATAGATTCAATCGTTGTTTTAGCAAAGTTGTCTTGAACGGAAGGCATAACCATGACGTCAGCAGCAGAGTAGGCAAGCGCGAGCATGGTGTCATCGTGCAGTCGTCCCAGGAAAGTTGTCGGCAGTCTGAGGTCTAAATCTCTTTCAGGTTTGTCGGTGCCAAAGATAACAGCTTCAAGCGAGTTGCTGTTGGGTTGGGCCGCTAAATGATGAAGGGCGTCACGTAGGTGGCAGAAGCCTTTACGAGGATCGCCTGTAGGGCTGATTGCACCAAAGAGAATGAGCTTTTTGTTCTGCGGCAGGTTGAGAAGGTTGCGGGCGATCACACCTTCAATTGGTCTATATGCCTGCGCATCAATCGCATTAAAAATCACCTGAATCTTTTGATGTGATAGCAAGCTACTCTGGCGAGCACAGTCCGCTAGCCAATTGCTTAGCGGCGCTAAAGTAATAGCCAAATCTTTCCAAGCAGCCTGCTTACGCTGCCAGACGCTGTAGGCCAAATCACGCGCTTTGTTTGAACCCAAAGCAGGGCACTTGCCACAGCTAACTTCGTAAGCCCTACAGTCTCCGGCATAGTGGCACCCTCCTGTAAAAGCCCACATATCGCGCATCGTCCAGACTAAACGACGCGATTTTTGCCGTTGAAATCTGACTAAATCTCGGGGGCGCAGCATTCCACCTGCAACCCAATGCAAATTGACAATATCTGGGTCGATTGCCTCCACCTGCGCAGCCACTTTGCTGGGGTAGATAGCCGGTGAAAATGCACCAGGCTTTTTGTTTTGGTAGCGTTTCAGCGGCCAGTACTCCACCGTTTGACGGATCCCCTTCAACACTTTTTGAGAGCCTGTGACATCGCTGGGGCCAATCACAGTTGGGTCGCTGGTGTACTTTTCGGCTACTAGCATCCAAGAATCGACGCCCGCCTGACGCAGTGCCCTATGCATAGCGTAAGCGCCACGAGCCGCGCCTCCATTGGCATCGGCGGTGCTCAGATGGAGTACTTTCATGGCTGCTTGAGAACGGGTTGGAGGACGGCTTGGGCAATATCGGGCGGGATGTTTTGACTCTGGAAGTAGGCCTGAATGCGATCGCGCCTCACCGACCAGGGCACCAACTCACTACCTATAATCTTGACTAGCTTGCGGCAGTAAAAAAAGGCATATTTCCACTTTGGCACAGAGGGCTCAGCACGATGAATGCTGTTGACCATGTGCTCGACGTTGTGGGGCGATCGCCGATTAGAGAGGCTTTGGAGCACTCGCCACTTATCGACTAGCCGAGCACTCGTCGCCCACTGAATCCACAGCGGCATATAGCGAATCACATCCGCTGGGCGGTACTCGGTCGTCGCTTGCAAATAGCTTGAAAGTTCAGCCTTGTAACCGTTCCGCTTAGCCCGACAGATATATTCAAAGTCGCCGCCGTAGTGACGGAAACGAGCTGTGTCTGGAAGACCAATATCGGCAATGATTCGCGTTGGTAAGATAGCAATATTGCCATTGAGCGTGTCAACGTTCAGAACGGGCCGATCGAATTGCTGAATGTCGTTGATGAGCTGGCTGGCGATGACACCGCCGAAGACAATCCAGTGAGGATGCTGTCGGTCGCAGATCACACCGCCTGTAAGCACCATGGCTTCTGGGTTTTGGCAATGTGCAATCACTTGATCGATGAAATCATCGGCTAAGACGATGTCATCGTTGAGCCAGATAATGTAGTCCGTTTTAAGAACGTCGGCAGCGTAGGTCATGGCTTGGGCGATCGCACCCGTCCACCACAGATCTCCATCACCGTGTAGCAAATGCACATTCGGGAACCGCCTTTTGACTATTCCAGGCGTACCATCGCTAGAGCCATCATCCACTACGATAATTTGCACCTCAGCAGGCGCTAAATTTTGAGCAGCAACCTGCGTCGTGAGCTGCTCTAGTATGGCTGTCGTCAAGGCTATCCGATTACGGACTGGGATAGTAATCCCAAAGCTGGGCATAGCAATTCGCGGTAAAACTCACCTTTTGTATGCCCAGATAAAGACTTAAAACTTGATATGGGGTGGATATATATAGACAAAAGTGTTAGTCTCTATCACTATAAAGTCTACATGTAGCGTTTTTATGGCAGTGTCTAGCACTATAGACACTACAGATATTGCATTAAATTACTTCTCCCAATCCTAGAGTCTCCTTCTAAAGCTATGGTTCAAGAACTTGAGCGCACCCGGTCTAAAAGTCCCTTTCCTGAGACGGCACCAGCGGCCTATCCGGTGTTTTATCGTACGTACAGCCGTCGTGCTGAAGGCGGGAAGCGGGAGGCTTGGCATGAGGTGTGCGATCGCACCCTCAAAGGCTTAGTAGAACTTGGCAAGCTCACCGACGAAGAGCAAGCCCTGGTTTCTAAAATGCAGCGAAATCTCAAAGCGATGCCCTCAGGCCGTTGGCTGTGGGTGGGCGGTACTGACTGGAGCAAAAATCCCCAGAACTTTTCGGGCGCTTATAACTGCACCAGCACCAACGTAGTAGACTGGCAAGCCTTTGGCCTGATGATGGACTTGGCCATGATGGGCTGCGGTACGGGCGCAGTGTTAGAGCCTAAGTACATCAACCAACTGCCTAAGATTCGTAATAAGGTCACAGTCACCATGCGAGGCGGGGTGGGCACAACGCCCGCAGATCAGCGACGCGAAGAGGCTGAAATTAAGGTAGATGAAGCCAATAATCGCGTTGAGATTATTGCGGGCGACAGCCGTCAAGGCTGGGTGAAGTCGTATCAGACCCTGCTAGAGCTTTCGACCGATGAGCGGTTTGACGGCAAAGTAGAAGCGATTGTTGACCTCAGCGATATTCGTCCGGCGGGCGAACGACTGAAAGGGTTCGGCGGCATGGCTAACCCGGTGAAGCTGCCTGAGCTGTACGAGCGCTGCGTCAAAATTTTGAATAATGCGATCGGGCGTCAGCTTAACTCGATTGAGTGTTGTTTGCTAATTGATGAGGCGGCGGCCTGTGTGGTAGCCGGAAATATTCGGAGATCCGCTGGCATGAGGCAGTTCGATAGCAATGATGAGGTTGCGACTGGTGCAAAGGAAAATTTGTGGCAGCAGGACGAGGATGGAAACTGGCGGATTGACCCGACTCGCGATGCTTTGCGGATGGCGAACCATACAAGAGTGTTTCATAGAAAGCCCTCGAAAGCAGAAGTTTTGCTAGCCGTACAGAAGCAATTTCAGTCAGGCGAAGGGGCTATTCAATGGGCTGGTGAAGCGGAAAAAAGAGCCCAAGGGAAGGGGCGTTACGGTCTAAATCCATGCGGTGAGATAATTGGTCAAGATTTTCACTGCAATTTGGCTGAAATTCACTTAAATCAGCTCAATCCTAACGATAATCGAGCGCAGGAGGATGCGTTTAGGGCAGGGGCGATCGCAGTCGCTGCTCTTTTAAACCACAAGTTTGTCGAATCTCGATATCAGCAGTCACGAGAAGAAGACCCGATTGTAGGCGTTTCTTTTACCGGCTTTTTTGACTTCTGCGTGAAAGCGTTTGGGGTTGAGTGGCTGCAATGGTTTGAAGCCGGTCGCCCGGATACGATGCAAGGTGTGGAGTTTAAGGCGCAGGAAAAAGCTTATTTGAGCCGGTGGAAAAAGGTGGTGCATGAAACCGTTTGGGCGTATTGCGATCGCCACCAAATCCGCCGCCCTAACCGCTGTACCACCGTCCAACCCGCAGGCACCAAAAGCCTGCTCACGGGCGCATCTTCTGGCTGGCATCCGCCCAAAGCGCAGCGCTTTATCCGCCGGATCACGTTCCGCAAAGACGATCCGGTAGCCCTAGCCTGTATTGCCTATGGCTATTCAGTGATTCCATCGCAGTCGGATAAAGACGAAAAGGGTAATTTGCTGAACGATCCGTTTGACTCGCGTTGTACTGAGTGGCTCGTAGAGTTGCCTGTCGAAGTGGACTGGGCCAATCTTCCGGGCGCGGATGAGGTAGCAATCGAAAAGTTCTCGGCTTTGGCGCAGTTTGACTTTTATATGCAGGTGCAAAAGCACTATACGGCGCATAATACATCGGCGACTGTAGAGCTAAGGGAGCATGAGATTGAGCCTTTGGCTGAGCGGATTTATGCGGCGATTGAGAACGATGAGGGCTACATTTCAGCGGCGCTGCTGGCGCGGTTCGATGACGTGCAAACGTTTCCAAGACTGCCGTTTGAGCCGATTACAAAGGATCGGTATGAAGCGATGCTGAGGGAGGTGCGATCGCGTCGAACCACCGACAACTTCCATGCCGCCCTAGAAAAGCACGACGCGGGTGAACTAATCGAAGCTGGCCCTGCTGGCTGCGATTCTGACAAGTGCTTGATGCCCGAAGCTAAGCCCAGCTAAATCTAGCTGAACCTAGAAAGCTACAGATACATTAAGCCTTCAGAAGAGCAATTTAATTTGATAGACAGATAGGGAATGCTCTGACGGGGTGTTCCCTTTTCTTATGAAGATTTTCGGGAATCACGCCAATATTTGAGGTATCTACATACACGATGGAGTTAGCTTTTCTAATCTTTATCGTTCATCACAAGAGTAATCGCTGTGCAGTCAATTTACTGGTTTTGTTTCGTCGTGGGTGGTGCTTTCGTTACCCTATCTGTGATTGGCGGAGACCTGCTCGGCGATGCCGACGCTGACTTTGACGCAGATTTAGACGTAGATGCGGACTTTGACGCCGACTTCGATGCGGATTTGGAGGTTGATACAGATACAGACATTCAAATAGATACGGATGTTGACCTGGAAAGACCGTCTCATCGTCGCAGGCGTATACCCGGTTGGCTATCAATTTTAACCAGCTTCAAGTTCTGGACATTTGGAGCCTGTTTTTTTGGCCTGACTGGATTGCTATTGAGCTGGATAGAGCCTGGACTACTTCCTTTAATTAGAGTTGCGATCGCGCTAGCCATCGGCATTATCTCTGGCGCGACCCTGGTCAGCATTTTACGTGGGCTCAAAAGCCGTCAGGTCGATAGCCTGGTGCGCAACGAAGATTTTGCAGGCTTGCTTGGCATAGTAGAGCTGCCCTTTGATGACAAGAGTAAAGGCAAAGTGCGGTTAGAAGTGGGCGGTAGCACCCTGCACCTGGTCGCGCAGACAGACGAAAACCAGATCTTTCAACCAGGAGATCCCATATTGGTGGTGGGCCGCAGCCAAAATCGCCTGTGGGTCGTTTCTGCAGAAGGCAGCTTGAAACAAGGTGATATGTCTGACAGCGAAGGTTAGATCTTGAATACAGAAGACTCACGGAGTCATACATTATGAGCAAGCAAATTTTTCAAGCCCAAACGGGTCAGTTAGTTGATCCTTCAGCTCGCGTAGGGATTGAAACCACAAACGCCGACGGCCTGATTGCAGGGGGTGCGATCGCGGTGGCGCTAGTAAGTGCATTAGCCGCCTTTGCCGTCATTAAAAGCAGCCTGAGAATCTGTAAACCCAACGAAATTTTGATCGTATCAGGTCGTAAGTACAAGCAAGATAGTGGCAAAGAAGTTGGCTATCGCGTCATTTTTGGCGGACGGGCGTTTGTCACGCCGATTATTGAGCAGGTGGAGAAAATGGACATGACCACCATGCCGATTCCGGTGGAGGTAAATAATTCCTATGCGAAGGGGGGAACGCCGCTGAATATTCAGGCGATCGCAACGGTGAAAATTTCGAGCGATCGCCGGATCGTCGGTAACGCCATCGAACGTTTTTTGGGCCGCAACCGCTCAGAAATTCGCCGCGTTGTCCGCGAAACTCTAGAAGGCAACCTGCGCGGCGTTGTCGCTAACCTCACCCCAGAGCAAGTGAACGAAGATCGGTTAAACTTCGCTGAACGAATCGCTGAAGACGTAGCCCGCGATCTGAATAAACTAGGGCTGCATTTAGACACGCTAAAAGTGCAAAGCGTCACCGACGACGTAGACTATCTTAGCTCCATTGGCCGTCGCCAAATTGCCAAAATTATCCGCGACGCCGAAATCGCCGAAGCTGAGGCGCTAGGCGAGGCCGAACGAATAGAAGCGGACTGTCAAAAGCGCGCAGAAATGTTCAAGTCTCAAGCGCTCACCATTATTCAAAGCAAGCAAAACGAGCTGCGTAAGATTAAGGCCGAACTTGACCAGCGCTCTAAATCTGAAGAGGAGCGCACCGTCGCTGCCGCCAAAGAAGCTAGAGCCAGGGCTGAACAACAGTTGCAAACCGTCCGCGCCAAGCTAGAGCGATTGCGATTGCAGGCCGAACAGGTGCTGCCTGCTGAGGCCAGTCGAGAAGCCCAGCTTTTACGGGCCAAGGGTGATGCTGCCGAACTGGCCGAAAATGCCAAGGCGGCGGCGGAAGTCAACGAGATGCTAGCTGAGGTGTGGCAGAAAACAGGCAGCGACGCGACCCAGATTTTCTTGCTTCAGCAAATTGATATGGTGCTGAAAGAGGCGGCCAGCATTCCGCACAAAATGAAGCTAGAGAACATCAATGTGATTGATAACGGCGATGGCAGGTCAATTGCCAGCTTGGCGAATGTGTATCCCGAAGTAGTCAAGCAGTTTCTGGTGCAGATAGAGCAAACGCTTGGTATTGATGTAATTGGTACCTTGAGTAAGCGCAGTCCGGCATCTGTCCCGGATTCGACAGGCGTCCCGCCTATCCTACAAGCTTCTATCTCACAAGAATGAAACGGCTAATTACCTTTTTGCAGCTTTTGCAAAGTCTGCTCTACGTTGACTTACCGAACTTTCTACAATTATCAGGAGAAATAACTATGTTTGAATTAATTGTGGTGGTTGGCGCTGCGGCTTCGGGCGCGATCGCCCTCACTGTCAAAAACCTCTATTACATCTGTCAGCCCAACGAAGTGCTAATTTTTGCAGGCAGCACGCGCAAGGTGGGCGATCGCAAACTGGGCTATCGCCTTGTCAAAGGGGGCAGCAGTATCCGTACGCCTTTGCTCGAAAAGGTGATGCGCATGAACCTTACCAACATGATCATCGAGCTAAAAGTTTCAAATGCTTACTCCAAAGGCGGCATTCCTCTGCAAGTAGACGGGGTCGCCAACATTAAAATTGCGGGAGAAGAGCCGACGATTCATAACGCCATTGAGCGACTGCTGGGCAAACCTCGTCAAGAAATTGAGAAAATTGCCAAAGAAACCCTGGAAGGCAATCTACGCGGCGTGCTGGCCAGCCTTACCCCCGAGCAAGTGAATGAAGATAAAATTGCCTTTGCTAAAAGCCTGCTAGATGAAGCCGAAGAAGATTTGGAAAAGCTGGGTCTTGTGCTGGATACGCTGCAAATTCAGAATATCTCCGACGAAGTGCGCTATCTTGACTCGATTGGTCGCAAGCAGCAGGCCGACCTTCAGCGCGACGCTCGCATTGCCGAAGCGGAAGCCAAGGCCGAATCAGCAGTACAGTCTGCCGAGAATAGTAAAATTACCAGCGTTCGCCGCCTGGAACGCGACATTGGCATTGCCCAAGCCGCTGCTGAACAGCGCACTCAAGATGCGTTGACTGGACGCGCCGCCGGGGTTGCCGAAGCCGAAGCTGAGATTGCGGCTGAACTGGCTCGCATTCAGGCCGATGTGCCGGTGCAGGAAGAACGCATTAAGCAGGTAATGCAGCAGTTAAAGGCGGATGTGATTGCGCCAGCGGAGGCGGATTGTAAACGGGCGATCGCCCAGGCCCAAGGTAACGCCGCCACCATTTTAGAAGAAGGTAAAGCCCAAGCTGAAGGAACCATGCGCCTGGCGGAATCTTGGGTCGCCGCCGGAGACAGCGCCCGCGACATCTTTTTGCTTCAAAAGCTAGAAGGGCTGCTGAAAACAATGACCTCTACCGTGCCCGAAGTCTCGGTGAAAAACGTCACAGTGATCGACACGCAATCCGGCAATTTAGCCACTCAGGCCGCTGCCTTTATGACCCAGCTCAAGCAAACTTCTGGGGTTGACGTTGCTGGGGCTATTAATGGTTTTTCCCATGGCGATCGCAATGGCAATATGCCTTCAACAGTAACGGCAGACAGCGCACCGGTAAACGAGTAAAGCAATGCATAAATTCGACTTCATTTGTTCTGGGCGGGGCTATACAATAGACCTGCCCAACGTCAGACCCCCGCGTAGATTCTGAAATTAGGGCGTCTGTATCCGTCGAATGCTTGCCTATGAGACTTTCCCCTGCCGGTCAACGCTTTTACCAAGAGGTTCGCAAAGCCGACGGACGAATCAATTTAGCTGCTGCCGCGCTTTATATCGCCCAAGAAGAATATTGGGACATGGATCCTAAGCGCTATCTAGAAAAGCTGGATGATATGGCGGCAGATGTGCGATCGCGCCTCCCAAAACGTCGCTATCCCCTCAAAGTTATTGAGACCATTAACCATTACCTGTTTCAAGAACTTAACTTTTCTGGCAACAGCCTCGACTACTACAACCCTGACAATAGCTGTCTCAACTGCGTGATTGACCGGCGATTAGGCATTCCCATCACCCTATCGCTGGTTTACTTAGAAGTTGCCCATCGTATCCGTTTCCCGATGGTGGGTATCGGGATGCCCGGTCACTTTCTGATTCGCCCGGTGGTTGACGAGATGGAAATCTTTGTCGATCCGTTTAATCAGGGCGAAGTGATGTTTATCGCCGACTGCAAAGAGAGATTTGAGAGCATTCAGAACGCTCATGGCTCGCAGGTACCCTGGCAGGATGAATTTTTGAGCGGGGTACTTCCCAAGCCCTTTTTAGCCAGAATTTTGATGAATCTGAAGCGGGTCTACTTGCGGCTAGAGGCTTACGACCGGGCGATCGCAACGCTAGATAAACTACTACTACTGTCGCCAAGACAGCCTTATGAGGTGCGCGATCGCGGTCTATTGCACTACGAGCTGAAAAACTACGATTTGGCCAAGCAGGATTTAGAAGGGTATTTGCGATCGCATCCCCGCGCCCCCGACGGCAAAACCATTCAGCAAATCTTGAAAAGAATTGACCTGCCCAAAGGTTAAAGCCCCAAAAGTTAGCGTGATTTGAAGCCAGATCTTTTTTTATTGGTACAATCTAAGCCTTGTTCGATGGAAGAAACAAATGGATGTTATCCCAGCGATTGATCTGCTAGAAGGCCATTGTGTGAGGCTGTTCCAAGGCGACTATGAGCAGTCTCAGGTATTTAGCGAAAATCCGGTCGAGATAGCCCGGCAGTGGGAGTCGGAAGGGGCTACTCGACTGCATTTGGTTGATTTAGATGGGGCCAAGGCGGGGAAGCCAGAGAATTGGTGGGCGATTGAGGCGATCGCGCAAGCGACCAACATTCCCATCCAGGTGGGCGGCGGTTTGAGAGATGGCGATCGCGTCAGTGCTTTATTCGATCTGGGCGTACAATATGCCATTTTAGGTACCGCCGCCGTTGAAAATCCAGAACTGGTCGGTCAGCTCAGCGCAAAATTTCCCGGTCGCATCATCGTCGGCATTGACGCTCGCGAAGGCAAAGTCGCCACTCGCGGCTGGCTAGAAACCTCTGAAGTGATGGCCGTTGACTTGGCTAAGCGCATGGGCGAGATGGGCGCAGCGGCAATTATCTATACCGATATTGAGCGAGATGGAACGCTCAAAGGCCCCAACCTACCAGCGCTCAGAGAGCTAGCCACCGCTATTGACACGCCTGTGATTGCATCGGGCGGCGTCAGCGCCCTCTCAGACCTACTCAGTTTGCTAGGACTCGTCCCTTCTGGCGTCTCTGGCGTCATTATCGGCAAAGCCCTCTATACAGGCGATGTTTCACTCAAACAGGCCATTCGCGCGGTAGGCCAAGGTCGCTGGCAAGATGTCCCACCAGATTTGGGTTCTTCAGCGCTCGCTTAGTGGCTATTCGTTGACGCTGAGCTGCCGGAGCTGAATCTTTTTACAAACGCTTTCTACGGCGAGTATGAGCGATCGCATTAGCTCCGAGCCTTCGCTATAGTCAGCCGGGGCAAGGTTAGCAATCCGCTGACTCGCGCTAACTTCGTATTCACTCGCCCAATCCTCGGCTGACCCTTCTGGATAAACGCCCAGGGCAGTTCCTTTTTCTTGGTTAAGTAAATGGAAACAGGGCAAGTCAGAAGTCCCGTCGCCTGTATAGATAATTTGAGAGAGCGGTACATGTAGCTCATCTTCCGGGACATCTTGATAAACAAACAGTAGATTGTCTTCTGAGTGATGGTCGATGCCCTTAGAAATGTAGTAAAGATAGCGCGTTTTTTCTGGGTGAGAGAGGATTCGCTTTAAGCAAATGGCCTCGCCCTTGTCATTGTAATGGAACTCGCAGCCCCACATGGCTTTGAAGCAGTCGGCAATGGAGGAATGCCGGGCAATCTCAATAAAGCCGCTGGTGATCAAATAGAACTCAACTTCAATCTCAGGGTCGATAGCATGGGCGCTCTGCCGTAGGCGGTCAAACATCTCAATTACACCGGGAAAAGGTTGCAACTGCTGGCCAAACTGCTGCAAGTATTTTTGAGTGAATCGCTTATCCGGGTTGCTCTGGGCCTTGGCCGCTTCAGAGAGCGCATAGAACCTAGCCGGAATGCCGTCCCAGCCGGATTGCTTCATCGGCTCGTAGCGCTCGGTGCGAAAGGTTTGGGGATCGTGGCCCAGATCTTTGATGAGCAAATCGAAGGTATCGGGAACCAGAGTGTCGTCAAAATCGAAGGCGATCGCAACTCGATTGCACAGCGTTTTGGTTGCGTTTGACATGGACGTTGGGCTAGCTCGCTAGGAAGGGTGAAGGCAGAAGGAAGGGTGAAGGCAGGAGGCAGAAGACAGAAGACGGCATTTAGAGACTGAGTTCTGTCTCCTGTCTCCTCAATACCGGCTTAAGAAGACCTTCCCGCTTTAAGTGGCTATCCGCCAGGCTAACTATCTTTCTGACGTAGCTCTTCAATTTCTTTACGAATTTCAATTAGCTCAGCAGTCAAAGACTCCACTTCGGCCTGCAACTGAGTATCGATTACCGGGGTCGCAACGGTCGTTACCGTTTTGGGTGCTTCTGGGGGGTTAGAAAAGCTGGTCGAAAAGCTCCGAAAAGGCTCTGGCATTTGACTAGCCACTCCTTCTACAAAATCGCGGGCCTCTTTCTCAGTCAGTGCGCCGCGAACCTCTAGCCTGTCAGCTAAACGGTAAAAGTCTGTGCCCACTTCAGAAAAATCATCTGCTGCTCGCTGCGGATCTTGTACAGCTTCGACAGCCGTGGACGCTGCGCCAAGGGTAACGCGATAGCCTTTTTGAAAAAGTTCTAGCAAGGTGTCGGTGTTCATGGTGCGGTGTATGTAGTTAAAGCTATATTTGTCTGAAAATACTTGTCTGAAAATTAGCAGAGGATAAGGCTGTTTTAAGTGTATTGTGCCGCAAACTTCAGAGTGTGGCCATCCACTATAGATAGAAACAGATAGAAACAGAAATCGAATATCCCATTCCTGAAATATTGTCCGACTTCCTTTCGATTGCCCCTACTCCCATTCAATGGTGCCAGGTGGCTTAGAAGTAATGTCGTACACGACTCGGTTAACCCCATCGACTTCATTCACTACCCGATTGGAAATACTTTCGAGCAAATCATAAGGCGCTCGCGACCAGTCGGCAGTCATGCCATCTTCGCTACTGACCAATCGCAACACGATCGGGTAGGCATAAGTGCGCTGATCGCCCATAACGCCAACGCTGCGCACAGGGAGCAAAACACCAAAGGCTTGCCAGAAATCATGGTAGCGATCGCTTCGCCGAATTTCCTGACGAATAATATAATCGGCCTCTCGCAAAATATGCAGCCGCTCTGGCGTCACCTCTCCTAAAATGCGAATCGCCAGCCCTGGGCCAGGAAAAGGATGTCGGCGGACGATGTCATCCGGCAAATTCACGGCTTTACCGACCTTTCGCACTTCGTCTTTAAACAGCTTCCGCAAAGGCTCAATTAGCTTAAACCGCAGATCCTTTGGCAGACCACCCACATTGTGATGACTCTTAATTTTTACGGCGACCCGCTCACCCGTTTGCGGATCAACATTGGTGTCCGCAGATTCGATTACGTCTGGGTAGAGCGTCCCTTGAGCCAAGTAATCGAAGGGGCCAAGCCGAGTCGATTCTTCTTCAAAAACGCGAATAAACTCATGGCCAATGATTTTACGCTTCTCTTCGGGATCGGTAATCCCCTTAATCTTCGAGATAAACCGCTCGCCTGCGTTAATGTATTCCACGTTGATATGGAATCTGTTATTAAAAATATTGATCAGCCTTTCCGGCTCGCGCTTGCGCATAAAGCCCTGATCAATAAACATGCAGGTGAGCTGATCGCCAATCGCTTGGTGCAATAAAAAAGCCAGCGTTGAAGAATCTACGCCGCCTGAAAGCGCTAGTAGCACCCGCTGGTCGCCGACTTTGGCACGTACTTCGCGAATCGCTTCTTCGACAAAGGCTGCGGTTGTCCAGGTGGGCTCGCATTCACACACGTTGTAGACAAAGTTGCTGATGAGCGATTTGCCTTCTGTGGAATGCACGACTTCGGGATGGAACTGGACGCCGTAGAAGTGTTTGTGAGTGTGGGCGATCGCCGCCTGTGGCGTATTTTCGGTATGGGCCAAAATCCTGAACCCTGTCGGCAATCGGGTAACCGAGTCACCATGACTCATCCACATGGTCGAAGCCTGATTAACGTTGGCCAGCAGCCCATCCGCCTCATCAATTAACAGCGCCGCTTTGCCATATTCACCGCGCTCGGCCCGTTCGACCTGCCCGCCCAACTGCTGCACCATCAGTTGCATGCCATAGCACACGCCCAGCACCGGAATACCTAACTCCCAAATCTGGGGATCGCATACGGGCGCACCCTCGTCGTATACAGAGCTAGGCCCACCAGAAAGGATAATTCCTTTGGGGTTAAGCTGACGAAGCTGCGCTGCCGTCGTCCGGTAAGAAAGCACCTCTGAGTACACTTCAGTTTCGCGAATGCGGCGGGCAATTAGCTCAGAATATTGAGAGCCGAAGTCTAAAATCACTAGCATTTGACGGTTCACAGCAGAAGCGTCATCTGTGATATCAGAGGGTGTGTTCTGAGCTTGTGAAGTTGTCGTTTGAGAAGTCACAATGAAATCCTTTTGTTCAAGTTGGCAGACCTTGCAGCACGGCAGCGCTCGAAGAAACGTATATATTAGGATCCGTCTGTGCTGCGGTAGGGGATAAACGGTGGTTAAAGTTGTATGCAAAAGCCCAAACAGGTCACAAGCTGGCGCGAAAGACTTTTTGTGGCGAGCTTCTACTCAAGTTCTGAATATTACCGACTACCAAACCGCTAGAAAGCTCTGGGGATGGATACAAGCCAAGGCAACCGATGGGTGACCTGTTTGAAAATAAGCGCTGACGATTAATTTATTTTTGTTTTTAATACAGTAGCAAACCTATGGTCGCAAGCTGTGTAAGAAACGTCTGCCAACTTGGCTTTTGAAAATAATTTGACGCTGTCGGTCGAATAGAATGCTGCCGACTTGGACGGAGGTCTCAGCATGGGTTTGAATATAGGCGTGCGATCGCACATCAATCCGCTCTGCCATCGTTCCATACACCCGATCCACCCAATTAGCGCAGGTTTGATGATCCAATTTTCTCAAGATCTCCAGCCCCGCTTCCGTCGTTGGACTCGCCAAGATTTGCTGAACAGTACTCGTTTCTAGCCCTGCTTCCGCGCAGCAGGCTGCCATAATTTCCTGTCGCCCATCTGCCACATGATGATGCGTATGAAAAATGCCGCCCGCTAGCTTGATCAGTTTGCCGTGGTAGCCAAATAGCAAAATCGAGCGGACGCCCAGTAGCCCAGCCTCGACCAGCAGCGGCCCTAACCAATTAGCCGTCTTCAAACGCCGCGCTGGCTCAATACCCTGCTTTAGCGCCAAATCCAGCCCATTTTCTCCCAGGCAAAACACCAAATCATCATAAATAGCTGCTTTTTGCCGCAGCGCCTGGCGGTAAGCCTCTAGATGACCGGGTGCGCTCAACGGTTGAGAAATACCGCTAGTGCCTAGCAAAGATAGCCCATCCACCACGCCAAAAGCCGCATTAGACGTGCGCAAAGCCAGTTGCCGACCTTCCGGCAAAATGATAGTCACTTTGATTTTTTGATCTGCCGCTAGTTGACGCGATAGATTTGTCTGAAAAAGCTGATGGGCGTAAGCATAAATCGCTGAACCCGCCGCATGTTGGCCAATTCCTTCACCCCCTTCCAGCAAAATTTGTTTGTCTTGATCGAGCGATCCCCAGCTCACCACCGACCAGATAGGCGTATGACGAGTGAGATCTAAATTGTCGCCGGGATCGCTGCGGGTAATCGCAAGAGCAGAACCATCAGGAAGAAGTGACGACTGCTGAATTGGAATGTCGGCTAGCTCGGCGGGTTGAATTAAGTCCAGCGTGACGGTGTTTGATGGCGTGGCGGTGGTGAGCTGGCGGAGGGCGGCGATCGCACCTGCACAGGCAAACACAGGCAAGGTATAACCACTTCTCGCTTCAGCCATTGGCAAATTCCAGCCCCGATCAACTGCTCTTATCGTGTCATTTATTGGCGGATAGTGGAGTATGGATAAAAGGAACCTCACCGCGTCTCGCCCCATGACTGCTTTGATCACTCACCCACCAAACGCTATCGACTATCTGCGCATTAGTTTGATCGATCGGTGCAACTTCAACTGTGTGTACTGTATGCCAGAAGGCGCTGATCTCCAGTACGCGCTGCGCGAACACTGGCTGACGCACGATGAGATTTTGCAGTTGCTCACAGAAGTATTTATTCCTTTAGGGTTTACGCGCTTTCGGCTGACGGGGGGAGAGCCTTTATTAAGACCGGGGATTGTGGCTTTGGTGGATGCGATCGCCCACCTTCCCCAAACCCAAGATCTGGCCATCACCACCAACGGCTTCCTGTTAGAAAAACTCGCCCAGCCGCTTTACGATGCAGGCTTACGGCGCATCAACATCAGCCTAGACTCCTTAAATGCTGAGACCTTTCAGAAAATTATTGGCGGCAAAGGCAAATCGCGCTGGCAAGACGTCTGGAATGGCATCCAAGCCGCCCACCGCACCGGCTACTCTCCACTCAAGCTCAACGTCGTTGTTATCCCTGGCATTAACGACAGCGAAGTATTAGATTTGGCCGCCCTCACGCTCGAACAAGACTGGCACGTCCGCTTCATCGAATTTATGCCCATCGGCAACGACAAACTATTCGGCAGCAAAGGCTGGGTAGACAGCGAATCGATTCGGACGCAAATTGCTCAGCGCTGGGGAATAGAAGACGGCACCGTACGCGGGAATGGCCCAGCAGACGTATTTCAAATTCCGGGCGCGAAAGGAACGCTAGGCTTTATCAGCCAAATGTCAGAATGCTTTTGCGACAGATGCAACCGAATGCGCCTCTCTGCTGATGGCCTTCTGCGGCCCTGCCTACTCAACGAAACCGGTCAGATAGACTTGCGCACCAGCTTACGCTCCGGCGTTCCACTCGCCACTCTGCGCGAACAAGTCGGCGTTTTGGTTGGCAAAAAGCCTGACATCAACTTCAAAATGCGCGAATCCGGCGTCACCGGAGCCTACAGCCGCACCATGTCTCAAATCGGTGGATAGACAATTAAACCTTTTCTCTGCCTCGCGCCTGCTCGTATTCACAAAAGAAGCTATCTGGCTAGCAAGCTGCTATCAGTACTGCTTCTACAGGCTTAGGAACGCTAATTGGATAGAACCGATTTGCAGAAAAAGCATAGTCCTCACCGCTTTCATCAATAATCCGAATCAGCCCGATCTCTGTAGCTTCCTGATCGTTGATAACACGATATATTTTGCCGACTTCTAACGAAGCGGCGTAGCCCTTATTGCTCAGGCAGACCGCAAACTGATTAAGTGAGACTGGTTCTGTCTTCATAGCTAATCCCAAAACGGTAACTTAAGCTTGAACTCTTTCTTGCCAATTCCGTGAGCTTTATACCAGTGAATCTCGGCTACCCGTATCATACCGTTCGGCAACTAAACCTGGGCAAACCCCTTTAGTTTTTTCCACTTACCGGGGCCATACTGCTTTCGTAAGCGTGCGCGATCGCGAATTCCATTTCCTGCGGCGATAGTCTTAAATATCGGTTATCTCGCCAATGATCTCAAAATCCATGTTAGAAACATTGGCTCTTCATCAACCGTTAGACCTTGTTCGAAGTCTCAGTCAGAGGCAACTATGAATGCAAGACTTTACTCTTCAATTCCTTTAACCTTTCTGTAGCCTCTTGCTGACAAAATTTATCAACATAGCAGCGCTGTAAAAGAGTTACAAGCTGAGCAAGAGAGGCCCTTGAGGATGTGAGTTCTGAAAGCATAATCTGCTGCTTCACCTTCACTCAAAGTGATTTTCTCAAGTGATTCAAGGCTCAGGAGATTACCACAGTTGCAAAACTCCTGTTCGTTTTTGAGCTGGTCATCATCTAACCAAATTTTTGACATTCTGAATTAGCTCCGAGCGCAGTAGTTTTATCTAGCTACTTTTACTTCTAAAAATACAGAAGTTGTCAAGGCTAATCGGTAAGCTTTCATGAACAGTATTTTGAAAGTCATGAGCCATCACAACCAAAAAACTGAAGACAGCACAAAGCCCTCCAACGTTTGAAGTGAAGGGCTGGTGTCAAGAAATACCTGTTTTTAACAGGTACGGACTCAGTATTAAGCCTGGCGTGAGTAATACTCCACCACCAACAGTTCGTTGATGTTGAGGGCGACCCATTCGCGCTCGATGACGTTATTGACAGTAGCTTCCATCTTGCCTTTATCAAAAGACAGGTGAGCTGGGACGTTAGCCAAGCCTGGAAACTCCAGATTGCCCTCCACGAGCTTTTTAGAAGCGTCTTTACCGCGTACCCCAATGACGTCACCCGGACGACATTGATAGCTAGGAATGCTAACTACCCGGCCATTGACTGTGATGTGACCGTGATTGACAACCTGACGAGCGGCAGGGATGGTTGGCCCCATGCCTAAGCGGAAGCAGGTATTATCCAGTCGCATCTCTAGCTGTTGCAAAATCACTTGTCCGGTAGAACCTCCGGCCCGACGTGCTTTTTTCACGTAGCGGAGGAGCTGGCGTTCGGTGACACCATAGTTGTAACGAAGCTTTTGCTTCTCTTCTAGACGAATGCAGTACTCAGACTTCTTTTTACGAGCCTGACCATGCTGTCCAGGGGGATACGCTTTCCGAGCCGATTTGCGGGTTAAACCCGGCAGGTCGCCCAAGCGGCGTACCACTCTTAGGCGAGGACCTCTATATCGAGACATTATTTCTCCAATGAACTGATTGCAGACTCAATAGTATACCTTATGAGCTTTCATAGTGCTATGAAGGCTCAAGACTCTTGTCGAGACTCATAGAGGTAGATAGATTATGAGATTCACGCTAGTTTCAACTTCGCGATCGGAGTGGTAGCCTGCTGCTTTCTCATGCGAACCGCTTGCTGCAGAAGATTCCAAGCCTTAGGGGAAAGTAAAGAAGGAAACCCAAGACTTGCGCTTGTCATCGGCTGCTTTTGCTTCAGGGCAACAATCGCCCAGTGCAGATGTAAGTAATCGTTAATGGTGGAAAGCTTTGGCAGTTTTGTCTGGTGCTTTGCGTCTATGCGAGCGTAAATGCGTTCTTTCATCAGCATGTTGGTCTTTAAGCGTTGCTGAAGGGCAATTTTTTGATCGTTGCCGCCGGGCCAAACGGTGCGATAGGCCAGGCACTGATTGATGAAGAGGGCGTCGCCATGCTCGGCAACGCGAATCCAAGAGTCGATGTCGTCGCAGCTAGTCATGGAGAGATCCCAGCCGCCAGAGGCGAGGAAGGCATCGCGGCGGACGGCGACTTGAATGGGGGTGCCGAAGGGGACGACTTCTAGCAACATGCCGTAGTGAATGTCTGACTGGGGAATATAGAAGATTTCGCCGGGGCCAGGGGTGGGGGTGCGGCTGAGTTCGGTGCCTTGGGTGTTTACCTGGGCGGCCTGGCAAGAGCAAATTACGGCTTGGGGGCGGAGCGCGATCGCCTCTGCCATCACCTCAATACAGTGACTCGCCAAATAATCATCGTCATCAACCAGCTTGATCCACTCGCCACTGGCCGCGTCAACGCCCGCATTGACTGCGCCTGCGTGATTGGTGTTCATGGTGTTGCGGACGTATTTTATGCGATCGCCCAAAGACTCTGCATATGCCTGCGTCTCATCCGTTGAAGCATTGTCTACCACCACCACCTCGCACCGAACCGTTTGGTCAAAAGCAGATTGGACAGCCCGCTTTAGCAACTCAACGCGGTTATAGGTCGTAATCACAATGCTAAAGGGCACAGCTACCATCACTCAGCGCTCCGTCGAGGTAAAAGTTGAAAAGAGAAAAAATAGAATCAAAAATCTGCTTAAAGGCATAGCCACAGCATACCCGGAGCGATCATTGAGCCTGTGTATCGTCTCAAGAAGCGGGGCAATCTGTGGTCGGCAACGATAAACCCTGCGTAAATTTTCCTAAATTTCATCTGAAGTTTAAGCAGATGTAGCTTTTGTCAGTCAACTACGAAGCCAGAGGGTTAGACTAGGCTGGAAGAGTGTGTTACACCTTTTTCACTCAAGGTTTTCACTCAGGGTACATAGCGATATTCTCTATCGTCTGACCTGTCTTCATTTCTTATTAGGCCCGCATCCCTACAGTGATGGTTAAGTCTGCGATGAGCAACCCCACCCCTCAGCAATCTCGATTTACTCAGTCTCGAAAAGCATCTAAAAGATCGTCTAAGCGATCGCGATTCGGTGCTATTTCTTTAGCGACCTTTGTTGCCACCATTTTGCTTAGCCAGGGGCTAGTCGCCAAGTCGCCCGCTGTGGCTCAAACCGTAGCCCAAACTGCTGAACCCCCTAAAACAACCGAGCTAGAGTCGCAAACGTCGCCCGCTGAAACGGACAATGCTGAAACTAACGCGGCTGAATCTAATGTCGGCGCGGATGAAGACGCTGCAAATAGCGATCAGCTCACCTACGGCGAGCTGCTGAAGAAAATCGACAACGGCGAGGTCAAGGAAGTTTCGCTAGATCAAATCAACGGCATCGCCAGGGTGCGGCTAAAGACCGATGGCGAAAATGACAAGCCCCAAGAAGTCAAAATATTCGCGAATGACAAGAATCTAGACTTGCAGGCCAGGCTACAAGCAAACGATGTTTCTTGGGAAGCTGCTCGTGCTGGCGATAACAGTGCGCTCACGAGCTTTTTTACCACTGCCTTCATCGGTTTAGTCGTCGTTTTTGCCATGCTGATGCTGCTGCGCAGATCGGCAAGTTCCGGCGGTGGAGCCATGAGCTTTGGTAAATCGAAGGCACGCTTTCAAATGGAAGCGAAAACTGGCGTCATGTTTGACGATGTCGCGGGTATTGATGAGGCCAAAGAAGAGCTGCAAGAGGTGGTTACCTTTTTGAAAAACCCCGAGCGGTTTACGGCGATTGGCGCTCGCATTCCCAAAGGCGTCCTGCTAGTCGGCCCACCGGGCACGGGTAAAACACTTCTGGCCAAGGCGATCGCAGGTGAAGCTGGCACTCCCTTCTTCAGCATTTCAGGCTCCGAATTTGTCGAAATGTTTGTCGGTGTTGGCGCGTCGCGCGTTCGTGACCTGTTTAAAAAAGCGAAAGAAAGCGCCCCCTGCATCGTCTTCATTGATGAAATTGACGCCGTCGGTCGTCAGCGCGGCACAGGCATCGGTGGCGGCAACGACGAGCGCGAGCAAACTTTGAACCAGCTACTCACCGAAATGGACGGGTTTGAGGGCAATAGCGGCGTCATTGTGATTGCCGCCACCAACCGCCCTGACGTGCTCGATTCAGCGCTGTTGCGTCCGGGCCGCTTCGACCGTCAAGTGATGGTTGACCTGCCTGGGTACAAAGGCCGCTTGGGCATTTTGGAAGTGCATGCCCGCGATAAAAAGATTGCAGACGGCGTGAAGATGGAAGCGATCGCCCGCCGTACCCCCGGATTTTCGGGCGCACAGCTCGCAAACCTGCTGAATGAGGCCGCTATTCTCACCGCCCGCCGCCGCAAAGACGCCGTCACCATGCTAGAAGTCAACGACGCCATCGACCGGCTGACTATGGGCTTGAGCCTGACGCCGCTGCTAGACAGCAAGAAAAAGCGTTTAGTGGCTTATCACGAAGTTGGTCATGCCCTGACGGCCACGCTGAGCAAGCACGCCAATCCTTTGAACAAAGTCACCATCATCCCCCGCTCTGGCGGTGTGGGTGGCTTTGCCAGCTTTCTGCCAAAAGAAGAGCAGGTAGACGACGGTTTGATTTCTTACGGCGAAATTCTCGATCAGCTAGTGGTGGCGCTGGGTGGTCGGGCGGCAGAAGAAGTTATCTTCGGCCATGACGAGGTCACTGTCGGCGCGAGTAGCGACATTCAGCAGGTTAGCCGCATTGCGCGGCAAATGGTCACTCGCTATGGCATGTCCGATTTGGGCTCTTTTGCTTTGGAAAGTGAAAACTCCCAGCCTTTCCTTGGTCAAAGCAACCTGATGGGTGGCGGTCACGAGTATTCTGATGAGTTAGCTACAAAGATTGATGAGAAGGTGAGGGCGATCGCGCAAGAAAGCCTCGACAAAGCCATCGACATGATCAGAAGCAACCGTGCCTTAGTCGATCGGCTAGTAGATACCCTGATCGAAAAAGAAACCATTGACGGCGCAGAGTTTCGCGACATCGTTAGCGAATATACGCATCTGCCCGCCAAAGAACCTGTCAAAGCCGGTTGAGTCCATCGCCAAACAATCACACAGCAAAGCTGGCAGATCTCCTGATCTGCCAGCTTTGTAATAAGATATTGCGCTAAATGAAAGCCTTGCGCCCTACGGTAAATTACTGCGGTCGTTCGACCCGCGCATTAGCGGATTGAGGCGCGACGCTGGCCATCTGCCATGGCCTGCAACACCAGGCCCGGATCGACCCAGTTACCCTGATAGCGCATACCCCAGTGCAAATGAGGCCCGGTTGTCCGGCCCGTCATACCTACGCGGCCAATGCGATCGCCCGTATACAAATCCTGCCCTTCAGCCAGGCGCACGCCGCCGCCATCATCGACAAACACCCGTCTGCCCCTGTCAGTCGTGACATAGCCCTGCATATGGCAATATACATGCGTCCAATCGCCTGACTCAATCACTACTGAGGTACCACAAGCGCTGTCGTCAGAGACCTCTACAACGCGGCCATCCCACCAGTTACGAATGTAGCTGCCCGTCGGCGCGGCAATATCAATACCATAGTGAAAACCTGAGCCTCGATAGCCAAATGCAGACGTATAAGCCTGGAAACCTTCAACCGGGAAAGACGCAATTTGCCAGGGTTCACTGCCCCGAGCAAGCTGAGCATCAGGAACAGCCGTTGCGGCCTGACGAAAAGATGATGGTGCTATTTCGCCGAGCCCTGCAAATAGAAGGCTACCAGCGAGTAGCAAGCCACTGTAGGCAGCGCGGCGCTGTTGTAAACGGCACAATAGAGACTGACGCAGCGAGAAGGAAGAGGATCGCTTCATACAGAAAGTAAGGGGTATGTGAGGAACTGAACTAAGCGTATTTACTGAGAAAACGAAACCGATTTATGCGTACTTCACAAACCACAGCCGGAATGTTGAAGGTAGCTTTTTACTCAGCACAAGCGAGGCGTTGGAGGTAATGTACCCCGAAATCTTGATAGAAATGGAGACGAACGAAGTTTCTATAAGTATTCCTGATTTGGAGCAGTTCAATCAGCTAGAGAATACTTATAAACTAGTGCTAAAAAATGTCGTTTAGAATACAAACGACGTCCTTCTAGATGTCAGAATTCAGCAAAATTACGGAGAGCTAACGGCAGCGTTTTGAAAAAGCTGTGAAGTCATGAAAAAGCGATGACGCCATCAGGCCATTATGTGAATTAACGATCGCCCAAGCCGTCGCTGCCTAAATTTGCCTAGCAGACAGCCGCCAACGCTTGAACTTTCTTAAGCAATAGCTTGGGATCAACAGGCTTAGAAAGGACATCATGATGTGCTAGCAGCGAAGAATTTGAAGCGTTTGAATCGAGCAGCGCTATCACTTTGGTGTTTAAATCTGTTACGGACTGCTGAATCGCTTTTATATCCTTTAGATCAGCGCTGAGCAAAGTCAAATTAGCTAGCAGCATCGTCGGCTGCAATGACTCTAGCTGCAAGGTCAAGGCACTGGCTTCAATTAGCCAAATGACCTCATAGCCTGCTGCTGTCAGCATTTCGCAAATTACAGCAGCCGTGTCATCGTCTGTCTCTAGCAAAACAATTCGCTTCGATCGATTTTGGATTACAGGCGGAATTTGGTAGCGCTGAGAAGACGAGGGCGCTAGGCGAACCGGCAGGCGCACGGTAAAGGTAGCACCTTGATCAATTTGTGAATCGACGCTGATCGAGCCGCCGTGCAGCTCAATTAAACGCTTCGTCATTGCCAGACCCAGGCCAGTTCCCGAGTACTGACGTTGAAAAGGAGATTCTAGCTGCTTAAACTTCTCGAACAAAATGTCCTGCTGCGATTCGGGAATGCCGATGCCCGTATCTTCTACCTGAAAAACGACGGACTGAGGTTCACGCCATACTCGGAGGTTTACCCGTCCGCCCTCAGGCGTAAACTTGATCGCGTTATGCATCAGGTTAGAAATAATTTGCTGCAAGCGCTTAGCATCGGCTCTAAAAGCATCGGCCTGTGACTTGACCTTAAACTCTAGCGATAGCGCCACGCCCTTCTGCTCAGAAATTTCTTTGTGCTGAGCAATCACCGCCTCGGCGAGCTGGCCTAAGGACAGTTCATCAAAATTTAGGAGCGATCGCCCCGACTCAATATTGGCAAATTCAAGAATGCTGTTGATCACCCCTAGCAGTTGCTCGCCGCTTTGGTTAATGGTGGTAAGGTAGCTACGCTGGCGATCGCTCAAATCTCCAAACGACCAGCGCAACAGCGTTGCTGACATCCCGATAATGTAGGTTAACGGCGTTCTCAGCTCATGGCTCATGGTAGACAGGAACTCACCTTTAGTGACGTTCGCCGATTCTGCCGCCATCAGGGCATCTTGCAGGCTTTGGGTGCGCTCGATAACACAGCTTTCTAAGTTGACAGTTTGTTGCCTTAGCTGCTGGTACAAAGACGCCTGACTAATCGCTACGGCTAAATGCTCGGCAATATGCTGCAAGAAGAGCGTTTCAGCCTTTTCCCAATGGCGGTAGCTCTGGCATTGATGCGCAATCAACAGGCCCCAAAGCTGACCTTGAACCACGATGGGGGCAATAATTTTTGATTTGATTTTTGCCTGCTGTAAAAATGTCAGCAGACAGTCTACCGTTGCGTATTGTTTTTCGACATTGTCGATGGCGATCGCTCGACCCGTCAAATAGCGAGCCTGCATCGCCTGCGTAGGTTTAAAGCACTCTGCCTCACAGACATGCAGCACAGACGAAATATCCTCTGAGCGGCGCGACTCGTAGGTGACATGGCCCCGATGCGTAGACTGGCCTAAAACGGTACCCTCGGCCTGATTGTTTAGCTGATTTTGGTCATCTAGCTGATTTGCGGCCCCTTTGCAGGGGGATGCCTGTGCAGGCAGCGCCATCTGGCCGAGTTGGTCAAACTGGTAAAGCACCAGCCTATCAGCCGATAAAAATTCTCTGACTTGAGCAACCGTTTTCTCTAAAATGGCAGGCAAGTCGAGACTATGGCGAATGCGAGTAACTACCTGGTTGAGGAGCAAGCTCTGCTGAAGCTGGTTTTCCAGGCTAGCTTCAGCAAGCTGCGCGTCACCTGCTGGAGAGGTAGCTAAATCTTTTGCCCAGTTAAGGACAAAAGACTCTTGAGCGACGATTTTCTCGCTCTCATCGATCTCAGGTTCGATGCGATCGCGGTTCATAGCCTGATGTTTAAAGGCATCAGAGGCGATCGCGCCGCGTAGATTAGGGTTAGGACTGGAGTGATATGCCCCGACATTGCGCGGATTGAGGCCGTCTGGATTGAGGTTATGAAAATCAGGAACCTGCGAGCTAGGCGCATGGGGATTAGAACGGTGAAAGCTATGGCTGCGGGCAGGTGAATTGTGAGCGTAGCTGCGTTTGGCCCGTTTGGCAGTCTGCTTGTTTAGCTGCTTAGTGGCCCCAGAATAGGCCGCGTCATTCTTTAGCCTGTTAACAAATACTGCGATCGCCCGCTCATCGAACGTCAGGCCAACACGATACTCTAAAAGCTCTGCCTTCTCGGGGTTTTGCTGAGCGGCAGCAATGTTGGTAGGTATTGCCGTCAGTAAAACATCCAACCTCGGCGAGCACATTAGCACAAAGCTGCTGGCACCTGAAGCTTGGGGCAGATTTGAAGGAGAAGCCAATTCAGCCTCTGTCACCACTGATTTAAACAAATGCTTTTGCCGCACCAACGTTTCGCGCAGCCATTGATAGGCTGAACGAGAAAGAGTTTGATAGGCGATCAGGTATTCAGAAGTTTGCATTAGCAGAAGTACACACAAAAAAGGAGAAACGATAAGTCAGCCGCTATAAAAAGCAGTCAACCAGCCCCAAACTGTCCTAGTGGCTTTGGCTAAATCGACATCGATCGAACTTAAATCGAGAAAACTGGCTAAAGTTTAGGGCTAAAAAGGGTTGAAAACAAAGTCAGAATAGCTAAAAAACTTAAGGTTTTAAACTCGTTGTTATCTACTCTCTTTGAGCGTTTAATTTGACTAATTAATTGAGCGATTTAACTGAACTAACTATCTATGTACAGATTGTGTGTACAGATTGCGTCGCTGACCCTATCAGAACGAGGCTAGTGCCCTAGTATGGATGAACGAGCGAATTTGAAGAACTGAGTTTTGACTTTATTGGAGAAGCTGAGCAGCCAAACTAAATAGAAAAACAACAGTGACGTACCAGTAACTGTTGGCACTAGAAAGCGTTTCTGTGAAGCCTTGCTTTAACCACAAAACCAACGTTTCTCTTGACTGAATCCTAGCGTTCATTTTCGCCTATTCGCAGTTATCCCAATAGTTCTTTTATAATTGCTTACGCTATGCATCGTTTAGCTGCTACACCCGGTGGTTGGGACAGTTCTGTCGAAGGGGTTGTTTTTATTGAGCAAACGCCCGCACCCATTGTTTTGTTAACCGCTGCTGATACCGATATTTCTGCGCTCAGCCAGGGGCTGAGCAAACTGCCTGAAACATTTAGCAATATTCGCTGCGTTAACTTGCTTCAGCTTCAACAGCAGCTCACGATTGATACTTATGCTGAAGACATTTTGGCCTATGCCCGGCTGATTATATTAAGGGTGCTAGGCGGTCGGGCTTACTGGTCGTATGGCCTAGAGGTGGTGAAGGCGCTCGCTCAAGAAACTGGCCTGGCACTAGTTGTGATGCCTGGCGATAATAGCCCTGACTTAGATCTGATGAGTCACTCTACGGTGCCTCTGGCCGTGGTGAACCAGCTATGGCAGTACTTTGTAGAAGGCGGCAGCGACAACCTGTGTAATGGATTGCTGTATGCGAGCGATCGCACCCTAGCCACCCAATACAACCCAACGAAGCCGCAAAAAATTCCTCGAATAGGATTTTACTCAAAATCTGCTGAGTTTCCTCAGTTAAAGCCCGCTTTAAAGGAAAAATCAATATCAAAATCAGCCCTTAAAAATAGACCAGAAAAAGATGAGAAAGAACCGTCTGAAGTCTCAGCAAAAGAGTCTAGAAAACTATCTTTAGATAAAAAAATATTACAGACTAAAAACAATCATTCAAACCTTCATTCAAAGAACCCATTCTATGTGTCTGACTCATCTGAGAAGTTGTTCGCTCATTCGACCGAAAAGTTAAGAAAAACCACGGCAAGAGCAGGCATTATTTTTTACCGGGCGCACTATTTGGCAGGTAACACTAAGGTGATCGATACGCTGTGTAAAGCCTTAATTGATTGCGGCATAGAACCCGTGCCGGTATACATTTCTTCACTAAAAGATCCCGACATTCAGCAAACGCTACTGCGTTATTGCAAAGGCAGTCCGCCCATTGAACTGCTTATAAACACCACCAGCTTTGCTATTACTAGCTTGACGTCGGGCCATGGCTCCTCAACGATGAGCGACTCAAATACCTTTAACTTGTGGCAGGCTCTTGATGTACCTGTGCTACAGGCCATCTGTAGCGGCAGCCCTCGCGAACACTGGCAGGCTCATCCGCAGGGGTTGACGCCGCGTGATATCGCCATGAATGTAGCGCTCCCAGAAGTAGACGGTCGCATTATTACCCGCGCTGTCTCGTTTAAGGCCGCGCAGCCTGCTGCTGGAGAAGATTTGCAAACAGATGTGGTGGCCTATGAACCTGAGAGCGATCGCGTCAACTTTGTCGCTGCCCTAGCCGCTCGCTGGCTGCGGCTGCGACATACGCCACCCAAAGATCGCAAAGTTGCCCTGGTGCTGGCCAACTATCCCAACCGTGACGGTCGCATGGCCAACGGCGTTGGTCTCGACACACCGGCTAGCTGCATTGCGATTTTGCAAGCTCTTCAGCAAGCAGGCTACACCACCGGCCCGCTGCCCAGAGACGGTGACGATCTCATGCATCAGCTCGCCAAAGGCATAACCAACGACCCAGAAGGCTATGGCTTAAAACCGATTTATCAATCTTTACCCAGGGCGGACTATCAAGCTTTTTTTGACAGGCTTCCCGCTGATATACAGCAGCGCATGTCCCAAAGGTGGGGAACTGCCGCAGATGAATGGCAACGCTTTGCGGCGGCTGGCCAGGCCGTTCTAGCGCTACCCATTGCGGGCCTTCAGTTCGGCAACATTTTTGTCGGCATTCAGCCCAGCCGAGGCTACGACCTGGATCCTAGCTTGAACTATCACGCGCCAGACTTAGACCCCACTCACACTTACCTTGGCTTTTATCATTGGCTACGCACTCACTTCGCTGCCGATGCCGTTGTCCATGTCGGCAAGCATGGCAACCTCGAATGGCTACCGGGCAAAGGCATTGCGCTTTCTAAGCATTGCTACCCCGAAGTTGCCTTTGGCCCTATGCCTCATTTTTATCCCTTTATTGTGAATGACCCGGGTGAAGGGGCGCAGGCAAAAAGGCGATCGCAGGCCGTCATTCTTGACCATCTCACCCCACCCATGACCCGCGCCGAACTCTACGGCCCTTTGCAGCAGCTCGAAAGCCTGGTAGACGAATATTACGAGGCCCAAAACCTGGATCCTACTCGCCTGCCCATCATCGCGAAAAAAATGGTGACCCTGCTCGAAAGCACTCAGCTTCAGCTTGATTTGAAGTTGTCATCCTCAAATCAAGCTGAAGCGCTCCAGCGTTGGCTACCGCAAATCGACGGCTATCTCTGCGAGTTAAAAGAAGCCCAGATTCGAGACGGTCTGCATATTTATGGCCAGTGCCCTGAAGGGAGGCAGCTCAGAGATTTGATAGTTGCGATCGCCCGTCATCCCAGCTCACAGCACATCGGCTTAAGCCGCGCGATCGCCCAAGCTTGGAACCTCGACATTGACCCCCTCACCGATGATCCGGCAACACCCTATGAACCCAATCATGCCAAACTCGTCAACTGCCGAACGATTGGTGATGTGATCGAACAAATCGAAGAGTATGCCGCTAGCCTGGTCGATGAGCTGACAAATCCTGAAAGGGCAGACCTAAAACCTGCGCCTACGACTGCGATTAGTGCTGTTTTGTCCTGGATTAGCAAAGTCCTATTGCCAAACCTGCGGCGTACCTCTGACGAAATTCAGAACCTGCTCCACGGCCTAAACGGCGGCTACATTCCCAGCGGCCCATCCGGCGCACCCACGCGCAACCGCCCTGAAGTATTGCCAACAGGCCGCAACTTTTACTCAGTCGATATCCGCGCCATTCCGACCGAAAGCGCTTGGGACGTAGGTCGCAAAGCTGCCGAAGTTCTGATCGAAAACTACGCTCAAGAGAACGGCGAATATCCGCGCACGCTGGGCCTTTCAATGTGGGGAACATCCGCCATGCGTACAGGTGGCGACGACATGGCAGAAGCTTTGGCCCTGCTGGGCGTTCGGCCTGTGTGGGATGGGGCAAGCAGGCGCGTGATTGATTTTGAAGTTTTGCCGCTCTCTTTGGTGGGTCGTCCTAGAGTAGATGTCACTTTGCGCATTTCTGGCTTTTTTCGCGATGCATTTCCCAATCTGATTTCTCTGTTCGATCAGGCCGTCCATGCGGTCTCGGCGCTAGACGAACCGGCTGAGCAAAACCCCTTAGCCGCACAGGTTCAGAAAGACTATGGCCATTGGCAGCAGCAAGGGCTGAGTGATGAGCAAAGTTTGGCGCGATCGCGCTACCGCATTTTCGGCTCCAAACCAGGTGCCTACGGCGCGGGCCTGCAAGGACTAATTGAAGCCCAAAACTGGGAAAGTGACGCTGATTTGGCCCGCGCTTATATCAACTGGAGCAGCTATGCCTATGCCTGTGGGAACGGACAGGCCGATGGTCACAGCGCGCCAGAAGCGTTTAGCCAGCGTTTGTCGCAAATGCAAATCGTGCTGCAAAACCAGGACAATCGCGAACATGATTTGCTCGATTCAGACGACTATTACCAGTTTCAAGGCGGGCTGACGGCGGCGGTCAAAGCCAAAAGGGGAGAAGCACCCGTAACTTACTTTGGCGATAATGCGGTGCCCGAAAATCCGCAGGTGCGATCGCTAAAATCTGAAATCGCCCGCGTTTACCGCTCGCGCGTCGTCAATCCCAAGTGGATAAAAGGCGTGATGCGTCACGGCTACAAGGGCGCGTTTGAAATGGCCGCCACCGTAGACTATCTATTTGCCTACGATGCAACGACCGGTTGCGTGGAAAATCACATGTACGAAGGGGTCGCCAATGCCTATGTATTCGATCCTGACGTTCGCAAGTTTATTGAAAAGTCGAACCCTTGGGCATTGCGGGATATGGCTGAGCGATTGCTAGAGGCGAATCAGCGAGGGCTTTGGGAAGGGGCAAATGGGGAAATGGTGGATGGGTTGCGGGCGATCGCGCACGAAGCTGAAGGTCAAATTGAGTCAGGGCTATCTAATAAAGCAACCTGAAAAGGAAGTGTCCGCTTCTAGACCAGATTGGATTACCTTCAAATAAAGGCGAAATAAACAAAGACAAACAAAAAGCCCTCCGTACATCGTACGGAGGGCTTTCGGTCAACTATCAAGTTGACATCCAATCAAGGAGTAATCAAGCAAAGACTACGCCGCGATGGAAGGAGCAGTGAGTGCGACAGGCGCAGCTTCACCAGCAGCCAAGTCCAAGGGGAAG
>JBAQZP010000139.1:0-42354 GCA_049791095.1 Phormidesmis sp.
ATGATTGAGTGCAAGGCACTCAACAAGATGACCAAGTTGGGAATGCCTGACAGCTACCCGGTTGAAGCTTAGAAAATGACTGCTACAGGGTAACCCTGTCTATTTCTCGATTCATGCAACAAAGCCAATTAAGATGAAACTATTTCACATATGTACAATATCCAACGACACAGAGCAATATCAAAGAGCCAAAAAAACGTTTCTTGAGAGTGGATTTAGCGAAGAGGTTTGCAAGTATTCGCTTTTTGACAACTCAAAAGGTAACACTTACGACCCATTTAAAACAATAAACTACGTTGTAAAAACTACAGCAGAACCTTATGTAATATTTTGTCATCAAGATGTTCTTCTAGATAAAGGAGATGGCTTTTTCCATTTGAAGGAAATTCTTGAAGAATTAGAGAAACTAGACCCAAAGTGGGCAATCGCTGGCAACGCAGGCATAAACAATCACTACGAGCTAGTTGCAAAAATAAGTGATTCTTCTACACCGATGTGGCTAGGAAGTTTTCCACAAAAAGTTCATTCTCTAGATGAGAACTTTTTTGTTATGAAAACTGCTGCTGGCATTCTATGCTCACAAGATTTGGAAGGATTTCACTGTTATGCTAGCGATCTATGTCTTAGTGCTATTGCGAATAAATTTTCTTGCTATGTTATCGATTTTCATCTTACTCATCTTAGCACTGGAACCTACAATCAAGTGCTATACAACGCCCAGGATAGATTATATAAGAAATGGTCAAACCATTTCTCTTTCTGTTACGTAAAGAGTACATGCTCAGGCATAGTACTGTTGAGTAGATATAAAATATTGCGGTACTTTGGGCTTCGGCATAGAGTAAAAGACTTCCTATTACGTCATCGTTTTTTGCATTCTTTTATATCGCTGCAATGACACTTCCCTTACAACAACGGACAAGTCAAAAACAAGAAGATAGCGAGTTCTTAGTAGAGCTCTATGTATTATGCCTACAGTCAGTGTTATTGTCCCAAACTACAATCATGCGAAGTTTTTGAAGAAAAGGCTTCAAAGCATTTTAGAACAAACATATCAAGACATTGAAATTATCTATCTCGATGATGCATCGACTGATAACAGTCATGAAGTTTTTTCAGAATTTTCCGATAATCCAAAAGTTAGGGAGATAGTAAATGAAGTTAACAGCGGTTCCCCATTTGCACAATGGAACAAAGGTATAAAGGAAGCAAGAGGAGAATACATTTGGATTGCTGAATCAGACGATTATGCTCACCCGATGTTTTTAGAGACATTGATTAGCATCTTGAACAATAACCACAGGGTTGACCTAGCGTATTGTCAATCGAATAAGATAAATGAGTACGACCAGATAGTTGAGGATGTCCATTGTTGGACGGATGATCTAGATAAAAAACGATGGCACAACGAATTCATTAGTAATGGACTTGAAGAGTGCAGAAAATATCTTTATATCAAAAATACTATTCCCAATGCCAGTGCTGTTTTAGCTAGAACTCAAGCGTTCAAAAAGATTGGGTACGCAGATGAATCTATGAGGCTTTGTGGCGATTGGATGACTTGGATAAAAATACTCCATCATGCTGACGTAGCGTTCTGCCCAAAGCGTCTTAACTTTTGGCGCACTCACCCCTCAACGGTCAGATCTGACGCTGGTGAAAATATTCAATCTGTTTACGAAAAGATGAGGATACTATCTTTTGTTCACAAAAATGTAGGCATTGACCGCAAGCGCACAGGCTATGAAAACGAAAAGCTTCTTCGTAAGTGGATGTCACTGATTTTACGCACAAGAGAAAGAATCAGTCTGAAAGACAATCTTCAGATCTACTTCTGTTCAAAGTCCTATGATCCATATACTGACATAAGGCTTTTTAAGCAAGTAGGAATGTTTTTGCTGGAGAAGGTTGGCGATCAGTGCAGAAAAATAACATCACAATATACGCTCCTTTTTGATTCTTTGAAAAAGACTATCTAGATTATGAAAATTGCGTTTATTAGTTATGAGTATCCTCTTGATACTGCTATTGGTGGTATAGCGACATACAACTATCAAGCCGCTAATTTGATGCAGCAACGGGGTCATCAAGTTGAGGTCTTTTCTGGAAGTTCTCATCGAAGTGGGTGTATTGATGATAACGGAGTCGTTGTTCATCTGGTGAAATCCGAGGGTCGCTCTGACTTCGCCGAGCAGGTAGTGTCTACTTTTGTAGAACGGCATCACGAACTAAAGTTCGATGTAATAGAAAGTCCAGAGATAGGCGCTGAATCTTTTCACATAACTAATATCGTTCCCGATGTTCCGCTGGTCGTAAAGCTTCATACGCCGAGTTTTTTGCTTAGTGAAATAAACTATACGCCGCCAACTCTAAAAATGAAATTTAGGAGAGTTATCGGATCTCTTCGCAGAGGTAAGCTACCTATGCCATTTTCTAAAACTGTTTACGATTTTTCTCAGGACAGAGAGTACATTCAAACTAACAAGGCGGACTTAGTCTCGGCGCCTTCTAAGTCTCTAGGCAATAAGTTAATAGCAGCATGGCATCTAGATCCAGATAAAGTTTGGGTTCTACCTTCCCCATACTTACCAAGTGCAGAACTTCTCAAAATTCCAATAGAGTCTCAGTTTCAGCGCATTACTTTTATTGGTCGCTTAGAAGTTCGAAAGGGAATCCTAGATTTAGCTGATGCTATTCCAGTTGTTCTCAAGAGATATCCGAAAGTTCTATTTCGTTTTGTTGGCCCTGCTTGGCCTTCTCCAGAGCCAGAAATGGATATGCGACAGTATCTTCTAAAGCGACTTAGACGCTATCGGGAAAACCTAGAGTTTAGCGGGGCTGTAACGCCTGAGCAGATTCCTAAATTTCTCGCCGAAACCGATATTTGCGTATTTCCTAGCCGCTGGGAAAACTTTCCCAATGTTTGCTTAGAAGCTATGGCTGCTGGTCGTGGAATCGTCGCAAGTAATGCTGGTGGCATGACTGACATGCTGGCTTCAGGCAACGCCGGATATTTGGTTCCTCCTAAAGCTCCATCGGCGATCGCATTAGCTATCTGCAAGCTTATATCGGATCCTTCTCTCAGAATGAGATTAGGGAAAGCCGCTCGTGCGCGTGTATTGGCAGAATATAGTTCTGACAAAATTGGAGATTTGCAAGAAGCAAGCTACAAAGAAGCTATTAAAAGACGACATACTTCCACCTCAAGAAGAATAGAGTTGATGAAAATTTAACTAGCTCCTAAAAAGTTATGACTTATGATATTAGTGTTGTTATTTGCTCTCATAATCCTTGCCTGAAGAATCTTGCTAGAGTTCTGAACGCATTAAAGAAACAAACGCTACCGGCAAAACAGTGGGAATTGCTGCTGATTGATAATGCAAGCGAACACCCTCTCGCCTCTTACGTTGACCTAAGTTGGCATCCTGGAGGCCGTCATGTATACGAAGAAAAACTAGGATTGACGAACGCCCGTCTATGTGCCTTTAATGAGTCTCAGTCCAGTATTTTGGCTTTTGTCGATGATGACAATCTACTAGATGCCGACTTCCTCTGTAATTTACTTAAGATTAGCGCTCAGTATCCGAAAGTTGGAGCTTTCGGCGGCAAAGTAATTCCTGAATTCGAGACAAAACCAGAAGAATGGATTCGTAAGTTTGACAATACCTTAGCGATTCGAGATTTTGGAAATCATTCTCTTTATTGTGAGGAATTAAATGTTTCGAAATTTCCTCTTGAATATCCCGCCTATGCACCTATAGGTGCAGGACTGGTTTTGCGAAAGCGGGCTGCTAAGGCGTATGCTAAGTCTGTGTTGACTCAACCTAATCGATTGTCTTTTGGAAGAAGTGGAAAGCAGCTTACTTCTGGCGAAGATAACGACATCATACTTACAGTTTTGAGCGAGGGATGGGGAATAGGATACTTTCCTCAATTACGACTCACGCACTTAATTTCAGCCAACAGGCTAACTAGAGACTATTTGGCCAAGCTCAACTATGCGTCTTCTCGCTCATGGGTTCAAGTTTTGAACATTCACGGTATTCGCCCCTGGCACGAGATTCCAAGCTGGGGAGTTTTTCCAAGAAAGATGAAAGCATTCTTGAGCTACCAGCCCTGGAAAAGCGATGAAGCTTACGTTCGATGGAAAGGTGCGTGTGGCCTGTTTGAAGGTTTGTCAACTCTATCAGCTAGTTAATACATGTTCTTAAACAAGACTTCTGATGCCTACTTTCAAACGGTTTCAAGGCAGCTAAATTTGGGGAGGACATTCTACTGGCTTTATTATCGACCTAGAGGTTTTCTTAAGAAAACGCTTCAGCGAGGAATTATCAGTAGTGCCATTGACAATCGCGCTCAGCGGGTAATGGAAGCGACGGCCTATCAGCTTACTCCATTGAAGTTGCAACCACCTTACTACGATATCCATTTTTTATCGGGCGATCGCTTCTGGTACCAAACTACTTTTTGTGCCTATTCAATGGCCCAGTACTCGAATGTCTCAGTGCGTCCAATCGTCTACGATGATGGTAGCTTCTCTGTTGCCCGTCAGGCAGAATTTCGGCGAATCTTTCCTAACGCTCAAATTTACTCTAAAGCAGAGCTAGACCAGAGAGTTGAGGCGTATCTCCCTAGTCATAAGTTTCCTTATTTACGTGAGCGTCGTGAAAATTATCCCAACATTCGCAAATTGATAGATGTGCATGTCGGGAGTGAAGGCTGGAAGCTGGTTTTAGATTCAGATATGCTGTTTTTCAAGGCTCCTGAAGCTTTACTGGAATGGCTAAAGCTGCCGCAGCAGCCCTGTCATATGGTCGATACAGAAACCTCTTATGGTTATTCAAAATCCTTGATGGAGTCGCTAACGGGTGTATCCGTTTCAGATCGTCTTAATGTAGGTATCTGCGGATTAAACAGCAGTGATATTGACTGGCAAATGCTGGAGCACTGGTGCAAAACATTGATTGAAAGAGAAGGGACTCATTACTATCAAGAGCAAGCCTTGGTGGCTATGTTGATGGCAGGTCAGGAATGTCAGGTAGTTAGTGAGACTGACTATATTGTGATGCCCGATAAAAACGAGGCTGTTTCTCCTAAGGCTGTACTACACCACTACGTAGCCGATTCAAAGCCCTGGTACTTCCGATACGGTTATAAGCACCTGATAAATGCTACCTAATTTTAGAGCAATAACAATGAATGTAGGCCAAACAAAAATTAGTCCGCGGAATCTATGGATCGATACGCTGCGAGGGTTTGCTTCTGTTTATGTGGTCTTTTTCCACCTGAATGAAGTGACTACGCTTGGGAACCCAGCCTATAAGCTCTTGGCTAGTCTTGGTTATTTGGGTGTTCCTGTTTTCTTTATAATTAGTGGCTATTGTGTATGGGCTTCTATCCTTCGCGCTCAAAGTGCCAAGAAATTTGTTTGGCGCAGACTGCTTAGAATATATCCGCCTTACTTGGCAAGTCTTTTAGTGGTTATTGCTGCTTGTATAATCCGTAAACTACTAGCGGGCCAAAATGATATCACTCAGTTTCCCCATTCTTTGATGTCATGGCTGGCGACGCTTACTTTAACTACAGCGCCTGTGTCGTCTGTTGGTACAATCAACTGGGTGTATTGGAGCCTCAGCTATGAGATATTCTTTTATCTTGTGATTGCTGTTGGTATGACTAAACAAGGCTACCGACTATGGCTTATCTATGTCCTATTAGGACTTAGCTTAGCACCCAATCTGCCTATCTCTAGCTACCTTTTTTTCTTAGATAGCTTTGGATTGTTTAGCGCTGGCATCGGGCTTAGCATGATTACTCAAAGAGCAAACTTTTCTGCTTATGCTGTTATTACTTTGAGTATGGCTTCGATTGCTGTTAATAGCTCCCTTCCCGCTCAAATTGTATTTTGTTTAACGAGTCTGACTATCTGGATATCAGATCACCAGAAGACATGGCTGAATTCCAAAAATGTATTTACGGATTTGGGTTTGGTATCTTATTCTCTTTATTTGCTACATGTTCCTATAGGTAATTATCTTTTAATACGATTCAGACAGGGTATATGGCTCGATCATCTTCCCCTGCACGTCATGTACGACGTTGCTGTTACAGGAATCTGTATCTTTTGTGCATTTGTTTTTTATAAGTATGTAGAGAAGCCTTCCATTGCGTGGGGACGGACAGCCAACTCATACCTCTCTAGAAAGGTTTTGAGTCATGAGTAGATTGCCGTTGGTGTCTATTTTAATTCCTTGTCACAACGCAGAACTCTGGATTGCCCGGACGCTAGAGTCTGCTTTAGCTCAAACTTGGGTTAACAAGGAAATAATTGTTGTAGATGACGGTTCAACTGATAAAAGCTTGCGCATAGCGCGTACTTTTGAGGCGCTTGGTGTTATTGTTATCAGTCAAGTGAATCAGGGAGCAAGCGCTGCTAGAAATGCTGCCCTTCGAGCTTGCCAAGGTGATTTTATTCAGTATCTAGATGCTGACGACTTGATAGATCCTGAGAAGATTGAGCATCAGGTGTCTATGTTGCAAAAAAGTTCGGTAGGGGCGATCGCAACCTGTGAATGGGCCAGATTCTATAGCCAACCGAGTGAAGCTTGCTTTGTTTCACAGCCGCTGTGGAAAGATATGTCACCCGTCGATTGGCTGCTGTGTGCTTGGGGCGAGCAGTGGATGATGCACCCTGCTGCCTGGCTTATTCCTAAAAGTGTCGCACGCCAAGCCGGAGATTGGAATGAAAAACTATCGCTCAATGATGACGGAGAATACTTTAGCCGTGTGGTGTTGGTAAGCACTCAGATTAAATTTTGCGCAGGTGCCAAAGTATATTATCGTTCCGGTAATTCTGGTAGCTTAAGCGCAACACTTTCACCAACAGCATACTTATCTGCTTATGTATCATGGAAGCTATGCACAAATGCGCTGTTGGCTGTCGAGGATAGCCCTCGCACTCGACAGGTTTGCGCGACTGTATTCCAGCGCTTCATCTACGAAGTCTATCCTGAGGTTCCTGAAATTTTGGCTCAGGCGGCTGCGCGCGTTCGGCAACTAGGCGGTAGCCGTCTTCATCCCGTGGGTGGGCCATCTTTTCAAATTTTGGCCAGGCTGCTGGGTTGGCAGCGGGCGAAGCGTCTAAAAAGCTTACTTTACCGCTATGGCTATCAGAAAGCTGCTATCGGTTGGCGTATGGCAAACTTGCTTAAGCAGCGAAGCTATTACTTCAATCGTGACATTTTCGGATAGCATTTTCTCTCATTTGATTCGTTCTATTGAAACATTTATATTTTTATGCAGACGGTTCTTTCCCATCTTGCGCCCACTCCTACTGTACAGCAAGTAGGTCGCGCGCTATACGAATCTGATACGCTACTGCACTTCGCGACAACTTTAGTCGATCAGCCTGGCTCGCTTTGGATAAAATCTTTAGAAAAGCTTGCAAAACCATGTCGAATAGATCTCTCAAAGCAGCTTTCTCGCCGCGCTGTAACAGAATTTCCTTTGTCCTATACAGAAAGTCATCCTGTTTTTGAAGTTATTCGCACCTTACTTAGCCGCGTTGATCGTGACCAGAGATTGACAGATATGGTCTTTCATTGGGAGCGCGATCGCTTTGATACTTGGGTCGCTCAAAGTATGCCTGAAGATTGCCAAGCTGTCTACAGCTACGAATACACCTGTCTAAAAACATTTCGCTCAGCGCAGGCTAGAGGCATTGCTCGGATATATGATGTGCCCTCGCCCGAACATGACTTTGTTGAGAACTTACTAGAGTCTGAATTCAGTCAGTACCCCGAAATACAAACGCCCTACCGTCGTTATTGCCGAGTCCGTCAACCCGAGCGGACAGCCTATCGTCGTCAAGAATGGCAGCTTGCCGACGTTGTAATTGCGAATTCAGCTTTTACAAAAAAATCCTACGTAGCGGCTGGGGTGCCAGAAGAGAAAATATATGTTGTTCCGTGTGGTGCTCCGCCTGTTTGCCAATCGGCTACAGCAGAATACAGCCGCGATTCATCGGCCCCTACCTCTTTTTTATGGGCAGGTACCTTCAGCGTTCGCAAAGGGGCTCATTATCTCTTAGACGCTTGGCAAAAACTGAATCCAGGCAAAGCGGCAAAGCTTCAGATTTTAGGCGCTATGGGCCTACCAGAGTCTTTGCTACGCAACATGCCCGATTCCATCTCTATCTCTGGAACGGTGCCCCGTAGCGAGCTATATCCAATTTATCAGCAAGCGGATGTGCTGGTTTTTCCGACCCTTTGTGACGGCTTTGGTATGGTAGTCACGGAAGCCTTTGCCCATGGCCTACCGGTGATTACGACCGACCGCGCTGGCGCTGCTGACTTGGTAGAGCATGGCGTCAATGGCCTAATTGTGCCAGCCGGAGATGCGGATGCGATCGCTGAAGCAATGGATTGGTGCATAATGCATCCTGTTGAGCTAAAACAAATGCGAAAAGCGGCCTTGGCAACAGCGGCTAAATGGCAGTGGTCAGACTATCGCCATTCTCTCATTCAAAGCTTGAATGAAGGACTACAGCAAGCAGGTTATGCATGGTCATGAGTCAAGCAACCGTCGAATTTGAAGCTGTTCCGATATCAGTTTCTTGCGAGTCTCCTCGCATTTGTTTGGTGAGTCCTGGTCATGTGGCTTCAAATCCTCGTTTAGTAAAAGAAGCAGATGCACTACATCATGCAGGCTACAACGTACGTGTTGTGGCGGGCGACTATATGGCAGCTATACGCCCTTTAGACGAAACACTGTTGTCAAAAGTTTCCTGGCAGTGGACTCAAGTCGGTTTAGGGTCAAAATGGGGCTATTGGTTTCGACGTATTCGGCAGGAAGCTGCTAAGAAGCTGGCTTCTGTTGGGATTCTTCCTTTATCAGTAGCGACTTGGGCACATAGTCCGATGAGCTTACGGTTGGCTCGAATAGCAGCGGCTGAGCCTGCTGATTTATACATTGGCCATTGTCTGGCTGCGCTTCCCGCAGTCGCCTATGCAGCACGGAAGCATGGTTCAAAGTTCGGCTTCGATGCAGAAGATTTTCACGTGGGAGAGCTGAGCAATTTGTCTAAAAATAGAACTGAAGTTGCTGTGCGAGATTTTTTAGAGAAAACTTTGCTACCTAGTTGCGTTCACCTGACAGCGGCTTCTCCCGGAATAGCGGCAGCTTATGCAGATCGCTATGGGATTAAAATGCAGCCTATTTTAAATGTATTTCCACAGAAAGATTGCACGAAAAAACAACGTGATATAACTGATAGTGAGATCCATATTGCCAGCCAATGCTCTTCCAAGCTATCTCTCTATTGGTTTTCTCAAACCATCGGGCCAGGACGAGGATTAGAACTTGTCATACAGGCTATGGGTCAGATGACAATAGCTACTAAACTTTGCTTAAGAGGTTTTATTTCTGAGGAATACCGTCGTTCTCTACTACGGCTTGCTCAATCGGTAGGGCTAAACGATCAAATAACATTTTTGCCCTCCGCACCACCGGAAGAAATGGTTGCTTTGGCATCAGTACACGATGTAGGGCTATCTGTTGAACCTGGGCGTGATACTAACAATGATATATGTCTCGGCAACAAAATATTTACATACTTACTGGCTGGCATACCATTGCTGATGAGTAACACTACTGCCCAAACAGAACTGGCTAAAGACTTGGGCGAGGCCGCGATGCTAATAGATCTTGAGAAAGCTGATGATGTAGCAGCGGTTCTAGATTCGCTTTTAGCTGATTCTGCACGATTGACAAAAATGAAGACAATTGCAGACGAGCTGGGGCGATCGCGATATAACTGGGAAATTGAACAGCACAGCTTTCTTAACTCCGTAAAACAAGCATTAGCCCGATGAGAGCCACTGATAGGTTTTCAATCGCTTTCAACGGAAAAATAAATTTATCACATTAAGCGACTATGACACTCAAACAGAAAATTCGAACTCAGCTAGCTCATCGATTAGGCGTTCCTGAAATTCCTTTTGCGCTTCAGCGTTTGTCTGCTGCAGGCTTTCAACCAAAACGAATATTCGACGTAGGTGCATATAGAGGTGATTTTGTAGTTTCTTGCCAACATATTTGGCCTCAATCGAAAATTGCCTGAAGCACTCGAAACTAGGGTGTTTCAGCTTAACAAACTAGCCTCTGAGAATCAGAATATTCAAGTTTTCCCCGGCTTATTAGGAGCTGAGAACAAGGAGAATATCCCTTTGCATGAAGCAGAAACAGCCTCATCTATTCTAGTTGAAAAACATGTTCAGGAATTTCCGGTGACTTATCACAACATGCGAACAGTAAATAGCATTGTGCAAACATACTTTAATGGATATAGTCCTGACTTTTTGAACGCTGGTCTTGAAACATTAATGGGACAAGTTTAAGGTGACTCAGTATTCTTCTATACAATCAAAGCCAGCCTGGGATCCAACGTACAGAATGCTAGATTACTGGCGGGCGATCGCCGCTCTATGGGTCATGATGTTTCATGGCTTTGGCACGCTTTATGACGCCCCTCTTCATCCTAGCGTCGAGATTATCAAACGTGCTGCCCATCCTGGTTGGCTAGGTGTTCACTTATTCTTTGTAATCAGCGGCTATTGTATAGCCGCTAGCCTTTACCGTTCGCTCAGCAAAGGGCAAACAAATCCAGTTAATTTTCTAATTAGCCGAGCCCAGAGACTTCTACCCGTCTATTGGATTGCCTTTCTATCAACCATCGCAATCAATATTTTGGCCTCTCCGTTCAACTCAACTGGCTTTTGGAGTAGCTTTCCAGACTCATGGCAATCGTGGTTGGGAAACGCGCTGTTGATTCAACCTTATATTGATGCTCCCTACTATGTTGTTGTCTACTGGTCTTTAGTCGTTGAGGTCGGGTTTTATCTTATTGTTGCAGGCTTACTGTTGCTAAATAACTGCTTTAGCCATAAAGTTGCAATGCTAGCAGGACTTCTGCTTGGGCTGATCTCGATGTTTGTGCCGTCTGGTTTTGATATCTCAGTGCTTGCCTACTGGAGCGAATTTCTCTGTGGTGTGCTTACCTTTACTGCACTGTTATGTCAGCATACAGGTATTGTCCCTATGCGAAATGCAAGCCTTGCTATCTTAATTGTGTTTATTGTTTTCGGAAGCTTGAGCCAATTCTCTTTGGAGCACAGTCAATTGTGGTTTAGTGCTTTGTTTGCTCTGCTATTATATTTTGCTTATCCGCTAGACTGCCAACTTGCTCGCATTTCTAGTTTTCACTGGCTGCGTACAGTCGGTCTAATGTCTTATTCGCTCTATCTGCTGCATGTTCCTTTGCAGGGTCGAATCGTAAACTTGAGCACAAGATTTATTTCTAGCGACAGCTCATGGATGCTATTAGTTCAAGCTTTGGGCTGGGCTGTAGCGCTGATTGCCAGTTATGGATTCTTTCGTATTGTCGAAAAGCCACTGAATGACTGGCGACACCAGAAGAAACCTATTACGCCAATCTACTATGAAAGTTCTCTTAACGGCTGATCCTGAGCTGCCCGTTCCTCCCGAGCATTATGGCGGTATTGAGCGAATTATAGATCTCTTGATTACTGGTCTACAAAAAAGGGGGCATACAGTCGCTCTGATAGCTCATCCTGACTCTACCAGTACAGCTAGTTCCTTTTTTTCCTGGCCCGGTAGTCGGTCGCAAAATCAGCTAGATGCTCTGCGTAATATGCAGTCATTGTGGTCTGGGGTAAGAGAATTTCAGCCTGATGTTCTGCATAGCTTTTCTCGAATCGCCTACCTCGCACCTTTGCTGAGAACTTCGTTGCCAAAGGTGATGTCCTATCAGCGGGAGCCCAATTTTCGTACGACTCGCTGGGCTGCAAAGCTTGCTGGCTCTACGGTAACTTTTACAGGCTGTAGCGAGTACATTTGTTGTCAAGGGCGACCTAATGGCGGTAGATGGCAATCTATTCATAACTGCATTGTTTTAGATAAGTTTACTTTTCAGTCTCAAGTTTCAGATGATGCGCCATTGGTGTTTCTGAGCCGTTTAGAGCGAATTAAGGGTGTTCATAGTGCAATCAAGATCGCGCTAAAAACAAGTCGTCGTCTCATCATCGCTGGAAACCGAGTAAGTACCTCAGCGGGAGAAGATTATTGGCAAAATGAAATTTTGCCTCATTTAGATCAAAACCGCATCGAATACATTGGGCCTGTAGATGATGTACAGAAGAATAAACTGCTAGGTCAGGCTGCGGCCATGCTAGTGCCCATAGAGTGGAACGAGCCGTTTGGAATTGTTTTTGCTGAAGCGCTTGCTTGCGGAACTCCTGTCATCTCTTGCCCAACCGGAGCACTCCCCGAAATCATTCGCCATGGCACCGATGGCTTCCTAGTTACAGATATCGATTCTGCCTGCGAAGCCGTCCATAATCTCAATCAGATAGACAGACATACCTGCCGTCAACGCGCCGAGCAGCATTTCTCTGCCAAAGTCATCGTCAAACAGTACGAGAACCTTTACCGTTCTTTGCTCTCTCAAAAACCCAAAAAATTGACTGTTTACGCACGAACCACCTAGACCGTGTGATCGCCCTTCCCCTATCTCCCCAATGCCCTACCGCGTTCTGATCATTAGCCCCCACTTCCCCCCCGTCAATGCCGCCGATCATCAGCGCGTCCGCATGTCGTTGCCCTACTTTCAAAAGTTTGGCTGGAAACCGACCGTTCTCACAGTAGCTCCTCACTTTGTCAACGGCGTCTACGATCCCTTACTTCAAAAGACGGTTCCAAAAGAGACCGAAATCATCTCAACGCCTGCTCTACCCACCCAACTAACCCAATGCTTCGGCCTCGGAACCCTTGGCTGGCGAGCACTTCCCTACTTGGCCAAAGCAGGCAATCAACTCCTCGCTGCCCGCCCCTTTGATCTCATCTATTTTTCTACAACCGCCTTTCCTACACTCTCCCTGGCAGCGCCCTGGTACAAAAAGTTTCGCATTCCCTACGTCATTGACTTTCAAGATCCCTGGCTCAGCGACTACCACAAAAGAACAGACACGCCCCCACCCGGTGGCCGACTTAAATATGGCCTGAACCAATTTTTTGCCCGCATTCAAGAGCCTAAAGCACTTCGTCATGTCAGTCAGATCATCAGCGTTTCGCCCAAGTATCCGCAGGTGTTGTGCGATCGCTACCCCTGGCTCAAACCACAACAATGCAGCGAACTCCCCTTTGGCGCACCTCAATCAGACTTTGATCTGTTGCCCTTGCTATCGGTAAAACAGCAGATATTCGATCCTCAAGATGGGTTCCGGCACTGGGTATATGTCGGCAGAGGCGGTACAGATATGTCAGTAGCCCTGCGACTATTATTCGCCGGAATTCAACAGCTACGACAGCAATCGGGCGAGCTTCGGAAACCAACCAAGCTGCACTTTATTGGCACCAGCTACGCACCAGCCGACAGAGCTGTAGAAACCATTCGGCCAATTGCTGAGGAATTTAATCTTGCAGATATTGTCGAAGAGCGCACCCAGCGAATTCCTTACTTTGAAGCGATAAAAGCGTTAACCGATAGTGATGCTATTTTACTCATTGGCTCAGATGACCCTAGCTATACGGCCTCTAAGCTTTATCCCTGCATCCTCGCAAAAAAACCTATCCTCGCTATATTTCATCAGCAAAGCTCTGTCGTCAGTATTTTGCAACAGTGCAAGGCGGGTCAAGCAGTCACGTTTGATGGGCCGGACTATTCAGCGGATACTCTATCCTCTATGGCAACCAAGATAAAGTGGCTGCAATCTTTGCCCCAAAGATCGACACCAAAAACGAATTGGCCCGCGTTCGAGCCCTATACCGCAAGAGAAATGACTCGAAAACAATGTGAAATTTTTGACCGCTGCATAGCCAAAACCTAGCAATAAAGTCATGACAAATCAATTTCTTCTAGCACAGAAAAAACCAGAAGACCTCACAAAAGCCTTCTGGTTTTTAGCAGCATCTTTAGTTATATACGAGTTGTTCACCGCTTCAGAGGCGTTTTCTTTAAACATAATATGCATCGCAATCACAGCGATGGCGCTTCTGCCCTCTTATTTGTGGTGTGCAGGCAAAGCGCTGGGTATGCCCATATTTCCAATGTTTTCAATCACGTTTATATGGACTTATGCGCTGCCGCTAATTTCTAACAACCAAAATGTATTGGACTATTCAATCGATCAAAGATTATTTGCGGGTATTACAACACTGGGCTTTTTGGCTGTAGGATGTGCAGTTTGGTTTCGCTTTGTCAAAACAGCACCGATTCCCCCCTTAAGCTATCGCTCCTTAACAGGTACTAAAGGCAATACCATTTTCTTTTTAGCCCTGGCTGCTAGTGTATTCTTTAACATGGCAAGCATAGGCGGCTGGCTAGCCATTCTGGCGCTAAACGGCGGCGCTTTCTCCTTGCTGCGAAATACTGTCATTGCCTTTACTGCACTGTCCTCGTTTGTATTATCCTATCGCCTCGGCAAAGAAGAACTCACTCCAAAACAGTCAAGAGCTTTAGTTGCGCTGCTCACTAGCTTCATGCTTAGTAGCGCGCTCGGCTTTTTACTGATTACGTCAGCAACTGTCTTTCTTAGCTCAATAGCAGCGTTTGTTGTAGGTAGAAGAAAGGTTCCTATCGTTTTAATGCTAAGCGTTGTTCTTTGCCTATCATTTCTTCACGCTGGAAAAGCCGACATGAGGAGCCGCTACTGGGGAAGATACAGTCAGGTTGGTTACATACAGCCTTGGCAATACCCCACTGTGTATGGCGAATGGGTCGATAGCTCTATCAAAAACCTCAGCTTAAATAGTGCAGCAGCAGATTCTTCGGTACAGAGCCGAGAAACCTTCGGCGATCGCGCCAGCGTCATCCACATGATGATGCTTTCTCAAAGCCTGAGCCCTCAACCGCTACCTTTTCTAAAAGGCTACACCTACCAGATTTTGCCAGAGATGCTGGTTCCCAGATTACTCTATCCTGAGAAGCCATGGAGTCACGAAGGGACATATCGACTCAACATTTATTACGGGCGTCAAACCAAAGATGAAACACGTCGGACAACCATTGCCTGGGGTTTACTTGCCGAAGCTTATGCCAATTTTGGCATTTTGGGATGTGTTGGCCTAGCAGGAGTATTGGGTTCGCTCTATGGTTTCGTCAGTCGCCTGAGTATTAATGCACCTATTCTCTCCTTGCAATCATTAATAGCAGTTTTTCTAATGACTTATGCGATTCAGTCAGAATGGACAGCAAGTGTATATGTTGCAGCGCTCAGTCAACACGCCGTAGTCTTAATGGCAATAGCTGTTTTCTTAATGAAGAAAAGACCCAACGAGGAATTACTGACTGCTTATAACTATTTTCATAGTCCTAATGTTTTTTCCATCAACTCAGCAATGAAAAAACGTTAAACTCGAATGAAAAAAGTAGCTATTATCTCTTCCCACCCTATTCAATACTATGCACCCTGGTTTCGCTATCTTTCTAAAAGAACCGATATTTGCTTAAAGGTCTTCTACCTCTGGGACTTTGGAATTACTGAGAAAGTTGATTCAGAATTTAAACAGTCGATCAAGTGGGATATTCCTCTGCTAGAAGGTTACGACTGTGAATTTGTCCCGAATGTTAGTAAAAAACCAGGCACCTCTCGCTTTTGGGGTTTACAAAATCCGACTTTACTAACCAGGGTCAAAGCCTTCTCACCGTCTGCTGTGCTGCTGATGAATTACAACTACGCTAGCTTATACAACTTCATCTGGCGCTGGCCCAAGCAATTAGCACCGCTAATCTTCCGAGGAGATTCTCATCGACTGTTTCCAGCAAGCGGCGTAAAAGAGTACCTTCGTCGCCAGTGGATATCAACTATATACAAGCGGTTTTCTAAATTTCTCTATGTCGGTGACGCTAACTTTCAATATTTTACCTATCATAACGTATCGCCAGAAAAGCTTTTCTTCTCCCCTCACTCAGTCGATAATCAACGATTCTTTTCACAAAGAGACTCGGCATACTTACAAGCAGAGGAATGGAAAGCCCAGCTAGGGATTCCAAACACTCATAAAGTAATTCTCTTCGCCGGAAAATTTTCCTGCAAGAAGCGCCCGCTCGATTTGTTAAACGCTTTTATCAATGCGCAGCTACCCGAAGTTTCGTTACTGTTCGCAGGTGCTGGGCCATTAGAGGCCGAACTGAAAAACTTGGCAACCCCCTATCACAACGTCTATTTTGCACCTTTTCAAAATCAAACCCAAATGCCACGTACCTATGCGGCGGGCGATGTGTTCGTATTGCCCAGCTATGGTAGTGGAGAAACCTGGGGGCTAGCGATCAACGAGGCTATGTGTCTAGGACGTTCTATCATTGCTAGCGATCACGTGGGCTGCGCTCATAATCTTGTTGAAAATGAAGGGAATGGGTTGGTCTTTCCAGCAGGTGATGTTGCTGCGCTGAGTGAAGCGCTTCAGAAGGCTTTTCAAGATCCTGAAAAGTTGCAGAAATGGGGCGATCGCAGCCAAAAAATCATTCAGCACTATAGCTACAGCCAGGCTACCGCTGGCCTGATAGAAGCGCTAGCCTAACCAGAATCAGCCCAATGAACGCGACTCTCAATAAAATTCATGTTTGGATGCCCAACCTATTCACATTTGAAGGCGGCATTCAAGCTTATTCTGCCAACTTTCTCAGAGCACTTCAAGCGCTTTTACCTAATGCCAATTACAGCGTGTTTTCTATGCACGATCGGTCGGCTACCTCACCCGATTCGCATCCGTTTAACCGACAAACTCGCTTTCATTGCTATGGAAAAGTGCCCGAGAGAATTCGCAGGTTCACCTACGCAGCTCAGCTAGTCAGCTACGGGGTAATAGAGCGCCCTAATTTAATTATCACCACCCATCTAAATTTCGCACCCGTTGCGAGGCTAATCAAGCGCCTCGTCCATATTCCTTATTGGGTCAGCGCTCATGGAATAGAGGCATGGGAAATTACCAACCCTCGATTACAATCTGCGCTACAGTCCGCCGATAGAATTTTGCCAGTCAGCGACTATACCAGAAGTCGATTGCTAAAAGAACAAACGCTGGCATTTAACAAAGTACAGCTATTGCCGAATACATTCGATGCCAGTCGTTTCTGCATAGCGCCTCGACCTGAGTACTTGCTCGAACGCTATAAATTGAAGCTAGATCAGCCGGTTATTTTGACAATTGGGCGATTGGTAAGCGCTGAATCTTACAAAGGCTATGACAACATCTTGCGAGCGTTGCCCGGCATTATTCAAGCTCACCCGACGGTTCATTACATCCTGGCGGGCAAAGGAGACGACCAGCCTCGAATCAACGCTCTAGTTGAGCAGCTTAATCTTCAAGAGTACGTGACTTTGACGGGGTTTATTCCAGATTCTGAGCTAAGTGACCACTATAACCTATGTGATGTGTTCGCAATGCCTAGTAAAGGAGAAGGGTTCGGAATTGTTTATTTGGAAGCAATGGCCTGCGGCAAACCCGCTTTGGGAGGCAACCAGGATGGCGCGACTGGTGCGTTATGCGACGGCAAGTTAGGTGCCCTCGTCAATCCTGATGACACCGCTGAAATTGCTAACGTGTTGAACAACATTCTACAAAAAACTTTTCCAAATCCTTTGATGTATCAGCCTGAAAAGCTACGCCAAACCGTCATAGAACATTTTGGATTTGAAAAGTTTCAGCAGACCTTGCGCTGTCATCTCAACGAATTTGCTCACGCTGATTAAACTTTAGGATCTATTTGCTATGTGCGGAATTGCTGGTATTTTTTCCACTCAGTTAGACAAGAGCCAGCTAGAGAAACGGATCTCTTCTATGCAGCGATCGCTACGCCACCGTGGCCCTGACGATCAAGGCAGCTATGTCTCTGCGGCTGCGCCGATTGCCCTAGCCCATACCAGGCTGTCTATTCTCGATCTCAGTCCGGCGGGCCATCAGCCTATGTCTAGCCCAGACGGGCGCTACTGGATTACCTTTAACGGCGAAATCTATAATTTTCAGGCGCTCCGTACTCAGCTTGAAGCAAAAGGAGAAGCATTTTATACCCAAACCGATACAGAAGTCATCCTACGGCTTTATCACCATTATGGTGAAGCCTGCGTCCAGCAAATGCGCGGCATGTTTGCCTTTGCCATTTGGGATCAGCAAATGCAGCGTGGGTTTATTGCCCGCGATCCACTGGGCATCAAGCCACTTTACTATTGGCAATCAGGATCGCAGCTTGTATTTGCTTCGGAGTTGCGATCTTTAATGGCATCGGGCCTACCGGCTCGGGAGCTGAGCCCAGAAGGGCTGTATGGCTATTTAGTGAGTGGTTCTGTGCCCGAGCCTTATACGCTAGTTGAGGGCGTGCGCTGTTTGCCCGCCGGGAGCCATCTGCACTGGCAGGACGGAGAAGTTAAAGAACAGTTGTATTGGACAGTCAGGTTTGGGGTTGATAAAAGTACGGTGGAAGAGGCGGGCGATCGCACCCGCAGCGCCCTACTAGACTCTGTCAAAGCTCACTATACCAGCGACGTACCGGTCGGGGTATTTCTCAGCGGCGGCATAGATTCGACTGCCATTGTTGCGCTATCACGGCAGGCTTACCAAGGGCCATTGCGCACCTACTCTATCGCGCTAGAAGATCCTGATTGGAATGAAGGAGATCTGGCCAAAAGAGTCTCTCAAACTTTCAATACAGAGCACGTTGAACATGTTCTGACTGCCGCCGAAGGACAAGCGCTATTTCCCGATTTTCTCAAAGTACTCGACCAGCCCACTATCGATGGCTTCAACAGCTTTTGTGTGTCTCAAGTGGCCCATCGTCATGGGCAAAAGGTAGTGCTATCTGGGTTAGGTGGCGATGAACTGTTTGGCGGATACAAGTCATTTAAGACATTGCCCAACCTACTAGGTTGGGGCCACTGGGCAAAGCGAGTAAAGATTCCGGGCAGTCCTATAGCAAACTACTTAAGCCAGTCAGGCTCATCCGGCAAGTGGCGTAGGTTCGGCGACTACCTGCAACAGCCAACTTCTTTACCTCGCGCCTATCAAAGCTTCCGTGGTATTTTCTCGCATTCAGAAGCGCTGTCTTTGCTTCAGCATTTTATGCCAGGAGTAACATTTTCTCCTTCTCTACATTCTCATACTTTGTCTTCTCAGCCTTCGCTAGCAGATAGCATCAGTGAACTAGAGCTAAGCCAGTATATGCGAAATCAGCTACTGCGCGATAGCGATGTGATGAGTATGGCCTGTGGGCTGGAATTACGTGTGCCTTTTGTCGATCGCCTTTTGCTAGAGGAAATTTCAACCATTCCCAGCACGCAGCGTCTGGCTTACGGAAAACAGCTATTGGTCAAAGCAGTTCCCGAAGTTCCAGAGTGGATCGTAAATCGTCCGAAGCGCGGTTTTCAGTTTCCCTTTGACGAATGGTTTTCTCAAGGGTTGGGAGATCCGATCAAAGACAGCACCTTTCCAAAGGAAATTACAATGACACGTTGGTATCGCCGGTGGAGTGTGACAGTGCTGCAATATTGGCTGCAAGAGGTATTCTCATAATGCTTAAAGTGCTCCATGTTATTCCTTCTGTATCGCCAACCAGAGGCGGCCCCAGTCAGGCTGTAATCGAAATGGTAAAAGTGTTGAGAAGCCAGGCGGTAGAAGCGACTATTGTTACCACTAATGATGATGGTTCTGAGCTACTAGACGTGCCATTAGGCCGTGAGTTGAACTATCAAGGCGTACCGGTTTGGTTTTTCCCTCGATTTTCGCCGCCAGTTCCCGCCTTTCGAGAGTTTGCATTCTCGGGTGCATTTACCCGCTGGCTTTGGCAAAATGCTAAGCGCTACGACGTTATGCATATTCACGCTATTTTTTCGTATCCATCAACGGTGGCAATGGCGATCGCCCGCAGGCACAACATCCCTTACATTATCAGACCTTTAGGCCAGCTCTGCGAATGGTCTTTACAACAAAGCGCGTTGAAAAAGTGGCTATATCTACAGCTAATTGAGCGAACAAATCTGAACGGTAGTCAAGGTCTTCATCTGACCTCTAACAAAGAGAAACAAGAAGCAGCCAAGCTTCAGTTAAACTGCTCAAGTTTTGTGGTTCCGCATGGCTTAGACTTTCCCAGCAGGATTGACGATGCGCGGCAACTTCTCAGGGCTCAGTTCAACCTGCCAGAAAATGAAAAGATCATCCTGTTTCTTTCTCGCATTCATCCTAAAAAAGGATTGGATTATCTAATCGCCGCTCTGAGCAACCTGGTGAAATATCCCTTTACCTTTATTTTAGCAGGGAGCGGTGACCCCGGCTACGAAGCAGAGATTCGAGACCTTTTGCAAGCATCTGGCATTAGTAACCGCACGATTCTTCCTGGCTTTGTAGAAGGCAAAACTAAAGCCATATTTTTACAAGGCGCTGACTTATACGCCTTAACCTCTCATTCCGAAAACTTTGGCGTAGCCGTTTTAGAAGCGCTCGCGGCTGGCTTGCCAGCAATGGTTACACCCGGTGTAGCACTCTGCGATGAAATGCAGCGCCACCAGCTCGGCTACGTCAGCGAGCTAACTGTAGAGGCGATTACATCAACTTTAGAAAGCTATTTCGCCGATCCCGCAGCCGCCCTGCAACTGGGAAAACGAGCGCAGCAATTCACCTTGAAAAACTACACTTGGCAAAGTAATGCAGACAATCTCATCAAAATCTACCAAGCCGTCCTTGACGAGCGAACAGTCCAATCTTCTCAGTCAGATTACGCCGCTTATTCTCACTTATAATGAAGCGCTGAATATAGCGCGATCGCTCCAAAAACTAACCTGGGCAAGCCGCATCGTCGTGATTGACAGCTACAGCACAGACGAGACCCTACACATTCTCTCTACCTATCCTCAAGTCAAAGTATTTCAGCGCCAGTTTGATACGCATACCAACCAGTGGAACTATGGTCTGGCTCAAGTTACTACCGAGTGGGTCTTATCGCTTGATGCTGACTACGTTTTGACGGAGCCATTTGTGGATGAACTGAAGCACTTATGTCCGCCTATTGATGTAGACGGCTACTATGCGAAGTTTCACTACTGCGTTTTTGGCAAACCACTCAGAGGAACCATTTTACCCCCCCGGCAGTTGTTATTTCGCAAAGCTAGCGCTACTTACATTGACGATGGACATACACAGCTATTGTCTGTCAAAGGTCGCTCAGCTAGCTTGCAAGGTACGGTTTTGCACGATGACAGAAAACCATTGAGCCGGTGGCTTTGGGCGCAAGATCGTTACATGGTGATTGAGGCCAAAAAGCTGTTGACAACATCTGATCGCAACCTAAACTTTGGCGACAGGCTGCGGAAGCGAAAAATAATTGCTCCTTTTGTGATTTTGCTTTATTGCTTGTTGATTAAAGGTGGCATAGTCGATGGCTGGAGGGGTTGGTACTATGCTTTTCAGAGGGCGTTTGCAGAAACGCTGTTGTCGCTAAGATTAATGGAGCTTTCGAGAGATAAAGAAGGTGATGGACAAAGCTCTTCCGAACTATTTGTGTCTTAGGTTGCAAAGAAAAACATTATGAAAAAACACTTACCTGTATTAGATGGTATCCGAGGGATGGCCGTTCTGATGGTGATGTGGTTCCACTATCCTAAAAGTTCAAGCCCTTTCCTTGAGAGTCTATTTCATCGACCTCTGCCTAATTTTTCGGTGATTGGGCAAACGGGTGTAGATTTGTTCTTTGTGCTATCTGGCTTCTTGATCACTCGAATCCTCTTAAATTCAAAGACCGAAGAAAAATATTTTTCGGTCTTCTATGCCAGAAGATTGCTCCGGATCTTTCCACTATATTACTTTTATCTCGTTTTAAGCTTATTTATTTTGCCAATCATAGCTGGCGAAAAAACACCGGATTTTTCTCAATATTGGTACTGGTTAGCTCATCTACAGAACTTGCCAATGACTTTCGGATGGGACTCGGTAGGGCCAGAGTTCTATTGGTCTCTGGCGGTTGAAGAACATTTCTATTTACTCTGGCCGCTACTCGTGTATTGCCTTCCGCTTAGGAAGATTGCGATTGTTTCTATGGCTATGATTATTGCTTCATTTGCTATCAGGCTATGGATGCTGACTTTCGACATGAGTACGTTCTACTTTACGCTCACTCGATTGGACTCTCTTTCTTTTGGCGCACTTTTAGCTGTTCTAGAGCCTCGGTTGTTAGTACCTACAGCTTTGAACAAAAGAGTTTTCTTATGGTTGCTTTCTATCACTGGTGTCCCTTTGCTGCTGGCTTTTACTGTTTTGTCAGGTTCGGGTGCTATGTGGCTACAGGCTATTAAGTTTCCTTTAACTGGACTGGTGTATTTTGCTTTGCTTGGTTTTGCAGTCACATCAAATGAAGAGTCTGCCTTTAAAAAGATATTCGAGAGTCGGGGATTGCGATTTTTAGGTGGGATCAGTTACGGGCTTTATGTCTATCACGGGCTATGCTTTAGCTGGTTCGAGCAGGTTGTTCCCAATCGCTATTTGACTTTGTTAATGCCCATAGCGTTTTTATTGTCTGTTGTCGTTGCCTACGTGAGTTTCAGAGTTCTTGAATCTCCATTCTTGAAGCTTAAGCGCTTCTTCAGGCACGGGGCAATTGAGCGAACTGTTAGCGCTAGCTCATAATAATGTTGTCTGTTATGCACTGATGATGCGCGGCCACTACCTTCTCTCGTAGTTTCTTTAACGTCGTCGTACTTGCGATTGTCTCAATCGCAAGGTACTTAAAATAAGACCTATACCAGCACCGGTTTTGCCAGTTGCTAGCCATAATATTGCTCGCAATCTATCGCGTAGCACACGTAGCCTTGATTCTAGTGGTTGCCCTGAGGGAGCACTAATGGGAGTATAAGCGATTCCTCGGCTCCCTAAAACCAAGAAGGCGATCGCCTGCGCCCTTTTCATATGAAAATCAGACGTCAGTAGATACACATGTTGAATTTTCTGTTGTTGAAATACCTGTACCATAGTTGTGAAGTTGGTGACGGTATCGACGGCCCGGTAGTCAAGATGGAGCCGGGAAATGGGTATGCCCGCCTCTCTAAAAATGTCGGTTGCGAGCTGAGGGGATACGCCGGTCGAAATCCAAATATCTAGCTCGGGATGCTGGCGGGCAAAGTTAGCGGTGAACTGTTCGCGATCGCTCCCCCCACCCAGCGTAAAGATGGCCTGTGGCACTGGCGCTTGCTGACGGGCGATCGCGAGCTTAATTGGCATACTCACAAAATAAAGGGTAATTGCCAACAGCAGCCCCAACACAGCATAGCGAACAGATAAAAGTTTCGACATTAACAGCAAACATATTGTTCGACAGTGCTTTAGCAGTATGCCCCCAGCGCTAAGCTACTGGAATATTTGCGCGATCGCACCCTCGCTCCCCGGCAACAACGGCGAGCTAGGCCGATCGCCTTCTACCAGAGTAGCCACTAACTTTAACTGTGCTGCTTGCCTTCGATATATCTCGATTGTTTTAATCCGCCAATCAGCAATCCAGTATTCTTGAACGCCATGAAGAGAATACAGCTTGAGCTTTGACTTGCGATCGCGCTGCTCATTGTCACGGCCCGCAGACAGAACTTCAACCATTAGCTCTGGTGCCGCCGTAAAATGGCCCGCTTCATCCACGCCATAAGCCAGCCGCTGATTGCTTGCCCACACCACATCCGGAATCACAGCGTCAGCCTCTGTAAAAATGACGCCAGGTGCTTCAAAAGCCTCTCCAAGCTGCGTCTGGCGGGACCAGTTCGATAGCTCAACGTGAATATTGCCCCCAGCGCCCTGGTGACGGATATGCGGAGCACGAGTCACAATCAGTTCTCCATCAATAATTTCGTAGCGTTTCCAGCCCCAGTCATCGGGCATTCCTTCCAAATCTTCGACTGTCCAGCGGATTGGATTAGCGACCATGGCGTTCAGGGGTAAGTCTGCCTATCAATAAGCTTGCCTATAGTTTAGTCCAGTGGCGCTCTAATAGGGTATCGCTTGTATTGAGCGCCCCTTGGACGACAGGGCTAACAGTACGGTACCTATCAAAATAAATTGATGGGAGAATGGGAAAGCTGAATCTGAAAGTAGGGCGGGTGATGAAAGTTGGGAGTAAGTACTATCCTTTGTATGAGTATTTGCGGGCGGGCGCGCGCGATCGCCTAACGCTCACATTCATCGACATAGAGCAGCTCATTCAAACCCCTTTACCAGCTTCTGCTAGTAAGCGCGCCTGGTGGAGCAATCGCGATAGTGCCAGCGCATTGCAGGCCGCTGCTTGGGTTCGGGCGGGCTATCATGTTGAAGCTGTTGACTTTAACAAGCAGACAGTCACCTTTGGTAAATTCAAGGCTGAATACACCATTCAACGCCAAGGAGACGCCATTTTATGGAATCAAGACGCGATTCGAGCACTCCGAAAATATATGAAGCTGACTCAGGCAAAATTCGCCCAAGAGCTAGGCGTGCGGCGGCAAACGGTGAGTGAGTGGGAGAATGGCGTCTATGAACCCGACCGCTCAACGGCTAAGCATTTAGAGAGAATCGCGGAACAGCGAGGCTTTGAGTCATAGTTTTTTGTAAGTCTATAAAAAGTATATTGACATTTGTCCGCCTGACGTGCGAGCATAGAAGCAAGCAAAGAAAGAGAGACTTTTATGAACGCTTCTGTTGTAAATGCTTCTGTTGTAAACGAAGGCTTGCTTAAAAGCGGCAACCCTGGTGAAGTTGCCGCCCAGGCTGAGCTATCTGCCCTACCGACTTTGTCTACAGTAGAGGGTGAGCCACTAAGGCATATTCTGCTGGGGAGCCCAGGGGCCGTGCGGCAAACGATTCATCTTTTACATACGCTGCGATATGTAGAGACAACGCTATGGAGCCCTCAGGTGGCGGTTCCTGACGACCAGTTAATCATCACGCCCCGCCCCGGTGACGTCATCAGCATTTTAATCAGGCATTTACGCTAAGCAGTAAAGCGCCGTTCGACGGTGTTGCTATCATTCCATTAGTTCACCACTTTCTTGTAGGGCGTGCAGTCTCTGATAGAGCCCACCTTCTTCTAACAACTCATCATGACTACCAATTTGGCTGATGTGTCCCTGGTCGAGAACGACAATTTTGTCGGCATCGCGAACGGTGCTGAGACGGTGGGCGATGATAATCAGCGTACGGGTGCCAAAGAGCGATCGCATCGCCATCTGAATCGCCCGCTCAGACTCATAATCCAAGCTAGAAGTCGCCTCATCAAACACCAGCACATCAGGGTTTACCACCAGCGCCCTGGCAATGCCAATCCGCTGCCGCTGCCCGCCCGACAGCCTCACACCCCGTTCGCCTACAGTGGTGAAATACCCTTTGGGAAGCTGTTGAATAAAGTCATGGGCCTGCGCAATTTCGCAGGCTTTCTGAATCTCTTCAAAGCTCGCGTTGGCATTCCCATACAAAAGATTCTCTATCAGGGTACCGTTAAAAATATCGACCTCCTGATGAACAATGGCCAGACGCTTACGATAGCCCGTAACATCTAGCTGACGAATGTCTTTACCATCGATGAGAATGCCCCCACTGTTGGGCTCAAAATAGCGCAACAACAGCTTTATCAGCGTAGATTTTCCCGAACCCGAGCGGCCTACGAGGGCCACCGTCTGGTAGGGCTCTACCAACAGCTCAATGTTGTTTAGCACTGGATTAACCGGGTTGTAGCCAAAGGTGACGCCGTGAAAGTGAACTTTACCGGTGAACTGGTAAGTTGGGCTGTTAGGCAATAGAGCGCCTGCGTCTTTGCCGGGAGGCAGCGCCGTAAACTCTTGAAATCGTGCCATTGGGGCATAGCGCCGAGCAAACATTTCCGCAATCTCGCAGATGGGATCGACTTCTGCATAGGCCATGCTCGCTACCGTAAGGATAGTGATGAAATGGCCAATGGAAATATTGCCGTTGACGGTGAGCCACAATGTACAGGTGAGCACCACAAACATACAGCTTTGGACGATGGTGCGCTGGTAGGTGCTAAGCACGGTGTAACCCTTATGGATTCTGTAGTCGAGCACCTTGAACTCACGGTCTAATCGCTGAGTTTGGCGATGTAGCTCTGTACGTTCGTTGCCAAAGGCTTTCACTGTTTTAATGTTGGAGATAATCTCGGAGGTACGGCTATCTGTGTTCTCGATGTATTTTTCGAGACGTTCTTCTTTTGCAGAAAGCTCTTTTAAGCCCAAAAGACTGTGGAGAAGAATACCCGCAACCGAAAGTAGGACAATAGCGGCAATCCGCCAGTCGATTAAAACAATGACTGCAAAAATGCCGACAACGCGCATCACTTTAGGAATGAGCTGCGAGGTAATGCTGGGATAAGTCCAAGTGTAGTTAGAAAGTCCTTTGGCAACCCGAGCGGCAATGCGACCCGGATTGTTTTCGTCGTAAAATTCCAAGGGCAGCGTCAGGACTTTTTTGAGGGCTGTTTCGGCATGGTCGCGGCGGGCGCGAAAGGCTGTGTCCCAGCTAAACCAGCCGCCTAGCCAGGGCTGAATAGGCGCGCGGCCAACGGTGACCAGGCCGATCAAGCCAACCAATGTCCACAGAGAGAATTGTTGGGTGGCGGGCTGACCAAGTGCTTGGGCGATCGCATCAATACTTTGCTGAAGCCTGACGTCGATCGTCTGCTGAGAGACTAGATTAAGAATTTGCCCAGTAGCATAGGGCACAAAGAGATCAATGACCTCAAAAAGGCTCATCATAGCGGCACTAAATAGCGTAATCCGCCAGTAGTTCTGGTAGTAGGCCAGTATGGCCAAAAAGTTTTTCATGATCCTGGTAGGAATGGGCGCAGTGGTGCTGCGGCCAATGCAAAGATTGTTGTTTTTGAGCAGTAGACTTTAGCGGCGGTGCTGAACGCCGTCAAGCAGGGCGAGAATTTCTACAAGCGTCAAATGATGCCTGTAGCTCCTGTTTGAAAATATTAGGTTGCTTGTTTATGCCTGTAGGTGTGACAAAACAATGCCTAGCCGCAAGCTGTAGAGCTTACAGAGGGCGCGTTTTTTGTCCAGACTTTTTGGCTTTGCAAAAACCTGCTTGCAAAGCGTGCGTTCTATCTATAAAACCGTCTAAAGCTGACTGTAAATAGAGTTAGTAACGGATAATGATCAAAAAAGTGAAGAACATAGTGAAGCCTCCCGGTAGTTTCTTTGAGTGCTTTACCCCGCCTGGTTTTAGGCACCTATTTTTAGGTCTATATTTTCAGGTCTAGAGGGGGATGATTTGCGTCTTGGAATGAGCTGCGCTTCAGGCGAACTGCCTAGCTCGTTTTGGCCTATCTCGTGGTAGGGACTAATATTCGTCCGATCGCGTTTCTTTATCGCGTCAGGGAATATGAGGGTGAGGTGGGTGACTTAATCATCGCTTAGCTCTAACGCTGTTAGAGGAACTATGTGTCTTATGGGTACAAACCAATTTAGCAATAATAACCAGGTAGAATTGATTTTGCAACTGTTTTCGCAATCTTTTTTTGTAGTGCTTTTTCGTTGGTAAAAAGATTAAAGGATGAAGGGTTATGGCTAAAGAGAGTCTAGGTGGGCCTTCGGATTGGTTTGAACCGCTGTATGCGCAGGCGAATGGCGATACTGCGCAGGTGCCCTGGGCATTGCCGGGCGCGGTACCGTATTTAACAGATTGGCTGGCGCGCGATGAGATGGCGGGCGGGGGGCGATCGGCAGTGGTAGTAGGTTGCGGCTTAGGCAGTGATGCTGAGGCACTGGCAGCGGCTGGGTTTGCGGTGACGGCATTTGATATTTCACCGAGTGCGATCGCCTGGGCAAAGCAGCGTTTCCCACAGTCGTCGGTCAACTACGTGACAGCAGACTTGTTCAATTTACCCGCTAACTGGCAAAGCGCATTCGATCTGGTATTTGAATTTCGCACGATTCAGGCGCTGCCTGTAGATGTGCGCGAGCAAGTGATCGATCAGATTTCGTCTCTAGTAAAAGCAGGCGGAATGATCTTGGTTGCGACCTATGTGCGCGAATCGGAAGCCGTCGGAGATGGCCCGCCCTGGCCGCTGTCGGCAAAGGAGCTGGCTCGGTTTGAGGAAATCGGGCTAGAGGTTGTTGAGAAAAAGACTTTTCGACAGCGGGAAAGTCGGTTTAGCGATCGCGTTCAAATTCAGTACCAACAAAAGTCAGAAGTCAGAAAACAGTCGGACTCTTACTCCTAACTCCTGACCCCTGACCCCCTGACTCCTGATCAGTCTTTCCCAACCCAAACCGACACCCGTTTCAAACCTCTGCCACTGCCAAAGGCCGCTTTACCCGCTTTCTTTTATAAAACTGAGAAGCGGCAATGCCAAAGCTGTAGAGGATACCCGCGTTGCTGCTCGCACCGACGGCTGCGCCCACTAGGGGAACAAGCTCGACCACGCTTAAGCCGGTTTTGACAGCGGTGGAGGTACCCGCTGAAAGGGCGAAAACGGTCAGGGCTTCGCCTTTGCGGGCCGGATCGGCAACGTCGAAATCATAGGCGGCGGCAATCCGGTAGAGCATTTCGGACTGAAGCGCGGCGATCGCCGCCAAATCTACCGCAAACAACCCTAAGGCAACGGGCGGAATAATATTAGTCGCTAGGCCAATGCCGCCCGCTTTAATCGTCGTATCGACAATAATATGGTGAGCTAGTTCTTCGGGCGAATCGGTCGGGTGCTTGACTTTTAGCTTAGCGACATCAGCCACAGCTTTTTCCTTGTCTACTCTGCCCAGGGCACTGGTGAGCCACTTAAGACCAGGAATTTTAGCCACGTAATCGACGGCTGGATTTTCGGCAATGGGCTGAAGGGTATTGCCGACGCTTTCGGTCGTTTGTTCTAGTGCGGTATGGGCAGAATCAGCGGCGACTTCACTCACGCGAGCGGTTGTATCTAAAGTTTGCGAAGAGACTTTGTTGAAGATTTGAGTGCCGACCGCTGACACCAAGCCGCCGAGCTGCTCTGCGGTAGAAAAAGCTTGACTGAAAGAATTGGTCAGTTTTTGTTGAGTGTCGGGCATGGGGATTAAGCGCTAATGAAGTTAGCATATTCTATTAGACTCACCTCGCCCGCGCCTCTACTGAAGGGTAGGTTTTGCGGTCGCTAATTGCCCTTCAGCGGATAAACGGTTTCTGAAAAGGGAAAATAGTGGCAAAAGGAGGAGGTAAGAAGTGTAAGGAATAAATCCGGGGCCGACCGCTAGAATTGTCGCCGGAATGAGCCCGGCAATGTTCCAAGGCACTAAGGGGGCAATCACCACAGCGGTATCTTCTAAATCGAGGGCAAGTTGTTCATCGCTCACACTGCTTGCAGAAAACTTTTGGTAGTAGCTTTGGTAGTAGCTTTGGTAGTGGGGCCGCATAACTTGGCCAGTGAGCAAAATGGCAATGGTTTGGGTGCAGCCAAAAAGGTTGGCGAAGATGGCTGTGACGACGGTGGCGCGGGCAAGCTGGCGCTGAGTGCGAATTTTGCTAAGCCAGGTATCGACAAAGCTGAGGGCTTGGCTCCCAGCAAAAATGCCTGCAAAGGCAGTTGAAACAAGGACGATGAAGGTGGCTTTGACCATAGGCAGTAAGCCGCCGCCTATGAGGATTGCCTGTAGTGGGGCGTCTGTGTCTAGCTGGTAGCCGAGTAGGGTAAAGCGGATGAGGGCAATGAATGAGTCATGTTGAAAATGGTGGGCGATCGCAACCCCAAGCCCAATGCTCACCAGCATCGCTAGCTTCACCTCCACTCGCAGCATCGCTAGCAACAAAATGACCACCGCCGGGGATAGAACAACTGGCGAGAGATTAAAAGCATTGGGTAGCTCATCAATGAGAGAATGGTCAGTGAGCTGCACAGGATGGAGAATTGAAAGAATCACATAGAACATCACAGACAGTATGAGTGGCCACAGCCCACTTCGTACCATGTTTTGGAGGTTGTTATACAAGGCGGTATGGGTGATGCTGGCGACCAGGTGAGCGCTAGAAGACATTGGTGAACAGCGATCGCCCACAAAAGCCCCCGCAATAATCGCCCCCGCGACCGGATTAACCTCCACCCCACTGCCGCGAGCCATTACCATTAGCGCAATCCCTAGCGTGCCCACTGCGCCAAACGAGGTGCCCATCAGGATAGAGACAGCGCTGGTGAGTAAAAAGGCGCAAAGGATGAAAAGTTGAGAAGAGATCAGCCGGGTGCCGTAGTAAACCAGGGCAGGAACCGTGCCTGCGGCCATCCATACAGCAGTAATCATGCCAATTAGCAACAGAACGCTGACGACGGGCACAGACTGTTTGGCCCCGGTCAGTCCCATTTGAAGCAGCGATCGCAATCGCCAGCCACGTCGAATGAGGACAATAACAAATAGAACCAGCGAGACTAACAGCGGATAGCCCATAAAGGTTCCGGTGAGGGCGCTGATGACTAGCAAGCCAAATGAAACAAACAGAACAGCGATCAGGTCGAAGTGGTTCACTCGTGAATTTTGATATTAACTTTAAGAGAGTCCTTCCAAGGTAGTGGAACCCATAGGCGCTCGACAACGTAAGCGACTGATAGCTCATATCGATAGCATCGATGGCGGATAACAAGTCTTTCCAGTCTACTAATAGATAAGTTTTCCGATGGTAAAAGCGGTGGGTAGGACGGAGGGGCAGCTAAAGATTTCGCAGTTGGTGGCGCTAGTGGCGGTAGCCGAGCAGGGCAGTTTTAGCGCGGCAGCATTGGATTTGGAGCTAGCGCAGTCTACGGTCAGTCATGCGATCGCCACGCTAGAAACCGAGCTGGGCGTGGTGCTGCTGTTGCGCAATCGATCGGGCGCGGTGCTGACGCCAACAGGTGTCCAAATATACCAGCAGGCCAGGGAAGCACTGAACCGAGTTAATGACATTCGCCAGATTGCGAACCAGACAAAGGATTTGCAGTCGGGGCGGGTGCGGGTGGCGGCGGTGCGGACGGTGGCAACTCACATTCTACCGGGGGCAATTTCTACATTTCGGCGGGTACATCCAGGAATTGCGGTGGATATTGCAGAGTGCGATCGCTACGATCAGGCCGAGCAAGCGATCCGAGCGGGCCAGGCCGATTTAGGGTTTACGCTGCTGCCTGCACCGTCAGAGTTTCAGTCATGGGAGCTGTTTCGTGAGGAGTTTGTCGCGCTGCTACCGCCGTCACAGAATGCTCAACAAAATGCCCCACAGAATGCTGAAAATGAGAAAGAACAACTCACCTGGGAGCATCTATTAAAATACTCGCGGGTCGCAAACCAGCGCTCGATTTATCACAATCGCTTGGTAGACGCACATCTTGCCAAGTTTGGCCATCAGATGCCAGTCGCGTATGAAGTTAGAGAAGATTCTACGCTGATGAGTATGGTGAAGAAAGGGCTAGGGGCAGCGGTGCTAGCTCGGCTAGAGGCTGAACCGATTCCGGCAGGCGTCAGGGTCAGAGATTTACCGGAGCCTTTAGAGCGAGTGGTCGGCATTGCGATATTAGAGAATGCGGTGCTGCCTCGGGCCGTGTTTGCCTTTTTAGACGTGTTATTAGCACTGTAATGGCTGACTCAACCGCTCACAGCCTTCAAAGTCTCTAGATCTTGCTTAATGCGATCTAGCCCCGCTTTCGTTCCTTGCTTGTCGTAGGCATCGCTAGCTTTTAACAAACTGCGAACGCCTTTGTTGTTGTCGCCTACATTCGCATAGGCCAGGCCAATGTTATGCCAGGCTTCGGCGCAGTTGGGCTCTTGCTCGACCACGACGGTCATCTGCTCTATCGCCCCGCGAAAGTCTCCTGCCTTGTAAGTGCCGACCGCGCTGGCAAAGGCCGTCATCGCCGCTGTCGAAAGCGGGATGGAGGGCTGCTCGACAACGGTCTTTGCAAAGGGGATCTGAGTGATGGGCCGGACGAAGGCGTTGACCATAGAGGTGACGGCAAAGCCCGCGATGCCAAAAACGACGGTAGCCCAGATGATGAAATTAAGATTTTCCATGAAGAGGCGTGGGAATAAAGATTCTTAAGCCTACCGTTTGTCGGTTCTGTTAAGAAAGTGAGACGAAAATAGTAGAGACGACCGTTTGCTGCAATATATCAAAAGAACTTGATGTATCCGATTTTAAAATTCCCTGGGAAAAATACGGAAACCTGTCGGAAGGACGGACGTTCCCTTGAACAATGAAGTTAATGTGAGGTACAGACGTCACTTTAACCAAACGAGCGCCAGTGCCTGACAGTTTTCAACCTACTCTGAACGAATCAAGAGTGCATGTCATGCCTATTCCATTTCCTGGGATGAATCCCTATTTAGAACACCCTGACCTGTGGCCACAAGTACATAAAAAGATGATTGCCGCGTTAGCGGATATGTTGACTCGCCAATTAAAAGGGGTCTATCAGGTGCGAGTTCGTGAACGATATTATCAGGTAAGCGGTGAAGATGCCCTGGTGGTAGGCTCACCAGGATTGGACTGGCACAGACCGACGCCAGATAAGTCATCGACTCATCCGCATACGGTGGCCGCTGCGCCCGACCAGGGAGTCGCCCCCAATCGGGGCCACAGCCTTCCTATCGCTGTGCTGGTACCCGTTCCTCAAAAAATCTATGAGACCTATCTAGAGATTCTGACGCTCGCAGGCGAGGTGGTGACGGTGGTAGAAGCGCTTTCGCCGAAAAAGAAAAGGCCCGGTCGGGGGCGATCGCTATACGAACGCCAGCGAGAAACTATTTTTGGCAGCGCTAGTCACTTTGTCGAAATTGACTTGCTGCGGGGCTGGGAGCCGCCTTCTATTTACGGGCCAGATGAGTCGGGCGACTATCGGCTGTTGATTAGCCCCAGTGAGCAAAGGCCCAGGGCTCAGCTTTATACCTGGACTGTGATGGAGCCGATTCCGGTATTTGCCCTGCCGCTCAGCGGTCATGCCGAGCTGATGGTTGACTTGAAGCCGGTGGTTGATTTGGCCTGCGATCGCACCGATTTGCTCGTCAACTACCAGCAAAACCCCCTGCCGCCCCTTCGTTACACCGAAAGCCTGTGGCTAGAAGACTTTTTGCAGGCGGTGGGGATGCGTCCCTGCGCATCCTAAAGTGGCTCTAAAATAATAAGGGCTCTAAAATAACAAGGGCTCTAAAATAACAAGGGCTCTAAAATAACAAAAAGACCCACTTGAGACCCACTTGATCTATAAAGGATGACAGCCCAACTAATCCCCCCCGCCTCACATCTTCCCAACTCATACAGCAGCGACTCATACAGCGGCGAAAAGCTCAACTGGCACTGGCGCGGCTACGACATTAAGTACGTCGCCCACGGCAAAGGCTCACCCATTGTGCTGATCCATGGTTTTGGGGCGTCTATTGGCCACTGGCGGAAAAATATTCCTGCGATCGCCGCCGCCGGTCATCGGGTCTATGCACTAGACCTGATGGGCTTCGGCGATTCTGACAAGCCCGATTTGAACTACACCCTAGAGTTTTGGGTAAAGCTGATCCATGACTTTTGGCAAGTGCATGTGCAGGCACCGGCGGTGTTTGCTGGCAACTCTATCGGCGCGTTAATGGCCCTGATGACGCTGGTACAATACCCTGAAACTGCCACAGGTGGAGTCTTGCTCAACTGTGCAGGCAGTTTGAACCATCGCCCAGAAGATTTGCCAAAGCCACTGCGGATCGTTATGGGTACGTTTGGCAAGCTGGTGAGCCATCGGCTAAGTGGGCCGTTTCTGTTTAACCAGGTGCGCACAAAAAGACGGATTCGCGGCTCGCTAAAGCAGGTGTATGGCAATCGTGCGGCGATCACGCCAGAGCTGGTTGATATGCTGCACCGCCCGGCCTGCGATCCAGGTGCGCAGAAGGTATTTGCCTCTATTTTGACCGCTCCGCCTGGCCCCCGGCCCAGTGAGCTATTGCCTTTGGTACATCAACCGTTGCTGGTGCTGTGGGGCGAAAAGGATCCTTGGACACCGATTTCGGCGGCTGGCATTTATCAGGAGCTAGCGCTTAATAGCGATCGTAAAGTCACTTTTACAGCCATTCCTGACACAGGACACTGCCCTCATGATGAGCGGCCCGAGATTGTCAATCAGCTCATCACGGATTGGATGGCGATCGCGGTTTCGCCCAGTGCCGACATCAGGGCCGATACCAACACCGACATCAGGGCCGATAAATGATCGATGAAGGCGTCACCAAGTATCAGTGCGATTGGCTCAAAGCAGACGCTGTAGCCCCTAGCTCGACAGTAGATCTTAATGGTTACCGCAATGCCTTGCGTCAGCTCAACCTGATTGGCGAATATCCTAACGGCATTGGCTTTGGCAATATCTCGCAGCGGCTGCCGAATACCGAACAGTTCGTGATTTCGGGCACCCAAACCGGCCATTTATTGGCGCTGAGCGCGGCTGACTATGCGCTGGTGACTGACTTTGATCCAGTTCGCAATCATCTAACCTGCCAGGGGTTACGCCAGGCATCGTCAGAGTCCCTCACCCATGGCGTAATCTACGCGAGCAATCCGGCTATTGGCGCAATTATTCACGTTCACCATCCCATTTTGTGGCAGCAGCTTTTAAACCAGGTGCCCACCACTCGCGCCGACGTGCCCTATGGCACCCCAGAAATGGCGGCAGAAACGCAGCGCCTGTTCGATGAAAGCAGCCTGCGGCAAGTCAAAATTTTCGCGATGGCGGGTCACGAAGACGGCGTGGTGGCTTTCGGTGAAACCCTGCAAACGGCCTACCGCGTGCTTGTTAACTGGGGTGTCATGACTGGCACAGTTCCAGCAAGCGCGTTGCAGCTTCCTTATCAATTGGCATCACCGATAGCCGATTTCCCCGCTTGACCACCAGCAACTCTTCGGGGGTGAAGGTCTCTTTGAGCTGGTTGAGTGAGAGGTAAGGGTCGAATGTGCGATCATAGGCAACGGTGACGGTGTGCCAGCGGGGCGATTCACGATCGGACTTGGGATCGTAGTACTGACTGTCTTTTTCAAACTGTGTAGGGTCTACGACATTGGTTTCATGAATGGTCATCAGCCCGGCGATGCCCGGCGGCTTGGTATTGGAGTGATAAAAAAAGGCAATGTCGCCGACTGCCATACTTTTTAGAAAATTGCGGGCCTGGTAGTTACGAACGCCATCCCAAATTTCAGTTTTGTCGCGGGCTAAATCATCAATGCTGTACACCGCTGGCTCAGACTTCATCAGCCAATAGTTCACTATCTACACCTCGTTGAATACGGCAAATCCAGCGTCAGTGATATGGGTAAAACCAGCTCTGCCTGCCGTCCCTGCGCCAGATAGCTCAAGGTAATGTCAATTGGATCGGGCGGCAGATGACTCAGGCGCTCTGACCATTCAATTGCAACGATTCCGGGCTCCACTTCCTGCCCATCCCAGTAAGTTTCTAAAAATAGCGCGTCTGCCTCGGCTGCCGATAGCCGATAGAGATCGATGTGGTACAGCGGCAACCGGCCCTGATGGTACTCGTTGATTAACGTAAAAGTGGGGCTGTCAATTTCGGTGATGCCCAGGCCACTGCCCAGCCCCTGCACCAGGGTCGTTTTACCACTGCCTAAATTACCTCGCAGCAGCAAAACGCTGCCCGCCGGAAGCTGCTCACCTAAAGCTTTGCCTAATGCCTGAGTGGCGATCGCATGGGGCAAGTTAATAACCATCGACAACTAGCCAATGTCCGAAGCTAAGAGTGTGCTATCCATATAGCACTCTATCTTATATAGACTTATACAGACTTAATACAGATGATTTATCTATAGCCTACCGAGATGGCGACCGCTCACCGGCATTCAAGTAGTCTTTCAGTTTTTCTTGCAGGCGCTGCCTGGCCCGCGCAATTCGAGACTTTACAGTGCCCAAAGACACACCTGTAATATTGGCAATTTCTTCATAAGACAATCCCTGCAACTCACGCATCGCAATCGTCTTTTGAAAAACCTCCGGCAGCTCCGCCATTGCCTGCTTCAGATGGGCATGAAATTCTTCGCTCATCATGGTGTCGGCTGGAGTCGGCTCTGCGGCAGGCAGCTCCCAGTCATACTGGCCATCGCTAGAGTAGCGAGGCGCATCGAGCGACACAGCGCCCTTAAAGCGCTTACGCTTGCGCAATTCATCATAAAAAAGGTTAGTGGTAATTCTACCGAGCCAGCTTTTGAACTTTGCGGGTTCTTTAAGGCGGTGAATGCTGCGGTACACTCGAATCCACACCTCCTGAGCCAGATCGGCCCGGTCAGACCAGTCGGAGGCCAGATGGTAAAGCAGCTTGTCAACATAGCGCTGGTAGCGACTTACCAGCTCTTCAAAAGCAGGGCGATCGCTTCGGCTTTGCTCTTGACAGCGGCTGACTAGCTCATGATTGGACAATGCACTCAAAGGCACCTCTGCGGCCAATGGCGCTTGGCCCGTAGCCGGTTGTGGCGGCTGCGGTACAACCTGCAAAGGCATACTGCCCACAGAAACAGGCTTCTTTAATGGGATCACACTACTCATTTTTTACAAACTCAATCCTAAATGGTGCTGCACTCTGTTGGGGAAGTTAGCGGATGGGGAAAGTTAGCGGAAGGTTGCCTATGGAAAAGATACCGTCAGTTGGGTTCGGAAATTACGGATATCTACGTAAGCATTTATTACTATGTGTTCGTTAGTTTCAGTCAACATAGTAAACATTACTTAGACCATACATCAGCTAAATAGCCTAATCTTCGTGTAACGGTTACAAGAATGTTAAAAACCAACTTTTTTTGTATCGACAGAAATTGATGTAAAAAGCCTTAAAGAAGCCCTTTTTAATCGAATAAAGGCTACGGGCTTTAATGCCAAAATCGTCAGAAGGTTATGCATAAGCGACTTATGCCCCCATGCCCGAGTAATGCTTCAGGCCAGCCTTCCACAGCCTGCGGTTGATCACTAAAGCCACCATGCCCCAGACGGCTATCGTCATTAAACCCCTCAGTAGATCTACGGGGATACCAATGATGATGCTCGCTGGGAAGTAAATCAGGTAAGGAAAGGGTGTCCAGAGCGCAAATTCGCGGATGGCGGGTGGAAATAGCTCTAAAGGAGCTACCATGCCAGAAAGAAAGGTGTAAAACAAAAACCAAAACTGCTGTATGGCTGTCGCCCGTTCTACCCAAAAAGCCAGCATGGCGAAAGTATATTGAATTAAAAAGCGCAGGCAAAAGGCAAGCAGCAGCGTGACAGTCCCCCAAAACCAGGCGTAGGGTGTTGGCATCCACATGGCGTCTGGATACAGCAGGCAAAACAACCCCACCAGCAACAGGATGAAGGGCATACGGGTAAGGCGCTCGGCCAAGTGGCCGAAAAAGTGACGCCACACTGGGTCAATTGGCTGTAGGAGTAGGGGCGATAGTTTGCCTTGAACGACTTCTTTTTCAAAATCCCAAATCACCCACACGACGGAAAACTGCCGGGCTAAGAAGACAGCTAAAAAGTAACGGGCGAACTCGGTTGGGGTAAAGCCAAGATCGCCGCTCTGGGCGGCCTGGTTCCACAGTCCTAAAAAAATTAGCGGAAAGCTGCCGGAGAGCACCCAGAAAATTAGCTCGGCGCGGTATTCCACCATGTAGGCGTAGTAGACGGAGAGGAAGGTGCGGGTGATTTTCCAGGGGCGGCGCATGGGGGATGGGAGATGGGGGATGGGAGATGGGGAAGTTAGGGTTTGCCTGAGCGGAAGACGCGGGCAATGACGTCTTCGATGGGGGGTTCGGTGACGGTGAGGTCTTGGATTTTGAAGTCGTTTAGCAGTTTGGAGACGGTGTGGGTTAGTTCGCCGGTGCGTACAAGGAAGGTGGCTTTGCAGCCTTCTATGCTTTGCAGGTCGCCGTAAGGGGTCAGGGCTGCTTTGCTGATAGGCTGATGGCGATCGAGTTCGATAGAGACTTCGCGGTAGGGGGCAAAGCGTTCGAGCAGGCCATCGAGCAGGCCGTCGTAGATTAGGCTGCCCTGGTGGATGACTAGGACGCGATCGCACAAAGCCGTAATATCTGCCATATAGTGGCTCGTCAGCAGCACCGTGGCTCCATAGCGCTGGTTATATTCCTGCAAAAAGTTGCGCACGGCCACCTGAGCATTCACATCTAACCCCAGCGTTGGCTCATCCAAAAAGAGCACCTTGGGCCGGTGTAGCAAGGCCGCTAGCATTTCGGCCTTCATCCGCTCGCCCAGCGAGAGCTTGCGCACGGGCTGCTTGAGCTGCGCTTGAATGGAAAGCATTTCAGCTAATTCGCCGACGCGCTGCCGAAATTCTGCGTCAGTTAAGTTGTAAATGGCTGCGTTAATTCGCAAAGAATCGAGCGCAGGCAAGTCCCAAATGAGCTGCTGCTTTTGACCCATCACCAGCGTGATTTGCTTTAGAAAAGGGGATTCGCGTTGAAAAGGACGATACCCGGCCACGCTGACGCTGCCGCTTGAGGGGTGAATTAAGCCCGTGAGCATTTTTAGCGTTGTGGTTTTGCCTGCGCCATTTGGCCCTAAAAACCCGACAATTTCGCCGGGTTCAATGTCAAAAGAGACTTGCTTTACCGCTTCGACGTTTCGATAAGTACGGCGAAAAAAGTGCCGTAGCGTACCTTTTAATCCAGGTTCTTTGATCGCAACTGGGTAAACCTTGCCTAAATTTTGAACATTGATAATAGACATATTGCGCTAAACCACCCCGCTCTAAACCATAGTGCCTGACTGTGGAGTGGAATGCTATATCTCTATCTAAAGATTGCTGCGAGCGGCTTTTGGTTTAATGATGATAGAGGAATATAGCGGTAATAGCTTGGGTGATTGTGGCAACGACGGTATGGATTTATCAAAGGCGGATTTGCAGACGATTCGGAAAGTGATTGAGGAACAGATTGCGGCTTTCTTGCAAGATGACGCGGTGACGGCGTTTGCACAGGCGGCCCCTGGGATTCAAATGCAGTTTGGCACGGCTGAAAATTTTGTGCGGATGGTCGAAGCCGCCTATCCGCCAGTTTATCAACCGCGCTCGGTGGTCTTTGAAGCGGTAGAGCAAGTTGAGGGACTGCCTGCTCAGCAAGTAATGATGATGGACAGTGAAGGGGAGTTGATTCGAGCGACGTATTTAATGCAGCAGCAGCCGATGGGCGATTGGAAGATTGCAGGCTGCTATTTGACCGCTGTGGATGGCGAAGAGGGGGATGAAGCCTAGAAGCCTAGAGAGGGATGAAGCCGGTGTCGAAGTCGGTATCGAAGAAGCTGCCAATCAGATAGAGTGAGCCGCATAAAACGGTGAGATCGGACGCGGTCGCAGCGACTAAGCCTGTTTTTAGCGATGTGTGAGTTTCAATGATGGCTAGATTGGGACAGGTGTTTTGCGCGATCGCCCTCAATGCCGCTGGCTCTGCGCTTATGTGCCCTGGCACTGGCACCAAATGTAGGCGATCGCCCGCCCGCAATAGCGCTTTAAAGACGCCCTGATGATCTTTTGTTTGCAGTAGGCCCATTAACCAGGTAATGGGTTGATGCGGCAGGGTTTGATCGAGATAGGCCCGCAGCGATCGCGCCGCCGCCACATTATGCGCCCCGTCAATTAGCAGCTTGTGCCCTTGCCATTGCCCCCTTTGCAATCGGCCTGGCCAGCGCACCTGCGCCATCCCGTTGACAATCGCCTCAGGTGAAATTTGCCAGCCCTGGGCGCGGAGGGTTTGCAGGGTGGCGATCGCACAGGCCGAATTGATGCGCTGATGGTCACCCAGCAAAACTTGAGGATATCGAACGCCATCGAATATCAGATCGCCGTCAATTGCCTTCGCGGGTGTCACCCAGCTCAACGGGACATTGAGCGCGGCGGCTTTCTCAATAACGACAGCCTTTGCTTCGGGCGGTAGAGGGCCTGCGATCGCGCTCACCCCCGGCTTCAAAATACCCGCCTTCTCCGCCGCAATCTTAGCCAGCGTATCGCCCAACCGCTGCCAATGGTCACGGCCAATCGACACAATCACCGTCGCTAGCGGGCTAGCACATACATTTGTCGCATCCAACCGACCCCCCAGCCCAACTTCTACCACCGCCACATCGACCTGTTGCTGCGCAAAATACTGCCAGGCTGCCGCCGTAAAGACTTCAAACTGTGTCGGTACCGGGCCACTCGCAGAATCTATCGCCGCTTCAACGCGATCCAGGCTCGCTTGCAGCGCCGTCCAGCTAATCAGCTCGCCATTAATGCAAATTCGCTCTCGCCAATCGATTAAATGAGGCGAAGTATAGCGCCCGCAGCGATAGCCTGCCGCCGTTAACACAGACGCCAGGTAGGCGCAGACAGACCCCTTACCGTTAGTCCCAGCCACGTGAATAATCGGCACTTGCTGATGGGGATTGCCCATCGCCGCCAGCAGCGTCTCAATCCGCTCTAGGCCCAAATCGACCCCAAATCGGGCATAAGCTTGCAGCCGCGCTTCAACCATTTGCTGAAGCGTTTGCTGGCGTGATTCAGAAGAATTCATAGGTTAAGAAAGGAAAAATAAAACGGGAGAATAGCCACTAGCCATTCTCCCGAATATCTCAAACTGAAACTAAACCGCTAGGCAATCAAACCGCTTCTAGATTTTTCTCACCCGTACGGATTCGGACAATCTCGTCAACATGACTAATAAATATCTTGCCGTCGCCAATCTCGCCCGTGCGAGCGGCTTCCACAATCTTGTCAACCACCATCTCTGCTTGAGCGTCTTCTACCACAATTTCTAGCTTCAGCTTTTGCAAAAACTCCACCGTGTACTCAGAGCCACGATAGCGTTCGGTCTGGCCCTTTTGGCGACCAAACCCCCGAACTTCAGAAACAGTCATGCCGACGATGCCCGCATTTACCAAGGCGATTTTCACCTCGTCTAACTTAAACGGACGGATAATCGCTTCAACTCTTTTCATGGCTTAACTACATGTCTCCCGTATGTTTGCTGCTGGCGTGCTACATATACCAGGCGTTCGACCCCGTGGCTCTGTATCCACTAATACCATAGAAGATTTTAGTGCCCATCTATTCAATCGCTTAACGATCGTTCAGCAGCGGCTTCATAACCAAAAATCCAGCCCCAAACGCCGTCACAACAATCAGAATAATAGAGAGCGCTAGCCAAATACCACCAATTTCCTTGTTTTCTGAAGAATCAAGCATGGAACTACGATACTCAGCGCCTTTCTCAGTAAACAGCTTTCCGGTTAGCTTGTCAGTCAGCTTGCCCGCTGGCATATGCATCAGCGTGCCCTTACCAGGAATGGTTTCGGTGCGGCGAGCCGACGAACTTGGGGTCAGCTTTGGTCGTCCGGTGCTCTTGGCTGCAACAGCCGATTTCCGAGGAGCAGACGAGCCGCTTTTGACCTTTTTGGGCTGGGCGGGTTGCTGGGCGATGGGACGAGGCACTCGGTTGCGAGGGGCTTGTGAGGCCATGTTCATAGACTGAGTCTGCGGTTCTGGCATAGTTTCTGACGGCGCGGCCTGGGGAAGATTTACCAGATTTGCCAGGGTATCGGGCGCAAGCCTCCAGGGCATTTGCTCGGCCAGACCGCTGGGCAAATCCGTGCGGATACCTTTGGTTTCTTCTCTGGTTCCTTCTCTGGTTCCTTCTCTGGCACCATTTCTGGCCGCTTGTCGGGCAACGCCCGCTGCCTGCCCTAAGTTGAGTGTGGCCTGCACAACATTGTGAATTTCTTGCTTCAGAAACTGATTTTGCTGAGTCAATTGCTGGTTGCGACTGTTTAACGAATCGATGACCGCTTTGTTAGCCCTTAGCTCAGCCGCCAGCTCTCGGTATACCGACATCGGTACCGACGGTGCGTAGTTGGTCGGAGCAGAGGGCTCAGCATGGTGAGGAGACTTCATAGGATGAGGTGTCGCGTAGGTTCTTGGCTTGGATGGGTTTGCGGTGAGGCGGTGAATCGGTAGCGGTAGATCGGTGACGCTGAACTGGCTGAAAACAGCTAAAGCAGGTAGATCCCGCTGAATGAGTAGTCAAATTAGAGCAACGTCGGTGACATTCGTCAAGGCAAGGGTTGATTTGGCAGTCTATTTGTACCCCATTTTGTCGCTATTCTATTCGTTACTTTGAATTTTCTTGATGGGTTATGCGTTGGGAACGGTCAGGATGGCCATAACACAATATTTTGGGATGGCCTATCACAAAATTGTGAGCGTTTCTATATTCAGTCAGTCAGGGCTTTGTTGCATGAATGGGTCGATAGGAAGCTGCGGAGGACAGTGGTAAATCGGTAAAGTAGTGGATAACAACAACACACCACAAAACCCATGACAAGCCACTACCGCATCCGCAACTGGAGTA
>JBAQZP010000140.1:0-111048 GCA_049791095.1 Phormidesmis sp.
TACTCCAGTTGCGGATGCGGTAGTGGCTTGTCATGGGTTTTGTGGTGTGTTGTTGTTATCCACTACTTTACCGATTTACCACTGTCCTCCGCAGCTTCCTATCGACCCATTCATGCAACAAAGCCCATGGAATATAAAGATTGCATTGGGTTGTAGCAAAGTAGTCAAAATTACTGTGATGAAAGCGTCTAATTGATTCTCTTGGCTACGGAGCCAGTACCATCTTATGAAGCTGTGAAGAGTCATTTACGTGGAAACGGCATGAATTTAGAAACTCGCCAGTCTCAGTCTTTGAGCGCATTAACCGAACTAGAAACAGCGCTACTGTTAAACACCGGTGAGGCTGAACTAGCTGCTGCAGTTGTCGAGAAAGTTGACATATGGACAAACAGACAGCCCTTCTTGACGCAGCTTTTGTGTCAAGAGGTAATGGCATCTGTCACTAAAATTGAGAAAAAGAGAGACCCTGGCATTGTCGATACTATCGCGCGGCGAAAGATTGTCAAAAACTGGGAAAATGGCGCTGCGGCTGCCCATCTAAAGCAAATACAGGCCGAGCTTTTGGCCTATGACAAAAGAGATTCTTTACTGATTTTGTATTTGCAAGTTTTACAGAAAAACGACATTCGCTACAGCAATAATCCAGAAAAAGCGCTGTTGCTACGCACGGGCATTATTAGCGAAACCAAATCTGGACTGGCCGTTAGCAATGCTGTTTATGCCAACGTTTTTGATGAAAGTTGGATAGAGCGTCAGCTACCGGGCATCACTCGGCCCGTTACCGTAATTCAAGGGCCGATGCCGACGGCTGCTCGCCGACAAATAAGTAGTCCGCAGATGGATAGAGGCGATCGCACCTTCTCCCGCCCTGCTAGCAGATCCGCTAAAGGGGTGCTAGCAATCTGCGCCTTGCTGACCTGTGGCGCAGTGGCCCTTTTAGTGGGCGTTTTCTTTCAAAGGGCTAACCAGCCCACAGACAACGCTTCAGTCACAAATTCTAGATTGGTACCTACCACCGCTGATTCGGTTCCTGCAGAAGCAATGACCCAAGTTACTCTGCTGGGCGATACCTTTAGTGGCTACAGCACCTTCCGCAATGCCGAGTTTCAGTCGGTACTGCGAACCAGCGGGATTGATATTAACTACACCGATGAATTCGATCAAACGCTAAGATCCCAAAAGCTGAGCCAGGGCAAAGCCGACCTGATGGTGACGACCCTCGACCAGTTTTTGCGGCACCAGCCCCAGGGGAAAATAATCGGCTTGCTGGATCGTACCGTGGGAGCCGATGCGGTTGTTCTAAATACCAAACAATATAGCGAGCTGAAGTCTTTACTAGATTTAGAGGCACTGGTACAGCGATCGCAAGCCCAGGGTAAAAAGCTCAGCATTGCCTATGCCAGCGACACCCCGAGCGAATATCTTGCCCTTGTTCTCGACACCCAGTTCGATACCTTTAACCTGTCAGAATTTGAGCTAAAGCCCGTTGCCGATGCGTCTGAAGCTTGGGCCTTGATGCAAGCGCCTGACGAGAATGTTGCGATCGCAGTCCTTTGGGAGCCCTACGTCACCCAGGCCCGACAGCAAGGCTACAGCGTGGTGCTCTCTAGCAAAGACGCCCCCAACGTGATTGTTGATGTGATGGTGGCTTCCGATCGGTTAATTCAGTCAAACCCTGAGATTATTTCGCAGCTTTTGGAAAAATACTACCGCCGCATCGACGCCAACATCAGAGACGCCACCCAGCTTCAGACCCAAGTGGCCGAAGATGGCGACCTTGCAGTCGAAGACGCCGCCGCCATTATCAACGGTATCGACTTTTTTACCGCCACCGAGGCCAGAGACTGGTTTAACAATGGCACCCTATCCAAGCGCATCGACTCGACAGCGGCCCTGCTAATCTTGGCCAACCGCCTAGAGACTATGCCTGCCGATACGGCTTCGCTTTACGCCAGGCAGTTTGTCACCGAAGCCGCCAACAACACCCAGGCCCTGATCGATCTAATCAGAGCCGATAACCCAAAACTGGCCGAAAAATTAGCCGGAAATTTGCCAGCAGTGACTGCATTGCCCTCAGCGGCCAGTCAGTCAGCAGCACAGACCGCTGATATCGGCAACTTTCAAGTACGCGGCCAGGTCAGCTTTGCCACTGATTCAGCAGATTTGACCGAAGAAGGCAAGCAGACGCTCAATCAGCTCGCTAGCGAACTCAAAGAGTTTAATAAAGAAACTATTGCGGCGCGAGTGATTGGCCATACTTCGCGCAGTGGAAATGCCGATTTAAACCTGGCCCTGAGTCAGAGACGTGCCACGGTCGTAGCCAACTACCTGAAAGGTCAGGATGTGGAAATGAACATTCAATCGGAAGGAAAAGGCTTTAGTGAGCCATTGCCAGAGGTAACCCCTAACGACGCTCGCAATCAAAGAACAGAAATTCGTCTGGTGCGGGTTAATTAAAAGCAACCTGTAGACAGCAATACAGAATTTACCCACGCTCCTTTTGCTTTAAATACCAAAGAAGGACGACTCCACAAGCACCTTCTGAAGTGGAATGGCGTGGGTTCACCCTACATTGAGGCGCTATCTAGATGTGTTTGTCGCCCTGACAAACACCCAGTCACAACAGCAAGAAGTGCTGGCTTTGCTCGGCGAGCATCTGCTGCCATACTGCCCTGCCGTTTATCAGCCGCTAAAGGATAGCTCAGGGCTCTACAATTTGAAGACACAACAAATATGGCATTTTGCAGATTTCGCAACTGCCCCATTGGATTTGGCTGCCCGTCTTATACCTGCCGTAGTCGCCTCGCCTGAAACAGCCGCTCAACTAGCAAACGCTGTACAGGGGCTAAAAGCCTGCTATGCAATATTACAAGGGCCTGTTGCCCTTTAGGTGCCTTGCTTAGCTACTTAGATACTTAGCTACTCGCGCTAAACAAGCCATAGCAGTATAATCTCTCCTTTCCCTTTTCTTTTAATTATCATGGCGATCGCACTCACTCAAAAGACCATCTTGATCACCGGAGCCAGCAGCGGTATCGGAGCCGCTTGTGCTCGACAGTTTGCCGAAGCCGGAGCCCGCTTAATTTTGACGGCCCGCCGCAAAGAGAAATTACAAGCCTTAGCCGACGAGCTACAGCAGACATACGACACCGAAATCTGGCTGCTCCCCCTCGATGTGCAAAGGGCAAATTCCGTCATGTCTGGCATTGCCGAGCTGCCCGACGACTGGCAACAAATTGATATATTAATCAACAATGCGGGCCTGAGCCGAGGACTCGACAAACAGCATGAAGCACTCTTGCAAGACTTTGATGAAATGATTGACACAAATGTTAAAGGGTTGTTGTATGTTACGCGAGCGATTGTTCCTGGCATGGTATCGCGCAACAGCGGCCATGTGGTTAACATTGGTTCTGTGGCTGCTCGCTACACCTATCCTGGCGGCAGCGTTTATTGCGCCACTAAATCAGCCGTCAAAGTGCTTACCGAAGGCTTGAAAATAGATCTGTTAGGAACGCCCATTCGCGTTACCAACATCGAACCTGGGCTGGTAGAAACAGAATTTAGCGACGTCCGATTTAAAGGAAACACCGATCGGGCCAAAAGCGTTTACAGTGGCATGACAGCGCTGACCCCTGACGATATTGCCGACTCGATTTTGTTTGCTATCACCCGCCCAGTTCATGTCAACGTGAGTGAGCTGTATGTGATTCCGACCGATCAGTCCTCTGGTACGCTGATCCACCGGAGCCCATTATAGTGTCTTTTTCTGCAACCGAAATTGCCATTGTCGTTTCCTGACTTTACAAACGTGCTAATTATCCGCTGATGATGAGCCGCGCTGAGGCCGATCGCCTGGTGAGGTATTGCATCAGGCGCTGAGTAAACTCCCTAGCCGCTAGCAGCGTCAAGCGTTATCAGCGATAAAATCTGCGGCGTAATCCCGGTTAAGTCTTTCACCGGGATAAAATCTGCCGCCCTTGGGCCAATTGCGAGCAAGGGCACCGCATTGAACGTATGCCTTTTAGTTAAGAGATCTTCGACGTTGCCGTGATCGCTGGTGATGAGCAGAGTAACCTTTGGGGGAAGATGCGCGATCGCACTCTCTAAAAAACGATCAATTCGCTGTAAGTATGCGATCGCCTGCTCCCGATCCTGCGCGTGCCCGGCATAATCACCCAAATAGCACTCAAACAAAGTCACCCCATACCGCCCGCTCAGTTGGGCCAATCGCTCGCCCGCCACCGCTGGCGAAATTGGTGGCCGCTTGTATTTTTGCTGAGACCCGCCGCCCACAATATTCCAAAAAACGGCCTCGCCTTTGTCGTACTCATACTGCATCCGAAACGGGAGCCCTGCTGCCATGTTTAACAGCGTACAGACTGAGTAGCGGCGTCTTCTTTGGGCGATCGCATAAAAGTATTCAGGCGAGTAAGCATTAGCGAGGGTTGCGGTTTGGTTGAGTGCAATCGCCCGCCTAAACAATCCATGCTCGTCAATCAACTGTCGTAAAGATCCATTCGCAAACCCTGACTGATGCCGACCCAAAAACTTCGGTGCATTCCGCCCGGTATAAATCGTCGTTTGCCCCGTCGCACTCTGAGGCAAACCCGCCACCCCCAAAGTCGCATCAATCGGCTTTAACAAAACGCCCCGTCGATTGACAAAAGCCCCCTCTAACAAAGGCTGGTTCAAAAACCACGACAAAAAAGGCAGTGAATCTTTTGCTGATAAGGGATTATGCTCTGCCGCTGCGCCTAATCCAACCCCGTCTAAAAATACCAGCAGAACACCAAAAGATTCCACCATTCCCTACAACTCACTTACTGGAAGCGACCTATTAGCCATCTTCGTTCACTGTGGGATAAAGGGTGATTCGCAAGGCCGCACCCACAGACGCAATTCGTCCAAGCAAATCGCTAGAAATTTCTTGCTTGTAGGATGGCGGTTGCTGTCCACACTCGTAGCCGATATCAAACGATCGATTGACGCAGCGATGCCAAATCGTTTGCGCTGGCTCAGAAAGCGATTCAATCACCTCTATAAGCTGTGTTATCGCAGCTTCAGGCTCAGGGCGATCTACTGCCGTTTCAAACGCCGCTCGCCAAAGTTTGTCCTCACAGCAGGTTACATGCAGGGCCAAAAGTCCCTTAGATTCCAAAACTGTTGCAAAATCTGCGAGATCTTGCGCCGACACTAGCTCTAAATCAGTGTTGATGTACCGAATGATATTACTCATATTGTTGTGAAAGACTCCTCGCGAAATTGTGAATAGTATTGAGGTAGGTTTCACCGCCTACCCAAAGCAAATCGCTGTGATTGGCCCCTGTGATCGTGACTAGCTGCTTGGGTTCATGTGCCGCTGCTAATAGCTCTTGACTATGGCTAATCGGAATTGTCTCGTCCTTTTCGCCGTGAATTAGCAGCAAAGGGCAGTTAATTTTGCCAATCCGGCGTACGTTGGCAAACTTTTCAAACGGAAGAATTCTCAGGGGCACAGCGACTTGAAAAATCGTCGCAAATGTACTTTCTAAAATTAGTCCGGCTACTGGCTGCTTTGTTGCTAGATAGGTGCTTGGCCCGCCGCCCAAAGACTGCCCGTGTAAAATGATTTTCTCTGGGGGCACCTTTAGTGTGTTTGTCAAGTAGCTATAGGCGACTTCAATGGCGTTATAGGCATTCGATTCGGTGGGCTTTCCAGGGCTGTAACCATAGCCGGGATAGTCGTAAGCCAATACTGAAAAGCCCTGGCTATAAAGCGCTTTTAGAATCGGTAAGACGGTGCCAATATCTGAAGCATTACCGTGGCTGTACAAAATTGTGTAGGGGCTATCTGGATTTTGCAAATAGGTAGCGGCAATGACTTCACCGTTGCCTGTCAGAATGTTGATTGCACTCGGGTCTGTCGCAGGCTGATGCTGATAGCTAGCTGCGGGCGGCAAAAAAATCATCCCGTCCGCAAAAAAGAAAATATAGAGCGCAAACGCGCCGTACGCTAATAAAGGCACCAACAAAATCAACTTCAGCATCGCTTCACCCGAAAAACCCGTCTGACAATTCTAGGACTGTCTGCCTTCAGATGACTCTATTTTGCGAGGACAGCTTCTCTTTCTTACTGAATTTCACTAAATTGAGGACGGCTCACTAATGCAGCGGGTGTTATTCGGGAGGCTGATACCTCAAACGCTCCTCAGTAATCAGACCATCTGGTAGGCTATATGTAGAGCTTATAGATGAGCGATTCGTCCTATGGCAGAGCATACAATTACCCTTTCTGAAAGCACTTATCAAAGTCTAATAGCCGCCGCTCAATCAAAGGGCATAAGCCCTGACGACTGGATTGCTTCTAAACTCAATACCTCGACTGAGATACCCAAGCCTTCATCCACGTTTCCTTCTGATTTAGTTGGAGCATTCAACAGTAAGGATCAGTCTCTTCAGAGTAGACCTGTTGATGAGAACGATGCGTTTGGTCAATATGTGGTAGAGAAAATGGCGAAGCAGGGCATTCATTTGCCATGAATCTGGTTGATGCGGGCCCGATAGTTGCTATCTTTGACGCAGGACAAGGCGACGCTCATCGTCAATGTATGGAGATATACCAGCAGATTGAGCGCCCTCTAATAACAACATTGCCCTGCTTTACTGAGGCGATGTATTTTTTGTCGAAGCTAGGAGATTGGCCTATGCAGCAAGCGCTCTGGCAGTTGTGGGAAAGAGGATTGCTGTTGATTCATAGCACCGACCCTCGCGAATACATGCGGATGGACGTGTTGATGGAAAGATACCAGGACACGCCTATGGATTTTGCAGATGCTTCTCTGGTAACTGCTGCCGAGTGCTTGGGCCTGAGCCATATTTTTACGTTGGACAGCGATTTTTATGTCTATCGCATTAATGATAAGGATGCCTTTACAGTGATTTCGTAAGGCTGCTCGCTGTTGCTATAAAACAGCTTAGATGTTTGGCTTTTTACGCTATAACTTGCCAGACTTCAGTTTTTAAAGAGCTTTTATCTGTTGGCACTGCTAAAGGCAGGTGGTGCTGGTTTGCCCAGGTTTGTAAGTCGGCGAAGGCGCGATCGCGATACACCCCATAGCGCTCTCGTTTATTTCGCACCCGCTGCGCCAACGGCGGAATAATCCCAAAGTTTGGCGGCATCGGTTGAAAGTGCTTGGGTTCTGCTGAGCTGATGAAACCGATCAGCGCACCAAGCATGGTGGTCTCTGGTAGGGTCAAAGGTATTTTGCCGAGGGCGACACGGGCGGCGTTGGTGCCTGCTAGCCATCCGCCTGCGATCGCCGCTGTATACCCCTCAGTGCCCACCAACTGCCCTGCCGCCAATAGCGTTGGCCGCTGCTTAAACTGCAACGCCCCGTTCAATAATTCCGGCGAATTGATAAACGTATTGCGGTGCATCACGCCCATTCGCACAAACTCCGCATTCTCTAGCCCCGGAATCATCCGAAACACTCGTTTTTGCTCACCCCAGCGCAAATTTGTTTGAAAGCCCACCATGTTCCAGAGCTGCCCGGCCTTGTCTTCCTGCCTCAACTGAACTACCGCATAGGGCTTATGCACTTTATTTTCTGGCGCATCAAACGCGCCGTATTTCTCGGTATCAAACAAACCCACCGGCTTCAGCGGCCCGTAGCGCATCGTGTCTTCCCCCCGCCGCGCCATCTCCTCAATCGGCAAACATGCCTCAAAAAACTTTGCCGTCTCTCGTTCAAAATCTTTCAGTTCAGCCTGCTGAGCCGCGCATAGCGCCATGTAAAAAGCCAGATATTGTTCTTTGTCCATCGGACAGTTCAAATACGCTGCCTCGCCCCGGTCATACCGAGACGCCATAAACGCAATGTCTTGATCAATCGACTCACCGACAACAATCGGGCTAGCCGCATCAAAAAAGCTCATATAGGCTTGACCCGCAAACCGCTCCAAGTCTTCGCTTAGCGCTTCACTCGTCAGCGGCCCCGTCGTCAGCACCGTCACGCCTTGCTCAGGAATACTCAGCACTTCGTCGCGCCGCAGTTCTATTAACGGATGATTTTCCAAAGCGGCGGTCAAATCTTTGCCAAACACGCCGCGATCTACCGCCAGCGCACCGCCAGCGGGCACCGAATGCTCATCCGCCTTGCCAATCACCACCGACCCCAGCCGCCGCAACTCCTCATGCAGCAGTCCCGAGGCCCGATCGGTTCCCATCGCCCCAAAAGAATTGCTGCACACCAGCTCAGCCAAATGCTCAGAATGATGCGCCGGACTCTTCTTCAGTGGTCGCATCTCATGTAGCACCACCGGCACCCCCGAGCGCGCCACCTGCCAGGCCGCCTCCGTCCCCGCTAGGCCGCCCCCAATCACATGAATTGGCTGTTTTTTATTCATAAATTTATTCTTGCCGCGAGCTATGAGGCTTCTAATTGTGCAATAAAAACGTCAACATCTCGCCTAATTAAGTCATATAGCTTTTGAGCAAACGTCAAGTTGGGCTCCAGTTGAGGAAGGTCAATCTCTGCGCCATAAGCGTGCCTCACCATATGACGGAAGTTTCTAAGCTTGTTCATAAGTTCTAGCGAGTCTTCTGATAGTAGCGCTGGACGGATGCCTTTAATCGGCTGGCTTAGTCGCAGCAGGATTACCCGGTGCCACCCACCGCCCGAGCCGATATGGTTTTCAAAGCCGTAGCGAGCGGCGTTCTCCTCTAGTTAGTGAACGACCGCTGGGAGGAGTGTTTGCCTGGCCTGTTCGTTTTGCGCTTTTTGCCTGGCAAGTCTAGCATCTAGTAAAGGGGTCGGAAATCCCATGCTTGGTTGTTTATGTTCCCGGTACATATCCTTTCTACTATACAATCTGGCTACTCATAAGGAGTTGTGATGACGTGAAGCTGGCCTCTTTCCGATTGCGGATTGCGCTGCTGTCAGTGGCGCTGGCAGGTGGGGCGCTGGTGGGCTTTGGCCTGGTGGCCTGGCGGCTGATATATGTGGCCAAAGTCAGTAGCCTGGATGCCAAGCTGAATAGTCAGTTGCAGCGCATGACCAGGGTGAGGCCGCTGGAGTGGCAGAGCTTTGGCGATGAGTTGCCAGGTCAGCTAAAGACGCAAATTGGGACGCCGATTATGCTGCTGGCAATGGATGCCAAGGGGCGAACGCTGCATTACGCTGTGACGAATGCAGAGCTAGGGAATGTCACGTTAGATATGCGGCTTTTGCTGGCAACGGAGACGCCGGTACTGGCCAAAACGGCAGATGCACCTGCAAATGTAACAACTGGCAGTGCAGCAACGCCAGTGTTAACGCGGAAGGAGGGCTGGCGAATTGGCACTGTGAATTCTGAGGCGGGGCAGGGTGCGATCGCCATCAGTCTTCAGACCATCGATCAAGACATGTCCGTCATCCGCAATATCTTTTTAGTCGCGATTCCTAGCACCCTTTTGATGATTGCGGGCGGTGCTTGGATTCTGGCAGGCAGCGCTCTGAAGCCCGTACACAAGCTGACTAGCGTGATTCAACAAGTCACTGCCAAAGGGCTGGATCAGCAAGTGCCGATCGGCAGCGCAGATGTAGAATTTGTTGAACTGATTGAGGTCTTTAATCAAATGCTGACGCGGCTGGAGCGTAGCTTTAAGCAATCGTCTCGCTTTAGTGGGGACGCCGCCCACGAGCTAAAAACGCCGCTGGCGATTCTGCGGGGTGAGCTAGAGCTGGCGATGCAACAGGCTGAACCGGGCTCGGATTTACAACAGAGTTTGAGCCGGTTAATGGATGAAGTTTCGCGGTTGAGTACGATTGTGCGCAAGCTGTTGTTGTTGTCTTTGGCAGATGCTGGGCAAATGAGTTTGCGACAGGCGAAGGTCGATGTCGAAGAGATTTTGGCGGTGCTGATAGAAGATATTGAGCTGCTAGATCCTGATTTGCCCGTGAAGGTGAAGTTAGATCAAAAAGATTTACAGGTGCGCGGCGATCGCGATCTGCTGACTCAAGTTTTGCAAAACCTAATTGACAATGCCATTAAGTACAACCTGCCAGAAGGGTCAGTCGGGCGTTGGCTCTCGGTGGTGGGCAAGCGGCAGGCCAACAGTGTAAAAATAACCGTAGCTAATGCGTCACGGGATGTGCCTTTGGAGGAACGCGATCGCATTTTTGATCGCTTTTACCGAGGTGACTTTTCGCGCAACCGCAAACGAGAAGGCTTTGGCCTGGGCCTGAGCCTCTCTAGAGAAATTGCCCGCGCCCACAAAGGAGACCTGAAGTTAGACAGAACACCAAAAGGAGAAACGGCCTTTACATTGACTTTGCCACTGGCTAGTGCTGTGGATAAATAGTTATCAATCTATGTTTTCCATCAGACTGAAAAAGGCTCTGCGGGCAGATAGACTTTAGCTGAGCGGATTTATCTGCTGTAGACGATACTTAGGTAAGGTGTCTGTCAAAACACAAGTTTGTACATCATTAGGAAGGCTGCATGGGACTGTTAATCGACATCCTTTTATGGCTGTTAGCGGCTGTGCTAGCTTTAGTCGCGATTGTGCTGCTGAGTTTATACATTCGGGGTGCTTTTCGGTGGCGAGCGCTCTTTCATATCGAGCAGGCTTTAGCGCCTAACGATCCGCACTTTCTGACTGCGATCAAAAGCATCACCAACTCCCTGGAAACAAAGGGCCAAGTCATTGACTTTTGGGATACGGCTGATGAAATTCAGCAGGCTCGGTTGGATGCTATTAACGGCGCTAAGCGCAGCATTCAGTTTGAAACCTTTATGATGACACCTGGTAAGCGGGCAAATGATTTTGCCGATGCTTTGGCCCGTAAGGCTATAGAAGGTGTAAAAATACAGCTACTTGTGGATAGTTGGGGGACGCGATCGCTCAACGATAAATACTGGGAGCGGCTGCGCTCAGTCGGCGTACAGATAGTGTTCTTTAACCCGTTCGACTGGCGAGCCCCTGCCAACTATGCCGGACGAACCCACCGAAAGCTGTTAATTATTGACAGCGATTATGTTTTGACAGGTGGCGCAGGGATCTCGAACTTATGGGACGGCACTGAAAAATCGGATGACACCCAGCCCTGGTTGGATGTCGAAGCGGCCCTGAGGGGCGAGGTAGTCAAAGTACTCGCAACTACTTTTCAGGTTCACTGGCAAGGCTATCGCCGCAAGCATTCAGAAGTCACCTCGATTGATATGGAGATGGTTTACCCCAGGGTTGCCCCTGAAATTTCTGTCGCCTCCAAAGAGCCAGCACCCACCCCGTCGTCGATATTGGTAACGCCAGGGGCAAAACCAAGCTATCGAAACTCTCCGATTGAAATGATCAAGCAGAGTTTAATTACCAGTGCGAGGCAGCGACTTTGGCTATCGAGTCCTTACTTTTTGCCTAACCTCAGCACCCGGCAATTGTTGATTGAGGCGCAGCAGGCTGGGGTAGATGTGCGGATTTTGACGACGAGCGATCGCTCCGACAAAAAGCCAGTGTATTACGCTTCTTTTGAGGTGTACGGCTCGTTGCTGAAAGCGGGCATCAAAATATTTGAGTACCAGCCCAGTATGCTACATGCCAAAATGTTGATAGTTGATGATGACTGGGTGAACATCGGCAGCGCCAACTTTGACTATCGCAGCTTTTTACACAACGATGAGCTAGACATTGTCACTAATAGCGACCGGCTGATTCAACAGGTAGAAAGCGTGTTTGAAAAAGGCTTTGCCGATAGCGAACAAATAGGGCTAAAGCAGTGGCAGCAAAGGTCTTGGCCACAGCATAGAATTTTAGGAAATTTGGTGCGCCTGGTGCAATGGCAGCTCTAATTTTTCAAGGGCTTTCAGGTTCACTTGCGAAAAGGGCCAACCCAAATAGCCGCGCCTGTGACTAGGGGAATCAGGGCGAATATGCCCCCAAAGACAAGCGGATAGCTTTTGGCGGCAGGGACGATCAGCAGGGTGCCGATGACAATCGCGCAGTAAAGCAAAGCCGCGAAGGGAACCAATAGAATAAGCGTTGTCATAAGGCTGTCGTTAGATTCTATGGGAGCCATAAGAGCTGTTTTTTGGGGAATGGGGCGATCGCACACTGTAGCGACTACAAGCCTGCCAAAGGCCGTTAGTATGAATAATGCTAACTGATAGTTTAAGTAAGCAGGTTGGGCCGTCTTTTGGTTTTATATCGCTTGGCGCAAAAGTCATCTTCAAACAGTTCAAACAGTAAGCGTCAGAAATCTGCTAAAGCATCTGGCTCCAAAAGCAGATATGACGATTTAGGGCCGATTGTGCTGACCCTGCTGATGTTTTTGGGCGTGGCGTGGGCGGTAAGTCGATGGACGCTGCCACCCCACGCATTGGAGCTAATGGGCGCAACCGACTATGTGGCCTCGCCCCTACCATTGGAAATGACCGGGGGTGATCCTTACTTGCGAGCGCTGATGCGAACGATTTCGGCGGCGGAGTCAAACACGGCAGATCCCTATCGATTGCTGTATGGCGGTAAGCGAGTCAAAGATTTGAGCGTACATCCGGATGAGTGTGTGCGCATTGTGAATGGGCCCAACATAGATGACTGCACGACGGCGGCAGGACGCTATCAGTTTTTGACGACCACCTGGGAGCTAGAGGCTAGGAAATATCACCCCGAACGGCCTGCCTGGTATGAGGTGTGGGAACAACCTAGCTTTGAGCCGGTATATCAAGATACGGTGGTGTACGAGTGGCTAGCCGATTCGGCGGTATGGGGGATGGATTTGTCGGCGCTGCTGCAAGTGGGAGAGGTAAGCGAAGTGCTACGACGGCTTTCGGGTACCTGGACGAGTCTGGGCTATGGCATTGAAGACAACAGTATGTCAGGATTGCTGCCGCAGATTTATGAGGAGATGCTAGTGGAAGAGCTGGCGCAGGCGGCGGCTGAACAATCTGAAATGCTGCCAGCAGATTGATCTATGGGATGAAGGTTAAGGGCGATCGCTAAGATAAAATTACTTCTTTTAGGAAGTGTTCACATCTTGTCGATCTTGTCGATCTAGGGATTTTTTGGATAGGCATCCCGCCTGTCCAAACTCTGAATAGGAAGAGACAATGGCAACCTATCGAACGGTGATTTTAGAAGCCCATGACGGTTCGCGCTGGCGATCGCTGTCTCAGTTGCCCACGTTTGCCGATCCCAAAATCAATCAATATTTGCTGTGGGAAAACCCCCATCTGTCGCCCTCACCTCGCAAAGCTGACGATTTTCCGCCCATCCCCGAGGACTGTAGCGAACGGGTGAAATCTCGGTTAAAAGGGGTTGCTTATCCGGTGGCGACCTGCTTAGATTTAGCGGCGTTTAGGGCGGGCATCAAGCAGGTTGCGAAGGTATACAAGGAACATAGTGCGCAGGCAATGACTGAACTGAAGGGCGCGATCGCGATGGCAGAAGTCCTATCTGATGGCAACATTCCCGTTCGCTTTATCATTTTGCTCGATCATTAATTCGCACAGGCATCAATCGCGGTTTTAATCGCTTCAAGTTTGCTAGCGACTGCGCCATGGGCGAGTAGCGATCGCGCCAGCTCAAACCCGGCTGCCAAATTTTTCACCCGGCCCACTCGCCATAGATAAAACCCGCTGTTCCACACCGCCGAGCGGCCAATTTCTGTCGTCTGCCCCGCTAGCACAGCCCGATAATCTTTCAACAATTCTTCTAGAGGTAAAATCTCAGGATCGGGGCTATCGAAACCGTAGTCTCTAGGATGAAGTAAAAGTCTTTCGGTTTCTAGCGTCTGTCCTTTGAGCTGGCTAAGTCCAATAATGGCAGTCCGAGCGCGAGCCATGTCACTGCTGCCTTCTAGCCCTTTAACCGTGGTAAAAAAGGGCGTACCCCGCTGGGTAAAAGCGGCCTGGGTACGGCCTTCGGTAGGCGGATGGACGTAGCCGCTCACCAAATTGCTACGGCCCGCGTAGGGCGACCACATAATTTCTATGGTGGCAAACGTGGGACGCTTGCCGATTTGTTCGCGGTAGGGCACCATCGCCTCGGCCTGCGGGAAATGCACCGGCTGATGAACAAAGCCCAAGTGGGTTTCGCCCAGCACAGTTTGAACCTGATCTAAGCTGAGGTTAGGCCAGTTGAGGCCCAGGCCCTGAAAGATTTCAATCAGAGGTAGGCCATGCTTGGTAGGCAACCGTCCGCTGCCGTGGAGCAGTGCTGGGGCGTTAGCGGTAGCCATAACAAGGGCAGTCAGTGGGGTGATGGGGGCGGTGCGCGATCGCCCATCATAAGGGCTACAAAAAACAGTCACCGGATACTCCGCATTCACTTCTTCAAGCTGCGGGCCGAGGGCGTCATAGGTATCTAACATGCCCGCCAGTTCTGTAGGGGTTGGCCGCTTAATGCGATGGGCAATCATAAACGCGCCAATTTGGGCCGGGGTAGCAGCTTCACTCAACATTAGTTCTGTTGCAATCGCCGCTTCCGCGCGGGTGAGCGACTTTGAGGTATGCGTACCACTGCCCACTTTTTTCAGCAGCGCTCTAAATTGATCGCTTTTGGTAGGCTCAGATGTTGAGTTTGGGGGTTGACTCGATATGTTTTGGCCAGGGGCTTTAGATAAATTGATCATAGGTGAAAGAAAAGACCGCGTTGGCTAGCTGGCGGCGGGCAGCCTAGAGATTTCGCTAGTATGCGTGAAGTCGATGCTATTCATATGCTGGCAAACCAAATCGCAAAACTGCTGGATAGGCGGAATTAGCAGCCGGTCGTGGGTAGTCACCATCACGACTTTGCGATGCAAGCTCGGCTCACGGGTCGGACGAATGGCAAGGGCCAGATCGCGGCGGCTTTCGACCAGGGCAGAGCGGGGTAGTAAAGCCACCATACTACCCTGCCGCACGACGCCTCTAAAGGCATCAAGCGTGTTTAGCTCCAGGGCAAATTTGAGGTCGGTGCCCTGTTCTTGAAATTGATTTTGAACAATGCGCTGCATTCCATAGCCATCTTTAAAGACAACCTGTGGATAGCGGGCAATTTCGGCCCAGGGCACCGCGTCGTAAGCGGCCAAAGGATGGTTAGCGGCCATCAGCACTTCGACCGGTTCTTCGTATAGGGGGGTGACGACCATCTCCTGATTGCTGGTCAGCAGTGGATTATGCATCACAATCGAGACATCGACCAGGCCATCGCGCAGCACTTTTAAGGCGCGATCGCTCCCCAAAGCAGTGACTCTAAGCTGCACATCGGGATGGCTGCGGCAAAATTCGGTGACGATCGGCGGCAGCAGGTAGGCGCAGACAGATTGAATGCCTGAAATGCACAGTTCGGTTTGCTTACCATTGACTAAGTCGCTAATTTCTTGCTGAGCCTGCCGCCATTCTTTATCAATGCGCAGGGCTCTGGGTAATAGACTGCTGCCTGCAAGGGTGAGTTTGGCCTGGGTGCTGCGGTGAAATAAGGAAACGCCCAAGTCGTCTTCTACAGCGCGTACCTGACGGCTAATGGTCGATTGGGTGACACCACAGTGCCGGGCAGCGGTCTGAAAGCTGCCAGTGTCGGCCACGGCTAAAAACGCCTGGAGCTGCTCTAAACGCATAGGACTAATGGGATAACAGGCCGAAAAAGATAAGCCAAAGCACCACCAATTGAGCCGATCAACTAGTCAAATGTAGACCGATGCAGGAAATAGTTTGGTAAGGGTTGATACTGCTCACTGTAGAAAGATTGCGGGCGATCGCCTAAAACCAGCCGGGTAAAGGTTTCCTCCTTGGCTGTAACGCTCTTTAAACTTTAAAGACGTATTGTGATGACTCAGTAGGGGTGGCCATCTCAACTTTTCTAGTCTGCCATTGTTGCGATCGCCTCAATCGCCGCCACATTTTCCTGTACCTGCTGGGCAAGCTGCTGCAAGCGCACAACTTCTGCCTCGCGGTCAATCTCATGCTGTTGCTTTTGTTCCACCAGGTTGGTCAATTCCACCCGGCGAGCGGCAATGTCACGACTAATGCGGTCAATCGCCCTGGCTTCATAAGCTTTAAAGCAGTCTTTGACGGCGCGGCGAATGTTAGGCGTTTGTTCGTCAGCAATTTGCGGTAGCTGCTTGGCAAATTCTTTTTTGGTCGCTTTCAAAAATTCTTGCCGAACAAACTCGGCCTGCACGGCAAAGATACCGCCTGCGGCCATAATCACACCGATAATGTTGAAGAACAAGCTGCTGAAGATCAGACCAATCACTTGCAGCGCGATCACAATGCAAATGTAGGCAATAGCAGACTGCATCACCGATTGCCAAAAGCCATTAAAAGGCCGCACCGCATTGTTCAAATTTTCTGGAATATCTTCAAACACATCCTTGACGCTATCTACCCAAATTTTCGCCCTGCCAGGGTCAAACTCCTGCCCTACTGCATGAAACCGACGACCCATAATCTTCTCGTGAATCACTTCCACCACTTCGGCGTAGGCGACCTGATATTCTGCCGCATTGGCATTTAGCTCGTCAAAAGCCGTGCCGATAGTCTGCTTAGCCTTAAATTCCCAGGCGGCCAGGCGGTCGTTTACATAGCGCTCAAAGGCTTTCTTAAACGCCGTATAAAATGCCTGGCGCTTGTCATTTTCGAGAAAGTCTAAAAATTCTAGATTGGGCTGAGAGTTGGCGAAGTCGCTTTCAAAGGAATCTTCTAGCTTGAGCACATACTGGTGGAAGTCGTTGCTGACGCCGTTGGCATGTAGGTCGCCGCTGGTGCGAATGATTTGACGATAGCGATCGCGAATCTCTTCCAACTTGCCAAAGTCACTTTGCACAGACGCCACTTTGGCCTGCAAATCGCTCAGCGTTTCATCCAATAAAGGAATTCGCCGAGAGACCGCAGTACTGACGCTGCGATGTGTTCGACTAGCCACACTTAGCGCCCTCATCAATTCTGCCGGGCCGCGCTCGTGGGCAAGGAACTGATCGAGACCAGTCAGCAAATTGTCCAAACCAGAACCGGCGCTTGATTTGCCTTTTAGCCGTTGGCGCAACGCTGGCAAGGCGCTGATTTCGTAAATGTACGCCCTGCCAGCATCCGCCACATAGTCAGCTAGATTAGTTTCAAACACCTGTCTGACCTTAGCTTCAGCGTCGGCTACAGCCTGCGCATCGTCTGGATCTAACAGGCCCGATTGAATGCGATCCCAACCGTTGATCACAAAAAACAACGCCAGTCCTGAATGCTTTAAATAGTTATTCAAGTAGCGGCGCTCATCCAGGGTGAAAGGCTGATTCGCATCCAGCACAAACAGCACCGCCTGAGCGTCACTCAAATAGCTCAGCACCTGCTGATTGCGCGATTCCGTATCATTCAGCCCCGGTGTGTCAATCAGCTCGATGCCCTGCTGTAGCATCGGCAGCGGATATTCCACCACCACATGATGAATATCAGGAAATGCCGCTTGGCCCTGGGCCTCTAGCTTTTTAGACTCATCCGGATCGATGGTGTACTTTTGCTTAAAGGTGGCTAGATCAACACTTTCGGGCGCTCTGTCATCTTTGAAGTGCAGCACTACGCGCTTTTGATCGCCGTAGCGCAGGTGAGTCAGTAGCGCCGTACAAGGATTCACGTCACTGGGCAGCAAATTTTCGCCAATTAGCGCGTTCAGCAGCGTACTTTTACCGCGCTTCATGTCGCCCATCACCATCAGCCGGTACGTATCATTTTTGAGGCTGTCAGCGGCCTGCTGAATTTCGTGAATGGGCTGAGCCAGTCCCAGCTCGCCAGACTGGCCTTCACCAGTGTCTTCGGCTGTTTGCAGCAAGGTGGCAATTTTGCTGAGGGTCTCGGCAACGCTTTTTCGCCTGGCGGTAAACTGCGCCCAGTCCTTGAGGGTTTCGGGTAGAGCTTCGGTCATGGCCGAAGCTGGGTTTACAGGAGGGGTTTGCTCAGCGCCTGAAGTTGTAATCATGCCAGTGTTTGAAAGAGGGATAGGTATCGCAGCAGGAAAACCGTTTGATACGAAGAAATTCACCTCAGGCTACCCGCGATTCGGACGAATTAAATTTTTCTGATGCAGCTTTTCTCAGGCTAATGCATTTGCCCTGATTTGAGCGCATCGCCAAAACCACCTTTCAGGCCGTTCTTACCAGGCGCTCAGACTCTCTACAATTCTGGACTTTAAGGGCGGCGGGGTCGCCCCGTCTTTTATATAGTCCTGTATTTTTGCCTGGGCGGCTCTGGGATCTATCTGCTTGAGGGCGCTGAGGGCATGCATCCGAATGCGGGAATCTGGATTGCCAAGTAAAGGGATGAGGCTATTGAGGGCGTTGGAGTTGCCAAGCCGTGAAAGGGCTGAGATCACAGTTTGCGTGAGGGTAAAGGCTTCTGGTGTAGCGATGTTTTGGGCGGGGATCGCTTTCAGAAATGTCACCAAAGGCTGAGCAGCTTTGGGTTTAAGGGCGGCAGATTGGGTTTGGCCCAGCGACCGGGCAATTTCTTTTTTCACAGGCGGCATCACTACAGGCACTGCGTAGGTAAAAGCTATGGTTAGCGAGTCAGTCGCGCTGGGGCGATCTATCCAGCCCAATGCCCGGACGGCGGCGATTTTAACGGCGGTGGGTGCTGGCTGAGTCAATAATTCACCCAGAGTGGCGGTAGCGGCTTCGTTGCCTAGCCTCCCCAGGGCGACAGCGCTTTCCACGGCGACGGCTGGCTCGGGCCTTTGTAAACAAGCTCGCAAAGGCGTGACTAAATCTACGGTGTTTAATAGATCGCTGCGTCGGCCCAGGGCGCGAATAGCTTCTGTGGCCACGGCAGGAATGTCTTTGAGGGCGCTCAGCAGGGCCGGGGTAATGCGTGGATCATGGAAGCTGCCAAGGGCTTCGAGGGCGATCGCCCGCAGTTGAGGATCAAGATCGCTGGTAATGCTCAGTAGCGGCTCGATGATGTCGCTACGGCGAATGCGGGCCAGGGTACTGGCCGCGAGAATCCGCTGTGCCGTAGGATAGCGCGAGTGTAATAAAGCGCTCAGCGTCGGAATCGCGCTACTGTCTAGCCGGGTGAGGGCTTTAATGGCCTCTGTTTGCAGGTCTTCTTCGGGTGTCGTGGCCAGGATTTCGGCCAGGGCTTCGACTACGGCAGGCTGGTCAAACTGGCTGAGGGCGCGGATCAAGAACCACTGGTTTTCGGGATTTGGGGTGGTTTTAAGGTGATGGATTAAGGGGGGAATGGCGCGATCGCCCCATTCGGCAAACTGCTGACTAAAGCGTTTGGAGCTGTCCCATTTGGCATGAAAATCGCCCTGGGTAAGTTGTGCGATCGCCTGTTCAATTCCAATAGCTTCTAATTCGCTCATATCCATCACCCCTAAACTCCACATCAACATCATATAGAAAATGCTCAAACATTACCCATAGCAAAGGTTTGGCCATTATCTACAGCTCAGTCTAAATCCTGACATGACAGGCCCACGTCAGTTTGTTGCAATAAATGCATAAAAGCAATGCGTTTATCACCATTCTTAGAGGAAGCACGCAGAAAATAGTAATGAGTGATACAAAACCTCAATTGAATTTTCCATACTGTGTGAACAACTCAACAGCAAGTGAGTTACACAAAACCCTAAAACGGTTCCTTATAAGCGTGGCTGGTAAGTGTGTCGATTAGAGCCGAACAAGCCTTGATCGCGTTTCTAACTTCAAAGATGCACTTACCGCTTTTCTTGAAGAGCAATCGGATACAAGGGCATTTGAACGTTCTCGCAAAAGGTTTTGATTTAACTGCCAACAAAAGGGGTTTACGCAAAATCACGGGCAATTTTAAGAGCGAAAATACTAACAATTGGACATGACATGGTTACGTCGCCAAGCGTTGCGAAAAAGGTGGAAAAGAAAAATAAGTTTGAAAAGTACAAAGCCGAAAAAGATGGTTTGGCCGTCAAGGACGAGCTAGAAAAGTTTGCTGAAATGGGCTGGGAAGCTGTCGATGAGACAGACCTCACCGGTCGATTAAAGTGGCTTGGCGTTTTCTATCGACCGGTCACACCTGGCAAGTTCATGCTGCGGATGCGGATGCCTCATGGGGTGCTTTCTAGCCATAAGATGCGCGTGCTAGCCGAAATCGTCGAGCGCTATGGCGACGATGGCTGCGCCGACATCACCACCCGCCAAAACTTGCAGCTACGCGGCGTCCGCCTAGAAGATATTCCAGATATTTTCAAACGCTTCGAGCAGGCGGGCCTGACCTCCATTCAGTCGGGCATGGACAACGTGCGCAACATTACCGGCTCTCCAGTAGCGGGCATTGCGGCTAACGAGCTGATTGACACTCAGGGCCTGGTGATTAAAGTTCAAGACATGATCACCAACAACAGTAAAGGTAATTACGACTTTACAAACCTGCCCCGCAAGTTCAACATCGCGCTCGAAGGCAGCCGAGAAGATTCTATTCACTCAGAAATTAACGACATTGCCTTTCTGCCTGCCTTCAAAGATGGTGAAGGGAGTGAACTGGGCTTCAACGTGATTGTCGGTGGCTTTTTCTCGGCTCGCCGCTGCGATTCGGCAATCCCGCTAAACGCTTGGGTACCCGCCGACGACACAGTGGTGGAAATCTGTCGCGCAATTTTAAGCGTATTTCGAGACAAAGGCGCTCGCGGCAACCGTCAACAGACCCGCCTGATGTGGTTGATCGAGTCAATGGGCTTTGATCAATTCCGCGCGGCGGTAGAAGCCGAAATGGGTGAGACCTTGCTACCTGCGGCCCCAGAAGATGCCATTACCGAAGACGGCAAAAGCGACCATCTCGGCGTGCATCCGCAAAAGCAATCCGGCTTAAACTACGTCGGCTTGCACGTTCCGGTCGGTCATATTTATGCGGAAGATATGTTCGAGTTTGCCCGCCTCGCCGAGGTGTATGGCAATGGTGAAATTCGCCTGACCGTCGAGCAAAACCTGATTATTCCAAATATTCCTGACTCTCGATTGGAAGCATTTTTGCAGGAAGAGCCTGTGAAAAAATTCTCCATCGAGCCTTCGGAGTTAGTGCGTAGAGTCGTTTCTTGTACAGGGTCGCGGTTCTGCAACTTTGCGATCATAGAAACTAAGCAGCGGGCGCATGCGATGGCCCAAGCGTTAGACTCATTGCTCAGCGTAGATCAGCCGGTGCGAATGCACTGGACGGGTTGCCCCAACTCTTGCGGTCAGCCTCAAGTTGCCGATATTGGTTTTCTAGGAACCAAAGCCCGCAAAGATGGCAAGTCTGTTGAGGCCGTAGACATCTACATGGGTGGCAAAGTGGGTAAGCACGCTCAGCTCGGCGAACGGGTGATGAAAGGCGTGCCTTGCGAAGACTTGCAGGAAGTTGTTTCTGACCTACTGCAAGAAAAATTTGGTGCTGTTGCCAAATAAAGACAGAGAGATTGATAAAGCAATAAAACTTAATGTGTTATTGCGAAGTTTCCTGGCCTGCCGGTCGTATCGAGACTGTTTTTACAGATAGTTTTGAGCGAGGTGACGGGCCACAAAAAAAGAAGCCTAAAGGCGGCAACCTCTAGGCTTCGGCATAACAACCTTGCTATGGCCTAAGCCATAGCAGAAGGTATCTATACACTAGGAGCATAACGCAAGATGATTGGAGAGTTCTTTACAAAAGCAACTCAAGGCAGGTACAAAATATTACACCTGACCTGGTTTGCCTTCTTTTTATCGTTTGTCGTCTGGTTTAACTTTCCCCCATTCGCAACGACGATTGTTCAAGAATTTGGCCTGACGCCAGCTCAAGCAGGTACGATTGGCCTGTGTAACGTTGCTTTAACAGTCCCTGCTCGCATCATTATCGGGATGCTGCTCGACAAATTTGGCCCTCGTATCACCTATACCTGCTTGCTGGTCTACGCTGCGATTCCCTGCTTGATTTTTGCCACAGCAACCAGCTTTAACCAGCTCGTGGTTGGCCGCTTGCTGATGGGTATTGTCGGTGCGGGTTTTGTAATCGGTATCCGCATGACGGCTGAATGGTTCCCACCCAAAGAAGTGGGCACCGCAGAAGGTATCTATGGCGGTTGGGGCAACTTTGGCTCCGCGTTTTCGGCCTTCACCATGGTGGTTATTGCCATGGGCCTGAGCTTTTTGCCTGGTGCTTTCCAATTCCCTGAAGCTCAAAGCTTTAATGTGCTGGGTATTGGCTTTAGTAGCGACGTGCTGAACTGGAGAGCGGCGATCGCAGGCTCTGGTATCGTAGCTGCCCTATATGGCGTGTTTTACTACTTCAACGTCACCGATACGCCCCCCGGCAAGGTCTATCGTCGTCCGAAAAGCGCTCGCGGCATCGAAGTTACAACGGTTCGTGACTTCTGGTTTTTAATGGTCATGAACATTCCTTTGACTGCCGTCTTGATGGTCATTGCCTGGAGATTACAGCTAGTTGGCTTTCTCTCTGTGCCAGCGATGCTCATTACCATGTTGGCTTTGTTAGGGCTTTATGCATTCCAGGCATACAACTGCTGGACGGTTAACAAAGAGCTACTGTCTGGGCAAAAACGCTATCCCGCAGAAGATCGCTATCGCTTTAAGCAAGTGGCCTTGCTAGAGCTGACCTACATTGTCAACTTTGGTTCCGAGCTGGCAGTTGTGACCATTCTGCCCGCCTTTTTTGAAGGTACATTTTCGCTGGACAAGGCAACCGCTGGCATGATTGCCGCTAGCTATGCCTTCATGAACCTGGTCGCTCGTCCCGGTGGCGGCATCATCTCTGACTCGATTGGTAGCCGCAAGTGGACGATGACCGCCCTGCTTGGCTTCATGGGAATTGGATACCTGATCTTCAGTCAAGTAGGGGGCGGTTGGTGGCTACCGGCAGCCGTTATCTTGACGATGATGTGCTCCTTCTTTGTCCAGGCAGCAGAGGGGGCCACATTTGCCCTGGTGCCGCTGGTCAAGCCTCGGATCACTGGCCAGGTTGCGGGCAACGTCGGTGCTTATGGCAACGTTGGCGCAGTCGTCTACCTCACTATTTTGCTGCTGCTGCAACAAGCCTTTGTTCCCGCAGGTGACGCGGTTGACCCAGCCGTCATTGCAGCGGGCACAGCTCGGGCAAATGCCGCTTTCTTCCAGGTGCTCGGTGTCGCTGGTTTGGTTGTCGCTTTCCTCTGCGCCTTCTTCCTCGATGAGCCTAGCAACTCCTTTGCAGATGCACATGCGGGTGAAGAGGTGGCTATGCCTGTCGCCCCGGCAAATCCATCGGTAATGAGCTAACGGTGGGTTGACGTTCAGGTAAAAACTGACACCGTTTTGATTGCCAGTTTCCGCTAAACCGGTAGGGGGCGTATTATCGTCCCCTACCGGTCTGTCTATAAGCCGGTCTGTCTATAAGCCGGTTTGTCTATGAGTCGGTCTGTCTATAAGCATTTATGTAGGTGAGGGTTTCAAAGTGTCACTTTCAAATAAAGCACTCTCAACCAAAACCATGTGTCCCTACTGTGGCGTTGGCTGCGGCTTGGAAGTTTTTCCGCCTGCCCGCAAAGGTCGCGGCGTCACCCGTGACAGTGACGGTCGGCCTATCTGGCAAGCTGTTGGCAGCAAAGCGCACCCTTCTAGTAAGGGGCAAGTCTGCATTAAAGGCGCTTCTATTGGTGAATCTCTCAACAAAGATCGGCTAAAGCATCCGATGATGCGCAAGTCTTTAGATCAGCCTTTCCAACAGGTGAGCTGGGAAGAGGCTTTTACTAAAATCACCTCAGAAATTCAAAAATCAATTGCTTCTCGTGGCCCCAATTCCATTTGCATGTACGGATCCGGCCAGTTTCAAACCGAGGATTACTATGTCGCCCAAAAACTAATTAAGGGCTGCATTGGTACCAACAACTTCGACGCCAACTCTCGCTTATGTATGTCTTCGGCAGTGGCAGGCTACGCTCAAAGCTTTGGCTCTGACGGCCCGCCCTGTTGCTACGACGATTTAGAAAAAACCGACTGTGCCTTTTTGATTGGCACCAACACCGCAGATTGCCACCCGATTGTGTTTAACCGGCTGAAAAAGCACCACAAAAAGAACAAAAATGTAAAGCTAATCGTGGTTGATCCCCGGCGGACGGCGACCGCGAAAGATGCCGATCTACATCTGGCCATTAAGCCAGGAAGCGATATTGCCTTGCTCAATGGCATTGCGCATCTGCTAATTCGCTGGGGCAAGCATGACCCCGTTTTTATTGATTACTGTACCGATGGCTTTTTGGAGTACGCCCAGATTGTGGATCAGTATCCACCAGAGCGAGCGGCTGAAATTTGCGGTATTTCGGCGGTTGATCTGGAAAGAGCGGCGCGGATGTGGGCCGACTCCAAGCAAGTGCTGTCGCTGTGGTCGATGGGGGTAAACCAATCGACCGTAGGCACGGCCAAGGTACGAACCATTATTAACCTGCACCTGATGACGGGACAATTGGGCCGTCCGGGGGCAGGGCCGTTTTCGCTGACGGGGCAACCCAATGCGATGGGCGGGCGCGAGGCTGGGGGCTTGGCCCATATTCTGCCGGGCTACCGTTTTGTCAAAAATCCCGATCATCGCCGGGTGGTTGAGAAAGTTTGGAAGCTACCAGCGGGGAGCATTTCACCAGAGCCAGGGCTGGCTGCTTGGGATATGATGCTGGCGCTAGAGCGCGAAGCGGTCGGCGTGATGTGGATTGCCGCGACTAACCCGGCGGTGAGTATGCCGGATATTAAGCGGACTCAGGCGGCCTTACTGAAGTCGCCATTTACGATCTTTCAAGACGCTTACTATCCCAATGAGACGGCAGCTTATGCCCATGTGGTGCTGCCTGCGGCTCAGTGGGGAGAAGCCTCAGGGGTGATGACCAATTCTGAGCGGATGGTGACGTTTTGCCCGGCGTTTCGTGAGCCGGTGGGTAAAGCGAAAGCGGACTGGGCAATTTTTGCGGAGGTGGGTCGGCGATTGGGATTCACCGAACAGTTTGATTGGCCTGATGCGGCGGCGGTGTATGACGAGTTTGTCGGGCTCACGGCAGACCGGCTCTGTGATATGAGTGGGCTTAGCCATGAGCGCCTGGCCACAGTCGGGCCGATTCAATGGCCTGCGCCGCTGTGTGAAACGGCGGAAACGGCGGCGACTAAGTTTGATAAGCGGCTGTATACGGACTATCAGTTTCTAACAGAAAACGGTCGCGCTAAGTTTGCGGCGTTTCATTTTCAGGGGTTAGCTGAACCGCCAGACGATCATTTTCCGATGGTGCTGACGACGGGTAGGCTGCTGGGCCATTGGCATACGCAAACGCGGACGGGGCGGATTGAGAAGATTGCGCAGAAGTATAGCCAGCCAACGCTAGAGGTGAATCCTAAAGATGCGCAGCGGATGCAGTTGCAGTCGGGCGATTGGGTAGAGGTGCGATCGCGCCGAGGCTTTGCCAAACTCCCCATCCTCGTTACCCAAAACATCAGTCGAGGCACCGTATTTATGCCCATGCACTGGGGCTTTTTGTGGGCCAAAGACATCGAAGTCAACGCCCTCACTCACCCCGAAGCTTGCCCGATCTCTCTAGAGCCCGAACTCAAAGCCTGCGCCGTGCAGCTCACGCCAATTGCCCCTCAACCAGCAACCGTCCAGCCCACCAGCGCTGAGCAAATTATGGCAATGGTGCAGCCAACGCCAGTAGTAACCAAGCAAACCGTCAGTGTCGGGCCACTCTAGCTTTAAAGGGATTGCTTCCTTATCCCACCGGATCTTGTAATATGGGTCGGTACGCGCCAGGGGTTGGCACTCAACCAGGCTAATTTTGAAAAAGTTCATTCGCAATCATTTCAGCGACGAAGGTTTCATGCGAAACATTGGTCGCTTTGAGGGCTGGGTCTCTAAGCTGCTTTCGATCGCAATGATAACGGTGATTATCGTTATCATCGTCGATTTGAGCGTATATCTATTTATCTATTTGGGTGCAGAGCTGCTCAGCGATCAAAATCCCACTATATTTTTTGGCAGAACGCTGCTAGATATTTTTGGATTCTTCTTGAGCGTGCTCATTGCCCTAGAAATTCTTGAGAATATCACCGCTTATTTGAGAAAGCATGTGGTGCAGGTAGAGCTAGTCATTGTTACCTCGCTGACGGCGGTGGCCCGCAAAATTATCATTTTAGACCTGAAAGAAGTGACGGGGGTGACCTTGATTGGGCTGGCGATCGCCATCCTTTCTCTCTCTATCAGCTATTGTATTGTCAAGAACATCCACTCATAACAGGCAACAGACCGCTAAAGTCAATGGTCAATCTATACAGGCTCCGCTTCAGATGAGAGCGATTGAGTGGCCACCGGTAAACTTGCCCCCAGCAGCCCGCGAATAATCCGAGATTCTCGCGCCGAGAGTGCATTTTCCATGTCCACAAACACCACAAACAAGGGATGCGGCGTTTCGGTGCCTTCCGCCAGTAAATGATTATGGCTGCGAGGCATCAGCCACTCCACCCCCTGGCCTAACTCCACCTGAGTTTGTCGCCACCGGCCTAGCAGATCAGAAAGATCTTCCCCTGGCCGCTGAATAAACATCACAATTTCAATCCCAGTTTTTATCTTCCACTCTGGGTCACACATCATTAGCGCTACATCACAAGGCAACTGGCGAATGCGATAGCGTTTGTCAATCAATCCATCCTTTTCGCTCACCTCGCGGCTACGAACGTTGGGTAGCGGAATCGCCACCATGCTTTCTTGCGGACGCCGCACGCTTGGCAGCGCCTCAAAGTAAGGCCGATGCTGCATCAATACAGACAAAATGCCGTCGTAATGGCAGCAATCTGCCAGCAGTTCTTCATAGGCAGCGCGCTGCTGTGCTGCTGTTTCAAACCCGTCCGCCACAATAGATGCCACTCGTCCACTCATACTTTTAACAGTGCTAGTTTGCCCAGCTAGCGACTGTCAAAGGCGTTTAAGGAGCTTAAAGGTGCTTTTGAACCCCCTTTAAGGCTATTCCCCTAGTCTTTCGCCAATTTCGACCCGGCTGCCATTAGCAAACTCCCAGCCAGAGAGTGACCTTTTCCCCGCAGGTTTCACTGTTTGTAAGAGCAGATGGCCGTGGCTCGTTTGGCGGCCTGTTTGAATTACCGGGCCATAGTTTTTCAAGATTGCGACCACCGTGCCCGGCTCAGAATCTTGAGAGAGATCAGCGGCCCTATACAGTGGCTGAAGCGGCAAAAGATGATCTGGGAGCAGCGGCCAATAGTCTTCTCCGAGCGGAACCGTTGCGATCGCCTTGAGCGGACTGCCTCGAAACTGGGTGACACAGTTAGGATAAAATCCTCGCACCTGGTCATGCAGTGCTTTTTCAGATCGAGTCCAATCTAGTGAATAGTCGTTTTTTTGAATCAGCGAGGCGTAGGTAGCCCGCTCATCTGCTTGGGGAATTGGACGAATGGTTTGCTGCTGAAGCTTTTCTAAGGTCGCTGGTAGCAAAGCCGCGCTTAACGCCGAAAGTTTTTCAGCTACCTGCCAGGCATTATCCAGTAAATCAATCGGCACCGTTTCTTTCATCAGCATCGGGCCAGTGTCCATGCCTGCATCCATCAGCATAGTCGTCACTCCGGTTTCGCGATCGCCATTGCATAGGCACCACTGAATCGGCGCAGCGCCTCGGTATTCAGGCAAAATCGAGCCGTGAGCATTCACACAGCCCAACTGCGGCATGTCCAATATCTGCGGCGACAGGATTTGACCATAGGCGACAACGACAAACGCATCTGCATCAAGGGCGTTGAGCTTGTCTAGCGTATCCGTGTCTTTTTTGAGGCGGGGAGGTTGCCAAACGGGACATCCGGCAGCTTGGGCAGCCGTTTTTACAGGAGAAGGGGTGACTTTGGATCCTCGGCCCCGGCGCTTGTCGGGCTGGGTGACGACCGCCAGCATATCAAAGTCTGGATGAGATAGCAGTTTTTGCAGACTGGGGACGGCGAATTGAGGGGTGCCAAAAAAAACGATTTTCATGATCGGGTGTCTACCAGTATCTCGATGCGGCGGTTGCTTTGTCGGCCTAAGACATCTTTATTGTCGGCGATGGGCTGCGATCGCCCCCCGCCAATGCTGACCCAACGATACGTTCCTGGTAAAGACGCTTGTAAATAAACCTTCAGGGCGTTGGCTTGAGCCAGGGTATATTTTCGGCTGGCGATCGCATCGACTTGATCATCGCCATAGCATCGAATCAAAATCGTTGCCCCCGGATAATTCACAAGCTGATCCAATACCGAATTTAGCAGGGCAGCGTCTTTAATTTGCGTTTCACCCGGCGTGAACAACGCATCACTTGGCAAGGTGATTTTGAGCCTGGCCACCTCCAATAAAGACTCACTGGGATCGGTCGGCACGGGTTCGTAGGTAGGCTTAGCCTCTGGGCGAACAGGCGGATCGATTGCCACTCGCAGCGCCTTAACTCGGCTGTCAATATCGGCCCCCTGATAAGGCGGTCTGCCGAGCCGTTTTTCTAAAGATTGTAGTCGCCGGTCAAGGGTAAGAATCTCGGTTTCAATCGAGTTTAGTTCATCTACCAATGGCTGTCTTTCAATCGGGGCAAGGGCAACTGGATCAAGAACGGGGCCGGTGTCAGGCAAGGGAATAGCCCGAATTTGAGTTTGCTCGGTGGGCGTATCCCATAGCTGCGGCAGGTGCCACAGGTTGCTGACCAGTCGGCTAGACCGGCGCAACACCGATTCTTGCAGGGGCGGTCGCTCAAAGCTGCGAGGTGGCGTGAGCTGGGCAATCAAGATTCCTAGCAGCCAGGCAGCGGTCAGGGTGCCGCCCAAAGCTGAGACGTACAGTAACGTGAGGTAGGGCTGCTTTTCCCACCAGCGGGGAGGCTTCACCACTGGCCCGACCGGCCCGACTGGCAACGTCCCCCCTTCTGCGGGCTCAGCCGTGGGATAAACAGTATTGGTTCGTCCGGTATTGCCTATACCGGGCTGCCTGGATATCTGTATAGGCGTCGGAACTTGCTGCCATGGCCAGCGGAAATGTTTCGCCGGTTTCGCTACTGGTTTTGCAGCCGTCGTTGGCGCTTCAGGCGTATCCGAGACGGCAGAGCCGGGCGCTGAGTGAAAATTAGGATGGGGAAAGTCGAGTGGTTGAAACGGTCGAGCTGGATGAGCAGCGCTCTCTAGGCCGCGCTCCAGGCTGGGTCTGGCGGCATAAAACCCAGATGCATTCGCTGCTGACTGGCGAGAATTTGCATTTTGATTGATGTCAGTGCCTTGGTCGGCCCTGCCTGATCCCGGCTCATTGGCCACAAACCAGTCTCCTGTTTATCCGTTTAGCCCCTACTCGTACCCCTACTCGTACCCCTACTCGTAATAGTTCCAACCCCACCAGGGACTGATTTCAATTACGCCGCGCTCTGTAAACACTACTCGATAATCTACCGATGGCGTTTCCTCTGGCGCAGATTTTACCAGATCGGGGAGGGGCGTTTCAGCAATCGACTGGATGGCCTCTGCCCCAATGGGCTGATAACCCGTGACGGTACCGTCTTCGCTGACTCGGACACGGTAGGTCGCAGCGGGCTTGCCTACTCTGGGCTGTTTGCGGTTGTCAACGATGATTTGCCTTAGCTCGTCGTTCAGGGCTTCTATGTTGCTCAGGCCACTCAAAGTGATGGCGGGGGCCTCGTCAGCAAAATCTGTGCTGTTAGCGGGCTCAGTTGTAGAGTCGGTGGAATCAGCGAGATCTTTGTCTGCGGGCGTTTCTGTGGGCGTTTCTGTGGGCGTTTCTGCGTCAGGCGCAGCCGCAGTTGCATCCCCGTCTTGCCAGGGGCTCACTTCTACGCCATCAGCGTTAAAGTCTACTTGATACTGCGCGATCGCATTCTCTTCTAATCCAGGCGCATCGGCATTCCCTCTCGCCAAAAGCGGCAGCGGCGTTTTATCGACATCTCGCAGGGCCGCGTCATTTTCAAACTGATAGCCCACCACTTCACCCGCTTCATTGACCGCCACCCGATAGCTCAGCGGCTCGATAAAGCGGGTGTCTGGATCAAGCTCCTCAGCAATCTGATCTTCTAGCTGCGTTTGCAGCGCTGTCAGTTCGCTTTCATCGGTGATTTTGGGCGCACTCTCCCACAAGGGACTTGCTAAATTGGCTCCGACAATGCCATCGGCTGGCGGTTCACTGCCGTCGCCCGTCGGCGGTGGTTCACCTTCAACGGTATCGATCGTGTTGACTTCTGAACCTTTTTCCTGAGTACGTTTATCCAAAGCAGGGCTGCGCTCGGGAATGGGCAACAAGCCCAAGGCCAGGGTAGCTGCGACTAAGCCACCGACCCCCAGGACAGCAGGCAGGGCGCGATCGCTCAGAGGCTCGTCAGTACGGACAAACCTGCGCGGCAGCGGCACCCGGTTCGGCGCTAGCTCGGGCAGGGTTTGGCTATCGCCAAAAAACTGATCGACCGCCTCGGTCAAGTCAAAAAGCTGCACAGCAGACAGCTTGATATCAATTGCGCGGCCATCGCCAGAATCGCCCAGGTCAGCTATTTCGGGCTGTACCACTAGATGATGATAAGGGCCATCGCCAGGATTGATATGCACCAGCAAAGGCTCGCCCTCGCTCACCTGCGGGTGGGCAAAGCCGCTGAGCACTTCCTGGCCATATTGACTGACAGCGCGAACCAGAGCCGCAAAAAAGTTATAGCCTCCGTTCAGCGATCGCTCCAAGCCACTAATGCGACATTCCGCATTCACCAGCAGCGACATCACCTCTTCATTGCCCGGCGTCGGATCAATGCTGAGGCCGTCTAAAATCAGGCTGCAATTGGGGAGCTGATACTGTTTGCGAATCGTCATGACACCTCTCCATCAAACAGGCTTACCCAAAGCCGCTCTGCGCCATCGCTGCCCGTACAAAACAATAGTTTAGTCAATAGCTCAATTGCTAGCTCATTTAGCTTTTCATCGGTGTCATAGGCCATCACGCCCGAGCGCTTGGCATTCATGCGGGCGCGAAAGTGCGAGCGAAAGCGCGCCAGGTAATCACTCAGGCGAAAGTGATGGTCAAAAGAAAGCTGCTGATCGCTTAACTGCTGATAGCCTAACAATAGCTGCCGAATGAGTACGGTCAGTCGGCGAGCTAGAAAGCAGGTAATCAACACCAGTGCCTTGCCTTCTTCCAAAGCCATTGGTTGACGCTGGCTAAAGCGTCGCAGCGGATTGCTACTGCGCAGCAGCCACAGATTCACCCGGCCCCGAACCACCTCTTCTAAGCCCAGCTCTTTGGCCGACGCCAGCATAGCTTCAGCGCCCCCCAAATCCAGCGCCTCAATCGCAAGCAAAAGCAAATCTATTTGGGTTTTGGCCCGCCGAGAACATTCGCTCTGGACGCCCTTGGGCGTACTTAGCTGATCGATCAGCTTTGGGGTCATTAATTCGGCATCGGGGGGACTCTGTACTTGCATACGTTGGCGACTATTCACTCAGAGGTCTTATCAAAACATATTTACGAACAATTGAGGCACCGCTGGTCAAATCAGCCGGTCAAATCAGCCGGTCAAATTAGCTGGCGTCACTGTGTCTGCGATCGCTGAACGTTGCCATACCTCTGCCACATACCTCTGCCACATACCTCTGCCAGATTAGGCCGTCACTGTAAATGCAGACGGGAACCTTTAGTAAGAAGTTGCCCTAAACCTTGCCAGGATGTAACAACCGTTCTTGATTGATGTATTTTACACCGATCAAAATGCCGCTTTAAGCTTCTCAAAGTAAAAGTAAACAGTAGAAGCCAACCCACATCCTTTCAGGCTCGCATACCTATGCTCAGGCGCAAACGATCTCAGCTACATCATATAGGTATGTCACTATTAATACAGTAGGCATTTAATACAGTAGGCATTAACTTAAAACGGCGTCTATATCAACACGCATACTTACTTTACATCTGCTATTGCCCAGCGATCGCCCTGGCGCACCAGTTCGTAGTCAGCCGTCACCACTTCATCGGTAGATTCCGCCTCAATGAGCTGATCGGCCTGATAAAAAGACCCAACTTCCTTCACTTGCGCTTGCACCAGCAAGGTATCTGCATCGGTAGCATCGGTGGGCTCTACCGATAAAATCTGGGCGTCCTCATGGGTGTAGTCAACGTACCAGTCGTTATCTTCAGCGGTTTGTAGCCTGCTTTGCGTTGCCGTTAGCATCGGCCCGCTCAAAATCGCTTCCAGTCCGCTGGTATCGTGCTCGCTGCCGTAGGCTGCTCGCTTAGTTTCTAACCACTGGTTAATCGTTACCTCTGCGATCGCCCTAGCATCTGCCGGATCGACGTCTGCGCTTGTGCTAGCAGGTTCAATAATTTCAATCGGCGGTTTTGAAATTTCGATATCTAAGGGCTCTCCCTGTAGGGCCGGGCCGCTGCTGCCTGTAATCAGCGAGCCAATCAGCGCCTTGGCCAGGGTGAACGCGATCGCCAAACAAACCGTACCGGCCAAAAGCACCAAAGCCAGCCTACCCCAATTGGGCGTATTGCGAGATCCGCCCCGACGGTGGCGTCGTTCTCGACGCGCAGCATTGCCGCCTGCGCCGCCCCGTTCTAAAGCGCCTTCTAAAGGCGGATCGATCGGGGGTACAGGGGGGATTCTCTGGGTGCCGCCTAGCTGGCCAGCCGGAGACATCTGAGAAACTTTTTCGGCGATGCTGGTTGCACCCGCCGCCGCGCCAGCAGTCCCCAAACGCCCCCCCAACGTCTTCCCAAAGCTGCTTTCTCCGGCCTGACCTGAGCTAGCTGTTTCAAACGAGGTGTCTGTCGTAGCGGCCCGTCCCGTTAGCCTCGCTGAGCGCTCAGCCCGCTGGCTCACTTGACTGGTGCCTTGATTGTCGAAAGTGTCCTGTGTAGCCCAGGCCGCCTGGCGGTTGTTGCGCTCATTCTCTAGGGGCAAGTTTTCCAGGTACGACTGCACCTTGCTGTCGGCAAAATAGTCTTTGAGCGTGGCGGGCTCTTGGTCTAAGTCACGGAAAAACGGAAATACTTCCTGCTGAAGCCAGTTTTCGGCATACAGGCATAGCCCAGGTAGCAAGTCTGGCGATCCTTGAGAATGCTCACGAATAAAGCTGAGTGGCTCATATTCTTGAGACAGCTCTAGCGCCCGACTGGCTTCTTCTGTCTGGCCTAGCAGCACCGCACAAACGGCCTGCTCTAAATGCACGTCTTGGCGGCCACTCAAGCGCAACAGCATTTGCTTGGCGCGGCGAATCAGGACAGGCTGATGCTGGGCAAAGCCACGAGCGAGTAAAGCATAGACTGCCAGATAAGTCCCCACGGCTGAGGGCCGTTGAGCTTCGGCTTCAAAGACTTCCTGCTGTTCGGCGGCAGTCAGGTAGCCGCGCAATTGCTGCACAAACCGTAAAAAGTCATCGACGCCCAGACCAGAAAGGTCGTCTTCTGCACCGTCAATGCCGCCTCGGTCTTGCAACATGCCGCGCAGCAAGCCAATGCCTGCTTGCCGGGATTGTTTTTGATCGAGCGATCGCGCCACTAATTCCAAGCAGCGATAAGGCCGCAGTTTGTACAAATCAGCTTGAATTTCAGCGCGTAACACAGGAAACAAATCTTCTTTTAGCAACAGTTCTCGGCCCGTTTCTAGCGATTCGGCAGCGTGCTCGTAGTGATTCTGCTGCCATTCTTCGCGGCCTAGCTCCAGGCAGGCAACGGCCAAAGTCAAAATGATATCCGGCAAAGCGGGCTGGTCTTTGATCTGCTGGCCCTCGGGGCTACGGGCGTCACGCTTTAGGTAGGGGCGACCCAACCGCAATACCAGTTCGTATTCGCCCAGCTCTAGTAAAATCAGCAGTGCGCCCACGAGCTGATGATTCTCGATGGCGATTGTCGGCACGCTGGTGTCGAGCGCTGCGGTATCGGATAGGAGACCTTCTGGATCCTTTATCTTCGAGGCTGCTAAAAATTCTTGGTCATATTCGGCTCGGCGAATGCTATCGCCCAGCACGTTATAAGCCTCGTCAATTAGCTCACGACGAGCGTCAATGGCCAGCTCAGAATACTCCCGACGCGGGACTTGTAGGGTGCGATCGCGATGCGACTGCTTTAGCTGTTCAGCCGTCGCCTGAATCGGTAGCCCTAGAATTCGATAATAATCCAGCGGAATTCGCACTCTTTGTATCCCCAGCCATTAAGCCAATCTTTTACTAAAATCATAGGAACCGCCAACTGTGAGTGATGGTGGCCGCCGTATATGCTTCCGGATCCGTTTATTTCCGTAATATATTACTGCTACGCTGCGCAGAGTCATCCCCATCAGCCCCGGATAAAGCGGCCCTCTCAATGATTGCCAGCATAAAATAGCGTATTTCTAGCATAAAATAGCGCACTTCTTTCCAGAAGCCTAATTAATTAGCCGCCGCGCAGCTTGGCTGAATTGATCGGCCTTTTTAGGAAAGCAAGTATGATGATTGAGCCATATTTAAACAATCTTAAGCTGATTGAGCGTCAGTCGGACTGAATAGTGAAACTACGAACAGTTTTTTGCAAACCGCAGCTATAAAATCAATGCCTAAATATCGATTGCCCAGCTAAACATGCTCAAGATTAGCCCAGCTTGGATATTAGCCAGTTGGATATTAGCCAGATATCGAGCAGACACTAGTCAGCCAGTGATCAGGCCATCTGTTTGCTTGTTTGGCAATTTGAGCGAATAATCAATATTTGGTATAGCTGCTAAAAGGACACACGGACACAAACTTATGGTTCAGGAACGACCACTGCCAACTTTTCAAGCGTCCTCTCCGCAGGTGAGCGCGACTGAAGGGCTCACGATTTATGAAGATATGCTGCTAGGTCGCTACTTTGAAGATAAGTGTGCCGAGCTTTACCAGCGCGGAAAGGTAAAAGGGTTTGTGCATTTATACAACGGCCAAGAGGCTGTTTGCTCGGGCGTTGTCAAGGCTATGCGCTCTGATGACTATGTCTGTAGCACCTATCGCGATCACGTTCATGCGTTGAGTGCTGGCGTGTCTGCCCGCGCAGTTATGGCGGAACTTTTTGGTAAAGAAACCGGATGTAGCAAGGGTCGCGGTGGCTCTATGCACATTTTTTCTAAAGAGCATAATATGCTTGGCGGCTTTGCCTTTATCGGTGAGGGTATTCCAGTGGCGTTAGGTGCGGCCTTTCAGAGTCGATACCGCCGCGATGCTATGGGCGATGCCAGCGCAGATCAGGTCACAGCAGCCTTCTTTGGCGATGGTACTACCAACAACGGTCAGTTTTTTGAATGTCTGAATATGGCGGCGCTGTGGAAGCTGCCTATCCTCTTTGTTGTGGAAAATAATAAGTGGGCGATTGGCATGGCCCATGAGCGGGCGGCTTCTCAGCCCGAGATATACAAGAAAGCCAGCGTTTTTGGGATGCCGGGCTATGAAGTTGATGGTATGGACGTGCTCGCCGTTCGCGCCGCTGCGAAAACTGCTATAGAACGCGCCCGCGCGGGTGAGGGGCCAACTCTTTTGGAATGCTTGACCTATCGCTATCGGGGCCACTCGGTTGCCGATCCCGATGAGCTGCGGGATCCGGCAGAGAAAAAGGTTTGGCGCGATCGCGATCCCATCAAACGCTTTGAAGCCTACCTGCTAGAGCAATCTTTAGCCAACGAAGCCGACCTCAAAGCCATCCAGAGCAAAATTACCGACGTCGTCGAAGACGCTCTGACGTTTGCCGAAGAAAGCCCCAACCCCAGCCCCGCCGATCTCTATAAATATATCTTCGCCGAAGATTAATCGAGATTGCTCGCGAAACCAAAGTTCAATCCTTCATCCTTCATTCCTCTATCGTTCATCCTTTCTCCCAATGGCCCAAACCTTTTTATTCGACGCCCTGCGTGAAGCTATCGACGAAGAAATGTCTCGCGACCAAACCGTCATGGTCATGGGCGAAGACGTTGGCCAGTATGGCGGATCCTACAAAGTCACCAAAGATCTGTACAACAAATACGGCGAACTGCGCGTGCTTGATACCCCCATCGCCGAAAACAGCTTTACCGGCATGGGCATTGGCGCAGCAATGACCGGCCTGCGTCCCATCATTGAAGGAATGAACATGGGTTTTTTGCTACTCGCCTTCAACCAAATCTCCAACAATGCTGGCATGTTGCGCTACACCTCCGGCGGCAACTTCAAAATTCCAGTGGTCATTCGCGGCCCCGGCGGTGTCGGTTCCCAGCTTGGCGCAGAGCACTCCCAACGGTTAGAAGCCTACTTCCAGGCCGTCCCCGGTCTCAAAATTGTGGCCTGCTCTACCCCCCGCAATGCCAAGGGACTGCTAAAAGCCGCCATTCGTGACGACAACCCCGTCTTATTTTTCGAGCATGTCTTGCTCTACTTCAACAAAGAAGACTTGCCCGATGACGAATACATCCTGCCGCTAGACAAAGCCGAGATGGTTCGCCCTGGTAAAGACGTCACCATCTTGACCTATTCACGGATGCGCTATCACGTCATGCAAGCGGTTGAATCCTTAGAGAAAAAAGGCTACGACCCCGAGGTGATTGACCTGATTTCGCTCAAACCCATCGACTATGAAACCATTGGCGAGTCCATTCGCAAAACCCACCGGGTGATTATTGTCGAAGAATGCATGAGAACCGGTGGCATCGCCGCCGAAATTATTGCCTCCATCAACGATCGCTTTTTTGACGAACTCGATGGCCCGGTGATTCGCATGTCTTCTCAAGATATTCCCACACCTTACAACAAGGGTTTGGAAGATTTGACGATTGTGCAGCCTGCCCAAATTGAAGAAGCCGTCGAGAAAATCATGCAAGGACGCCTCTAACCGCTTCCGTCACAATTCATCAATCTTTCTGCCTCGATCCCCTCGGTTGAGGCGGTTTGGTATTAGGATGTGTAACTGCGCTTCTATATAGTATTTTTTCATCGTCAATCTCTATGGGTAAGCAACGCTTAATTCTGGCCTCGTTACTGGCGCTGACCATTGCGGCGGTCGTGATCATTGTCCAAATTCCGACCCAGCTTGGATTGGACTTACGCGGCGGCACCCAGCTCACCATGCAAGTACAGCCCAATGAGCAAATCACCAAAATTGGCGAGCGAGAGCTAGCGGCTGTGCAGCGCGTGATCGAAAATCGGGTGAATGGGCTAGGCGTTTCAGAAGCCGTTGTGCAAAGCGTGGGTCAAGACCAGCTTTCGATTCAACTGCCGGGTGTGAGCGATCCTGAGAAGGCGGAGCGGGTGCTGGGGGGCACGGCCCAACTAGAGTTTCGCAATCAAAATCCGGGGACAGAAGGCGAGCTGAACGCGCTGCAAACGATTAATCAGCAGCAGCAAATTGAGCGGCAGGCGCTGGAGGGAAGTGGAGATGAGGGGGCGATCGCCAAAAACCAAGCAGCCATAGAAACCACCCAAGCAGATATCCTGGCCCTGTTTGCCAAAACTGACCTGACCGGAGATAAGCTGCGAGATGCGCTGGCTAGGCCCATGGGTGGCCCCGGTGGAGCCTGGGAAGTCGTGATCGAATTTAATAACGAAGGCGCAGATCTTTTCTCTCAACTTACCCGCGACATTGCCGGTACCGGGCGCGGTATTGGTATTTTCTTAGACAATCAGCTTATTAGCGCTCCTAGCGTTGACGTTCAATATGCCAAAACGGGTATCACCGGGGGTAGCGCCGTCATTTCCGGGCGGTTTGACGCTGAGGCCGCTCGCGATTTGGAAATTCAGCTCCGGGGCGGTTCACTGCCCCTACCGGTAGAAATTATCGAAAACCGTACTGTCGGCGCAACGCTAGGCCGTGACAGCGTAGAACGTAGTCTCTATGCGGCGCTGTTTGGGCTGGCCCTCGTACTCATATTCATGGCCGTGTACTACCGATTGCCTGGCATTATCGCTGATATTGCGCTGGTCGTTTATGCCCTGCTGACTTGGGCTGCTTACAACCTGCTCGGCGTGACGCTAACGCTGCCAGGAATTGCAGGCTTCATTTTGAGTATTGGGATGGCGGTCGATGCCAATGTTCTTATTTTCGAGCGCACCCGTGAAGAATTGCGAGCTGGTAAAACGCTTTATCGTTCAGTAGAGTCAGGCTTTTATCGAGCCTTCTCAAGCATTCTAGATAGTAATGTAACTACCGTGATTGCCTGCGGAGCGCTGTTTTTCCTTGGTACCGGCCTGGTACGAGGGTTTGCGCTAACGCTCGCAATTGGTGTCGTGATTAGTATGTTTACCGCCGTGACCTGTAGCCGGACGCTACTGTTTTTTGCGATTGGGTTCCCGCAGTTCCGTAAACCTGATTTGTTTTGTCCAGGTGTTGAATCTATGCCGAGAGGAAGGAGCACTAAGCCTAGTGTGCAGTAGCCTGGTTACAGCCTAGCGTCTGTTATATTTTGGCTGCCATACCTTAGCTATTGTCTGACCAGCACCCAGCAAATTTTCCATCGCCTCATTTTTACCGTTTGCACCCATGAAACTCAACGTCATCAAGCAGAGAACCCTCTGGTGGTTCATTTCCGGAGCCATCATTCTCGTCGGCATTGTGTCGATGGCGTTCTCGTGGCAGCAGTACGGCGCACCGATAAAACCCAGTCTGGACTTCATCGGCGGCACCCGCTTGCAGCTCGCTCGCGATTGCAGCGTGAGTAGCAACTGCACCGAACCTATCGACATTGCCCAAGTGCGGCAAGTACTCGACGAGCAGGGGTTAGCAGGCAGTAGCATTCAGCTTTTAGGTGAAGATAAGCAGTCTGTGGTGGTACGCACTAGTGACCTAGACGTCGATCAGCGCGACCAGCTACAGTCAGGGCTGGCAGAGGCAATTGGTAAAATCGATCCGAACGCGACCAAAAACGACACGGTTGGCCCGGTGCTGGGTAAGCAACTGCTCAAAACAGGGTTGCTCTCTTTGCTCGTTGCCTTTGCGTTGATTGCAGCCTACCTGAGCCTGCGCTTTCAGTTCGACTATGCATTGCTGGCAATTGTGGCGCTACTGCATGACTTGCTCGTAACTTTGGGAGTTTTCTCCATTCTCAGCCTGGTGACCGGCTACGAAGCAGACAGCTTGTTTATTGTGGCCCTGCTGACCATTGTGGGTTTTTCGGTAAACGACACGGTGGTGATTTACGATCGCATTCGTGAAACGCTCAAGCTAAATCCAAACCGACCCATTAATCAAATCGTCGAAGATTCAGTGAACGATACGTTGGGGCGCTCTATTAATACGACTCTAACGACGGTGCTAACACTGCTGAGCATTGTGCTATTTGGTGGGAGCACGCTAAAGTTTTTCGCATTAACGCTGATTACAGGTTTTATTGCTGGGGCCTATTCTAGTATTTTCATTGCCAGTACGTTGCTTGCCTGGTGGCGCAGTCGCTCGGAAGGTGATCGCGCCGGCGGTGGCGATGGTTTTGGCGACGATCGCACTGCCGACGAATTGAGCGATGATTTTAGTGATGACTTTGATCGGCCTGCTGATTCTGCACCGAATGCATTTTAGCCACAGGCATCCTAGTCAGAAGTTCTTTAGCATACTAAAAGGATTTTTCTAGATTGGAAGGGACAAACTTATCTGCCGCGAACAACAGCCCCCAGCAAGCTAAAGCAGTTGAGGCGTTGAGACGGGCGATGATGCGCAGTTGGTGGTGGGTTTGTTTGGGTTTATGGCTAACGGTCGGTGTGCTTAGCCTGTGGTGGGTGCGCGCTGATTTACAAGAGCTATGGGCATATTTTACCTGGGCGGCGGTGCGCTACATGCTGGTGTATGCCCGGCTGGCGGCGGTGGGATTTGGTCTGTGCTTTGGTCTTACCCTGGCGCTGCTGTATGCCGAGAGCCGTCATATTTTGTGGGGCCTTTCCAAAGGAGAGCGATCGCGCCTCCTCGCCCGGCTCAACCAAATCCACCAGCAAGGAGCCTCTCACCCTCAGTGGAAAATCATCCACCCTATCAAAAACTCATCTGAAGCTACAAAACAAGGCTAGCGGCGGTGCGATCTATCAATAGCGTTGCATTAGGCATCCGACGCAAAATTGTAGCCGGGTAATCAGGCGCGAATGCCGCCGAATCATACAGTTGTACCGTCAGCGCATCGACTGTCAGCGCACTCATTTGCTGTGACCCATCAAGTTACATCAAATTAAATATTTGGCCCGCTTTTGTATTTTGCGCTGTGAATCACGCATGATCGCTACATTGAACCATTTGTATCAATCCATACCCAGCCTGTGACCTCACCCCGACAGCCCCGCCCCATTCCTCGCAAACCGATTTCTTTACCATCGCCCAATCGATGGTGGTGGCTGATAGGCATAGGATTGCTACTGTTAGCCTGCTCTAGCACGGTAGTGCATTGGCTAACCGAATACTGGTGGTTCGATTCGACTGGATTTGCCAGCGTGTTTAAGCTGCGCTTGGGCTGGAGTATTCTTTGCGCGGTACTCGCATTTTTGGCTTATGGGGTGGTGCTGTTTGCTAACTATTGGTTGGCGATGTATCTGACGCGCGATCGCCCCTTTTATGCCCCCCGCAACAGCGAATGGACGCCCTTAATCCCTGGCCTCACGCTCTACAGCAGCGTCGGACTGATTGTGCTACTGGCAGTCGGCGCAGCCCAACGCGCTAGCCAAGCCTGGGAAGTTTTGCTCAAGTTCTTGAAACCGACCCCTTTTAACATCGCCGATCCTATCTATGGAAAGGACATTGGCTTTTATGTTTTCCGAATGCCGGTATATCAGGGCTTACAGCGAGAGGGCTTGGAGCTACTAATCTGGGCGCTGATGCTAGCAATCATCATTTACGCATTGCGCGGTGAAATTCGTTTAGAGCGGGGTTGGAAATACTTTTTGACCGGGCTGGTGAAAACACATTTGTGCGTACTGTTGAGTGCGATCGCCCTATTTGCTGCCCTGGGCTTTTGGCTAGCCCGCTACGACTTGCTTTACTCTGTTAGCGGCGTAGTCTTCGGCGCTGGCTATACCGACGTAAATGCCCGGCTCAGCGCCTACAGCATCATGGGCATTGTCACTCTAGTTGTTGGACTGCTCTTTATCATCTCCCTATGGCGGCAAGGATTCTCGCTGCCGCTCACCAGCATTGCCCTTTACTTTGCCGTCTTCTTAGTCATCAGCGGCCTTTACCCCTGGCTTCAGCAAAGCGTCGTCGTCGAACCCAATGAGCTAGACAAAGAAAAACCCTTCATTGCCAACAATTTAGAATTTACGCGCCAAGCCTACAACCTCACCAACGTGCAGCGCGAAGATTTCACTGTAGAAGATCAGCTAGACAGCGCTGCGCTTGAGCAAAATGAAGGCACGCTCAACAACATTCGCCTTTGGGACTATCAAACTCTGCTCAGCACCTACCAGGAACTACAGGGTTTGCGCCTCTACTACCGCTTTCACGATGTCGATATTGACCGCTATACCATCGCAGGCGACTACCGCCAGATTATGCTGGCTGCTCGCGAACTAGATTACGACCGCGTACCGGCAAAGGCCCAAAACTGGATAAATCAGCGGCTCAAGTACACCCACGGTTATGGTGTTGCCATGAGTCCTGTCAACCAGGTCACCGTAGAAGGTCTTCCCGACTTTTTTATCAAAGATATTCCGCCTGCAACCACTACCGATATCAAGCTAGATCAGCCGCGTATCTATTACGGCGAGGAAACCGATCATCATATCTACACAGGTACTAGCACCGAAGAATTTGACTATCCCCTCGGTAATGACAATGCTACGAATAACTACGACGGCGCAGGCGGTGTCCCCATTGGATCTTTCGCTCGCCGGTTAGCCTACGCTTTCGACTTTGGCACGCTCAAGCCACTCATTTCCAATTACTTTATCAATACGTCCAAAATTCACTACCACCGAAATATCCGGCGCAGGGCGCAGCAGATTGTGCCATTTTTGCAGCTCGACAGCGATCCCTATCTGGCTTTGATTGATGGAAGGTTTCAGTGGATATTGGATGGGTATACAACGAGCGATCGCTACCCTTACTCAGAACCTTTCGCCAACTCGCCTGACGCAGGCATCCTGATTGCCGACGAACCGCGACTAGAAGAAATTGCGCTAAATGGCACCAACTACATCCGCGATGCTGCCAAAGTCGTCATTGACGCTTACGACGGTTCACTCACCATCTACGCCATCGACAGCGCCGATCCCATTCTGTCCACCTACCAAAAAATCTTTCCCGATTTATTCACTCCCTTAGACTCAGCCTCCGAAGATTTACGCAGCCACTTTCGCTACCCGCTAAACCTCTTCCAAATCCAAGCTCAAATGTATCGGGCTTACCATATGGAAGATACTGAAGTGTTTTACAACCAAGAAGACCTTTGGCAAACGCCCCAGCAAATCGGGAACAGCGGCGATACCGAGCAAATGCAGCCCTACTACGTGATCATGCGCCTACCCAACGCAGAAGGCGAAGAGTTTTTGCAAATTCTACCGTTCACTCCCTCCACCAAAGACAACATGGTGGCCTGGATGGCTGCTCGCTGCGATGGCGATCGATACGGCGAACTCGTCCTGTATGAATTTCCCAAGCAAGTGCTAGTATATGGCCCTCAACAAATAGAAGGTCGCATTGACCAAAATACAGATATCTCTCAGCAGCTCACCCTGTGGAACCAACAGGGCTCCAGCGTTATTCGCGGCAACTTGCTAGCCATTCCGATTGATCAATCGCTTCTCTACTTCGAGCCCGTTTACTTACAAGCCGACGCGGGTGCTCTTCCCGAACTCAAGCGCATTATTGTCGCTTTTAAAAACACAATTGTTATGCGCCAGACGCTACCCGAAGCCCTAGACGCCATCTTTGGTAGTTCTCCAGCCATCGGCACCAGCCCAGCCAGCTCAGAGGATGCTGCCAGTAGCGACTTACCGGCTAATGCAACAAACAATGCACCAACTGACTTAATCCAGGCAGCGATCGCAGCCTATCAAGAGGGCGAGCAAGCCTTGCAAAATGGTGATTGGGCAGCCTACGGCCAATCACAGCGGCGCTTAGGTAAGCTATTACAGCAGCTTAGCGGTGAAAAAACGGACAATTCAGAGAGTTAAGAGGGAAGGACTTACTAGCGAAACCATGCCCCAGGGCCATAGCTTCAGGCCCTCTCCCTCAGTACATTATTGCTCTGCCTGTTCAACGAACATTTAGCTTTTCTAGCTCTGAGCCACGTAGGTCAGGCGATATGGCCACTACCGTTTGTTGCGGTAGTGAATGGAAAGAAGTTTTTCTTTCAACGACGCTTTGCAGCAGCCCTTCATAAGCACTGATGGCCTGATCAAACGAATAGTTGTCGATAGCGAACTGCCGTCCGTTTTTACCTAGTCTTTCTAATTTGTCAGGATCGTCATACAAAGTTTGAATAGCTCTGGCTAGCTCAGTTGGGTTCTCGGGCTCTACCACCAAACCACTGTTACTTGCGCGGACGGCTTCGGCGGCTGAACCATTGGCTGGAACAGAGGCGATCACGGGCCGACCGCTGGCCATAATCTTTTGGGTTTTAGAGGGCATGTTAAAGCCAACTACGTTGTGCTTTTGCAAAATTAGCGACACGTCGGCAGCAGCCATCATTTCGGGAAATTTTTCAGGCGAGACAAAAGGCAAAAGCGTCACGTTGTTAATACCTAGCTCTTGGCTAAGCTCGTCTAGCTCTACTAGCTGACTTGCCTCACCGACAATCACAAACCGAATAGCAGGATTGTCTTGCATCTGTTCAGCCGTACGGATGATAGTTCGCACGCCCTGAGTCCGGGCAATATTGCCCGAATACAGCACTACAAATTTGTCCTCTAATTTGTGTTGCTTGCGGAAGGGGTTGCCCTCTTTAGGTAGAGGTTTTACGGTACCTACATCAACCCAGTTAGAAATGCAGGCCATTTTCTGCCTGGGGACGCCTTTGCCAATCAAATTTTTTTCAAAGGAGGGCGTAATCACGCCAATTTTGGTTGCGCTGGCGTAGGCAAACTTTTCGAGCTGCTCAAAAACCTTGATCGCAATATTATTTGTGATGAGTCCGGTTTGAATAGCGGCCTCGGGTAGGATGTCTTGCAGGCTGAGAACGGTGGGGCAGCGATGGAAGGCTTTGGCGGCGGCAACGGGCAGGCAGGCAGGTAAAGATGGGCTGGTAGATAAGATAACGTCGGGCCGCCATCCTGTGACTGCTTTCACCAGGCTTAAGATTGAAAAGCTGCCTTCGAGTAAGGCCCGAGCAAGCAAACCTGGTTTTGGCCTAATAGCGACAAAGCAACGTTCAATCTCTACGCCGTTGCGCCGTTCGCTTTTGTAGAGTTTGCCTCTGTATCCAGGATAGATTTTACGTTCTGGGTAATTGGGCATTGCCGTAACCACCCTTACTTTGTGCCCTCGTTTGACTAACCCTTCAGCGAGTTCTGTCATTAGTGGGGCAATTCCAATAGGTTCTGGATAGTAATTGTAAGAGTAAAGAAGGACACGCATGGAAGGTAGCTCTTTAGACTAGGCGTTTTCTGAGATACGGGAACGTAGAAATGTGTAATCGATGAGTAGGTAAATGTGGAGAAACACCGAAAGGACGGCTTCCTTTCACGAACAAGACTAGCTTTGTAGACAGATATACCTACCGATATTTTTCTGGCTTTAGCCAATCTTTAGAGAGAGGGGGATGTTTGTGTAAAGTTTCAGAGAAAACCAGCCCTTGGCAAGACTATTCAGAGCTTGTGTACTAGGGGCTCATCCCAGCAGGCTACTGCCGCTATCAGACCGTTGGGAGTTTGTTTTGTCTGCCATGATGACTCCAATCTTGATCTACTAATTCCCAATCAAGCTGTCGAGAATCTAAGCTCATTCACGCATTTCTTGCGATATTTTGAGATAGCCGTTTCAATTGACACTTAATCAAAAATTGTTGTTGCAGCATGCAAATCCAGTCATATGTTCATAGACTATATGAACGCTCTATGTAACTGCGTAAGATAGCAGCCGTAAAGAGCGTTATTCAGCTAATAGTGAGAAGCGTCAAATGACTTCTAAAAACCAGTCTGAATGGAATGCGGGAAGATTTTTTACGACATTGAACTATTTCGGCGAAATTCCGTTCATAGGAAGCTTTCGTTGGGCCCAGCAGTTGCTCGGACAAAGCCCTACGGTTCCAGGGAGTAAGGTAAGTGTCCTCAAAAGGCAGGTTGCTGTGATTGGCAATAGCCCTGCGCTACGGTTCGATCCCTTCTTTGACTCTATCCAAGCGAGGTTGGCACCGTCGATGGATGTAGTTTTTTATCCTTTGACTCTAGGCGACAGAACTGCGCCTGCTACCTTGAACGATGGGCTGCGTCAGCTTGTGCAATCGGTAGATTCAGTGATTGTATTAGATACACCTTCTGCGCCTGCTAGTCTGTTGGCTGATATTGCTGCATACCTGGGAGAAAATCCAGAAATTGCCAGACGCTGTATCTTTGATTTTTCTGATCCAAACATTGATTTATCTGCTTGGGGCGCTCTAGACGACGTTGTGATGGGTGGCGTTAGTGAAGGTAAAATTTCTTTGCAGGCGCAGGCATCTGCGGCTGTGTTCTCGGGCTATGTGTCTACAGACAATTCGGGTGGATTCTCGTCGGTACGAACTCGGAATTTTGAGCCGCCGTTCGATTTTTCGGGGTGGTCGGGTATGCGCCTGCGGGTGAAGGGGGATGGCCAGCGCTATAAGTTTATTGCTCGCAACCGTGAAGGATGGGATAGCTCAGCGTACATTTACAGCTTTGATACGGTGGCAGATGATTGGTGTGATATCAACGTGCCATTTGACGAAATGGCGGCAACCTTTCGCGCGAAGTCTGTAGCGGATGCCCCGGCTTTTGACCCTAGCAAGGTTGTTTCACTTCAGCTCATGCTCAGTAAGTTTGAGTCTGACGGGCGGCTGAATCCCCATTTTATGCCGGGGCCATTTCAGCTAGCGGTGAGTGGCATAAGTGTATATCGTCCTCGTCAAGGGCTGCCTTTGATAGTTGTCAGCCAGCAAGACGAGGTGGGCCAAGAGCAAGCTACGTTGAATGAATCGATGGTCAATTACCGCTGGATTGATGCTAACGCTGTGAATGTAATAGAGGCGATCGCAGCCATGCTTGAGAAGCACAAGCACATGAATGAGAAGCCTTAGTACGAAGGGCGAGGATTGCGATCGCTGCCTTTAACCTGCTGCTTAGCCCGGTTAGCGCTTTTCTTGAGCGCTTCCAAGCGGCGAATGTAGCGATCGCGCTGTTTCTTCTTAGGCGTTTGCTCAATCAGAGTCTTCAATGCGCTGCCCAAGCTCTTGTAGGCATTGGGTAAGGTATAACCAAAGCGGGTCGCAATCGAAATCGCTTTTTCGTCAGCAGTGATCGCCTCTTGCAGTGTTTTCTGGCCATTATTGCGCTTGTATAGTCGCCAGCCGGAAACGCCGCATAGACCCATCGCTAGCAGCAGCAGCAAACCATCTTGCACCCACAGCTCACCGACTGCGCCACCCAGGCCAATCGCTAGCGCTGCCATTTCCCAGCCATCGCGAGGAATCGTATCGCTTTGCACGCGGGCAACTTCGTGCCAGAACAACAGATTGCGCTGGTCAATGGCCAGTTCCTCCCATTTGCCCAAATCAATTTGCACTTCTACCTGATCGCGGCCTAACTCTTCGCAGGTGATCAGCGGCGGGGCGACGTCAGTGGCAGGCTCGACGGTGACCCAGCTTTGCAGCTCGGGGGGAAGTAGGCTCCTCAAGCGGCGCAATTCACCAATATCGGCGCGGGGTGAGGTGTAGCTAGCGTAAGAAGTCATAGATCCGACGGAGAGCTTAACGATGGGTAGAACGAAAGGCGGGGTAAAAAATATTTGTGATGTGTATTACCACACGCTTCGATAATGGTTATAGCACGCTTGCGGGACGGGCGGTATTGGCGTATAACCGTCCCTTTCATAAGTTTACTTTGGCTTGTTTGGCGCTTGCGCCCTTTGCCAGACAGGTTGTGTCAGGTAAATCTGCGTTCTGCAACCAAACAATCGCGCTATCAAGTAAGCGACAGCCTTGTTCTACAGACTCTATCCGGCAAAGCTGATCTCTCAGCTCGGCGGCACCGACAAAGTCTTTGGCGTACCAGGCCATGTGTTTGCGAGCCTGACGAATGCCGCGATCGCCCTTATAGTCCCACAGCATAATCAAATGGCTGCGGGCGCACTGAAGCCGTTCGACGATACTTGGGGTCGGCAGGCGATCGCCCGTCTTCAAAAAATGGTCAATTTCGCCGACTAAATAGGGATAGCCCAACGTCCCGCGTGAGCACATAATGCCGTCTGCTTGAGTTTGCGCCAAGCATCTAAGGGCAGAACCTACGGAGAAAATATCGCCGTTGGCAATTACCGGAATGGTTAAAGCCGCTTTGACTCTGGCAATCCAATTCCAACGCGCTGACCCGTTATAGCCCTGAGCGCGAGTACGACCGTGCAGCGTCAACATCTGTGCGCCCGCAGATTCCATCGCCTGGGCAAACACCACCGCATTGATATCGTCATCTGACCAGCCAATGCGTGTTTTGACCGTGACAGGGACATCCACACTGCGACAAACTGCCTCGACAATTTTAATGGCGGTCGCCGGATCGCGCAGTAAAGAGGAGCCGCCGCCGTTTTTAGTGATCTTGTTCACCGGGCAGCCCATGTTGATGTCGATGGTGTCTGCACCTTGATCAACGGCCTTGCGGGCGGCCTCGGCTAAAAAGTCGGGGCGAGCGTCGAATAGCTGAATGCTGATCGGGCGCTCGTTGGGGTCGATGTCCATCACTTCGGGCAGCCTGCGCAAGTGCTTCAGTTCGGCGGCGCTGACCATTTCGGTGTACATCATTGATTGGGGTGCATATTGGCGAACCAGCCGACGGAAAACTTTGTCGGTAACGCCTGATAGGGGAGATTGCAGTACTCTGCTATGAACGGTGAGCGGGCCGATTTGGAGGGGGGTCTTTAGGCGCGATCGCAATTCATTAGACAACACTGACAGACTCAATATGTCAATATTCTCTTCGGCATTCTCGGAAGGGGCTGCAATAGTATTAACAGACATCACTCATCACTGGCGCGGATAACTATATTAAGACAGCAATGGATTTAGTAGGAATGAGTGGCGCTTTTGCTGGCGAAATAGCCGCGCTGACGGCTGCTTTTTTATGGGCAATGGCAACGCTGATGTTTGGCAAAATGGGCCGACAGCTTTCACCTGTGGTGCTTAATTTGGCGAAGGGGATGAATGCGATCGCATTTATCGTCATTACCCTTGCCGTTAGACATACTGCTAGCGGTATGGCCAATATCTCTGACTCCCAGACAGCTCTACCAACAATCTCTATTGTCTATCTCCTGGTAAGCGGTGCTATTGGCATTGGCTTAGGCGATACGGCTTACTTTGCGGCTATTAATGCTTTGGGGGCGCGGCGGGCATTGCTGCTAGAAACACTAGCGCCGCCAATGACCGCAGTTTTGGCCTGGATATTTCTGGCAGAGCAGCTACCCTTGAGGGCGGCAGCGGGCATCGTCATCACGGTATGTGGGATCGCCTGGGTAATTAGCGAGCGCGTTCCGGGAACGGCATTAAAAGCTCAGGGCGCTGGCATCAAGGCGGCGCTGCTAGCAGTGTTCTGTCAGGCAGCGGGCGCAGTACTTTCGCGGGCGGCATTAATAGATGCCGCAGTAGATCCGCTGTGGAGCAGCTTGGTGAGGCTGCTAGCTGGAATCGCGCTGATGGGCGCGCTGATTATATGGCAGCCTTATCGATTAGGGGAGTATCAGCCAAATACCAATCAGCCGGGTACCGTTGATAGCCCGCTCAGCAATCAGCCCCGTCATAGTTCAGACTGGCAGCACCGCTGGCAAACGAGCCTGGCGGCGCTGAAGACACCGAGAATGTTGTTTGCGGTGGCGATCGCAGCCTTCTTTGCTACCTATCTGGGGATCTGGCTTCAGCAAATCGCTCTCAAGTACACGGCGGCTGGTATCGCGCAGTCACTGCTGGCAACCAGTCCATTATTTGTACTGCCGGTCGCGGCGTTGCTAGGCGATCGCATCAGTTGGCGGGCCACCATCGGTGCAGCGATCGCCCTCAGCGGCGTCTGGCTGCTTTTTTTCGGTTAGTTCTTTTGGCTAGCTCCTTTCGAGCCCACAGACAATCTAAAGGATTGCTAAGCAACTTTTGTTCTGGACGTTTTTTTCCAGCGGCGGTGTTTCGGCACGAGCTTGCGACAGTCATCCTCTGCAATCGCGGGTGCCGTAGGTGCAACCATTGCAGGTTGAGAAATCTCTGGATGCTTTATCTTCCACTGTCCGGTGATTGGATCCCTGTAGGTTTCAAAGGGATTAGATTTCAGCGGCTTACTGCAAGGCTTAGGCACGGTTATGTTTCCTCTTTGTTCCCTTATGGGGGAATCGTAGTGAGTGATGGAATACCTGGCGCTGCGAACCCCGTTCAATTGGCTTCAACGGGAGCAGGTGATAAAGCGATGACCCAGTTGATAGATATTCAGTAGAAGTGCTTAGTGTCAGGGTGCATAAACTACCACTGGCAGTAAATAGCAGCAAAAGCGGACGGGAAATAAGCCGTCACAATCGAGTTGCTATAAATACTACATGAAGGCTATCTGTTATTTATGTAAAGTTACGCACTTATTATAGTGATTGTTGACAAAGCGTACGTAGGTAAATACATGCATCCATCAACCATCACTCTTTAAGCATAAGATAGTACAGTTCTCCTACGTGATTAATTAGCCCTGCAACTTCTCCGGCTGCGGGGCCAGTGCCGACAAAAAGGTCAACTCGTCCGGCCCCTTTGATTGCTCCGCCAGTATCTTGGTCTAAAACAAATCGACTCGTAGCGCTGGGCTCTAGTTCCCCACCCTCTGTTCTCTGTGGCAATGGCAGATGAATGAATGCCAGTGCGCCGGGGGGCATGACAGACTTATCGGTGGCAATAGAGCGACCTGCTGTGACGGGAAAGCCCAAGCTACCGGTTGCGGGTGCGCCATTGGTTTCTCTGAAAAAGACAAAGCGATTATTGCGAGGTAGATAGCGATCTAATGCATCGGGGTTTTGCTCAAAATATTCAATCAGTACAGGTAGTGAGAGTTCATCTTCAGGAATGATGCCGTCATCAATCAGGGCGCGGCCAATGCTGCTGTAGGGGTAGTTTGTACGCCCGTCATAGCCAACTGACAGGGTGCGCCCGTCCGTGAGTTCTAATCGAGCTGAGCCTTGCACCTGAATCAAAAAGGCTTCTAAGCGATTGGGCAACCATGCCAGCTCTAAGCCTTTGAGTTGACTCTGCTCTGCTTGTAGCCCGTTGGCCCCCTCTAGTTCTAGCCGGGTGGGGTGAGGCTCTGACCACTGTGCTAGGTCAGGTGGACTGCGATAGATGGGGTAGCGATATTCGTCAGTTGGCGTGGCACTGGCTGCATAGGTTGGCTCAAAATAACCCGTAAAAGCAACGGTGCCTGCTTCATCCTGGCCAATCGCCTGGTAAAAGTCGAACTCTGTAGCCACGGCTGATTGCAAGTCTGCTGCGGATTCACTCTGGCTAACTAGGTCGCGAAAGCGAAGCAGGCTGCGCTGTACGCGATCGCGAGTGATGCCGGGTACAGAATAGTTGCTGTAAGCGGTCACTGACCCTGGGGTTTGCAGGTAAGCCAGGCTGTTGTCTATGGCTGCAAGCAGGGCCTGACGGTCGGTAGGGGTCAGGGCGCTTTCAAATAGGCTGGTGTCCTGACGGATCAGGGCGGCAGCTTCTCTAGCCTCTTGGCAGTCCAATCGCGTCAGGGGAAGGATGGCATCGACTGCGCGGCTGACGTTGCCAGAAAGGATGATGGCGATCGCACATCCTATTGACAATGCTTGCGGTAGAGATTTTGCGAAAGCACGAGACCATGTATGAAAAAATCGCAAGGGAAGCCTCCAGAGCTACCCTGCGAACCATATATCTTTGCGATCGCCTTCTGCCAATATTAGGGTTCAGAATGCTGAGTGTCACAGCTAACGTGGCATGAAAGAAAACGCTATGGTGAGTTAAGGATTCTGCGAGGCAAACCGACGTGACCTATACCCTTCGCCGCTACCAAAGCTACCAGGAATATCTGGATGACGATCATCTACATCATGAAGGCAACTATCGCTTGCTCAGTACAGGAGAGGTGATGGAAGTGGCCAGTGAAGACGAAGAAAATCTTTGGTTAGCCAACGTTCTGATTGCAGCAATACTACAAGTTGAAGGAATTCCTTTGCTCAAGCTGATTCGAGCCGGTAACAAAGAGCTACAAGTTAATCCCATCGGAGATAAACGTATCAATCGTAAGCCTGATGTCATAGTATTACGGCCAGAACACCATCAAGATGCAAGACAGGCTATCCAACTCGGAATGTCTGCCCCTGTCTTCGTGGCTGAAGTCGTAAGTCCTAGCGGTGAATCTAGTGATAACTACCTGAGGGACTATGTTTGGAAGCGGCAGCAGTATCAAGACTGGCAAATTCCCGAATATTGGATTCTCGATCCGCACCGCGAAAAGGTAACGGTACTAAGGTTAGTCGATCAGGTTTATCAGGAAGCGGTTTATCAGGGCGATGCCAAAATTAGCTGTAGTGCTTTTCCTCAGTTAGCGCTCACGGCTAGCCAGCTCTTTTCTGGCAGTGTCTAGGTGTTGACCTTGACAAGTTAGCCGCGAGTATTGGGTGCGATCGCTCACGATTAACTTTTGTGGGCGTGGATGAATATTCGCTAATACCTTTCAACGCTGGAGTTAAAAATAGGCTCTACGCGAATGCAGGCAACGCGGGCAGGGCGAATGACCATATATTCACCAGGATTAATTTTGGGAATAGGGACACTAATAAACTCTTCGGCGGTTGACTTGGGCATGAGTTCGGCGCTGTACCATTTTTGAAAGTCTTGAATGGTGGTGAAGCGCACTTCTTCTTTGTGCCCACCATCGAAAGCTATATGGACAATATATTCGCTAGGAGTTCTAGGCATTTTCAAGTCTGGGTTTTCAGATGACCAAATTAGTATTGGTTGATGCGTCGCAAAACTCCCATTTTGGCGATAGTTTTTTGAAAGCAGTTCTTTGAGTTCTTTGAGCTTTGATAGTTAGGTTTGGCGGTGGGCTAGATCGCCAATCTAGATGTTGAGATTAAAGCGCTGCAAACGTTCTCGCAGCAGTTGGGGCAATGCTTTGGTCAGCTCAGATTTTTTGGTGAAGCTGAAGCGGTTGCGAGTAGGGGTGTCGAAGGGAAACTGGCCGGGCATGTCTGAGCGCTCCATTTGAGCTAAAACGATTTGCTCGGAGCGTTTGCATTGCAGGGCGTAGCCCATTTCTACGCAGACCTTGGGGCTGGGCACGAGCTGGGGTGGAGTGCCGTCGATGCTATGTATGGGGGTACCGTCGGCGATGAAGACAAGCGATCGCCTGATTTGCCGGGTTAAGCTGCTATTGATTTTGACGGCCCCTTGACTGATCCGGTGCGATTCGTTGAGAGCCAGCGGAATACGCGATTTTTTATTAAACGTTTCAATGAAAGCTTCTATACCCTCACGCAGAAGGTCGCTAGAGTCAGGGTATTCGTTTTGGTAGCTGAGGAAGATGGTGGGATCGAGGTTGGCGAGCGAGTCTTGCTTGGCGAAGTAAATTTCGTGGCTGATCAGGTCGATGTTGGCGATCGCATATGTCCCGCTACCCTCTATATAAAACTCCACCAAATCGCCTTCCAGGTAGCGCTGAAACCATTCGGCCTGCTTGACTTCTTCAATATCTTCCAAAAAATCAGCGCGAAGGGCCGACTTTAGCAGGCTATTCTTAGCGAGGCGCAGGTCATGCGGTCGCTTTTCCAAATCGCGAATGGGTTCGTAGTTGCTGAGATACCAAGCCTTGAGCGCAATAATAGCCATTTAGAGAAGGCGTCCTTTCTTTCCTTATCTTTTACTTTAAATTATTAGCTCCTCAAATAACGGTTTGAACATTAAAAGTAATACACTTGTTCTATTTGTCAAGGATAGCTTATGGCTGGGGTAGTGGCAGCAGGGCATGAAAAAACGGCTGAAGCGGGTCAAGAGATTTTGCAAGCGGGCGGAAATGCGTTCGATGCTGTGGTCGCCGCCGCTTTGGCCGCTTGTGTAGCGGAACCAACGCTGGCGTCATTGGGCGGTGGTGGTTTTTTGCTGGCGCACACTGCCAGCGGTGAAAATCGGCTGTTTGATTTCTTTACGCAGACGCCGGGCAGACGAGCTGAGGGCATGAAGCCGGATTTTTTCCCGATTGAGGCTAATTTTGGCGATGCCATACAGGAGTTTCACATTGGCCTGGGGTCGATGGCGGTGCCGGGCATGATGGCAGGGATGGTAACGGCGCATCAATCTCTAGGCCGATTGCCTTTTTCGGTAGTGGCAGAGCCTGCTATTGCCTATGCCCGATCCGGCATAAAAGTGAGTGCGTTTCAGGGCTATTGCTATGAACTGCTAAAGCCTATCCTCTTAAATTCTCAGGAATCTCGAAGTATCTATGCGCCCGATGGTCAGCTTTTGCGTCCGGGTGAAACCATCCAAATGCCTGAGTTTGCCGATACTTTGGACTATCTGGCCACAGATGAGTCCGTTGGCCAAATGCAGCGAGGTCTGGGGGAATTTTATCGCGGTGAGATTGCTCAGGGCATTGTGCGCGATTGTCAGGAAAGGGGCGGTTACTTGACAATGGCAGACTTTGACAATTATGCGGTGATTGAGCGCAAGCCATTGTCTATTAACTATCGCGGTGTGCAAATGCTGACGAATCCGCCGCCGAGCGCAGGCGGCTCGCTGATTGCGTTTTGTTTAGAGCTGCTCGATAGATTTGACATTGGACAGATGGCGTTTGGGTCACAGGCGCATTTAACGCTGCTGTCTCAGGCGATGCGGTGGACAAATGAAGCGAGGCGATCGCACCTCAACAACTCACTATTTTCTTCAAACATTGCCGAAAAATTCCTCGCCCCAAACCTGGTAGAAAAGTACGCTCAGCCGCTGCACAACATCATGGCTCAGGGCGTCAACCGCTGGGGTAGCACCACCCATATCAGCGTGATGGATGACGAAGGCAATGCTGCGAGCGTCACCACCTCTAACGGCGAAGGCGCTTCTTACGTTATTCCTGGCACCCAAATCATGATGAACAATATGCTAGGGGAAGAAGATCTCAACCCTGGCGGATTCAACCAGTGGCCCCTCAATCAGCGAATGTCGTCAATGATGGCTCCTACGATGATCTTAAAAGACTCAAAGCCTCAGCTTGTTTTAGGCTCGGGCGGCTCGAACCGGATTCGTACGGCGATTTTGCAAGTCATCTCTAATATTTTGGACTTTAAGATGCCGCTGGCAGAAGCTGTAGAAGCCTCACGATTGCACTGGGAAAATGGAATATTTCATTTGGAGCCCGGCTTGACTTGTGAAGCCAACCCGATTGAGCTAAGGCAGCTAGGTACCGATCGGGTGCTGACTTGGCAGCAGTCCAACATGTTTTTTGGGGGTGTGCATACGGTGGGGTTAGACGCGCAAGGCAATTTGCAAGGGGCCGGAGATTCTCGGCGAAGTGGTGCGGTTGCGATCGCCCATCAGCAGGCCCATCAACAGGCCGATCAGCAGGTAGATGAATGAACGGGTTGAAATTACTTCAGCGTAAGGCGGTTAAATCTGGCGCAACGTCAGAGCTGAGGGCCTTTTTGAACCTGGCTGTTCCCCTGGCGACAGCGCAGATCGCTCAATATGCAGTGGGCTTTGTAGACACCATTATGATGGGGCATTTAAGCACAGAGGCCCTAGCAGCGGGCGGGCTGGCCTCTACCACTTTTCAGATGTCGCTGAATATTGTCAGTGGCTTTGTGATGTCGGTCGGGGTGCTGGCAGCGGAAGCTTATGGCGCGGGTAAAAAAGGTAAAATCGAGCAGATGGCCCGGCAGGGATTATGGCTGGCGTTGCTGCTGACGGTGCCGTTAGGACTTTTTTGCTGGGAGACGACGCCGATTTTGAAGGCACTGCAACAGCCAGAGATTGTAGTTGATCTCGCTCAGCAGTATTTCAGGTGGATTGCAGCGGGCATTTTTCCGGCGCTGGGGTTTGCCATGCTCAGAGGCTATCTGTCGGCTTTTTCGATTGCGAATGTGGTGACGGTCATTGTGGTGACTGGCACGCTGTGCAATGTGACGCTCAATTATCTGCTGGGTTTTGGCAAGCTAGGGTTTCCGCGCATGGAACTAGCAGGTTTGGGGCTGGGTAGCACGCTGAGTTTGTGGCTGATGTTCTCAATGTTTCTGGTTTACATTCTGCGTCATCCACAGCTCAGTCAATATCGCTTCTGGCGGCGTTGGTACCGTTTTGATGTCACTGTTCTGATTCGACTGTTAGCTATTGGCTTGCCGATTACGGTGACGATGGCGCTAGAAATTGGCATGTTTTTGGCGGTGGGTTATATGGCGGGTAGTTTGGGGACTGAGGTATTGGCGGCGCATCAGATTGCCTTTCAAACCATGGCGCTGATTTTTATGGTGCCGCTGGGGATGTCGTTTGCGGTGACGGCCAGAGTCGGGCTGTGGTTGGGTAAGGGGGATATGGCGGGGGCGAGGCGAGCGGGGTATGTGGCGATCGCAACCGCTACGCTCTTTTTGTTTTTGGGTGCGATCGCCCTCTTCCTGTTCCGCCATGCCGTGATTGGCCTCTTCATCAACTTGCAAAACGCCGGGAACGCGCCTGTCATCACCCTTGCCATGAATTTGCTGCTGGTGTCGGTATTTGCCCAAATGGTAGACGGCATTCAGCGAGTCGCGATGAGCGCGCTATATGGCTTGCAAGACACTCGCTTGCCGATGGTGATGAGCGCTGTAGCCTACTGGGGCATTGGTCTTACTAGCGCCTATGCCCTGTGTTTTTGGGCCGGATGGGGTGCTGTCGGTTTATGGATTGGTCAGTACACTGGCATTGCTGTCGGCGGCATCATCTTCGTATGGCGCTTCCATCGACTGACCCAAAAAAAGATTTAGACTATTGAATAGTCCTAGTTTCCGCATAGATTTGCATAGACATAAATTTGCATAGACACAGAGGCCCTGCCCCTGAGATGCCATATGACTCAGACGATTGCTGCCAGAAAAATTAAACTTCATGACCTCAAGACGAAGTTTGGACTACAGCTAGTGCAAGATGAGTCATTCTTCTCGGAGTGGGCAGATAATTTGCCGAAAATTACCGAAACAGAACAACATGCGCTTGACCGCATCAAACGCAACTATCTTTATTTACTAGAATATCCAGTCATGGAGAGCATCGTGAAAATGGTAGTGCTCTCACCCTTACTAGATATTGCGGGATTTTATGAGCCGCCTTTCCGCGTAGATGGCGAAACGAACATTGCGATTTCAGCCGAGGATGAAGGAGAAACGATTCAAGGCTGCATTGATGTATTGGTTATTCAAGGTCAGCTATGGGTGACTACTATTGAGGCTAAAAACTCAGAGTTTTCGGTGACTAAAGCTATTCCCCAAACCCTGGCCTATATGCTGGCAGCGCCAAATCCGGACATGCCAACATTCGGAGCAATCTTGAATGGCAGCGAGTTTTTATTTCTCAAGCTAGCGCAAGGAAACCCACCTCAATATGCGACCTCCAATCTATTTTCGCTACTGAATCGGGGTAATGATTTGCACGACGTATTGCGCGTTTTGAAACAATTGAGGAATTTCGTCAAGGCTTGACAATCACTGCTACTAAGGTAGAAGCAAAGGTGTGCTGAAGATTTAAGGGGTATCCGCTAGGCCAGAAAATACTGGCTCGGCAAGAAGACAGAAGCCAGGAATCAGAATTCGGAGCCCTACTGTTTTCTGTCTCCTGACTTCTAAAATTTCGACTGAGAAAGAATTTCCCGCTTTGATGTTGATACCCGATCTAAGACTCCGCTAAATAGGTATAACGATCCATTCCATCCTTATAGTTTGTCATAAGCTTACGAGCCTCTTCAATCGTAATTTGGCCTGCTTGCAATGCCTGCTCAGAGCGGCGGCGAATCTGTTCAATCATCATTTCTGGGTCGTACTGTACCTGTGCGAGGACTTCGTCGGTGGTATTGCCACGAACAACATGCTCAATGGTGTAACCCTGTTGAGTTGTTGCTTTTGAGGCGAGGTGAATATGTACGGTGTTGGTGTTGCCAAAAAGGTTGTGCAGATTGCCCAAGGTCTCTTGATACGAGCCTACAAGAAACATGCCCAGGTAGTAGGCTTCGTCAGGCTTTAGCGAATGCAGTTCTAAGACTTCTTTTTGCCCTTTTTGCCCGATGAAGCGGGCAATTTTGCCATCGCTATCGCAAGTTAGATCGGCCAATGTTGCTCGCTGGGTGGGTTCTTCATTCAACCGGTGGATGGGCATGATCGGAAAGAGTTGTTCAATCGCCCAGCTATCTAACGCTGATTGGAAGATAGACATATTGGCGTAGTAAATGGACGCCATGCTTTTTTCAAGATGCTCTAGCTCATCGGGCACATAGTCTTGATCGCGCAGAAGGGTGACAATTTTTTTGCAACAGGCCCAGTACAGCCGCTCAATGCGGGCACGTTCGGTCAGACGTAGATAGCCAAAGTTGAACAGACTGGCGGCTTCTTTTTTGAACTGCACCGCATCGTTAAAAGATTCCTGGTAGTTCTCGGCATTGACTAACGTATACAAATCCCATAGCTCGCGAACAAGGCGATGCTCGTCTGCTTGATAGGGCTCGGGTTCGTCGTAGCTAGCTTCGCTGGTACCGAGTACGTCAAAGACGAGGACGGATTGGTGAGAGGCTATAGCGCGTCCACTTTCACTCACTAAGGTCGGCATCGAAACTTCCCCAGCGCTACAGGCGTCTTTGACTTCGGCCACGACGTCATTGGCATAGTTTTGAATGCTGTAGTTTTTTGACCCTTGAGAGCTGGTTTTAGAGCCGTCATAGTCTACGCCCAAACCGCCGCCTACGTCTAAGTAGCCCATCGGCGCACCGAGTTTGACCAGCTCTACATAAATTTGGCAGGCTTCGCGCAGGGCATCTTTGATCACGCTGATGGCAGAGACCTGGGAGCCGATGTGAAAGTGCAAAAGCTGGAGGCAAGGCAGCATGTCGGCGGCGTTGAGCTGGTCGATGACGGTGATGATTTCGGGGATGCTGAGGCCAAATTTGGCGCGATCGCCCGCACTATCCCCCCAGCGCCCCAAGCCTTTGGCCGCCAGCTTTGCCCGCACGCCCAATATCGGTTGAATACCCAGGCGCTTACTGGCTGCGATCGCCACCTCCACCTCCTCCACCTGCTCCAGCACAATGATGGTCTTTTGACCCAGCCGCTGACCTAGCATCGCCGTTTCAATATAAGAATCGTCCTTGTAGCCGTTGCAAATAATCAGTGCCCCCGGCGTATTCAAACTTGCCAGAGCAATCATTAGCTCGGGTTTAGTCCCCGCTTCTAGGCCAAACTGATAGTCTTTGCCGAAGCGCACCAGATCTTCGACAATATGGCGCTGTTGATTGCATTTAACCGGGAAAACGCCCTGGTAAACACCGTCGTAGCTGTAGCGGGCGATCGCCTTGGCAAAGCAGGCATTAATCCGCTGTAGCCGATCTTCTAAAATCTCTGAAAAGCGGATTAGCAGCGGCAGTTGAAAGTCTCGCTGCTTGAGGCCCTCGACCAGTTCTTTGAGATCTAAAGAGCCGCCGCGATCGCCCAAAGGCGATACCGTCACATGGCCCGCTGCATTAATTGCAAAATAAGGCTCACCCCAACCATCAATCCGGTACAGCTCTTCGCTGTCTTCAATGCGCCAATGACGCTGTTCGATTTTGTCATTCGAGGCGTCCGGCAAAGTCGCTGAGACTTTAGAATCACTATCGAGAAAGGGAACGGAAGGGCGGTTGGTTAGGTTCACAATTAGCGGCGCTCTGTATATAAAAAAAGAATAGATGCCTTGTGCGAGTAGGCAAATCTGAAATGGGATCAAAGAAATAACGAGCCATCAAGATCAAGGTAATCAAACACAAAACCTTGAGACTGCTCATGACTATGGTAGAAGCAGATGACCTGTTGATACAGGTTTTTGTCCTCGCCTGAGCCAGCACTGTCCGTATCAAACTGTATCAAAAGGCAGATTATTTGAATGGCCCCTTTTGCTGTTGCCCGACACAACCCCTTTGCGACAAAATAGAAAGAACCCATTTCTACACTTTGCCATGAAATTTTTCGATAAGCCGGGTGCCGATGTTGCTGAGCGAGTGCCGCCTGGCCAACATTTAGCAAAGGGATTTCCGGTGCTGACCTATGGCGACACGCCGCAGGTGAGTACAGACGAGTGGCAGTTCACAGTTTCTGGTCTGGCAAAGCCAGCGACGTTTACCTGGCAAGATTTTATGGATATGCCACAGAGTGAATTCACCGCCGACTTTCACTGTGTGACAACCTGGAGCAAGCTCGATGTGAAGTGGCGTGGGGTAAAGGTCACAGATTTCTTAAAAGAGATTGATGTCGATCCAACCGCCGCACATGTGATGGAGCACTGCTATGGGGACTATACGACTAATATTTCGTTAGAAGATTTTTCGCGAGAAGAGAACTTTTTTGCTCACAGTTTATTTGGCGAGCCTTTACCCGCAGAGCATGGCGGGCCAATGCGACTGGTGGTGCCTCATTTGTATGCCTGGAAGAGTGCAAAATGGATTAATGGACTGGAGTTTTTAGCAGAAATGGAGTTGGGTTTTTGGGAGCGTAACGGCTACCACAAGCGAGGTGAACCTTTCGCTGAGGAAAGATACAGCGATAGATAATTCGGCCAATCCGATTGCCTGGCCTGCCAAAGCGCAGCATGGAATTGTAACTTAGCACTGGGAAACCTAAGCGGGATGGTTTTTGAGCGATTACCCTCTCCCCATGACCTCTTTCGATCTCAACAGTACGATTCCTATCCTTTCTAGCTTGCCACCCGAGGCCCGAGACTGGCTCACGGGCCTGCCCTGGAAACAGCGCCGATATGTGCTTTCGCTGTGTCATTTGGTCTGTGCAACGCCGTCTGCGCAGCAGGCAGAATTTTTGGATGCCTATACTGCGGAAGGACTGCTGTCGCGAATTGTCGATGATGGCGACACGCGGCAACGGGTGAACGAGCATTTGGTGCGCTTTCGCAGTGAAGCGGCGATTGATGATGTGACGGTACGCAAGTACATTCGTCAGGTGTATGTGCATTCTGTTCAAGATGCCAGACAGCGACCCGATTTATATTTAGAAACAGCGCTGATGCTGATGGGGAGCGCTCAAGAGCACAGCAGCGTGCTCAGCTATATTTTAGGATTTGAGATTTTGAAGCTGTTATTTGGCATGAGCTGGGAGCAGCATGAGCGGCTGTATCATTTGCAGACCGACCAAGACGAATTTACTCGTGAATACATTCGCCCGGTGCAAGATGCGCACAAGCGGCATGGCATTGTGGTGCCAAAGGGTGAGAAGAGCTTTTTTGCGCGCCGCGATTACTTTATTCGCGAGCCCAAGATTCATCCGCAGCGGATGGTGGGGCTGATTATTGAAGCTTTTACGGCTGACAAAATTATTGAGCTAGGATTTTCTGTATTGCGCCATCCCAACGCGATTCACTACGACTATGACTATATTTATGAATCGCCAGAGGGTTCATTAGCGCCGACCGGCGATTTGCTTGAAACGATTGCCCCGAGCAGCGCGATCGCCCCGTCAAACCCCAAGACAACAGACTCGAAGCATCCCATAGAAGACGCTTCGGAGCCTGCCGCTGAAGTTACTCCTGAAGAACCGGCCTTTGAACAGTTGTTTGGCCCTAATCGCGATTAGCTTGCTCGAATAGGGCTATGGACACCGCTGGGGAGGAAGCATAGTGCCTGCGTTGATGCGATTTAGCCCTTCAAGATTGAGCAAGGTGCTGTTGTAGAGAATGGCATTGCTTGGCAGCAGGCGACCCCGGCGAACTTTGAGGCGATCGCTGCGCCCAAAATTCCTGAAGGTTTCGCCTTCGCTCAAGGGCGGCGCACCTGGAGAAGTGCGAATCGAAATGCCGGTCACTGTATTCTCGTTAACCTGCCCCTGTACGCAAATGGCATCGAGGCCAATGTCGGCAAATATGCCCGTGATGTTGTTGCCCTGTTTGCGAAAGGTAAACGCCACCTTGCCATCTGCTAAGAACTGTTCATTGGAAACGATGCCGTTGGTCGGTGGCCCGTCCCAGTAGCGATAGTTTCCATCTGGCAGGCTGCTGATAGGCGGTTGCTTGACGGCAGGCGGTCTTTCAATGACGTCAACTTTGGAGATCAAGTTAACCCTGTCACTTCTGCCGCAGTCTAGATCGCCTTGACAGGAAAAGGCCAGAATGTTGCCTGTTTCGTAAGTGAGTCGCACCCGTGCGCCGACCAGATCTTGCTGGCAAATTTCAAAGTTGGCAAACTGAGTGAGTTTGTTGTTATCGGCGTCTGTAAGATCTACGTAGCAGGCGCGATCGCCCGCCTCCAGGCGAGTAATATTAGCTACTTCGGGCGGCTGAAGTACATTGAGTTGAGTAATTTCGGAAACGAATTGGATCCGATTACCGACCAAAATTTGCTCACACAGGGCTGCGTCCGCAGATTGGGTAAGGAACTGGTCGGCTTCGTCAACCAGGGTGATTGTGCAGCGATCGCCCATAATTTCTGCGCCCAAAACCTCCCCTATATTCATTTGCATATTCATTTGCTGCGCGCTGGTGACTTGAGCAGACAAAAGCGCACCGGAGGCAATTGATACGGCAACGCCAATCTTTTTAAAAGATAAATTCATTTGAGGAAAAATAACTACGGTAGAAGCTAGAAGAACACTCGCTCAAGGCAGCATACCCTTTAAACGAATGCTCTTCATCAGCTTTTACCGACCAGGCCCCATGCCAATCAAGCCCGCATACACTGCCTGTGCGCCTAGCTCATCTTCAATCCGCAAGAGCTGATTGTATTTAGCAACCCGTTCACTGCGGCAAAGCGAACCGGTTTTAATTTGACCTGCCCGAGTCGCCACGGCCAAATCAGCGATGGTGGTATCTTCGGTTTCGCCAGAGCGGTGGCTGATGACGCAGGTAAACTGGTTACGTTTCGCCAGGTCTATGGCTTGAAGCGTTTCTGTGAGCGTGCCAATCTGATTGAGTTTTACGAGTAAAGAGTTTGCAGATTTCTGCTCAATGCCTTTTTGCAAACGAGTTGGGTTAGTCACAAACAGATCGTCACCGACCAACTGCACTTTGCTGCCAATGCGCTCGGTCAGCTTTTTCCAGCTATCCCAATCTTCTTCATGCAGACCGTCTTCAATCGAGACGATTGGATAGTTGCTAGCCAGCCCCGCTAAATAGTCGATCATCTCGTCAGGGGAATGAGCAGCCCCATCGTAGGTATATTGACCATCTGCATACATCTCACTCGCGGCCACGTCCAATGCCAAAGCAACCTGTTCGCCGGGCGTATAACCAGCTTCAGAGATGGCCGACATCAGCAGGTCAAGGGCTTCTTGATTAGATCCAAGGTTGGGGGCAAAGCCGCCTTCGTCACCCACGCCTGTTAGCAGCCCTTTTTTATCAAGGACTTTGCTGAGTTGGGCGAAGATTTCGGCCCCCCAGCGCAGGGCTTCGCGAAAGCTTTCGGCCCCAATCGGCATGATCATGAATTCTTGAATATCGACGTTATTGCTCGCATGTTCACCGCCGTTGATGACGTTCATCATCGGTACGGGCAGGACATTAGCGAGCGGGCCACCCAGGTAGCGGTAGAGCGGCATATCGGAAGCTTGGGCGGCAGCTTTGGCAGTGGCCAACGAGACCGCTAAAATGGCATTGGCACCGAGGTTTTTCTTATTGGGGGTGCCGTCGAGGGCAATCATGGTGCTGTCGATTTCGATTTGGCTGAAGGCGTCGAGGCCGATCAGTTCGCGGGCGATGGTTTCGTTGACGTTTTCGACGGCTTTCATGACGCCTTTGCCGCTGTAGCGATCGCGATCGCCATCTCTCAACTCATGCGCCTCAAAGCTACCCGTAGAGGCACCGCTGGGAACCTGGGCCATACCGGCGGCCCCACCGGTCAGGTAGACCTCCGCTTCAATGGTGGGTCTGCCCCGTGAGTCCAAAATTTCTCTTGCCTGAATATCTTCAATAGCCGTGTCGAGGGAGTCAATCATGCGCTGCGCCTATTAATGTAAAGATGTTCACGTTCCGTCAGAAAAATAATACGGCACAACGAGAGGATCCAAACATGCGCTTACTACACACAATGCTCAGAGTCGGTAGTTTAGAAAAATCTATCGCTTTTTACTGCGAGGTGCTGGGAATGAAGCTTTTACGGCAAAAAGACTACCCAGGCGGCAAATTTACCAATGCTTTCGTGGGATATGGCGACGAGTCTGACCATGCGGTATTAGAGCTAACGCACAATTGGGAAATTGATAGTTACGATTTGGGCGAGGGATACGGCCATATCGCGTTAGGGGTTGATGACATTTATGCCACCTGCGACGCGATTAAACAGCAGGGCGGCAAGGTCAGCCGTGAGCCGGGGCCAATGAAGCACGGTACAACGGTAATTGCCTTCGTAGAAGATCCCGACGGGTACAAGATTGAATTAATCGAAGGCCGGGGCTAAACCGGCTTTTTATGAATACTATGCAATCTAAATAAATTCTGAAATTCGGCAGGGGTACAGGTGGGCAACGCAAACGCACGAAGGCTAATCTACCTGCCCTTGCCTTTCAATTATTTTTACTCTCAACCTGTCTTCTAGCCACCTGTCTTCTAGCCGTCTTCACTATTTGCCGTCTTCACTATTCATTGCATGACTGTACTTCTGTTTAAACGATACGCAAAAAAGCTACGTAAAAAGCAGCCATTACGGACTTTTATTAATCATTTGATTCACCCTATCGTCGCTTTACTAATCTTGAGCGTCGCTAACAGTGCCCTGTCGCGCAAAGCGTATTATCTGCCCGAACCCTGGAATGACAAACTCGCCCATGCCTTCATCATCGCGATTATTCTAGTGGTTGGGTGGACGATTCAGCGAGCCCTCTACACCACCAAAAGATTAATACTGCGACAATACAACACCAATCAACCCGACAACTTACATGCCCGGCGCGTGCATACTCAGGTTGATGTGATCGCCAAAATCATTTCTTTTTTCATTGTGGTGCTAACGTTAGCCGCCATTTCTCTGACCTTTGAAGGGGCAACGGTGATCGGCCAAAGCTTGCTAGCCTCTGCGGGCGTCGCCAGTATCATTCTAGGTTTGGCTGCCCAAAAAACTATTGGTAACTTATTTGCGGGTATTCAAATTGCCATTACCCAACCGATTCGGCTCGAAGATGCCGTCTTTATCGAAGGCGAGTGGGGCTGGATTGAAGAAATCAACTTAACCTATGTCGTCATTCGCATTTGGGACTTACGACGGCTAGTGGTGCCGATTACATATTTTTCTGACAAGCCGTTTCAGAACTGGACAAGAAACAGTGCCGAAATTATTGGTACCGTTGTCGTCTATACCGACTACACCGTGCCGGTCGAGGCCATTCGCAGCGAACTGAATGGCATTCTAGATCAAACGCCGCTGTGGAATAAAAATGTTCGGGTGCTGCAAGTCATTGACTGCCAAGAAACCACGCTGCAACTACGGGCGCTAATGACTGGCAAAGACGCCCCTACAACCTGGGATTTGCGCTGCCATGTGCGCGAAAAATTAGTGGCGTGGCTGGCCCAAGCTCATCCCCAAGCCTTACCTCATACCCGTGTGGAGTTAGAACCTGTCGGTAAGGATTAACGGCTCTATTCGTCTGTCTATTCGTCTGTCTTAAGAACCTCACAGCGTCAAAGACTGCGCGTTGTTCTCAATCAAATCGCACAGGTCTTTCAAGAAAGCTGCACCGTCCGCGCCGTAAATGATTCGGTGATCGCTGGTCATATTCACTCGCATTTGATTGCGAATGCCCATCAGTCCATCCGGCGTGGCGACGACCTTGGGCTGCGAGCCGCCAATCGCCAAAATAGACCCCTGCCCCGGTGGCAAAATAGCGTCAAAGCTATCGACGCCAAACATGCCTAGATTAGAAAGGGTGAAGGTGCCGCTGTTGTATTCCTCAGGCGAAAGCTGCTTGGAACGACTGCGGGCGACCAAATCTTTCCAGGTGCGCGACAGTGAGTAAATGTCCATTTGATCTGCGCCGCGCAGCACAGGTGTAATTAGTCCGCCGTCCGGCATGGCAACGGCTACCGCGATGTTAATGCTGCTGCTGTACTGAATGCCGGTGGGCGCAAAGCTGGCATTGACGACCGGATGCTTTTTGAGCGTGACGGCGACCGCTTTTGCCAACAGCGCGGTCATGGTTACGCCTTTGGGCTTGATTTGTTTGTAAAGCCGATCTAGCTGATTGGTCGTAATCGTGTAGCCAACGCGAAATACAGGGACAGTTAGGCTCGCGTCCATGTTGCGAACTACGGCCTGCTGAAGGGTGTTGAAGGCAACGAGTTCGCCCGGTGCAGCGGCGGCGGGGGCAGGCACGGCGGATGCCCTAGAAGCACCCGGAACGACGGCGGGCGTGGTTGGCGCGGCGGAAACAACTTGCTTCGGCGTAGAAGTAGGCGTAGGAGCCTTGCCTGCTGCCTGCTCTACGTCTTGAGCAACAATGCGACCATGTGGGCCAGAGCCTTGCAGCCCGTTTAAATCTACTTTGAGCTGCTTGGCTAGCTTGCGAGCCCGTGGTGAAATCACGACGCGACCGGAAGGTGGACTACTGCCATTCTGGGCCGGGGCGGTGGAGGTGTCGGCAACGGCTTGGGCGACGGCGGCAACGGTTTCTTCAGTTTGGGCAGCGGCGGGTTCTGGATCGGCGGCCTTGACTGTGGTTTGCGCTTGAGCGCTGCTCAGGTTCGCGGCTTTTTGCTTGGCTTCTTCAATTTCTTCGGGGGTTTCGGCGAGTAGGGCGATCGCATCATTGACCTGAGCCATCTCGCCAGCTTCGGTAATAATAATCGCCAAATAGCCCTCGTAGAAAGACTCCACATCCATGTCGGCCTTATCAGACTCGACGACGACGACGGTTTCGCCTTTTTCTACCTTCTCACCAGCAGACTTGGCCCAAGAGACAATTTTTCCCTCAGTCATCGTAGAACTGAGCGCAGGCATGAAAACTTCGCGAATCATGGATGGATGTCAAAGGGAGAACAACAAACGCACGCCAGCAAAAGCCAGCGCCTAATTGTATATCGTTGTGGTGACACAAAGAAGTTACGGGTTTGCTCATGACTCAGCCAGTGTCATGGGGGCGCAGGGTCATGCGCCCGCCGAGCGCAAAATTGCTACAGTTCGCCACGAATGTCTTCGACGACACCATCGCGCAGCAAAACTTCGACTTGCATCTTCTTAATCATATGATCGCCCACAGACACATTGAAAAAGCCGTCAATTTGGCCCTGGCTGACTTCCTTGTCTAGCTCTAGGGTTTGTACCTGCTGAAGCTGCTGAAGGAGCTGGTTCTTTTGCTGAAGAAGCTGGCTTTTGTCCTGGTTAAGCTTGCTTTGGACGCTGCTAATTTGCTGATTAGCGCCTGCGTCAGCCGGGTTAGCGCCCTGCTTTTGCATTTCCGTTAAAATGCGCTGGCTTTGCATTTCAAGCTGCTGTAACCGACCGTCAATTTGATTGAGCTGGCTTTGGAGTTGCTTTTGAGCTTCCTCCTTCCACAGCGGCGTGACCACCGCCTTGATGTTGACAACGCGCTTGAGTAATAGCTGAGACGGGGAAAGATCCATAGCGAAGTAAAGAAGTAAATAAAATAGACAACAAGAGAATTGACAGTTTGACGCTTCGATTTAGGCAAAAACTTACTCAATCAGCAAACACCGAACAGAACCTTTTGAATCAAAACTATTGAATTAGGCTCATGCTAGATTTTACGATCGACCCAAGCCAACATTCGATAACTCGTACAGTAGCCGCATATATCAAGCTTTCTTAATATGCTTCAGTGCATTGTTCCCGCTATCGGGACATCTGTCACGAAGTCGCCTGGCATAGCCCTTAAGCTAAGTTAAGCAAAACGGCTTCAGGCAAACAGCGTATCAATGGTTTCGCGGTAGCGATCGCTAACCTTTGCCCGTTTCACCTTCAGCGTTTGCGTCAGCAGTCCATTTTCCACTGTAAACGGTTCCTCTAACAGCGCAAATGGCCCAATTCGATCGTCTGCCCGGTATCCAGGTCGATTGGCCACCTCCCGCTTTAGCTCTCGTTTAAACAAATCCTGTATCGGTTTGCTGTTGAGGCTATCCGCTGATAAGCCCTTAGCCGCTAGCGCCTCCTTATTAGGCACGATCAGCGCCCCCAGGCTCTTTTGGTCTTGACCCACCAGCATGATTTGATCGACAAACGGGCTGCGCAAGCAAGCATTCTCAATCGGCGTCGGCTCAATGTTCTCGCCATTGGTCAGCACAATCGTATCTTTTGCCCGCCCGGTAATAATCAAATCACCCTGTGGCGTGACTTGCCCCAGGTCGCCCGTATCAAACCAGCCCTCGCGATCAATCGCCTTAGCCGTTGCCTCAGGATTTTTGTAATAGCCCTGCATTATTTGCGGGCCGCGTAGTAAAACGAGCCCTGGCTTGCCCACTGGCACCGGCTGGCGCGTTTCCAAATCGACAATGGCTGTCTCAACGCCGGGCACCGCCTGCCCATCCGCCCCGCGCAAGTTCCGCCAGGGTCTGCGCACATGGGTAATCGGCGAGGTTTCGGTCAGGCCATAGCCACCCAAAATTTCGACGCCCGCTAGCTCGTAAAAGTCTTCTAAATAATCGGCAATCGAGCCGCCGCCGCTCACTAAATAGTCAACTTCGCCGCCTAGCGCTGCTCTGACTTTTTGATAGACGAGGCGATCGCCCACCTGATGCAGCGGCCATAAATAACACAGCTTCAGCGCCGCCACTAGCTTTTCACCGGGCGAAGGATCGAGCTGACTTAAGTCCAATCCGGCCAAAACGCGCCGCGCCCGAATGTATTCCAAGCTTTGCCTCAAAAAGAAATCAACCAGCTTTTGCTTGCTTTCTGGCTGGTCGCGAAACTGCTTTTGCACACCTTCGTAAATCGACTCCCACAGGCGCGGCACGGCCACCATGTACTGCGGGCTGTGCGCTTTTAGATCCTTCTTGACAGTGCGGATGTTGGTGTAGATTTGCGTTACGCCCTGCGACAGGGTGAAGTATTCAAACGAGCGCTCGTAAGAATGCCAGATCGGTAGAATGCTCATTACCTTTTTGCCAGGGCCAACGGTGACTACGCTGCTCGCACCGGCAATTTGAGAGAACAGATTACTGTGACTGAGCATGACGCCTTTGGGCATACCGGAGGTGCCAGAGGTGTACATGAGGGTGGCAGTGCGATCGCGTGACAAAGCCACCGGTTCAAAAGTGCCTGCTTTACCCAGCGCCATCAGCTCAGAAAAATTGAGCACCCGCGCATCACTGAGGTCACTCCCCTGGCCATTGTCACCATCGAGCTTCGCCGCTTCATCGGTCAGCAAAATAATAAAGCGCAGTCGCCGCTCGCCTGACAGCTTGCCAAGCTCACCTGCCAGCTTGTCCAGCGTCGTCATGTCTTGCACTACCAGACCCACGCTGTCGCTGTGATCGATAATAAACATCAGCTCGCTGACATCTGCATTCGCGCCGCGCACCGCATCAATTGCGCCTGCCGTCATGATGCCTTGGTCAGCTACCATCCAGCGCGGACGGTTTTCGCTAAAAAGAGCGATCGCCTCACCCGGCTTTACCCCCAGCGATTGCAGGCCGGTCGCAAACTGCCGAATTGCAGCATTCAATTCAGCGTAGGTGTACCTCGTTTCAGGGTGATTATGCGGGTCATGCAGCGCTAAATGTTCGCCATACTTCGCAGCGACGATGGGCCACACTTCAGGAATCGCCTGCACCTCGTCGTAGCTAATCGCCTGAGCGCGGTTGATTTTTTCTTGTTCGTGCAGCGCCGCTGTCATGGTGAATACTGATTAATATTACTTGATACAAAGAATACCCGGATTTTTCACCTACGTATATTAAGGATATGACACGCCGCCAAGCGGCTAGCAGTGCGAGCCATAGAACAATTGCTAGAACAACGAGCTGAAGCGGATTGCTGCCCACTTTTGAGCGATCGCGGTTTACCATTAATTCTTAAGCAACGTTAAGTCCCCTACCCGTGGCGTCTCCTTATTACAATGGCAAGCTCATTGATACAGTCACTCACCTGGCAGTTTACGCAGCAGTCCTTAGGCCAGATCAATGGCCAGATCAATGGCCAGATTCTTTGGGCGATCGCCGCCATCTTTCTCGTCGAAATCGTGCGCGACTTCTACCATTTTCTTAGCCATCGGTTGCCCCTCTTGCAGCGCCTACACAACTGGCACCACCGCGCCTACAAAAAAGACTTCTCGCCTATCAGTACAGAGGTGTACCGCACCGCTCAGCTTCGCAATGATGTCCCTGAAGCGGTGTTCATGATGAGCGTTATGGCGCTAGCTGCCGTCGTCACTCATACGCCTGGACTCTGGGCGGGTGTGGTTTATGCAGGGGGCTTTTTGCTGACGGCTTTGGGGCGATCGCGCGGCCTGCTCACCGGCACCGACCTCACGCACGAACCCGGCCCGCTCACCGGCATTCCTGGCCGCTGGCGAGTCAACCGCACCTACCACTGGCGGCACCACTTCGACGACACCAACGCCTACTACGCCGGGCTTTTCCCCCTCAGCGACCAGCTTTTGGGCACAGCCCTGTCGCTCAAGGGCAAAACCATTGCCGTCACGGGCGCATCCGGCACCTTAGGCCGCGCCATGATTCAAGAACTTGCCAAACAGGGTGCAAAACCAATCGCGCTGACGACCTCACCCGAAGCCAACATTCCCGGCGCGGCAAAGCTGATCGCCTGGCAGGCCGGACAGGAATCTGACCTAAGCGAGGTTTTTAGCAAGGTGGATATTCTGCTGATTAATCACGGTATTAACGTCATGGGCGAACAGTCTCCTCGTGCCATCGAACAGTCACTAGACGTCAATGCCCTTTCTGCCTGGCGCATGATGGAAGTTTTCTTAGAAACGGTGGACAACCGCACGGGCCGCGCAGTTAAAGAAATTTGGGTCAACACGTCCGAAGCGGAAGTCAATCCTGCCTTTAGCCCGCTGTATGAAATTTCTAAAAGGCTGATTGGTGACTTGATCAATTTGCGTCGAACCGATGCGCCCTGCGTGATTCGTAAGCTGGTGCTAGGGCCGTTTAAAAGTAATTTGAATCCGGTGGGGGTGATGAGTGCGGGGGCGATCGCCAAAGCCATCGTCTTTCTGGCCAAACGCGATATCCGCAACATCATCGTCACCATCAACCCGCTGACTTACCTGCTATTTCCTCTCAAAGAGTTATCTCAAGCCATCTATTTCAAGCTCTTTTTGAATTCTGTTAAAAGCAAAAAGCTGAACTAGTCCCATCTCACTCTAACGGCTAAGTTGAGCGGCGGCTAGTATCTTTTACTTCTTCACCAAGCTCTCTCGCCCGTCCGCTCCAACGTGTTGTTATGCGGCTTCGCAATAGGTCAATCAGCTTGCCAGCAATAATTCATTCAGCTTATTCTTCAGACTTGGAGAAGCTTTTAGTGGATTATAAATTTCACCCTCATAGGGAAACCAAACGTAACCGGGCCTGAAAGCCCGATACGCTGAAGATAGTTCCAGCACTTGTCCAATATCTTCTGCTAAAACTAAACCTGGGGTTGATAAATCAGAGGCATCTTCTAATAATTCGCTATGAGTCCTGAATTCATCGACTTCGACCCCAACTAAGGCATATCGGAATTTGGGAGCAGAGCGCAAATGTTGGTAAAAGAGAATGCCTAGCTCTGTCATTACATAAGCACTTTCAGAAGACTCGATTCCCATCTTACTGATATTGTTAGGATAGACCCGGCACCACCAATTCTCATCAATATCTTGAAAAGTGTCTGTTCGGCATTGGCATTGACGTCTATTGGAGAGCTTCCAAGTCACTCCCTCAAAATGCTGGGCAAATAGCTTTGCCTTCCTTTCATCCGAACCGCATTCTGCCGATAGACTAAATATCCATGCCATCGCAATAGGCTCCAGGTATTGATGTCAGACTAATCAACTCGTTCCCAATCGTTTTGAGTATTTGCCAGCGCTGCCTCGTACTTCTCTAAAAGCATTGTAGCGCTTGGCAGAATACTGACGTGGGTGGGGCTATCCTGAACTGCTTCCAGCTCACCAGTAATCTTGCTGTTATCAATTTGCCAAAGCGGATCTCGACCTGTACCCCCAAACTTAGCTGGTTTGCGAAAGGCTGGTAAACCCTCAATGGAGAGCGAGACCGACATTCCTTTCGCATTTTTGATGGCAACGGTTATAGTTTCCTCCGTACACTCGCGCTTTGCTTCCGGTCTCAAATAGCCTCGCTCATCGACACAGCCAGCGGGCATTTGCTCAATATCGATGTCAACGTTGAACCTGACTCCCAACAGCCGTGCGCTTCGTCCAATCTTGGGTTTGCCATTTTGCTCTGCCATACCGCGATAGTAGAGTTTCACCATCTGCCACAACTAAGTCAAGCTTACAGAGCTATCATGCCATTGAGGGGGTAGCATGGGGAGGCATGACGGTTGAGTTGTTCAGCTACCGAGGACTTTGCAAAAGACAGAAAGCTGGTAAATTCTGTATCAATGACCGCATCAACGGTTATTTTGGGTGAACCGATACGACCCACTGCAATTTTGATGATTGCTTCACAGCTATCATTGACCACACCGAACATCATACGGGCTTTCTCAGACTGCGGCTGCCAAAACGGAAGACTGCTTGATGTCCAATCCGAATCACCCAAGGTTGAGCATCGGGTTCCCGTTCATAAAGTCGATCGACTGCTACCATTGGCGTATCGGCGACCTCAAAGGCTCCTGTTCAATGTTGATCGCCACAATTTTTCCATGATTGCCTTCCTCAACTTGCTGGCGCACCTGAGATTCATAAATTTCATCGCCACGTCGAGCAAACTCTTCCTTGCTATAGCGGGGTTGTCGTTGGTGAAACCTCTTCTAAGAAACTCTACACAACGGAAGCTTGTTGAGGCACCAACTCGAAGCCCATTTGCTTCGCTCTTCGCTTGAGATTTTTGACCACCCGCTGTTGATACTGCTGCTCATAAGCATCCCTGCCCATATCGACATAGGTATCGCCTGTAGTCCATAGATGGTAGAAAATCCGAGCTAATTTATGAGCGGTTGCGGTGATAGCTTTGGGCGGGCCAAGCCGACTACGAAGGCGACGATAAAAGGCTCCCAGTGCAGTTTTGCTATTGGCCAACGATTGGGCGGCCATGCGAAACGCCTTAGCGGCTCGGTTAACCACCTTTCGAGTCTGAGTACTCAGAACTTTACCGCCACTGATACGACTGCCTGGAGATAACCCTAACCAGGACGCAAAGTGCTTAACGGTCGCGAAGCGAGTCGGGTCTAGGCCGACTTCAGAGAGAATCGTCTGCACCGTTAGGGATTCAAGCCCATCAATTTGCGTGAAATCGACACCGCTAATGCGATAGAGATGAGCGCGCAAGTCAAACTCAGGGGCGTTACGGCTCGGTTTCCGGCCTTTCGGTCTCGGTGGCAAAGGCGGCTGTGCCCTATCGTCCGAGTCCAAGTCACTCAGCGTTTGTTCGATCTGCTGGTCACACAGATGAATTTGCTGGCGATAGGTATCGTAGAGCTGAAGCTCCTGAGTCAGAATGAACACCTGCTCAGCCCGATAATCACCCGACAACGCAGCGGCAATCTCTGTCGCTGACCGTTTTGTCCTTGGGTCTCTCAAGGCCGCTAGCTGTGCCGGGTCTCGCTCTCCGGCAACGATGGCCCGAATAATCGCCATGCCGGTTACGCCCGTGACGTCGCTGATGACTCGATTGAGATGAAGGTTCATCTCAGTGAGGGCTTTTTGCATCCGCTGAATGTGGGTGCTGGTGCTTTGAGTAAGCCGTTCCCGATGGCGGATGTAGCTACGTAACCCACATATCGCATCCTGAGGGCGGAAAGACGCCGATAGCAATCCATAGCTGTGCAACTGCCGGAGCCATTGGCAATCAAGCACGTCACTTTTTCGGCCCGGCACCATTTTGACTCGACGAGCGTTGACCAAGAACACTTCAAAGCCACTGGTCTCTAGTATCTGAAACACCGGTATCCAGTAAACGCCGGTTGATTCCATCGCCACAGTCGTAACGCCACATTGCTTCAGCCAGGCCGCCAGCGCATGAAGCTCACCTGTGAAGCAGCCGAACTCTCGTACTGGCTTTGAATCTCGCTCGGGAGGAACGCTTACCCAGTGCGACTCTGCACCAATATCAATACCCGCCGCATGAGGATAGATAGGACAAATTTCAGGCTCTATCGCAGACTTAGACATATCATCTCCCAGAAACGCCAAAGTGCCCTGACCGAGAGGACGGGTATGCGGAAAATCTTCTAATCGGGATAGGTCTAATGCCTTCACCAGGGTCATCACCACACGTCCTAGAACCAGGCTCCGCGTCAGGCGCTGAGGCACTATTGAGGCTGCGGCTACAATCGGTCAGAACACCGCTTCAGCATATGAGAAAATTGAGTTTCTTCCACATATCACTCAGGATAAGGGGCTGAGTTTAGGGCTCCTCTGGAGAAACTGTCATCGCCTCGACCTCTTTTTAACTGAAAACTCCCATTCTAGTTTAGGCAGTGGTGAAGCAAATTCATGACTCTTGGAATGTTTCACTCGTGTTGCGGACGAAACCACGCAACTTGTAAAGCGTTTAAAGAACCTTATGCGAAGTCAGCTAACCATTACATGCGCCGTACAGTCGCCTCGCCGTCTTTTACCTCACCGATCAGTACTTCGCTCGCTAGCCCTACAAATAGGCCATTCTCTAGCACGCCTGGAATGTTGTTGATGGTTTTTTCCATCTCAGCCGGATTGTCAATGCCGTCAAAGGTGACATCTAGCACCATGTTGCCCTGATCGGTAATCACCGGGCCGTCTTTAGCGACGCCCATGCGCATTTCTACCTGACCGCCTAGCTTTTGTAGGGCGCGGGTGACGGGTGCGATCGCCATCGGCAAAACTTCCACCGGCAATGCAAAAATAGTCCCAATCTTGTCACTTAATTTAGAGCTGTCAACCACCACCACAAACCGTTCAGCCAGGCCATCCACCACTTTCTCACGAGTGTGCGCCGCGCCGCCGCCTTTGATCAGGTTCATCTGCGGATCGACCTCATCTGCTCCATCAATCGCAATGTCAATATGGTCAACTTCATCGAGCGTCGTTAGCGGAATGCCATGCTGCTTGGCCAACACCGATGCTTGAAACGAAGTCGGAATGCCCTTAATGTCTTTGAGTTCACCCGAGGCGAGGCGCTCGCCAATAAACTGAATCGCAAAAGCCGTCGTCGAACCCGTTCCCAAGCCCACAACTGTGCCAGATTTGACCTGTGCGGCAGCAGCGCGACCGACTTCTTGCTTCATCAATTTGACAGGATCCATGGGTGCTTTCCTTACAATGCATGTAAAAGTATCTCTAGCATGAGGGAAAGCGGGTAGCGCGTAAAGTTGATTAATGACGCAATCTGATCGCCCAGTCAAAGGTACATTCAAAGGCACATCTGGTCACATATTTCACAGCGAACCAAAGTCTGGCGTCTATCTTGGCGAGCAGCGCTTATGGTATTGGCGCGGCTGGCGGATTCGCTACACGCATTTGGCCGAAACTTTAGGAACTCAAAACGAAGCTCCCCTTTTGCTTTTGCATGGAGCCGGATCTAGCCTGGAGCAATGGCGAGAAAACCTGCAAGCATTTGCTCAAGAGCGCCCGGTGTACGCGCTAGATTTACTGGGGTTTGGCGGCTCACAAAAAGTGGCCCAGGCACTGAATACTGATTTATGGGTAGCGCAGGTATCCGCCTTTTGGCAAACTTATCTGCGCCGATCGATGATTTTGATGGGGCATTCGCTGGGCGCTTCGGTGGCTTTGCAAGCGGCCACGACCCATCCCGAACAGGTCAACCGGTTGATTATGCTGACGCTGCCTGCGGCTCGTCAGGAGTTAGGTGGCCCGGCGGCCAAAATCGGCGCGGTGGTGGAAAGCTGGTTGGCCTCGCCGCTGCTCATTCGCCCTCTTTTTAGGCTGGTGCGCAGGCCAAAGCTAATCCGCTTGGTACTACGGGCGCTTTCTCAGGACGTTAGTCGGATCGATGACGCCGTGGTAGAAGGGTTCGTGCGTCCGACCCAAGAACGCGGGGCGGCGCGAATGTTTTGCTATTTGGTAAAGTCGCGCACGTCCAATAGCTTTAGCCCGCTGACGCGAGAGTTGATTCCACTATTGCCTGTGCCGACGCTGCTGCTGTGGGGGAAGTGCGATCGCGTCATTCCCATCACCTGGGGCCAGTATGTCAACACCCTCAGCGTCCAGCTCACCTTTATAGAAATGGACAATGCCGGGCATTTCCTCTATGACGAAAATGCCATTAGTTTGCATGACATCATTGACCAGTGGTTAACCGGACAGATCCCGGCAACAAATGAGAATTTGGTAGATGCTTCAGTAGATGCAGAATCATAGGAGCTAATCGCGATCAACCCCTATGGCAATAGTTAGAAAATGCTAATTTTCTTAGTGCATGTGGCTAGAACTTAGCTGCCCGCGAATCACACCATTCGGGTATTGAGGATTGTGTACATTCACGTAAAAGTCTTCAGGGTTATTAAGAATGCGCTGCACAATGCCCATTTCTCCCGTCGGAAACTTACCTTCTTCACCCTCGGTTAGGCAATCAGCCGCATTGCCATCTTCGGGGCCAGCCAAAGCAGCGACCACTGGGCCATTTTCACCCATGGGGCCTTCGTGAATGTGAGCGGCCATGCCATCGCCTACCGGCACCGTCTGTACGCCAGAAACCAGCAGCGTGTAGCACAGCGTTGTCTCATCGCCATCTACCCCAAAGACGTAGGCTTCGCCCATGCCATTGGCATCACCCACGAGCATACTCATATCGCCGTCTTCCGCGACTTCCGAGCTGCCGTCTAGCATGGTGTGCAAAATGGTGTTGGTATGCCCTGCAAAAGCTTTTTGAGGTGCCCCTATACCCACGGCTAAAGCCGTCAGCCCAAGCATCCAGCGCAATCCTTTTTTAGAAATCATCATGTGTTTTCGCGTATCTACTATCTTGTGGTTTGTGGTTTTAAACCACGGCATCAGCCGTAGCCCATCTACAGTAGCAGTACGAATCTCCACAAAGATCGGATTTATCTGACTACCTTGAGCCGATATTTACCGGGGCATAAAGGCTTTGAACTGACGGCGGCGCTGCTGCCATTGACGGATGGCATCGGCCTGCGGGTGAGCCTGGCTTTTATTCACGCCTTTATCGACACTGTTCAGCAAGCAGACTTTTGGCTTAGCCGCAATTTCATCGCTCAGCGGCTTTGTCGTCAAGCAGCGTTCGAGGTCGTTGTAGTAACTTTCTAATTTCAGCGCGCGGTCAAGTTCTTCTATGCTTTGAAAGCGGCGAGCAGGGTCTGGGTTTAGCATTTTTGTCAGAATGTGGGTGAAGCCAGGCGTGGCCCGTACATCTTCCTGCCAGCACAGGTTCTGGCCCTTAGGAGCGGTAGCCAAAGCTAGTGGAGAGAGGCCCGTTAGCATGTGTAAACAGGTCGCGCCCAGGGCGTAAATATCGCTGGCGTAAGTAGGCTTGCCTTCAAACTGTTCGGTAGGGCAGAAGCCGGGGGTGCCTGTGCAGCGATCGGCGGTGTCCCAATAATTTTCTGGGCTGTAGCGACGGACGGCTCCAAAATCGATTAGCACTAGGGTTGACTGGCTAGCGGAACGATCGCGGCGACGGATGATGTTAGCAGGCTTGAGGTCAAGGTGCAGTATGTTCTGGCGGTGGATGTAGCGCAGGGCTGGAATGATATCCCTTAAAAATTGCTTGATCTCGGCCTCTCTTTTAGGGCCGCTGGCCTGAAGCTCCTGGCTAAGGGTTTGGCCGGGGATGTATTCTTGCACCAGATAAAACTGACCCGCTTCAGTGAAGTGATCTAGCAGGCGAGGGAGCTGACGATGTGCGCCCAAGCGCGCCATTGTATAGGCTTCTCGGCGGAATCGGCGCTGTATCCGCTCGGCTAGCAATCTCGCCTGGTTTGTTTTAGAGGGGTTTGTTGTGTTCCCCGCTTTGCCTGAAGCTTTTGGATTCGGATATTTTAGCTGCTTGATGATGCAGGGCATAGGTGGCGCAGCAGTGGTGTCTTGCGCCAGGTAGGTTGTGCTAAACCCGCCACTGCCAACTTTGCGAAGGATTGTGAAGCGATCGCGCATCAACGGCCTTTGAATAGCGGCTGTAATCGGTGATAAAACAGAAAGCGACGACTGCATAACGCCTGAGACCTCAGTATTACTGCGTAGTTAGTCCGTATAACTACGGCAGTGTATTGTCATCATGCCCGCGTTATTACTGAGGCGTCTTCCGCGTTTGTCTATTCTTTATATAACCAAGTGAATGGGTAAGGAAAAGCTGAAGGTGCTGCCAATGCCCGGCTGGCTTTGAGCGGTAATCTGTCCGCCTTGTAGCTCTATTAGGCGTCGGCAGATAGATAGACCAATGCCCGAGCCGCCACTGGCGCGATCGCGTGACCTATCCGCTCGCCAAAACCGCTCAAACACATGCGGCAAATCCTCCGCCGAAATCCCTATCCCCGTATCGGCAACTTCAACCCAAACAAAGTCACCTTTTATACGGGTGCAAATGCTGACCTCTCCCGTTGGGGTATGGCGCAGGGCATTACTAAGCAAATTGATTAACACCTGTTCGATCCGAGCTGGGTCTCCCCATACAGGCGGTAGATCTGGCGCGATCGCTACCGTCAGGGTAAGGTCGTCAATGCCTAGAAGCTGATCGGCAAAGCGATCGCTCACCTGCGTAATCAAGGGCGCTAAAGCCACCGCCCTCGCCTCAATGGGTAAATAACCCGACTCCAGCTTAGAAAGCTCCTGCAAATCATCCACCAGCCGTTGCAGCCGCTCAGTCTCACGCGCTAGCTTGCCATAGGTATCTGCCGACGGCGCGACTGCCCCATCTGCCAGCCCCTCCAAATAGCCCCGCACAATCGTCAGGGGCGTGCGCAGCTCATGGGTCAAATCACCCACCAGCTCCCGCCGCCGCTGCTCAACCCCCTCCAGATCATCCGCCATCCGATTAAAGCTATGCCCTAGTCGATCAAACTCAGGAATATCTAGCGGCGGCACCCGCGAAGAAAAATCTCCCGCCGCAAACTGCCCCGTGACCTGCTCCATCCGCAGCAGCGGCTTAGTAATCCGCCTCGATAGCCAGTAGCTTGTTACCCCCGCCGTTGCCCCACCCAGCACAACCGACCAGGTCATCCCTCGCGCCCAGGCCCCCTCAAAAACCTGCATCAGTGGCCCGCGAATTTGCTGCGTCCGAATGCCCCGGCGTTCCATCCGCTGCAAAGTGATGACAAAGTAGCGAGGTGCCGATAAGCGGCTGACCGTCGCTAAGGTGATAGCGGTGACGGCCAGCACGAGCAGTTGGGATAGCAGCAGGCGGCTGCGAAGGTTAGTTTTCTGGCTAGTTTTTTGGTTAGTTTTCTGGGCTCTGCCATTGGGTTTAGTCATAAATCATGTCATGCTGTCTCATCTTCAAACCGATAGCCGACGCCGACGACCGTCTTTACAAACGTAGGATTAGCAGAATCAGGCTCAATTTTTTTCCGCAGCCGAGCAATATGGGCATCTACCACCCGTTCATCGCCAAAAAACTCACTGCCCCACAGCTTTTCGATCAGTTGAGCGCGATTCCAAACTCGGCCCGGATAGCTCATAAATGTAGCCAGCAGGTCAAATTCCAAAGGCGTCAGTTCAAGCAAAATACTGTCAGGGGTGAGAGATTTGGATTCATTTTGGGAACCCTGTCCGGGTTGAACCAAGGGGCGTTGAACTAAGGGGCCTAGATCCTCAGCAGAGCCGATGTCTGCAAAGGCCAGATTTCGCCTTTGATAGACCGTGCGCTGGTCGAGATCTAGCGTGAAATGAGCCGTCTGGTAAATATGGCTGACTGCCTGACCGCCCTGTCTCAGGCTCCGTCTGAGCACCGCCCGCACCCTGGCTACTAGCTCCCGCGGGCTAAAGGGCTTCACCATGTAGTCGTCCGCGCCCGTAGAAAGACCAATAATTCGGTCTAGCTCTTCACCTTTGGCTGTTAGCATCATGATGTAAGGGTCTTTGATCGCTTGCTGCTGGCGGATTCTGGCACATACTTCTAACCCATCTAGGCCCGGCAGCATCAAATCAAGCACAATTAAATCTGGTTGAATAGTTTTAAACTGGTCAAGTGCAGTGTTACCATCCCGGCAAATATGGCAGTCAAACCCCTCCTTAGACAGGTATAGCTGAATGAGTTCGGCAATCTCGGCTTCGTCTTCCACAATCAAAATATTCATGATGAATGTCGTTCCTCCAAAAGACGTATTAGTAATTTTTGATAAAGACTACGGTAAGCCACGGCTTGTCAGCTTGCTCTCTTTAAGGCGGTAGCCTACTCTCTCTAGAGGGTAGTGTGTTTCACAGCCCTTTAGCTTTTGCTCGCTAGTTTTTGGAAATATCTGCATTCTGCACGAATGCACCGTCCTATGTCTGCATTCACTTTTCAGCGCCTATCCACAGAAGTTACTCAGGCCCTTACTGAGCAAAGCGATACGCCACCTGATACGATCGCCCGCTGTACGCTAGGTCGTGACAAGGTGATGGTGCTGATTGAGTATCCGCTCGACAGCGCTCAGGCAGAGCCTTTGGCAGGCCAAACCCTTGACTGGCTAGAGCAGCATTTGCGCGACCAGTTTGATACGACGGGCTTGCCAGAAGAAGCTGCCGAGCTAGCAGATGCCGGAGAAGAAGTGCCTGTGCAGTTGTTTTTAAAGCACCGTAGCGAGCCCAAGCCCTTTACTATGCGCTCGTTTGTTTGGAAGCTGGCAGATAGCTTTGAGGATTTGTTTGGTCAGCCGCAGTTTGACCCGCAGCCGAGCACTCAACCTCAAATTGGCACATTAGCTACGCCTTTTCGTGGCAGGTACAGCACCTATGCAACGGCAAGGGACGAAGTGCCCATTTTTCACAACCCGATGGATGTCGAAATTTCGGCAGGAACCTTCGCACCTGACGGTGACCATGAGCCGGTTCCCTCGGAGCTAGACGACGAGCATTTGCAGCTAGAGCTAGAGTCTGATTCGCCGCTAGCGTCTGACTTGGAAATGCAGTCTGATTTAGATTTAGAACTTGATTTAGCAGAGCAATCCAACTTGCAATCCAATTTAGAGCTGAATTTCGGTGCGGGATTAATGCCAGCGCTAGACCCTGACTCGGATTTTGACGCTGAGCTGGAAGCGGATGCAGATGATTTTGAGGCGGATGATTTTGCGACAGGCTTTGAGGTAAATGATTTTGATGCCAGTACCACAGCGCACAGCATTACGTTAGAGCATCCCGTTTACGAGGCTTCAAGTAGCACTCTAGATGACGACTTAGATGACGACTTAGATGGCGCGATCGCTGACGAGTTAGAAGGTGACTGGCAGGGCGAGGACGAACAGGAGAGTCAAGTTGATTTCAATCTAGATGCCGAATCAGATACCGAACTAGATAGTGAAACTGCGCTAGAAGCAGACTTGGCCACGGGCATTGTAGTCCCGCTGGAATCAGAGTCTTCTAGTTTTGAGCTGCCTTCGGTAGATCTGCCCTTCACGGCAAAGACAGATGAAGATGCTGCTTCGAGTTTCTTTGATCTCAGCGAGGATATCACCTTCATCTCAGCAGAATCGACGGTTGAAGATGAAATTTTTGACCCGTCAGAAACTGAGCTACTTAAAGAAGAACTATCCGGCTCACAGCCGCTAACCTACGACTATGCAGGGATGACTAGCAGCGTCTTTATCCCTAGGCATGAAGAGTTTGCTACTGAGGCGCTGGCTGAAAGCCCGGCTGAGGAGGCAGCCCTTGAGGTAGAGCCGACGGCGCTGACACCTGCTTTGACAGAGGCCGAGATGGAGGCTGAGATGGAGGCCGAGCTAGAGGCCGAACCAGAAACCGAGCTAGATTTTGCTGAAATTACAGATAGCCTTTCCTCTGAAGATTTTGGACGCGATCGCACCTATGAAGCCGATGTCGATGCGTTAGAAGCGCTGATGTTTGAAGAAGGCACTGGGCATGGCACTGGGCACGGTGAGGATGATGTGCAGGCGACGAATGACGCAGGCGTTAGCGCCTATCCATACGAGGCTGAAGAACATGCCTTTGCCGCAGACTTCAATACAGACCCCACAGCCGATCGCGAGGCATACAGTGACGGCAATGATGCTGACGAAAGTGACGAAGGTGATCTTGAAGATAATGCTGACAGTACTGAAGCTGATGACAGCGAGCTTGACGCTGACGAAGACGGCCAAGCAGATTACGAAGATGACCCTGACTACTACTTAGAAGGTCACGCTGACGAGGACGAAGCGTTTGAAGATGTCGCCCTGGTTGACGAGCAGGAGGTGCAGCGCCAGCGTGAGCAGTGGCAGCAGCAGACTAAGCGCAGTCCGTGGATTTTTGTCGGGGCAATGGGCTTTATCGTGGTGGGTATTTTGGGGCATGTGTTGACCCGGCCCTGTTCGTTTGGGGCGTCGTGCGATCGCATTCAAACCGCCCAAGTTGTCGGCGACGAAGCCATCAGCGATCTGCGCGTCGATGCCTCTCTCGATGGCGTCACCACAGCCAAACAGCGGCTCAAGCGGGCGATCGCTCAGCTCGCGCCCATTCCTATATGGTCGCCCTACTACAGCGATGCCCAAGCTGTCCTCCCCACTTATCGAGCCCAGCTACGCGCGTTAGATCAGGTCAGCGACGCCCAAACTAAGGCTTATCGCGCAGCGGTAAATTCACAGAATCCGCCGCATTCCGTAGCGACCTGGCAAAGCATTGCCGACGATTGGCAGGCCGCTTCGCTGGCTTTAGAATCTGTGCCTGATGACAGCCCAGTCCGCGAGCTAGCTGACCGCAAGCTGCTGGAATATCGGGCTAATCGGGCCACTATCTTGGTGCGCATCAATACCGAATCGAAGGCGGAAGTGAGCATTCGCCAGGCCCAGCAGGCGGCTAGTCTGGCGACTAAAAAGGTCGAGACAGCAGGCTCTTTAGAAGATTGGGAGGATGCTTTGACCTCTTGGGAGTCGGCGGTCAATAACCTCAGCCAGATTCCGCAGGGTACCAAAGCCCACGGTGAGGCGCAGAACATTTTGCCCGACTATTTAAAGCAGTTGGACGAAGTGCGCGATCGCACAGAGCAAGAGCGCAGCGCCAGCCGTGAGCTATCTAAAGCCAAACAGCTCGCGGCCAGTGCCCAACGCGCCGAAACCGAAGAACAGTGGACAATTTCTGCTGAAAACTGGAAGAACGCCATCGGCCAGCTTGGCGACGTTTCCGCCGGAACCCTTGCCCATGCAGAGGCTCAGGCCCTATTGGGAATATATAACAGCGCTTATAACAAAGCCGAAAATAACTTGCAAGTCGCGCTCAGGTTTCAGCCTATCGAACCCGAGTTCTTTGTCGCCTGTGGCGCGGCAAATGCGCAAAAATGCACCTATTCCGTTCGAAATGGCAATGTTCGCCTTGACGTGTTTCAAGGCTATGACAGCGTCATTGACCAGTCCATCACCCCACCCGACCAGCGAGCTGCCGTCACGCCTACCGAACCCTTAATCGGCCAGGCCAACCAGCTACTACAAGACATCACGCTGTTAAGTACCAAAGCCCAAGTCCCAGTCGAGCTGTACGATGCCCAGGGCACCTTCATGGCCCGCTATCGCCCAGACCTGAATGGATTTGTCAGAGATGCCGCCGTTGCTACCCAGCCCAGTGATAACTCGTAGGAGTACCGCAGCCGTGCGCAGTGCAATCATTACTCACGCCACAGCCCTACTTTACTGGCTCTATCAACTGCATAGCAGGCGTAAAAAACTGTCGCATAATGCCATAGGTAACGACCAGCGCCGCAATCAAGGTCGCCAGCGCCAGCATAAACATGATCAATATTTGATAGATAGCCGCAGTTAACGGATCGGCTCCTGCCAAAATTTGACCTGTAATGGCACCCGGCAAAGTGACCAGCCCAACCACCATCATCGCGTTGATAGTTGGAATCAGCCCCGCTTTGATTGCCGCCTGACGGTAAGCACTTACGGCCTGAGCAGGCGTAGCGCCCAAACTCAAGTGGGTTTCAATCTCAACTCGGTTGTTGCGTAAGGCGCTGACTAAACGCTCACCCGAAATTGAGGCGGCTGTCATTGCATTGCCAATCACGATGCCCGTAAACGGAATTAGATAGCGCGGATCGTACCAGGGTTCTGGCCGTACCACCAGCAGGATCACATAGGTCATTGTGATCAGCCCGCCTGTAAATATAGCCAGCCAAACCCACTTCAGTAGTTTAGGCAAGTCTCTGTCTATGCGGCTGCGGGCAACAGTAGCGGCGATCGTCACCATACCCAGCAACAGAAGCAGGACTGCAATGGGATTGTTGGCCGTGAAGATAATGGAGAGAAAAAGGCCCACGGCCAGTAGCTGAACTAAGGTGCGGACGGTGGCGATCGCCAGCATTTTAGAGAGTCCCAATCGCTGCCAGCTTGCTAGCGCGATCGCGATCGCCATCATCCCCGTTGCCCACAGCATCCCGATCAAGCTCGGTTCAACCATTGCTTTTCATGACTCCTCTTGCTGACTTTTGATTGGGTGCGATCGCCCCAGCATTCAATCCTAGTATCCGGCAGCCAGGCACCAGCGGAAATCTAGCCACAGACTCTGAATCTTTTTGTATGCACTCTAGTCAAGTTGTCGTAACGAAACCAAATCTCTCTGAACCTCTCTGAGAATTGAAACATTAGGGCGAAAGTTTTGAATTTATCAGGGCTCTCGACAAACCCTTCTCACCCATTTTCCGAGCTGTTCCGCTGATAGTTCTGTACCATTTGCTCCAAATCTTGAACAAAGCGATCGCGCACATCATCCGGCCCAATAATCACACAATCCGCCCCATACCGCCTAATCTCTCGAAAAAACCAAAAAGTGCTGTGAATCCGTCTCACCACTCGCCGCACCTGCTGTTCAGGCAACCATTCGCTCACCGAATCTGCCCCGGTCTTAGAGCGATAGCCCATTGCCAGCCGATTCAACAGATAAAACTCCACATCAACAAAGTTCAGCCCAGGTTGCCAGGCCCCTTCAGCCGGCGCAATCACCGCCTCATCAGGAATCCGATCCAACCGTAGCGTCCAGTTGTGTCTTAGCGCTTCAATGTCCTGATTGTCTTTTGTTCTGTCGCACCAGCAGTCCAAATACTGGCGGTCTTCGTGACGCTCTATGCTGGCATAGCGCACGCTGAAGCTCCAAATGCGATCAGCCGCATCTTGATAGGCTAGCCGAAAAGGCCGCTCCTGCCGAATAAAGCTCTCTATTTGCATTCGCCAAGGAGATCCGGGTTCATCCACCCATTCCTGAATTTCCTGCCGCAGCGGACGGCTCAGCTCACTGCGCGCCAATAGCAAATCAGCCAGCTCCAGGGCTTCCTCAAAATAGCCTTCATCTTTAAGTCGGTTCAGCGCCCGGTTAAGCGTGTCAATGCGATCGCGCCCCCAATCATGATTAGCCGCCAACCGCAGCTTTCCTTTTGCGATCGCCTTAATAAGTTTTGAAACATTAGCATTCTCTCCCCAGGTCTGACCAAAATCCAGCGCTAGCTGCTCTAGCTGGGCCTTTTCCTGTTCCGAAATCGAGAGCGTAATCGAAGGACGTTTGCGAACCATAGCCGCTTACCCAAAAATGCACGTACACTTTGTCGGCACAATGCTTGATCAATTCTATTTTCTCAGCCATTATGGACATATGCAATAAAGCACGTACACTTAATCGCTACACCCGGTGAAATTAGACCGAAGTCAATCAGTAGCAATAGTGAAGCCGTATGTTTGCATAACGCTTTATTTCACCTCAAGAGATTTGAGCGATCGCGCCAGGCACAATACAAGGAGACTCTTAAGGAAATTACAGAACGAAAAAGCCAGAACTATTTTGCTAGTCCTGGCCCTCAATCCCTAAGAGGGGTTTTATTTGGTCGCTATGCGATCACCTAACAGCCGTACTTTTTCAATTCCTCTGGAGGAAATAGCTGGTGAACATTATTTTACAGCAAAACGGAGCAAAATGATACGTCACTCAAATGACGCCTTATTACCTCAAAAGGAAGCTAACAGCAGTACTAACCCAAATGTGCTAAATTAAAAAGCAAGCCAGACGGGTGCCTAGCTTGCTAATTGCATATGTGGTGTATCAATTATAGGCCATGTCTTGTCTGGTGGTACATACTATCGAGATTAAGGCTATGAAAGATAACTTACCGAATCGACTACTCAGACTGATGTCTGATGGTGTGTGGCATTCTCGGGAAGAATTGGTTGATGCTGTCGGCCATCGATTCTCAGCTACCATTCACACTCTTAAAAAACAAGACTGCCGATTTGAAAAACGGCATGTTGAGGGGCAACGGTACGAATACCGATTGATTCTTGCTGAGCATCAGGAAAGCGCATAGGTCTTCTATCTATCCTGAACTTCGGTTCTGAAAGAGAGGGCATGTGACGACATATGCTCTCTCCCGCTCACGTAACGCTTATCAGCTTTCAAAAATCTAAAGTCTCAATATCTAAAATCCAAATTTGCTCCCGAACAAAAGCAAGAGATGTAAAAATGTTTAATCGCCGTCGCTTGTTCAAGCAGCAGGCAGAAAGTTTAGACGAACAATACTTTAAAGATATTCGACCAAGGCTGTATGAGCTACATGCAACTCATGCTCAAACCGGTTCTCGTCAGGGACGCAGCCTTGCTGAACATCTCGATTCAGCCTGTCAGTTTGTATTGAGCGTCAGTCAGCTCGCTGAAGTGCCGGATAAAAAGCGAGCTTGCATCGTAGCGGCCACAGCAGTTCATGACTTGAACAAAATAGATGACAAGCACCGTAATGTAAAAACGCTGGCTCGTGATCGCACTTTCCTCAGAACATCATTAGAAGCAGCCGGGGTTGATACTTGGGTCAAGACTGACGAAGACCTGGAACTCGTGCGCCAACTGATTGAAAGGCATTCTGATCATAATGTGAGCGATGGTACGCGCTTTCTGCCAGAAGATCCTGATATTAAACGCTGGGCAGCAATACTAGTTGGCGCTGATCTTTACGATCTAGGAATTCCTGAAGAGCTACGCATTCGTAAAGTTGAAAACAAGCTGACAATAGCGCTTAAAAAAAATACTCGTATCTTTCACGTAAAACTCTCAGAAGATCGGGGCTATCTCACCGCATTATTGCTATCAGCCTGCGAAGAAGTCTTACACGAGCGTGGCCTCACAACCTTAGCGATTGATCCTGATGGTCAGCTTTTCATGGGTGAACGGTTCCCTGAAGAAGACTTAACACCAGAAATTGCGAAGAAATGGCAGAAGAAAATCGATAGTGTCTTTGGCAGTAATGTAGAACAGCTTGTAAAAGCGAGCAAAGATGGTATCAAAGTCGATCCGCAGGCAGTGCAGCAAAACCCTACTGCTGCGATTGATCGAGTGGATGCGCTGCTGGTAAAAAAGTTTAGCGGCTATAAATCAGAAAAAACGACAAAAGATATTCAAAAATATGCAGGTGCCGCCGGAGAAACGGCTGTGACAGCGGCAGCAGATATCGGACTCTTGCCAGTATCTAGTGCTGAAGAATTTGCGGTTTCAGAGGGGCTCAAAGCTGCTTACCTCAGCTACCGGGAGGCCGAACTTAGCCCGAAAGCCGCCTGGGATCGCATTGCCGAAAAAGCTGAGCTTTCGCCCGAACAAAGAGCCGCCTTAGAACCCTTCAATGCGCAGTATGGGCGCTGCTTGTTTGCGGCGAAGGCAGTCGCTAAAGGATTAGGTGCGATCACTCCACTCTTACAAGACTCTTTTCAACTGCGACAAACCGAAGACGCCGCTGTCTCCCCAGAAATCATCCAAGCAGTGTCACAACTGCTCAATTTTGCTAAGCCCTCCACCTGGCAGGGATTTGATGAACTGACCGCGTATGTAGAGGCCAACCCACGACAGCGCAGCTCTCTGGGCACCACCACCCCCCAGGTCGAAGAACTCATTTCAGCAAAGATGCCGCCGGAGACGAAAGTTCAGGCATTTTCCAACCGGCTGCCGGGCGGTATGAGCGCAGAGCCGAAACGCCGCGCAGATACCATATCAGCCCTTGGATACCAGCTCCTGACCGTAGGTGCCAACTTTCCCAAAGCGACCAAGCAGTCTCCGATATATCTTCACTTCGCCCTGCCAAAAGGATCATGCGCAGCCCTTAAAGGCATCTGGCAGCGGTTTCTCCAACAGACCGCGCAAACCAACGAGAATGGCCCAGTTACCGTAGATGAGCTACAGCTTTACAAAGATCATCGAGTCGCCTTCAAATCCAATAAGGTCGTAGGGCTGGCCCTGCCCAAAAGACCCGAATTCATCCATTCAACCGTTACGATTCCTATCCTGCTGGGCGACGTGAATGGTTCGGTAGCTCTTCTCAAGTCGCTGCGGTTAGCGCTGGAAATGGCCCTTGCCCTTGATATTGGCTTCCCGTTTGTGCTCAGCGAAAATGTGGAGATCGAACCGAACTGGGACAGCTTTAGCAGAGTAGAAGGCATTCCCTCGGTTCTCCGTCCACTGCTGGGGTCGGGGCTCTACCTGCGCGATGGCAATTTATCTGAACAGCAGAGAGTACAACAGCTTACGGCTGAGCAGGTTTTAGAGCGCTTGCGATGTCTCGGGCTGCTGTCAGTTTCGGTTGCCAGCCTAAAGAAAAAAGATGACTGCCTGTACGACCTGGCCCGCTCCGCTAATCGACCTCTGGGAATTTATCACGTATTACTGCGTTGGCTAATTAGAGAACAAGAAGATCCGAACCTGGAGGCCACCTGGAACCGGATCAAAGAACCTTTAGAAACCCTTTTGGAGAGTTTGATGTCAGAAGAACATGATCGCGTGTCTCACTATCTCAAGCAGGCCGCTCATATTGCTGAGGTGGGCAAACTGCGCGGCAGCTCATTTCGCCGAACCGCACAGGCTGAACCCTTCTCAGAATTCATTAAGGCAGTGCGAGCCCGTAAGTCTCATATGGACTGGGATACGGTCTTTGCCGCGCTGATTCAGCAGTATCACAGCCGCCTGGATCGGATTCGGGAGCATGGGGTTGGCGCGACTAAATATGAGCAGATAACGCAGTTTTATGGCGTGCTTAAGGCGCTGTTTAGTGAGGTTTACAGCGATCGCCCAGAGCGCCTATTAAGCGACAGCAAAACCCTAGAAGCCGCCTATCTCTTCTTTTTGCAAGAAGCTCGTCAGGCGCTAAAAAGCAAAGAACAAACATCTGAAAAAGCTTAGGAGAATTTACCATGTCGATTGAAAAGCTAAAGCCTTTCCTGGCAGAGGGTTACGAGAACTTTCCAAAAGGTCGCACGATTGGAGCCGTGGTGCTAAGAACAACTAAGTCGGAGACTATTTTTCGCACTGAAGGCACGGGTGAACCTATGTGCAGCGAGTATGTACAGGCCGGGGCGACGAACTTGCAAGCAATTCCCCGGCTGGTCATGACCAAACGTAAGCAGGTAGCCCCCGAGCGGCGCAAAGGAAGAGAATTTCTCAGGGCTCACGACCTGCTACGTCACTCAAAAGACGATACTGTCTGCGCACTGAATACCAATGCCCCTTGTGAAATGTGTATCGACTGCTTTCTCTACGGATTCGCGGCTGGCGGTGGGGGCGCTCAAAAAAGTAGAGTTTGGACAGAAGATGCGTTCAGCGTACTGCCTGCGACTGAATTGATTAGCGATCGCACCATCAACGCCATCTTTGAGACAGGCACAATGCGCGATGAAAAAGGAACCGCTTCAACCGCATTGAACACCAGTGAATATATCAAACCAGGCGTTCATTTTCTAGACGTTGTCACCTTTAGAGACGTCACCGCTGACGAACTACAATACGCTCTGGGCAACATTCTACTAACTACCCGATATGGGGCGGTATCGAGCCGGGTTGGCCGAATGGAGAATCAGGTATTAGGTGTCTTTGGTGGAATTTCAGAACTTCCCAGTTCCCTAGAATTAGTACAAGGCGTCTATGACAAACTCTCTGAAAGTGAGTTAGAACATCCGCTTAATTCTGAAGTATTAATTGAGGCGGCACAACAGGTAATTGCTAGCTGGACAAATAAGCGAGGTATCTCTGTGCAGTTGACACCTGACGAGCTAGCGTCACTGACTGCTGAGGTCGATGACACCCTATCACCAAATCAGCAGGAAGATTTTCTTAGGCGGCTAGATGGAACCTACGAAGCGATCCGTCAGGTAAAAACGGCATCTAATAAGAAAAGCAGCAAGCAGAAGAAGGACGCTTAAGCAATGAAGCAACTTGAGATCACCTCTCAACCTCTCCAGACGTCCTACCAAACTGCCCAGTTCATAGAGCTGTGGTGCGCTGAGCCTGTCTTTTTTGCCTCCCGAGAACTCTCGGACACTTACTACACAGAGGGCACTATTGGAAATTACGCTTTGGCCTATGCATTAGGCTGGGCGCGATCGCCCTACCGCCTACAGGGAAAAGCCACCGGACGCCCCACCTATCTCGAAGATCTCACTCCGCTAGCCAATCAGCAGTATATTTTACCGGCCTGGCCTGCAAATACATCAACCTCTTTCAGATTCGAGCGCTTCAACGCGCTTTCTGATTCATACTGGTTCGCTATGACCAACAACCGGGTGGCTACAGCAAGGGAAGATCTCCCTCTGAAACGTACTGGCAAAAAGCCAGCCTCCTACCGGCCCAGCAACTTTCCTCAAACGGGGCGGTTGAGACTAATTGAACGTGGCAATCGGTTTCAAACGTTGGTCTTTGGCGACATTGAATTGCCCGAATACATCCGAGTCGGCAAGTTTATGAGCAAAGTGAGAGTCGATGTGCTCGACCAGGTAGCAGTGACTTCTCTACCGCCGGATGAATACAGTTGTTCTGCTTACTTGAACTCAGCGGATCTGCCTGATAGCTGTGAGCTTTTGGCCTTCGATTTGATTTCAATTCCACCCGCTTCGCTGTTGAAAAACTTGCGCTTTCGCGGAGCCGCTTGGCAGGTTGGAAGTCATACCCTACCCGCACATCTCGAATTCTGTGGCGGTCGTAACTCATGAACAATCTAAAAATACAGCTCGAACCGCGCGGCATTGCCACCTGCTTGCGGCCTGATCTTCCATCGCCATTGCTCGAAGCCTTTGAACATGGAATGCTTCAACATCAGGTAGATGTCTGTAAAGCCGCTCAAGATAACGATATTGTGCTCGATTTGGCCCCCACGGGAACCGGCAAAACCAAGGCAGGGCTGAGCGTTATCAGCCATAACCCTACCCGCAACGCGGTTTACATTGCGCCGACAAACGCCCTGATTACACAGCAAACAGAAGCTGCCGAAAAGTTTGTGAAAGCAGCGGGCCTACCGCATATTGTCAAAGCGGCTTCGGCCTCGCAGGTGAGGGCTTGGCCTGATGATCGCGTTGGCCAGCGACCGGGCGAGAAAATATACAACGTTTTGCGAGAGCCCGCTACCCTTTTTCCTGAATGCGGTGGCGATCGCCCGCTACTTTTAGTCACCAATCCCGACATTTTTTACTACGCCGCCTTCTTTCAATACGGCCCTAAAGACAAAAGCAACATTGCCAGCGAATTCTATAGCGGGTTTTCAACCGTCATTTTTGACGAATTTCACCTTTACGATGCCAAGCAGCTTGTTAGCCTGCTTTTTTATCTGGCGCTCTCGCAGGTATTTGGCTATTTTGCGCACAACCGAAAAGTTGTTCTGCTAACGGCTACACCAGAACCTGCCTGTGAAGCCGCGCTGTGCCTTTTAGAGAGCGCTGGGGTGAAAATCAAGTCTGTTGTCGATGATCCAGATAGTCAAGCCAATCAAACTCCCTCGCAGACTACTGTTAGCTTGGAAATTCGCAAGTACTTAGACAAAGAGACTCTGATTGATGAGATTGTAGGTGAGGTAATTGAGCGACTTCAAACGCAGCCGGAGAAGTACGGCGCTGTCATTCTCGATTCAAAAGACACTGTCAACCGGACATCTGAGCGGTTGCGACAGCGCGGCTATGAGAAATACTGCGGCAGAATTACGGGTAATACGCCTCAGGATCAGCGCCATACTGCTGCGCAAAAGCAGGTTATTTTAGCGACGAGCACGGTCGATGTCGGATTCAACTTTGAGCGAGACAATGCACCGGATCGGCAAAATCTTGACTGGCTTATTTTTTCGAGTCGGGATCGGTTTTCCTTTTGGCAGCGGCTAGGGCGCGTGGGTAGAGTGCTTGGTAAACCGGTGGTAAATGTACCGTCGGAGGCGATCGCTTATCTCCCCGAACAAGCATGGGAAGAAGGCATCACAGCACTAGATAGCGAGGACGGACGCGATGCCTTACGTCAGAAATTAGAAGATCTCGCCTGTCTGAAGCGACCTTTTCTAGATATTTACTGGCGTTCAGAAGCTTTTCTAGAAATTGCTAAGCCTTTGCTTGAACTTGAAATCAGCCTGCAAGGACTTCCTCAAGAAAAGCTAATTCTTGAGCTTTACGCTGTTCTGCAAAAGGTGCTGGGCGGAAAGCGGGAGTGGGGCTTTTACAGAAAACGAATGCAGCTTCTGCAAGGAGCCGAAAGTATCGCAAAAACACCCGTCGAGAAAATTCAAACGGGCTGGAAGTATATCAAAGGCGGGCGAAGCTGCGTTATGAGCTATCTTAGAATCTGCTGCCCTGAAAACTATGAAGCGATTTGTTCCAAAGAATTGTCTATGGAAAAGATCGAATCTGAAATTCAACGCAATCTTGAGCTGGCAGAAGATCTCAAAGAGTACGCAACTATCCTACACGCTAGCTACGGGCCAATCTTCAAGTTTAGGGATAGCCTGTTTGAAAACGTCAAGGTTCAAGACCCAAACCGGCTGCTGCTAGATGAAGCCGGAGAAGCCATTCTCGATCCTGTTCATCTCCTACGATTTTATGAGTTTGCTTCAGATGAAGACCAAATTATCGCCACTGGTCGCGCAGAACAGCCCTATTCCTTAGCTTTTTCATATCAGGTAGACAGCTTGGACGAATTTGAGAATAACTATCTTTGTAGATTGCTGGCCTTTGGGGGCTGTTCCATTAGGCGCACAATAGACGGCAGCATTCGTCCAACTGCGCTAATTAAAGAGATTGAAAAGCAGCGGCTGCCTGGCGTTATCGCCAAAGAGCATAGTAACAATCGCTGGGCTATCATCAAACTGCACCGGTTGGGACTGGTTTCCTATCCCATGCATGTTTCGGCGCTTGATAGCGGTGCATGCAAGGAGTACACTTTCTTCCCTAGTCTTTCTGGCATTCTGGCGATCGCCGCTGCTGGAATGGCTCTCAAAAGTCCAGATAATGAAGAGTTTTGGGTTGCCTGAATATGCCACACAGTCTTGTTCTCAATTTGTTGCCTGAGTCTTCGATCCCGCCTGGCTTTACCGCTGGCAAGCATCTGCACGCGCTATTTTTGAGTCTGGTGAGTTCGGTGGATGCGGATACGGGCGATCGCCTCCATGCCAATGAAGCCAATAAAGCTTTTACCTTGAGCCCACTGCAAAAAGAGCGCCATTCTAACCGGCCAATTGTGAAAAAAGGCATTAAGAACAGCCTGCCACCGCTTTGTTGGAATTACTCCAACCCGATTGCACCGGGGACGCCTTGCTGGTGGCGAATTTCGCTGCTAGACGATCGCCTGTTTGGTCACCTCAGTCAGCTTTGGCTCAACCTCAACCCACAGCATCCCTGGCATTTGGGGCCAGCGAACTTGCACATTACTAGCGTGTTAGGAACACCGCAGAGCACTCAGCCCTGGGCGAACTTTTGTCACTATGCTCAGATCTATGAGCAAGCTTCGAGTGAAGATCGCAAGCTCACTCTTCAGTTCTGTACGCCGACAGCTTTTCGGCAAGGAAAATACGATTCGTCTTTGCCGACGCCCGAGCGGGTTTTTGGCAGTTTGCTACGGCGCTGGAATCATTTCAGCGGCATCCCGTTTCCTGAAGAAATTCTGGCGGTTGTTCAAGACAGCCATTTGAATATTCGTACTGAAGTGGCGGTCGATCCGCGCAGCCAGTTTCAGCATACCGGAGCTAAAACTGACCCGCGCAATAGTTTCACCGGTAGCGTCGGTAAAATGACCTTCAGGATTTTAGGTAAGGTCGATTCAACAACAGTACAACAGCTTAATACGCTGGCTGATTTTGCGCTTTATGCGGGCGTTGGCCGGAAGACGCCGATGGGAATGGGGATGGTGAGGAGGGGAAGTTAGAAGGCAGAGGAGAGAAGTCAGGAGGTAGAAGTTAGGAGATAGAGGGATGAGGGATGAAGTGAGGAGATTTGATGAAGCTGACTATGTTTCGATTGCGGCGTTGAATCAATATGCTTACTGTGCGCATCGCTGCTGGCGGATGTTTTGTGCGGGGGAGTTTGTTGACAATCAATATACGCTGGAAGGGACGGGGCTGCATGAGCGGGTGCATACGACTGGCGATAATCACCGCGAACAGACTTGGCAGGTGCGGGCGATTTGGCTGAAGAGCGATCGCTACGGACTAATCGGCAAGTCTGACCTGATTGAAGAGAGTGACGGTCAGCTTTATCCGGTGGAATATAAGCGGGGACAGCGCGGTGAGTTTGACAATGATGCGCTGCAAGTTTGTGCTCAGGCGCTGTGTTTGGAAGAGATGACGGGGCAGCAGGTGGAGCGGGGGTTTGTTTATTATGCGCATTCTCATCAGCGGCAGTTGGTAGAGATTTCGGCAGAGCTGAGGGAGCGGGCGATCGCAACCATCAGTGCCGTTCGCACCCTCCTTCACACGGGCACCATGCCGCTACCCTTTTATACCCCGCGCTGCCGGGGCTGTAGCCTGTATGCCCAATGCCTGCCCCAGGCCGCCAAAAAGCTAGGGCGCTACCGCGAAGCCGACTGATTTGCGCAAATTTACGAGAGATTAACTAAAATGGGAACCGTTTATATTTCTACCGACGATGCCTTTATTGGCAAAACAGACGAGCGTTTGCGGGTGCGGGCAAACAAAGAGACTTTGCTAGATGTGCCGATGATTAAGGTGGATGGCGTGGTGGTGTTGGGCCGGGCTACGGTGTCGCCAGCGGCGATGATTGAGCTGCTATCGCGCAAAATACCGCTGAGCTTTATGACTAGCACGGGGCGGTTTTTGGGTCGATTGGAGCCCGAGCTAAACAAGAACATTTTTGTGAGAGCGGCGCAGTGGCAGGCGGCGGGTGAGACCTCTCAAGCCATCCATGCGGTACGAGGGTTTATTCGCGGCAAGCTGAAGAGCTATCGGAATTTGTTGTTGCGCGCGCAGCGGGAGGGCAATACTGAGGTGGGCGATGGGATTACTCGTTTGGAGCAGGCGCTGGCTGCGATTGAGAAGACGATGACGATTGACTCACTGCGCGGGTTAGAAGGTGCTGGTAGTGCGGCTTATTTCACCCATTTCAATTGTTTAATTCGCAACAACGGTTTTTCTTTTACAACTCGCTGCCGTCGGCCTCCGACCGATCCGGTAAATGCTTTGCTCAGCTTTGGCTATTCTTTGCTAACGCACGACATTCAAGGGGCGATTAACATTGTGGGCTTCGATCCTTATTTGGGTTATTTGCATGTGCAGCGCTATGGTCGTCCGTCTTTGGCGCTCGATTTGATGGAAGAGTTTCGTCCGCTGGTGGTGGATGCGATGGTGCTGTCAACGATTAATCGCCAAGCGTTGAGCCCGGAAGACTTTTTGGCAGAACCGTTGAGTGGGGCGGTTTCGCTGACGGATGAGGGGCGGCGAAAGTTTTTGCGGCTGTATGAGCAAAAGAAGCAAAGCAAGTTTAAGCATCCGGTGATGGGCCGTCAATGCACTTATCAGGAGGCTTTTGAGATTCAGGCTCGGCTTTTGGCGAAGTATTTGATGGCTGAGATACCGCAGTATCCGCCGCTGGTGTTGAAGTAAGGGGGGTGCGATCGCACTCCCCTCCAGTCTTTTCCAATACTTTTAGCTAGGCCAACGTCATGCAGGTGGTGATTACTTACGACATTTCAGAAGACAAGCGCCGTACCAAAATCCACAAGGTATTAAAGTCTTATGGGCAGTGGATGCAGTTCAGCGTGTTTGAATGCGACCTGACCTCGGCGCAATATGCCCGACTGCGCAACCGTTTGAATCAGCTCATCCAGGCGGAGGAAGATAGCGTGCGGTTTTATTTTTTGTGCGAGTGCTGTCAGCGCAAGGTGGAACGGATTGGCGGCGAAACGGTGCGAGATGATACGGTATTTTTTGCGTAAGGCAACGCTTTGATGCGCGGATGGGTAGGTGTTTTGTGAAAGGGTGTTTCAAAAGGCGGTCAACTGATTGCTGTTCGGTACTTCCAGCCATTGGGTCATTTTTAGGGGTTCGCGCAGGGTCTGAGATGCTTGCGATCGCTAGATTTACGTCTCACAATTTCATTCAAAAGCTAGTCCTTTTGGCTCTAGAATGCTATAGTCATCACGGTTCGCGCATTCGCACCTTGAAAATCATATACAGCAAACCTTCCAACCGCCCGCCGCATCAAAGCCCCCAAAACCCTCTTAGGGATTGAAACGGGGTGGCGGCGCTGGGAAGGGCGATCGCATCTCTGCATCAAAGCCCCCAAAACCCTCTTAGGGATTGAAACCTGAAGGGCCTTTTGTAGAGCTGCGATCGCACGCGCATCAAAGCCCCCAAAACCCTCTTAGGGATTGAAACGAGATCGAAGGCTGCTTTATCTCGCCGGGGTTCCTCGCATCAAAGCCCCCAAAACCCTCTTAGGGATTGAAACCGGCCCGAGCGTCCGGCCCCCGTGCCCAATGAGAAGCATCAAAGCCCCCAAAACCCTCTTAGGGATTGAAACCAACCGGTTGTTGGAGCTGACGCGCAATGCTGCGGCATCAAAGCCCCCAAAACCCTCTTAGGGATTGAAACTGATTCGCGCTTTGGCGTCTTCGGCCCGCTCTGTGGCATCAAAGCCCCCAAAACCCTCTTAGGGATTGAAACGCCGACAAAAATCGGCCAAGCCCCGTACCAGCAAGGCATCAAAGCCCCCAAAACCCTCTTAGGGATTGAAACCCAGGGCTTTTTACTGAAAAAATGAACTACTCTGAGTAGCATCAAAGCCCCCAAAACCCTCTTAGGGATTGAAATCGCTTAAGGAAGATGCGCTATACAATGATGAGCATACTTTGTTAGGGGCCTTTAGATGGACAATTCTGTCCCCACCGTTGAAGCCTTTTCAGCTCTAGCCCTACAGGTGAAATGTCAGGCCGTGAATCGGGCGAGCGATCGCACCCATGCCCGCACCCTCATGCAAGCCGCCATCCAAGCGCTAGGGCCCCAAATTGCCGCCGCCCGAGCCTTCATCGGAGCCGATTGTCGGTTGGTAGTACTGCCAGAATATTGGCTCACAGGCTTCCCCTTACAAGAGTCAATTGCTGACTGGGCCAAGAAAGCTTGCCTGGCTATGGACGATCCAATTTACGATGAGTTAGGAAAAATCGCTCAACAACAAAATCTCTTTCTGGCAGGCAATGCTTACGAACTCGACCCGCATTTCCCTCACTTATACTTTCAAACTTGCTTTGTGCTAGATCCATCCGGGACGCTGATATTGCGCTATCGTCGCCTAAACTCAATGTTTGCGCCGACCCCTCATGATGTGTGGGATGCCTATTTAGATCGCTACGGGCTTGAAGGCGTCTTTCCGGTAGCAAAAACCGAGATTGGGAACCTGGCAGCATTGGCCTCAGACGAAATTCTATTCCCAGAAGTCGCTCGCTGTATGGCCCTGCGAGGGGCAGAGATTTTTCTGCACTCAACGTCGGAAGTGTATGGAGATGTGCGATCGCCCAAGGAAATTGCCAAACTATCGCGAGCAGTTGAGAATATGGCCTATGTAGTTTCGGCCAACACCGCAGGCATTGCAAATACCCCCATTCTAGAAGCCTCGGTAGACGGCGGTTCAAAAATTATTGACTATCAGGGGCGGCTATTAACCGAAACAGGGGCAGGCGAAAGTATGGCCGCCTTTGCCGAAATTGACCTGACGGCCCTACGCCGCTATCGCCGCCGGGGCGGCATGAAAAACTTGCTGTCTCGACAACGGCTAGATGCCTATGCCCAGAGTTACCAAGACGCCTCTATTTATCCGGCTAATACGATGGCAAATGGCCCGGTTGAGCGTAGTCACTTTGTTCAAACTCAGAAAACTGCGATCGATCGCTTAGTTGAGCAAGGAATGATTTAAAGATGTTTATTCCGGTTCGGAATCCGCGCACGGGCGAAATTGACTATCAGATTCAGCCGCCCACACCGGAGCAGTTGGCGAAGATCTGCGATCGCCTCAGGCAAAACCAACCAGCCTGGCAAACCAAAGGCATTGTCAATCGTATCGAAACTTTGCAGGCATGGAAACAAGCCTTACTCTCCCATAAAACAGAACTCATCGACGCGATCGCCCTCGACACTGGCAGAATCACCGAATCTGTTCTAGAAGTAGACTCTCTTCTATCTAGCATTGACCGCTGGTGTCAACTAGCCCCAGATCTGCTCGCGAATGGCCCTGCTAAAATGGCCTCGATTCCGTTCATCCAAATACAGCCTCAATCCGAGCCCTATTCGCTGGTAGGCGTGATTAGCCCGTGGAACTTTCCGCTGCTGCTATCGACAATCGATACAATTCCGGCATTACTGGCTGGCTGTGCGGTGGTGGTGAAGCCAAGTGAGATAACGCCTCGTTTTATAGTGCCTTTAGAGCAGGCGATCGCAGAAGTTCCCGCCTTAAAAGCTGTTCTCTCCTATGTCTCAGGCGCTAGCGAAACGGGCGAAAGCCTGATTAATGCTGTAGACCTGGTTTGTTTTACCGGCAGTGTTTCAACCGGAAAAAAAGTAGCTCAGGCCGCCGCCAAAAATATGATTCCAGCATTCTTAGAATTGGGTGGAAAAGACCCTGCTGTGGTGCTGGCATCGGCAGATTTAGAACTTGCCACCACCTCGCTCTTATGGGGCTCCGTTGTCAACGCTGGCCAGTCTTGTCTCTCTATCGAGCGTATCTATGTAGCCCAAGACATCTACAACAAATTCTTAGAGACTCTAGTACATAAAGCAAAACAGCTAAAGCTGACTAGCCTTGAAACCAACAGCGGCCAAATCGGGCCAATTATTTCAGAACAACAAGCTATCCTAATTGATCGTCATCTACAAGATGCAGTTAATAAAGACGCAAAAATTCACTGCGGTGGCGTCATCGAGAACCTGGGGGGCGGGCTTTGGTGTCGCCCTACTGTGCTCACCCAGGTGAACCACACCATGAAAATTATGACCGCAGAGACTTTTGGCCCGATCATGCCCGTCATGCCCTTTGCCACGGTAACCGAAGCCATTAATCTCGCCAACGATACGCCGTATGGGTTGAGTGCAGCCGTCTTTGCTGGATCGGTGGCCGAAGCTCAAATTGTAGGGCAACAGATTCAAGCCGGGGCCATCAGCATCAACGACGCTGGGTTAACAGCCTTGATTCACGAAGGTGAAAAGAATGCATTCAAGGCTTCTGGCCTTGGCGGCTCTCGTATGGGGCCTGCGGCGATGAAAAGATTTATGCGCAAAAAAGTCTTTTTAGTTAAAACTGAGCCAGTTCCCGATCCATGGTGGTTTTAGCCTTCAGCCTCAGCCGGTAGCTTGAGGATAAATTCAGTGCCGCTGCCCAGCCTGGAATTCACCTCAATCGCGCCACTGTGCTTGTCAACCATAATTTGACGAGCAATTGCCAATCCTAGCCCGGTGCCCTTACCAACGCCCTTGGTCGTAAATAAATGATCGAACATTCGAGCTTTGACAGCCTCAGTTATACCTGGGCCGTTGTCAGCAATAGTCACTATCGCCCAGCCCGCTTCCAGCCGCGTCCGCAGGGTGATACAGTTCGGCTCGGCTGCGATTTCAGCAAAGCTACGGGCCTGATTTGACTCTTCTAAGGCATCAATTGCATTGGCTAAAATGTTCATAAAAACCTGGTTGAGCTGGCCAGGAAAACATGGGATTTCGGGCAATTGGCCGTAGTTTGTCACAACTTTAATCTCGGGCCGGTGCTCGTTAGCTTTAATGCGATGGCGCAAAATTAACAGCGTACTGTCGAGCCCCTCGTGCAAATCAAACGGCTGCTGATTGTCCGTATCAGCGCGCGAAAAAGTGCGGAGGCTGCGGCTAATGGTTGTGATGCGATCGCCCCCATCTCTCATCGCCTGAATCATTTTAGGCAAATCTTCGCGGATATAGTCCAGCTCAATCTCTTCCCGCTCTTTTTCAATGGCCTCACCAGGCTGCGGAAAGGTATCATCATACAAATCAATCAGTCTCAACAAATCGTCAAAGTACCTTTCAACCGCCCCTACATTGCCAACAATGCAGCCGACAGGGTTGTTTATTTCATGCGCCACCCCTGCCACCAGCCCCCCCAGCGCCGAGAGTTTCTCCTGCTGGACAAGATGCACCTGCGCCTGCTGTAGAGATACGGTGCGGTCAGCGACCTGCTGCTCTAACGAATCGCTCAGTCGCTTTAGTCGCCAGTGAACGTTTACTCGCGCTAAGACTTCTGCTTGCTCAAACGGTTTGGTGATGTAGTCAACCGCCCCCAAAGATAGCCCTTTGACCTTGTTACCCGTATCCGACAGGGCCGTCATAAAGATAATTGGGATGTTTTGAGTGTCTGGATTCTGTTGCAACCGACGACAAGTTTCAAAACCGTCTATTTTGGGCATTTGTACGTCTAGGAGGATGAGTTCTGGGCGCGATCGCGCCACCTGAAATAGCGCATCTTCACCATCTACCGCCATCCGCACCTTATAATTTTCAGCTTTCAGGGTTTGAGAAAGTACCGACAGATTGCTTGGATTATCATCCACCAGTAGGATAAAGGGTTCTGGCGCACTAAATGGCCGCGAAGTGTGAGGCATGATGCTTTCCTTTAATCCTGATTGAGCGTCTGATTAAGCAATTGTTGAACAAAGTCGCGAAGCTTGATGATTTCACAGGCTTCGGCCAGATGAATAACTTGTTGGGCAAAGCCTGCTGTGGAACCTGCTTGTAAAGGCTTGGCCAGCTCAATCAGGCCGTCTAGCTCACCCATTTGGGCGAGTTCAGCAAACTTCTGCAAAAGTTCTGGGGCCGGAGGTTCAATTGTCGTCGCGATCGCCGCTTGTTTAATTTTCTGCTCGTCATAAATCCAATTGAGCTGCAAGTATTTTTCTAGCAGCGCCAACAACACCTCGGCCTGTACAGGTTTAGATAAAAAGTCGTCGCCCCCCGCCTCGATGCTTTTGTGGCGATCGATTTCAAAGACGCTGGCAGAAGAGACAATCACAGTGTGGTGCTGAAGTTTGGGATGCGATCGCAGCTTTTGCATATACTCATAGCCATCCATCACCGGCATCGACAAATCCGTAATAATCAAGTCGGGCTCAACCTTCAGCGCTTGTTCAATCCCTTCTTGCCCGTTGCTAGCTTCAAAAATGTCAAAGCCAATCGGCTCCAATAAGTTGAGCAACACCGAGCGATTCTCCCAGCGATCGTCCACCACCAGAATTTTGCGCTGTTCACCGTCATAACCCGCAATCGTATTAGCGCCAATCGACCGAGACCTTTCGGCCCAATCTTCAGCCACTGGCAAATGCACCTCAAAAGAAAACTGACTGCCCTCACCCAAAACGCTCTGCACCTTCACAGAGCTTTCCATCAGCGCCACAATTTTATGCGAAATTGCCAACCCTAAGCCCGTCCCTTCAGACTGCTTTTTAGTATCTCCGACCTGCTCGAAGGGCAAAAAGATTTTTTCAGCTTGCTCAGGGGTCATACCAACGCCCGTGTCAGCAATTTCAAAGCGAATGTTGTCACCCACCGGCTCAACTTTAAAGGTAACACTGCCACGCTCTGTAAATTTAATCGCGTTACCCAAAAGGTTGATCAACACCTGGCGTAATCTCTTTTCATCTGCGCAAACACCCGTAGGCAGGCGAGAATCTGCCTGGAAATTAAACCCAATTCCCTTTTGTTCAGCGCGAATACGATTGATTTCGACCACACTCTGTAGAAAAGAAGGAAAGTGCAGAGGAGCCGGGTAAATATCCAGCTTTCGAGCTTCAATTTTAGAGAGATCCAGCACATCATTAATCAGCGTCAGCAAATGCGTTCCACATTGCTGAATCACATTGACGCCATTGCGCCCTTTTGTGGTCATTGTCTCGTTGCGCTGCAAAATTTGGGCATAGCCTAAAATGCCATTTAACGGGGTACGCAGCTCATGGCTCATATTTGCTAAAAACTCACTCTTCGCCTGATTGGCGGTATCGGCTAGCTCTTTTGCCTCAATCAGTTCAACCGTGCGCTCATTCACGCGCTGCTCTAGCTCTTCATTGGCGGCCCTCAGCTTGAGTTCGCCCTGGCGATTTTCACTCAGCACCGCCAGCAGAAAATAGGTCGTCAGCGCAATCACACAGACAAAAGATTGCAGTAACAGCAACGATTCTGGGATAGAAGGCTTTACAAACGAGCCGAAACCACGCACCGTACTTACAACAGCAATTGCCGAAATAGTCACAACCAAAAAGGTAGATTCCAACGCACCAAAGCGAAAAGCCGCCCATAACAGCAGCGGAATCATCATGTACTCTACTGGATTGCCCATGAAGGCATATTTACTGACGATGACAAGGCATAGCACTAAGCTAATAAATTCGATACTGCTGCGACTGCGAAGCCTGAACTGTCGCCAGGGATATTTTGCCCAGGCCAAAATAGCAGGGGTCACAATCAATCTGCCAGTGATGACACTGATAGACCAGGTATGCCAGATTGGCGTGTAATATTCCCAGGGTGCTTGACCCGTCGCACAAAGAACCGCGACGGCCAAACTTGTGGTGACCAGCGGACTGGGCACAATCAGCATAATAAATTTAAAGACATGCAGCGAGCGGTCAAACAAATTGCGGTTGCCGATAAACTGCTTAATTAACCAGGTTGTGATCAGTGGCTCAAGGGTACTAATTAAAGAGATCCCAATCACGGTTGCCGGTGAATTTTGGTAAAACAGCAGCGAATTAGCAAACAGCTCGCTTAACAGAATGGGAAGCCATAGCCGAGGGCCAAACAGCATTAAAATGGCCAAGTAAAAACCTGAGGATGGCCAAATCGCAGCAGCCCCGCTTTCAAAAGAAACGGATTGTGCAATTGTTGCGAGTTGATAGTGAATAATCCCTATTACCAGCGTTGCAATTAGCAGGTTGCAACCGCGCGTGACCAAACGATTGAATGCCAAAGGCGGTGTTTGTGGGAGTGACTGCACAACGCTTGCTCCGGTAGTAGAGTGAGAAATAACCTAGTATCGTTTATATGTTTCCCTGGAAACATGAATCCCAACAAGCCTGTACCAGCCTTCATTGAGGCTACCGAAAAGGCGTTTACTCAGGAGAAGACCCATGTCTAGCTCAGCTTTCAGCTCAACTGCTAACCCTAACATTCGAGAAGCAATGCCGGTTCTGGTTCGCCACGAAGGGCAATGGTTAGGTACTTATACGACAATTGATAATGAAGGAATCGTTTTAGACCAGCACCAGTCTCGTATCACCTGTCAGTTTCCCGCAGGCCAGTCTCATCCTTATTATCAAACGAATCGCTACACTTGGTTTGATAGTGAGGGCTCTGAAAATAAAGTTCAAGAATATCAGTTCCCTGGAACTTACCGGGACAAGAGTCTTTGGTTCGACACCGAACGCATTGAGGGCAGGGCTTGGGAAGCTGACAATCGCATTGTGATTTTGAAGTTCGCTTACAAAGACATTTCTGATACCTATGTGTATGAAATGATTCATATCAGTGATTGCAACAACCATCGCGGCAGAACCTGGCATTGGTTTAAGCAAGGTGAAATTTATCAGCGAACGCTGATTAAAGAAAAACGAATAAGCTGATAGTCTGTTGAAAACCTTATTTACTAGGTGGAGTGCATGGCAACTCAAACCATCAAAAGAGCTTTTTTAGATACTGAGGATGGTCAGATTCTGTATCGGATTGGCGGCAAGGGCGATCCGCTGCTGTTGATGCATATGAACCCTCGCAGCAGTGATGAGTACCGCGAGCTGATGCCTATGTTGGCTCAGCACCGGCAGGTGTTGGCGATGGATCTGATGGGCTTTGGCGATTCTGACAAGCCGCCTAGAATGTATACCATTGCGGACTATGCCAAAACGGTGATTGCGCTTTTAGATGAGTTAGAGATTGAAAAGATCAGCATTTTGGGCAATCATACCGGCGCTTTTGTGGCCGGAGAGGTGGCGGCGGCGTATGGCGATCGCGTCAATAAACTCATCCTATCCAACGCCCCCGGCTTTGGAGAAATGGGCAAAGCCAGACTCTTTGAGCTATTTGAGAAAGGCTTCAAAATTAAAGCAGACGGCTCTCATTTAATGGAAAGATGGCTGGCGCGATCGCGCTACATTGGCTCTGCCCAGCTCAATCATCGTTGGGTTTTAGACGACTTGAAATGCTTCGACCATCCCCTCTACGCCGTGTGGGCAGTGGGTAACTATTGCCTGGATGCCGAAGCTCGATTACGCTCAATCACCTGCCCCACGTTAATTCTGTGGGGGCTCGATGACGTACGAGAGTTTGAGCGATTGGGGCTAGCCAAAGCTGAAGATCGCCACTTTGTTTCCGACGTCATTCCCCACGGCAAAGTGGTCGAATTTGAAACAGGCACCATTTGCATGATGAACCAAATACCCGAAGAAATCTCAGCGGTGGTACTTGATTTCTTGAATTAATTTTCCAAAACAGCCGTACATTTAATCTCTACAATCAGCCCTGCTGTCGATAGCCCGGTCACGCCCACACCTGTCCAGGTCGGAAATTCATTCACAAAGTAGCGATCCTTGACCTGAATAAACAAGGGCAAATGGGGAATTGTCAGCGGCGGCTGCCCCGAGCTGGCATCGGTCACGTGGTAAGTAACCATCTCCACCACATCGTCAAAGGTAGCCCCTGCGGCTGACAGCACCTTTTTCACATTCTCAAAAGCCTGAACAAACTGAGCCTCTGTGTCCGTGACAACCTGCATATCTTGATCTCGCCCTACCTGCCCCGAAATATACAAAGTGTTGCCGACTTTCACCCCTGGGCAGTAGCGATATTTTTCGTACAGGACTTCCATTCCCTGCGGCACAATGACTTCTCTATGCTTACTCATTGACAGTATCCTACCTGATATAGGCTCTCTACATGGCAGGTGAATCGTATCACTAACTACGAAGCTGTTTCTGTTTCAAGAGAACCTTCCTGGCGTTGATTGTCGATTGCCTGAATTGTCTTTCCATAGTGATGCATTTGAAACAACTGGCAATAGCGCTCTTGCTTACCGCAAACCAGGCAGCCATAGGCATGATTGCCATTCGTACCGCAAAGCCGGTGCCCCATCACTGGGCCAAGCGTCACCTTTTGGGCCGCTGCCGCATCGCTCAATATAGCCTTTAGCCGCTGCTCAAACGCTGCATTCAAAGGCTGTTTTACCCCAGCGCTCGACCAGTCTGGCACTACGAGACCTCGCGCTAGCAAAATCTCCTCAACCTCTGTTGACATCACAATCCCCGACAAAATAATGTGATCTTTAACGATGGGCACTAGCTGAGCCGCTAGCTGTTTCATCAGCGCTTCATCGAACCATTCTTCTACCAGCGGTCGCAAATACCAACAGCAGGGAATATTTCGGCTCACCAAATCCTTTAGCAACTGCACGCGCCCGGTGACTGATACCACCTCATAGCCTGCTTGCAGCGGGGGCAAACTAACAAATACCGTCACCTTTAGACGGTGGGCTCGCGCCAATACAGCCTGAAGCTCATCTAAAAAAGCGCGCCCTGGATGCATTTTGGTGGTAATGTACACCATATTTTTTGCATCGCGATCTATCAGCCTGTTGAGTATCTCTAAGACCCGCTGACGATGTACGGCGACAAAGGGATCAGAATAGTCACATAGCGAAATCGGCAGCCCCGCTTGACCTTCGGGGGTGGCGAAAATTCGATCGAGCAACTGCGCCAATAAAGTTGGCTCTGGGCTGAGGTCTACAAATTTTTCAGGATGCTGGTGCCATCCGGCGTCTTGATGACAAACGCAGTAAGCACATTCCAGGGGACAGCGGTTTTGCGGATTGGGAACAAACGGATTAAGGCTGAAATATTTGACCGCTCGATCTTCATCGGGCATCCCTAGCACCGGAAACCCGGCCAGCATCCACTGGCTACCTTCGAGCACTAAATTAGGCGTAGCAGTCATATCATCCTCACTGTCAAGATCGATTGGTCTCAACAGAGGAATACCCAAATACATCTAAAAAACTTGCTATAAGCTGCTAAGTTTTCGTCCGACCACCGGCTTTTTGATCATTCTTGAACGTAGATATGCAGGTAGCCATTGGCATTGCGCTCAATGGTGCCCGTAAAGCCCTTGCGATTGAAATTGAAGCGATCGCGCTCCCCATTCCTCACAGCTTCTAACCCATCTTCAATCTTTCTGCTAGATTTGCCATCCAGCATCCCAATCAACGCTGCTCTCATTACCAGCAGATCCATCGCGGGCGAAAAGGCCGCCTCCGACTGCCTGACTTCTGTAGAGCCCTCGTCGTACACATAAGCCAGGCTCACGCGATTAGGCACCAAAGTGTAGGTACTGGTATAAAATCCATTGGCCGCAGATTCTTGGGTGGGTGCCCCTAGTCGCTCCCGAATTTGATCTTCTGAAGTGCCGGGGGCAAAGCCTGGCACGGGCACCATACCGCCTGGATTACCTGACTGTAGGCTATCTGGATTGCCACTGTTGGCCAGTACCAGCGGCGGCTCATTGCCTGCACGGGTCGGCTGGTCGGGTAAAGGAATCACCTCGGGTTCTGCTGGCTTCTCCGCTTCAGCGGCATTGTTGTCTTCAGCCGGTGCTGCGGGCGGTGCTTCAGGCGGTAAATCAGTCTTTTCAATCTTTTCAGGATCGACCTCGTCACTGGCGGGCAGTTCTGACTTTGGCAGTTCCACTTTGGGTAAGGCCAGACTGGGCATGTCAGCGACGCCCTGGGAAAGGTATTGATATAGCCAAAAGCCACCAGCGGCGAATGCACCCGTGACCATCAGCGTCAAAAATCCTAACGTCGAAACACAGCCGCACCCACGTCTTGCCGCAGGCTGAGGGCTGTGAGGCTGCGGACTGTAAGACTGAGGACTGCGGGCAATTGTTTTTTCTCCGTAGCCTGTCGGCACCGGCACTGCAACTGTTCTATTCGTCTCTGATGCGGCTGTATAACCAGAGCGATTGCCAGAGCGATTACCAGAGCGATTGCCAGAACGATAGTCGGGTGCGACGACCTGAGTGGGGTAATCACTTTGGGACACTGATGAGGCGGGCCGAGATTGGCTTTGCTTTTGACTGCGGCCAAATAAACCTGTTTTACTTTGCCCTGCGTCCATTAACCCGAGCCAGCGACCGACCGATTGTGGTCGGTTCTTTAGCTCTATTTCCATGCCCTGGGCGATCGCACTCACCACCCCCGCCCTGACATCTGGGCGAAGCTGCTGAATGGGGGTAAGCGGATTGCGATCGCGCAACACCGCCGCCACCGGTATCTGCGCCGTCAACAGCGTATACAGCGTCGCGGCCAGCCCATAGATATCGGTCGCTGCCGATCGCTGCGCCTTAGGCAAATACTGTTCAATTGGCGCATAGCCTTCAGAGACAATACTGGTATGCGTCTGAGTAGGGTTTTGGGTAAGTTCGCGCGCAATCCCAAAGTCAATCAAGATGGCCTCGCCCGTCAGCGCATGTACCATAATGTTCTGGGGCTTGACGTCTCTGTGCAGCAGCCCTTTGCTATGTACCGCCTGAAGTGCCTTGCCAATTTGCTGCACATAGTTGACCGCAGCTTTCTCGGGTAAAGGATTTTCGGGGATGACAATATCGAAGAGCGATCGCCCCGGAATATAATCCATTACCATATAAGGCAAATCGTCTTCGACAAAAAAGTCCGTCACTCGCACCACATTTGGATGACTACACAGCGCCAGCCGCCGGGCCTCATCTTGAAACTGCTGCTGCAAATCACCCAGATTAGGCGCACGCCAAAATGACTCATTGAGCGTCTTCACGACCACGACTTGGTCTAGATAGGTTTGATGCGCCCGAAAAGTCAGGCCAAACCCACCTCGGCCCAGCACCTCATCTAGCTTGTACTTACCCCCTTGTAAGGGCTTTCCGATTAAACTACTCATCAATTCGCTCACTCATCAACATCGCTATAGCCTTGCTCTGGCACACCCAACGCCGACTCTATTGTGTATCCTCACTTCTTCACCGACAAGCCGCCTTATTCCAGTTTCGTTAAATTGCGCAAAGCATAACCCAACCTACCTTCCCCCTTCCCCCTTTCCTCACCATGCCAACCGCCACACCGACCAAAATCCGCCAAACCTGGGACAACACGCACTTCTTCGCCAGCACAAACGACCCACGCATCGCGACCACCCTCGACGCGCTCCGAGCTGACATCGCCAGTCTCAGCCAAGCCTGCCAGTCTTTCACCGCCGTCATCGAAACCATAGACACCCTCAAATCGACGGAGTATGCCGCCTTAATCGAAACCATCCGCGCCATTCACCAGCAGCGTCAAGCTATCTCCGAACGCATGGGCAATGTCAGCACCTATGTCTTCACCGCCCTCAGCGCGGATACCCAAGACCCCGCTGCCAATACCCAAAAGCCCGTTTTACAAAAGCTCAGCGCTGAGCTTTCAGAAGCCACTACACCGCTGGATGTCTTTCTACTTCGCGCCGATGACGCCTTCATTGAGGCCCTCCTCGCCCATCCAGATCTCAGCGAACTAACCTTTTCTATTCACCATCGCCGCCAGCTCAAAGACCAGCTTCTAAGCGTTGCCGAAGAAAAGCTGATGACTGGCCTGGCCACTAACGGACTTCATGCCTGGGGCAACCTTTACAGCGAACTTGCAGGCACCCTCAAATGCGAAGTCGAAGGCGAATCGATGGGCCTTGCCAAGGCGGCTAATTTGCTGAGCCACCCTGAGCCCGCCACCCGGCAGGCGGCTTGGGAAGGTATCCGCAGCGCCTGGAGCACTCAGCAAACGGCGGTCGCGGCGGGCCTGAATGCGATTAACGGCTGGCGTTTAGAAGAGGCTGACAAGAGAGCAAATCCGCGAAAGCTTCACTATTTGGATAAAAGCTGCCACCAGAGCCGGATCGAAAGAGAAACGCTGGATGCGCTGATGGAGACCACTTATCAAAACCGGCAGATTGGTCACCGGGCACTTAACGCCATGGCAAAAGCCCTGGGCCAATCGCAGATGAATCCCTGGGATGTGATGGCTCCTGCGCCTGCCGCTGCAAAGGCTGAGCTGATTCCGTTTGATGAGGCGATCGCGCTCATCGCCAGCGCCTTTAATACCCTCACTCCCGAGATGGGAGAATTTGCCACAATGATGGCCGCCAAAGGCTGGATAGACGGCAAACCTACGCCTAACCGTGCTACTGGCGCATATTGCACCAAATTTTATGCTCCGCGTGAACCCCGGATCTTCATGACCTACGAAGGCACGATGAGCAATGTAATTACGCTGGCCCATGAGCTAGGCCACGCCTGGCACAACTGGGTGATGCGCGATCTTTCGGCAATCGAAAGCCGCTACTCTATGACCCTAGCCGAAACCGCCAGCATCTTTGCCGAAACCCTGGTTCGCGACGCCCTGATGGAACGCGCCACTACGCCCGCTGGGCAGTTAGAAATTGCCTGGGAAGACGCTAGCAGCGCGGCTGTTTTCTTGCTCAACATTCCGGCTCGCTTCGAGTTTGAAAAGCGCCTGGTGGAAGCTCGTAAGGTGGGAGCCGTTCGCCCGGCGCAGCTCTGCGAGATGATGAGCGATAGCTGGCAGATGTGGTTTGAAGACAGCCTGAGCGGCTATGACGATCTCTTTTGGGCAAGTAAGCTGCATTTTTCGATTTCTGGCTTAGGGTTTTACAACTACCCCTACCTGTTTGGCTATTTGTTTAGCTTGGGAATATATGCGCAGCAGGATGACTATGGCGATCGCTTTAACGATTGCTACACCGCCTTATTGCGGGACACTGGCACCATGACCGCAGAAGACTTGGTACAGCAGCATCTAAAGAAAGATCTTCGCCAGCCTCAGTTCTGGCAAGCCAGTCTCGATATTGTTGAAAAGTCTGTTGTTCGCTTTGAGCAGCTTGTTGGCAAGATGAAGCTTTAGGGCTTAAATTGCGTTCTTACATTCGGAGGTTCACATGACTAAGGGCACTGTATCGCTAAGCGGTTATGGTGGCAAACATGGCAATACGCAGTTTCTACAATAAAGCTACTGAGGACATCAACTACGGTAGAGCTTCCAAAGCTGCTTTAAAGGCTCTTCCAATCGAGCTATACCGCAAAGCGCAAGTAAAGCTTGCTAGACTTGCGGCCTCAACGTCTATTGTCGATTATCATAGCTGATAGAAGTGGAGAAAGTTATGAATAAGTATCACACTATTTCGGTACGCCCAGGTGAAGTTTTGCAGGACGAGTTAGACGAGTTGAATATCTCACAAACCGTTTTAGCTGCGCACATTGGAGTGTCACCAAAGACAATAGATGAAATATGTCGTGGCAAAAGAGAAATTAGCGCAACTATTGCTATGCAACTTTCCCGTGTCCTTGGAGCCAGTCCACAGTTTTGGCTGAACCTACCAAACAATTGTGACTTGAGTCAGCTAGATGAAGCTGCTTATAAAGACATTAAACTTGTTGCTGGCTAGCTTTCCAATAAAGTTGTGCTGACTACTTTCGAGTTGCAATTGCGCTCTCCATGGATTGATTCTTACCTTCGTGGTTTTCTTTTGTAATGCCCCTTTACAGGAGTTCCGTCCTTACGAGAGTAAGCTTCAACATATATATAATCGTCTTGATTAGAGACAGATTGATACTCTTCTTCCGAAATGGTTGATTCAGTACTTACATTTCTCATTTGTGGTAGTTGAGTCAATGGATTGAGTGCGACAGAAAGAGTTTTATCTCGTTGCATCTGAGATATCTTCGCATTGAGAGTATCTATATCTCTCTTTTGTTGGTGAGAACATTCTTGCAGCCGTCGATATTCCTGGTACAGCTCATGTATCTTCTTATTTAGTTCTGCTTTTTCACCTCTGAACCGTTCAACTTCAAAATTTTTGTTAGTTATGTCGCTTGTCATCTTTTGGACGAGATTTCTCCACTTTGAATCTCGCTCAGATGCTATTGCTGCTTGATTTTTCAACTTATCGGTAAGCTTTTCAGATTCCTGATTACGATGAGACAAATTTTCAAATTTTCTTTCTAACTCATTTACGAGGTCTTGAAAATTTCCTACTTCTTTATTCTTTTTTTGAAGCTCCTCTGTCAAGTATTTAGTATGATTGCTGACTTCAACTATGTCGCTATTACGGTGCGATAAATCTCTCTTTAAATCATAAATATCTTTCGTGAGAGTAGATATTTTTTGACGGTACTCGTCTATAGTCCCTATGCGATTGTATTTTTCCGCAAGCAAATTATTAAAGTTTCTAGAGGCTTTGTTGCATGAATGGGTCGATAGGAAGCTGCGGAGGACAGTGGTAAATCGGTAAAGTAGTGGATAACAACAACACACCACAAAACCCATGACAAGCCACTACCGCATCCGCAACTGGAGT
>JBAQZP010000141.1:0-1845 GCA_049791095.1 Phormidesmis sp.
TAGAGAGGTTTCATTGTTTGATAATTACTGTACTATACTAGCACCCCTGCTGTTACCGCGCTTGCTTCGCCGCTGCCCTGGGTGGCGCAGTAGTGGTGATAAGGGTCTTCTTAGAGCTGATTTATAAATAAAACCGTAACTACTCAGGCTGAAGTGTTGGAATAATGGGACAGCCGAGGAAAACAGCTTTAAGGGCATCGAGCACAGGAAGACCTTGTTTTCTCAAAGTAGAGAGATAGCCGCGAATGCGACAGAACTGCTGAGCGCCGAGTGGCGAGCGAAAGCAACCAGAGATCTTCTGCTTGAGTTTCATCATGCGGACATCGCGTTCGGCTTGATTATTATCAAAGGGCACCTGGAAGTTGTACATAAAGGCCAAGACAGCCGATTGATGTGCTTTGAGTCGGTCGAGTAAGTTTTTAGGCGGCGATTGTTTCACCCGCCCCCGCTTTTTCGGCATCGATTCATCCACCGGAGGGAGCGAGTTAACTTTGAAGCCGTCCTTCAACAAAGTCTGGTAGCGCCGTTCGAACCGGCTTCGCTGCGGCAGCGAAAGCGCAGTGCCCGCCGCAAGCTTAACGGCATCAACCGCCGTTTTGACCTCAATCAGAAGCTTCATCATCTTAGCCGCCCAAGCTTGCTGGTAACACTCGACGATGAAGCGTAGCTCACGCAGATGGTGGGCATTACAAAGGCTATGAGTACAGCCGTACAGGAAGTAGCTTTGCCAGCCATCGTGGACGCTAGTACCCTTGAAAGTAGGGAGCACTGCCATCTCATCAATCGCAATTTGACCGCGCTTGGGATGGACAAAGTAGTAAGTCAAGCTAGTGGTACAGGCGACATGCAGCCACCATAATTTGGCTTTCACGCGCAGCCCTGTCTCGTCAAAATGAACCACTGCTGAGGCCGCAATCCTTGCTTTAATCTGCGCTTCAATGGGGCCTAACCGCTCAAAGCACTGCGCCCTAGCGTTGTAGAGTGTCCCTTCTGAGACCTCGCAGCCCAAGACCTCGCTGAGCACTTCACAAGTTCGTGCTGAGGGCAACAGTTGAGTGTCCATCAAGTACACCATCAGCCCTTTGAGACCACTGCCATATTGCACCGAGCTATTCACCTCGCTAGGAAACTGACCCCGGCTGTGCCAATCGCACTGCGCGCAGCATTTGATTTCGGCTCGGTGTTCTATCACCTGTAGCTGCAACGGTGGCAACTCATGCACTTGACGCACCTCGTGATCTGTCACCGCCACCGCTGACAATGATGCACCACAGCTATCACAGGCATCTACCGAATGCAACACCACTTCATCTACGCTCTCTCGCCATTCCAAAGTGCTGCCTGGATGCCCCGGTTGACCACCACTAGGCCGCTTACTCTTTTTCCGTAAGCTTTTTGTCCGTTTCCTGAAGCCATCCTCTGACGGCGGCTTACTACTGTTTTGACTATCTTTCTGCTGGCAGTTCTCTAACTTATCGAGCCGCTCTTCTGTCTTTTCTATCCGCTCTATGAGACGTTTGAACAGGGCTACTACCGCTTCTTCGCCTTCGCGATACACCGCTCGAATGTCCGCTTCTTCGCCTTCGCGATACACCGCTCGAATGTCCGCTTCGCTAATATTCAGTTTCGGCTCTCGCTGGCTCAATTGCTCGCTGCCTACTTACTTTCTATATTCTCTACAAACCCTAGCTGGCAAAGGTCGCGACCCCTCTCAATCAACATAAAGAATTAAGCCTGAGCAGTTACATAAAACCTTAAGCAGCCAATCTGCGAGTCATCAGTCTGATGAGTGAACCGTAAATCATCCCCTCGCTCATCTCTGAATATAACTCGTAGTCTTTACTC
>JBAQZP010000142.1:0-55091 GCA_049791095.1 Phormidesmis sp.
TTACTCCAGTTGCGGATGCGGTAGTGGCTTGTCATGGGTTTTGTGGTGTGTTGTTGTTATCCACTACTTTACCGATTTACCACTGTCCTCCGCAGCTTCCTATCGACCCATTCATGCAACAAAGCCAATACCTGCTATCGTTTGGCCAATGCCTGCCGCCATCAGTCAAACTATGGTAAAGCAGAGCCTCTATTTCAGCAGGCGCTATCTATTCTTCGACAGCATTACGGCGTGCCACATCCTCATACCCAAGCGGTTCACAATGACTTGATGGAGATGATCGTGACCGCTATAGAAGCCGGTAGGTTTGCAGAGCTTTCTGCCGAGCTGCCACCTCTAGACCTGAACAATCTCAGCGAGCTTTACAGTTGGGCTAAACCTGCCTGGGAACGGGGCCGGTGAACATAGGCTTTTAGAGCTGAGCCTCAATACAGGCCAATATAGGCTGTGTACTGGTGAATTTTCAGTCTAAGCATGTCGCTGCAAAATGCCGTCGATATCTTCTGTTTGCACATGGCGATATTTGACGTTGGCGGGCAGCAGTCGAATATTAGGCCCTTGCTTGCATCCCCCCAAGCAGCCCACAGGTTCTAGCTTAAACGGCTTGTGATTCTCAGCGGTTGCCTTAGATGCCGTTTCAAAAGCGCGCCAAAGTTCGCTTCCCCCTTTCCGACAGCAATTCTTCTTCTGGCAAAGCTGTACGGTGACTAACGATTTGGCTTTTTTACTTTTTTGTTTAGGTGGCGGTGTCTCAATCGCAACTTGAATCGTCGCCTTTGGTGACAGGGGCACTATTTGCAGGGCTGAGAGCTTTGGCGGCTTTGCTTTTCGTTTAGCACTTTTCTTCCCTTTCTTTGCGTTCAACCCTTTGGTACCGACTTCTGTCCAGACACGCACAGCGTCACCCGGTGTTAATTCTTGCTGGGCGATCGCCCTTAACGGCTTGGGCAAAAAAACGACCTGCTCACCTGCTTCAGTTGCGATCTGAATGGCTTTAAGCTTGCCTTTGCCTGATTCAATCCCTTTGAGGTAGGAGCCTTGTAAAACTTTCATCCTTCTAAAATAGTGGTTTCGGTTAATTGTTTCTCACCCTCTATCGATAGATTTTGTGAGGTCTATCTCTAGATCTAGATATATCCGAGAGGGGGCTATCTATTATCAGTACCAGCAGCGCTGGCTAGATAGAGCGCTATGTAAGGCTGTTAAATTAAGAAGGTATTATTGCTGGAGGTTTATGAAAGTTGCTTTGGTGCTACTAATTAAAGGATACCGACAACTGATTTCGCCCTTGTTTCCACCGGTGTGCCGGTTCGAGCCGACCTGCTCTTGCTATGCTATCGAGTCAATCGAACGATTTGGCCCAGTCCAAGGAAGCTGGCTTGCGGTTCGCCGGATTACTCGTTGTCATCCCTTTAGCCCTGGCGGGTATGACCCTGTACCTCAGCCTCCTTCAACAGATGGCCATTCGTAGCTATCGTCTCACTTAACTTTTACCGAAGCGCACTTTGGTACAGATCTGTTCTATCTAACAGCCTACCTTCTACCTTATGAAAAAGTCCTATGTCCTCGATACCAATGTACTGCTGCACGATCCCAATGCATTACTACGGTTTGAGGACAACGAAGTGGTTTTGCCGATTACGGTGATAGAAGAGCTTGATCGGTTCAAAAAACGACCTGAAGAAACTGGCCGTAACGCCCGGCAAACATCTCGGATGTTAGACAGCCTGAGGTGTGAAGGTAGCTTGATTGAAGGTATTGAGCTGAAAAACGGGGGGCGGGTACGGGTGGCGCTGTGTCACCGCGAAACTTTAGATAATTTGCCCGCCGAACTCTATAGCGGGGGCGGCGGCGATGGCGGTGACAATGCCATTTTGGCGGTAGCGCTAGAGGTTAAGCAACAGTGCGATCGCCCCGTGGTCATGGTCAGCAAAGACACCAATATGCGGATTAAAGCCGATACGTTAGGGCTAACTGCCGAGGACTACGAAACCGATAAAATTGACGTTGACGACCTCTATACAGGCATTGGCGAAGTGTTGGTCACCGCCGATCAAATGTCTGATTTGTTCCGATCAGGAACGGAGCTGCCGCAACTCAGCGATAAATTTTCGCCCAATCAGGCCCTGACGTTGATAGATGTCAATAATCCTAGCCATACCGCACTAGCTACTTTACGCCCTGACGGGCAGCTAACGCCGCTGCCAAAAGTGCCTTATAACGGAATTTCTCGCATTCATGCCCGCAACCGAGAACAGCAATTTGCGCTCGCTTTGCTGCTGAATGACGACGTCCCTTTGGTGACGCTGGTGGGGAAGGCGGGTACGGGGAAAACGCTGTTGGCGATCGCCGCCGGTTTGCAAAAGGTCACCGAAGAAAAGCGGTACACTCGCCTGCTGATTTCTCGTCCGGTCGTGCCCATGGGCAAAGACATTGGCTATCTACCTGGCGATATGACCGAGAAGCTAACGCCCTGGATGCAGCCGCTGTACGATAACTTTGATTTAATCTTCAACACGCAAGAGAGCAACGGTAAGCCGGAGCATTGGCGGCGGGGGCATGAAGAGCTAATGGATTTGGGACTGCTGCAAATAGAGGCGCTCACCTATATCCGAGGACGAACCATTCCGAAGCAGTTCTTTGTGATTGACGAGGCTCAAAACCTGACGCCCCACGAGGTCAAAACCATTCTGACTCGGGCAGGCGAAGGCACTAAGATTGTGCTGACAGGGGATACAGCTCAAATTGATAACCCTTACGTGGACGCCGCTAGTAATGGGCTCACCTACGTCATTGAGCGCTTCCGAAATGAACCGCTGGCCGGTCATGTCACCCTTTATCAGGGCGAGCGCTCCGATTTGGCTGCAAGGGCTGCAACGCTGCTATAGTCATTTCTTCGGTATGATTGCCATATCTAGACGTTCCCCCGAGACGATGCGATGAATGGCGCAATTGTTGACCCCACCTTGCAACGGTATAAATCAGCGATCGCACAACTCCTGATCGAACTGGAAAGCTTCGCTGAGGCCATTGGCAATGCGCCGCTCGTCAAAACAATTCAAAACCTGCAAGAAAATATCAACCAGCCGTTTTTATTCGTGGTAATTGGCGAAGTAAAAGCCGGTAAAAGTAGCTTCATTAATGCGTTGCTGGGCAGTGGTGAAATTTGTGAGGTAGGCGCAGACCCGCGCACCAACAAGGTCGCTAAAATTGTCTACGCCGAGGGCGAAGGCTACAGCCGTGAGATCAAACCCAACGAACTGCTAGAGATTGGTCGTCCGGTGCCGATTTTAGAACAGATTGCAATTGTCGATACCCCCGGCACCAATAGCCCCTTTCAACAGCACGAAGACATCACCAAAGACTTTATTCCCAATAGCGATCTGGTCGTCTTTGTTTTCTTCTCCAAAAATCCTTATACCAACACCGCCTGGTCGCTGGTGGACTATGCCCATCGCGAATGGCAAAAGCCCGTCATCTTTGTGCTACAGCAGGCCGACTTGGCCGATGATAGAGAGCTACAGGCTTCTTTAGAGTACATACAGCAAGAGGCGCAGCAGCGTCAGATTCCTTCGCCTCGAATGTTTTCGACCTCAGCAAAGCAGGCGATTAGCGGCGAGGACGGTGGCTTTGCGCCTATTCAAGACTTTGTGCGTGACACGATTACGGGTGGGAAGGGTTACCAGCTCAAGCTGACGTCTAATATTGGAGCTACCGAGCAAATTGTTGAACGGCTGAGCAATGATATGCAACTGATTCGGCAACAGCTTGAAATCGATGAAGCGGTGGTTGCCAGGATTCAGGAGCGGTTGGGGCAGGGTCAGGCGCGATCGCACTACGAAATTGATGCCCTGGTAGACCGCTTGATGGCCCAGTACGAACGCATCATCTATCAACTCAAAGGCGAGTTTAGAGAAGGGCTGTCTATTTTTGTGCTAGCAAAGCGCTCCTTTTTGTCTATGTTTAGTCGCAAGCAGCGCATAGAAGCCTGGATCAGCGAGCTGAAAGACCGCGCCCAAAGAGAGCTAGAATCCACGCTAGATGAAACCTCAAAGGAAGGCGCTAAACGCTTTCTCGATGACATTCAACTACTATTAGGACAGCTAAATGCAGAATTAACGGTACTGCAAAACGATCGCTTGAAGCATACGCAAATTGCCCTGCCCGTTGTGGAATATCGCTACGAAGTAATTGAAGGTGTAAAAAGCAGAATCGCTAACCTATTAGACGACAAAATGTTTATAGACTGCTTGGCTAGCACTGCCGATAGCGTTGGGCCAGGCGTGGCAGGCGGTGGGCTACTAGCGGTGATCGGCGGCGTGATTGCGGCGGTCACCCGAGTTGTCTTTCTCGATATTTTGGGCAGCGTCTTTTTAGGTGTGGGGGTGCTGTTTGCGGGCGGTGTTCTCGTGGTCAAAAGACGGGGCCTGATTAACAAAATGGACAGCGAATTAGCGCGTAATCGAGACACCTTTGAATTCACTGTTTCCGAACAGCTCAACGCTAAGCTAAATATCATTTACGAAGAGATAAACCGCAGCTTTGCTGACCTCTATGCTTATGTAGATCAAGAACGCACTAGCATCGCCCCTTTGATGAGCCAGTTCGAGCAAATTCAAACCTCAACGCAATCGCTTGCTCGCGATATTCAACAGCTATAGCGCGTCCTCTATAGCTAATAGTCAGGCGTAGCGGACAAGGCGTAAGGCGATAGTATTGCGTAAGGTGTATTGAGACATGCGGGCTTGATAGATTACAAAATTCGACTGGCTGAGGCTGCGGATGTTGTTTTTTTGCCAGCGATAGAGCGGGCAGCAGCGCAGCAGTTTTTACCGTATTTAGACTGGCTAGGAATTCCGGCTAGTTTGATGGAAGGGCTGACAACGCCCCACTTTCTGTCGCAGGCGCAGGCGGATGGTCGGCTGTGGGTGGCAATTTTTCACAGGAAAGACGCCGCCATGGCCGCAGCACAGCCGGTTGGGTTTATTGTCACCAAGTTTTTGTCTGAAAGCTGTTTTGTAGTGGAGCTAGACGTTCATCCAAACTACGGTCAACGGGGCATTGGTACCGCACTGGTAGAAGCCTGTTGTCAAAGTGCTCAGCGCAGAGGGTTTAGCCAGGTAACGCTGACGACGTTTCGTAAAGTGCCTTGGAATATTCCTTTTTACCAACGCTTAGGGTTTGAAGTCTTGCCCGAAGAGAAATGGTCTCCTGAAATCAAAGCGATCGTCAATCATGAGGCGCGTTATGGGTTCGCGCCTGAAAAGCGAGTGGTGATGCGCCGAATGATAGATTCGATGCCTTTAGTGATGGAGACAACTGAATGAGCGATCGCCTGACGAGCGAGATGGTCAAAAAACAGGCGATCGCACTCGGCTTCCATCAGGCCGGGATTGCAGCGGTTGCAGATGAGCCTTCTGGGCCAGAACAAAACGCTAAGGCTGCATTGCAAGCTTGGCTAGCTCAGGGCTTTCAGGCCGATATGGCGTGGATGGGGAGCGATCGCAGACAAGATATTCGCCAGATATTGCCAGGGGCCAAGTCGGTGATTTGCGTGGCGCTCAATTACTACACAGGCCATGAACGGCCCACAGGCGATCGCTATGCAAAAATATCGCGCTACGGCTGGGGCCGCGACTATCACCGGGTTTTGACTAAGCGGCTGAAGCAGCTAGCGACGTGGCTGATAGCCCAGGGCACAGATATAGAGGCCCGTTTATATGCCGATACAGGGCCTGTACAAGATAAGTTTTGGGCACAGCAGGCAGGCATTGGTTGGATCGCAAAAAATGGCAACTTGATTACCCGCCAGTACGGCTCTTGGGTGTTCTTAGGCGAGGTTATCACCAACCTACCTTTACTGCCAGACAAGCCCCACACGGCGCACTGTGGTACCTGCTCGCGCTGTATAACTGCTTGCCCAACGACAGCAATTCGGGCACCGGGCGTGGTGGATGCCAATCGCTGTATTGCCTACCATACGATTGAGAATCGGGCGGACGTGCTGTCAGAGGCGATCGCAACTAACCTGCAAAATTGGGTAGCGGGCTGTGACATTTGTCAGGACGTGTGCCCCTGGAATCAACGCTTCGCCAAAGAGAGCAATATCGAAGCGTTTCAGCCCTACCCTGACAATGTGGCACCGACTTTAGAGGCGCTGGCTGACATCACCGAGGAAGACTGGAACCAGCGCTTTCCCGCTTCTGCGCTGCGACGAATCAAACCCCAGATGCTGCGACGAAATGCCCGAGCGGCGCTGCAAAATCAGCAACAGGGTGAAGAGAATTCTCAATGCAACGCTTGAAATAGCGCTTGCCTGGAAGAATGATAAGGTCATAGGTAGCTGTTTGCTCAGACCATTCTTAGATATTAAGCAGCTAACAACCCGCCAGTGAAAAGATGACAATTGAGAAACCTAGCGTAGATAGTGCCTCTGATAGTGCTCCTAATACTGGATTGGGCAAGGATAGTGGATTGGGCAAGGGCGATCGCACAGGAAAAAGCCAACAGCGCTGGCAGCAAATCTTTTTAGAGAATGCCAAATTGGCGATTGTGGCACTGGTGATTGCGGCGGTGGTTCGTCTCTTGATTGCTGAGCCGCGCTACATTCCTTCACCTTCTATGGTGCCGACGCTGGCGGTAGGCGATCGCCTACTGGTCGAAAAAGTGTCTTACCACCTGCACGCTCCTCACCGGGGCGATATTGTTGTTTTCGAGCCGCCGCCACAGCTACAGGAATATGGCTACCAGGCCAGCCAGGCTTTTATCAAGCGCGTGATCGGCCTGCCAGGGCAGACAGTGCAGGTAAGCGAGGGGCGAGTGCTGGTTGATGGTGAAGCTTTAGTAGAGCCTTACATCCTAGCCGAGCCAGCGTATGAAATGCCGCCGGTACAGGTTCCCGCTGACAGCCTATTTGTGATGGGCGACAACCGCAACGACAGCAACGATTCTCACGTGTGGGGATTTTTGCCCGTGCAAAATGCGATTGGCCGAGCTGTTTTTCGGTTTTGGCCGCTAGAGAAGGTGGGACTGGTTGGTGACGAGTTGCGGTGATAGCGAGCTTCTAAGCCATTAAGCGCCGCCAAGCTAATTAAACTTGAGGTAATGCAGCAGCTCGGCAGTGACAGGCGTAGTGAGTCGAAGCCGCTGCTGCAAGTCAGCAAGATCTTTGTAAGGGCCTGCCTGGCGGTAATGGACAATAGCCCTGCCTAGAAATATATCGATAGCGGGGACAGTGGCTAGCTGCTCGGCGGTCGCGGTATTGACATCAATTGCAGCGGGCTCAAGCCTGTGGTCGGGGCTGTAGTAGCAAAATTGAAGGACGGCTTGCCAACTGGTAATTTGCGCTAAGGGCATATCGAGGGCGGCGGCGACGTCTTCTAGACAGTGAAAGGAAAGACCGCTGCGGGTGAGCTGAGTGAGCGATCTGGCCTGGTGAATTGAGATGCCTGGCAACCTCAGCCAGTCATCAACGGCAGCGGTGTTGGCTTCTATGCGAAGGCCCCAGCTCGCTGCAAGCCGTAGCTCTTCAGATGATTGAAAGCGATAGTAAGGCTCTTGCTGGATACGGCGATAGAGCGGATGAAGGCGACTGCTGATTAAGAACTTTCTGAGCATAGAAGCGATCGCGCGCTCGGCGGGTAAAACTCAATAAATGACTTGACTATCAGGCTATCTGTTCTAGCAGCTTGCGGCGCTTTTGCTCAAATTCGTACTCAGTAATGAGTCCATCCTGGCGGAGCTTGTCGAGATCCCTGAGGGCGATCGCAACTTCACTAGTGATGTGGGCAGCTTCGCTCAAACCGTCAGGCGAGCCCAGCGACGTACCAGAGACATTCTCTGAAGACAACAGCGTCCCTGCCTTCGGGAAGCGTACGCTAAAGCTATCGTCGCTTTGCGTGAGATACCAGATACCTTCGAGGCAGCAGGCAACCTGTGGTAGCAAAGTCGGCGCTAGCACCAGGTAAACAATGCCCCACAGGTATTGACCAAGATAAAACTTGTGCAGCCAGGTGAGCGGCAGCGGGGTGGGCAGTGCGCTGGTAAAGGCTAGTGCGATCGCCACGCTACGATTGTGAACCAAACGGGAGGTAATAGAAGTAGACATTAACCGAGAAATCCTAAGGCGATCAGCCTCTAGTTAAATCTATACAAACAATTCAGTCAGATGAGAGCCGCAGCAGCCATGGACATTTGGGCAAAGGGAATGGGCATTTTATAGGGTAATGACCTGGGGCGTAGAGCTGCTTTTTGCATGTCAAAAGCCGAATTTTTTGCAGAATTGGTCAATTTAGTCGATGCCGATCCTTTTGCCTTGCTAGGGGTTTCGGTGAGCGCTGATGAGAAGCGGATTGCTAAGCGCTATCGACAAATTGCCAAGCAGCTACATCCAGATGCTGTGTCTGGACTACTGGTTGCCCACAATTTAGAGCCGGTAACCGCAGCGCAGGTGATTGCGCGTATTGTAAACCCGTCTTACCAAAAGCTCAAATCTGAAAAAAACAGACAGGAACTGCTAACAACTATTCGCTTCAGAGTCAGGCACTTAGCCCGCATCGAAAAATTAGTCCCGACCTTTGCCAGCGCTCAGCAGCTAGCCCAGGTAGCAGACGAGGAAGTCGATATCTTCTATGAGCAAGCGCTGTCTCAGTTAGCTGAGGGTCAGTTTCAATCACTTGACGGCCTACATGCAGGTTCTTTAGAAATTGGTCAGCTCAATCTTATTTTTCTCTGCCGAAAGATAGAAGCCCCCGTGATTCGCCCCAAGCGTGCCGGACTCATGACAACGGCAGTGACGCCCACGGCTGCCGTTAGTATACAAACAGGTCTTGCCGATAGCGACACAAAAGCGGTTATGACATCAGCGAGCCTTGAAGACGAAACAGACAAATCTGACGCTGTTAACTACGCTCAGATGCACACCGTTAGGGCGAAAAAATACCTGAGCCAGCAAAACTACGAATTGGCACTGCAAGAGCTGCGTGAGGCCATCAAGATTGAACCTCAGAGCCCAGAACTCCATTCTATGATTGGTCAAATTTACTACAAGCAAAAGCTTTCAGGAATGGCAAAATCCCATTTTCGACAAGCTTTGAAGTTGAAACCCTCTCATCAAGTCGCTCAGAAATACGGCAAGATCCTGGGCATTTCGCTAGAAGAGAGCATCCCTTGCAGTGGCAATTCTATAGGGCGTCATTCCCCTTCAGAATCGTCTGAAAATATCCCGAAGAAGCCGTGGTTAGAAAGATTGCTGAATCGCTAACGCCGATGATGCAGGTCGTGCCATAGCAAGCAACCGAGTGGTGATATCTCACCTTTGCGGAAGGGGCTATTACCTTTTAGGCTGTAGCTGTAGAGTATAAGAATTACATAGGCCACCATGGCCGCCGCCGGATAACGTGTAGAAGTAGCGTTGAGGGCGGCTAGATGTGTGTCCGGGAGTGGTAATAGTCATGGGAATGTTCGATTCAGACCTCGTGCAGCAAGAGGCTACGCAGCTATTTCAGGATTATCAATCGCTGATGGAGCTAGGCGGAAATTACGGCAAGTTTGACCAAAAAGGTAAGAAGCTTTTTATTGAACAGATGGAGTCGGTGATGGAGCGCTATCGTATTTTTATGAAGCGCTTCGAGCTATCTGAAGACTTTATGGCGAAAATGACCATGGAGCAACTCAAAACGCAGTTGAGCCAGTTTGGTACAAATCCTCAGCAGATGTTCGATCAAATGCATCAGACGCTGGAGCGCATGAAGTCAGAATTAGGGCCGGATGAATTCGCTGGGTGAGCGGAAGTTTTCTACGGGCTCGTCGCGTAGTGCCTGAATCATAAAATTGCGCCATACGGGAGCTGCATAGCCGCCGCCAGTCGCGCCTCTACCCAGGGGGCGAAAGTCGTCGTTACCAACCCAAACGGCTGTCGCGAGCTGAGGAACATAACCGACAAACCAAACGTCCCGCTGAGAGTCGGTGGTGCCGGTTTTACCCGCTGCGGGGCGACCAATTTGGGCATTGGTGGCGGTACCCTGAGAAATTACGCCCTGAAGGACGTCTGTGAGGGCGGCGCTGGCCCAGGGGTCTAGAACGAGCTGTGGCTTGGGTGTGTTATCTAAAATGACGTTGCCGTTGCTGTCGGTGACCTGCATGATTAGCGTGGGGTCTGAGTGCCAGCCATAGTTTGCAAAGGTTGCGTAGGCTCCAGCTAGCTCTAGAGGGGTAAGATCTACTGCACCGAGCGGCAGTGAAATCACTGGATCCATCGGGCTGGTAATGCCTAGCGTGCGAGCAATCTCAACGATTCGGTTGATGCCGACGGCCTGGCCGAGCTTGACAGCGGGAACGTTGCGAGAGGTCTCTAGCGCTTTGCGCAGCGGAATGCTGCCCATAAATGAGCCGTCGTAGTTGCGAGGGGTGTAGTAGTTGTAGCCATCTGGATAAGTGACAGGGGCATCGTTGATGACGCTGTTGGGGGTAAATTTGCCCGAAGCGAAAGCCGCGTAGTAGACAAAAGGCTTGAAGGCTGAACCCGGCTGACGTCTGGACTGCACAGCGCGGTTGAATTGGCTAGATTCGTGATTGACCCCGCCTACCAGGGCTTTGACAAAGTGCGTGCGCGGGTCAATGGCAACTAGGGCCATTTGGTCGGCATATGCGCCGCTGCCAAAGAAGCGGTAGTAGCTATCAGCGACCGTTTCTTCGGCGATTTTCTGCAGATTGAGATCGATAGTCGTCTGAATACGCATTCCGCCTTTGGCCATCGCTTCTGCACCGAACTGATCGGTGAGTTCTGTCATTACCGCTTCGGTCACGTAGGGCGCTTGGCTAGAGCGGAAAGAGGTAATTTCGCCGAGGCGGATGGGCTGGGTTTTGGCTTCTTCTAGCTCGGCAGTGGTAATCCAGTTGAGCTGGCGCATGCGGTTAAGCACGATCGCCTGGCGACCTTTGGCAGTTTGGTAGTCAACGAAGGGGCTAAAGCCTTCGGGAGCCTGAATCAGTCCGGCCATCATGGCGGACTCTGCTAGGGTGAGGTCTTTGGCAGATTTGTTGAAGTAGCTTTGGGCAGCGGTTTGTACGCCGTAGGTGTTGTGGCCCCAGTACACCTGGTTGAGGTAGAGTTCAAAAATTTCGTTTTTTTCAAAAATTTGTTCGATGCGCATGGCCAAGACGACTTCAACCAGCTTGCGACTGACGGTGCGCTCTGGCGAGAGGAAGAGGTTTTTGACTAGCTGCATGGTGACAGTAGAGCCCCCTTGGACGGTCTCACCGGCGCTGAAGTTGGCGAGGAAAGCACGGCCAATACCGGCGGGGTTGATGCCGCTGTGGGTGTAGTAGTAGCTGTCTTCAATGGCGAGGACGGCGCGTTTGAGGTCGGGGCTAATGTCGTTGAAATCTACGACTTCACGGTTGGCTTCGTCATGGACGCTGTCGAGCAGGGTGCCCTTGATGTCGTAGACGTAGCTGGTTTCTGAGGGGATATAGTTGCGCAAGATGCGCACATCTGGCAAATTGCGAAAGCTGACGGCAAGGCCGACTAGGCCACCTGCAATCACAGAGCTGCCCAGCATAGTAGCCGTGAGCAGGGTGGTGGCGCTGATTTGACCGACGTCTTGGATGTATCGAAGGATTTGGGGCGATCGCGCCGACCCAGAGGCTCTGCGAGGACGAGGTCGGACTTTGCGGTAGGTGTTAGAAGACACAGGCAGACGATATTTCCTAAGCTAGAGGAACTTGCTGGGATGAACATGACAAACATGTTGGCATAACTAAAACCTACCTGCGCCATCAGCTCGTGATGTGAAGCAATTAGCTTTGTCCCTTGAGCTGATGCGGCAACGAACTGATGCGCTAACTTTGATTAGTTTAGTTATCTCGTCAATATAAATCATCTCTGACGAATGTCTAGCCTTTTCCACAAAAAAACTAAAACTCATCCCCTGTTTACCGCTAAAAAGGTCTAAATGCCGGGGTTTCACCCAAATTCTTGATTGATTTTTTGACCCGCGTTAGCTGTCATTTTTACGGATCAGCGCCGGTTGAAGCTACACTGTCATAGCCTGTCGTTCATCTGTAATCTTGCTTGTTTTTCCTATGGTGTTCAGCGCTGCCTCAGAGGGTTCTACTGCTATTCCGGATGAAATTCCCGCAGAGTTTGCCGATATCTATCGAGGTGTCAGTGACGTTTTTCCGTCGCAGCTAGCGTCATCTGATGGCAATGATAATTTATTGGTGCGATTGCGTGAGTGCGATCGCCCCCTGCGAATAAAGCTAGGGATTGACCCAACGGGCTCTGAAATTCATCTGGGCCACAGCATTCTGGTGCGTAAGCTCAGGGCTTTCCAAGAGGCGGGCCATACGGCAATATTACTCATTGGCGATTTTACCGCGCGGATTGGTGACCCCACGGATCGCGCGGAAGTTCGCAAGCAGCTTAGCGAGGCAGAGGTCAAGGCAAATGCCCAGACCTATATAGATCAAGTCCGACCAATTTTGGATTTTGATACGCCAGGGCGATTAGAAATTCGCTACAACTCCGAATGGCTAGCAGATGTGGACTTAAGCAAAATGCTAGCGCTACTCAGCACGATGACGCTGGGCCAAATGCTGGCAAAGGAAGGCTTTGCCAATCGCTACGAGAAGGGAACGCCCGTTTATCTACATGAGTTTTTGTATCCGCTGCTTCAGGGATACGACTCTGTGGCGCTAAAGTCCGATGTGGAACTAGGCGGCACCGACCAGAAGTTTAACGTAGCCGTAGGCCGAGACTTGCAACGGCACTTTGGCGTACGGCCTCAGTTTGGCATGTTGCTGCCGCTGCTGATCGGCACGGATGGCGTACAAAAGATGTCGAAGTCTCTGGGCAACTATGTCGGCTTGCAAGAAGATCCGCTTTCGATGTACTCCAAACTAGAAAAGACATCAGATGCGGTGATTTTGGATTACTTTACTCACCTGACAAACTTGCCGTTGGATACGCTACCGGACGATCCGAGAGAGCAACAGAAGCTGTTAGCAAAAGTAGTCACCGGACAGTTTCATGGAGAAGCAGCGGCCAGGCAGGCTCAGCAAGATGCGCTGACGCTGATGGCAGGTCAAGCTCAGGCCGCTGAAGCGGTACCGGAGTTTTCACTCGGCGATGTAGGGTTTCCAGCCAAAGCGTTCTATTTGCTAGGGGCGACGCCATTATGTGCCAGCAGTAGTGAAGCCAGACGTCATATTAAGGGCGGTGCAGTCAAGCTAGATGGTGAGAAAATCGGTGACCCTAATCTGGCATTTGAGGAGCCTGATGATTTGATCGGCAAGGTTTTGCAGGTCGGCAAAAAGAAGTTTGTGCGGTTAATTGCTTAGGGGCGTGCGGATGGAAAGTGTGGCTGAGCGGATTATTGTGCCGTTGGATGTACCGGGAGAAGAGGCGGCGATCGCACTCATCGACACTCTGCCTCAAGTGACCTTTTGGAAAGTGGGCCTAGAACTATTCGTCAGCAGCGGCCCGTCTATTTTAAGTGCGCTAAAGTCTCGCAACAAGCGCATCTTTCTAGATCTAAAGTTTCACGATATCCCCAACACTATGGCGGGCGTTTGCCGGGCGGCAGGTCGCTACGGCGTGGAGCTGCTGACTGTCCATGCGGCGGCGGGTGAAACGGCCCTAAAAGCGGCTCAAATAGCGGCAGGTGAAGGTGCAAAAGAAGCTGACTGTGCTCCGCCTAAGGTGATTGCCGTGACGCTGTTGACCAGCATTAGCCAGCAGGCTTTGGCCGCTGAGCTGAAGGTAAGTGCGGCGGTCGCCGATTACGCCGAACAGATGGCCGTGCTGGCAAAAGGCAGCGGATTAGGTGGCGCGGTGTGTGCTCCTCAGGAGGCGGAAAGGCTACGGAAGGTTTGCGGTGATGAGTTTTGTTTGGTGTGTCCAGGCGTACGGCCTGATTGGGCAAGCAAGGGCGACCAGCAGCGGGCAATGACGCCAGCGCAGGCGATCCGGGCGGGGGCTAGCTATCTGGTGATTGGCAGACCGATTACCCAGGCAGGAGACCCGGCAGCGGCGTTTGAGCGGATCTGTGAGGAGATGGCCGCGTGAGGGGAAGCGCCATCTGTCTAAGAGCGAGCGGCTTCGTGGCTGTGTGTTTGGTGGGATTGTCAATGCGGGCGATCGCAGCGACTACCGGGTTAACGACGGAGACGTTGGAAGCGCCGTTGCTAGAGACTGTGCCGATTGAGGAGCCTATAGAAGTTGAGGAGCCTGTAGACGACGACATTGAGGAACAGGAGGCTGTGCCCAGATCTTATGCGCCACTGCGATCGCCCACCGCTTGCCCAGAGACAGTAGAACCGCTCACAGCGCTCTTGATTCGCGACATTCCTAACTACACCAATCGGGTATTGCAGCGAACGGTAGCCGCGTTGCCAAACGATAATGTCTTTGGCCGCGAGCCCTACCGACCTTCTTTTGTGTTAATCGCTGGGCAGTTAGAACTGGCACCACTGGATTTGAACGAGTATACATTTACCAGCGACCCAGAAGCGGGCGGGCCGCTGACGCAGGTATTTTTTACGACGCTATCGCGGCAGTATTTTGGCCTGCGCGACACGCAGGTGCAGCAGTATCACTGGCTGTTCTTAACGCGGGCGGCAGATGGTTGGCGGCTGGCGTTTATGTTTTCAGCGATAGATGATGTTGAGGGCGTGCGATCACCCCTACCTCCTCGCGAAAGTAGCGACGGCAGTGTTGGACAAGCCGTTCAGCTATGGCTAAGAGACTGCCGGGCAGGCGCAATCGAAGCTTTGGAAGATGACTTATAATGCTAATGCTGCCGCTTGTTATTCCATCAAACGAAATTGAACTAAATAGTGTGTTTAACACTTATTCTCTTGGTTAAGCGGTGGCTAAAGATAGATTTCATGATGTCGTCAAAACTGCCTTAGTTAAAGACGGGTGGAAAGTCACGCATGATCCGTTTGAGCTGAAAGTAGGCGGCATCGAAATGGAAATTGATTTGGGTGCCGAACGCCTTCTAGGTGCCGAGATGCAAAAGCGATGGATACACCAATCACCTATTCACTGCGCGATCCGCGATCAGAAAGTATGGCTGCTAGCAAACTCTACTGAGCACGATGTGGGTGCGGATTTAGTGGAAAGGGGTATCCCAAGAGAAGATATCGTAATCGGGTTCTTTCCTCGCTACATGCGAGAGTATTCAGACTATGCAGTAGGTTAATTGGACTAAGCTTCGTTGCGGATTTCATCGAGCTTAGCTTTGACGGCCTGAATGTCTTGCCACATCAGCCACTTGGGTTTGCCTTTATCGCGCGAAGGGTTCCGCAGTAAATAAGCAGGGTGAAGGATGGGCATACACTGACGGCCTTCCCATTCAATCCAGGTGCCGCGAATTTTGGTAATGCCGCGTTTTTCGGTGGGAATGATGCCCTTGACGGCAGTGGCTCCGGTCAGCAGGATGATTTTGGGATCGACCAGGCGAATTTGCTCCAGGATGTAGGGCCGACAGGCGTTAACTTCACCCGCTAGGGGATTGCGATTGCCTGGCGGACGGCATTTGACAATATTACAAATGTAGACGTCCTTTTCACTGTCCAGGCGAACGGAGGCAAGGATTTTTTCTAAAAGCTGACCTGATCTACCAACGAATGGCAGCCCTTGTTCGTCCTCTTGCTGGCCTGGCCCTTCGCCGATGATCATGATCGGTGCGGTGCGGCTGCCCCGGCTAACGACAACGTTAGTGCGGGTTTCGGCGAGTTCGCAGCGCTGGCAGTGGTTGCAGTGTTCTGCCAGCGGATCTAACGATTCGTAGGTGCCGGGGGGAATAGGGACTTTGGCGCTGGTGGGAATTTTGGCAGGGTCGAAGTCTGCGGGTGGGGGTGTGGCTTCTACACCGCTGGCGCTAAAGAGATCGATCTGATCGGCCATGGAATTTATTGACGGGGCTTATAAAGGGGCACTGAACCTTTAGTTTAAGGGTAAAACCGGCTGGTGATGGGATGATTTGTTGCGATCGCCTCCCCTGCTCCCTCTATTATCTCTCTAAAGGCGCAGTCAGAATTTGCTGATAGGCAGCGATGACGCGCTGGGCTATGGCCTGCCAGCTATAGTAGTCTTTGGCGCATTGCTGGGCGTTTTGACCTCGGTGCGATCGCCCCTCTGCATCTCCCAAAGCCGTCGCCAAAGTCTCAGTCAATGCCCCGACATCAGTAGGCACCACCCAACCCGCATTTTCTTGCTGAACGGTAGGCCAGATATGCACCTGGTCAGAAATCACCACGGGTATCTTCGCCGCCATCGCCTCTGCTACCGCAATGCCAAAATTTTCGTAGTAAGACGGCAGCACGAACAGATCAGCCGCGCTGAGAATCTGGGCCTTCAGCTCACCAGAGACGAAGCCGTTGAGCGTGGCCCATGCTGCCCAAGGCGATGACTGAATTTGCTGGCGAATGCTGGTTTCATAAGCGCGATCTTGAGGGTTTGCGCCACAGAGCAAAAAGTGAAAAGGCTGGCCTTGCTCATGCAGTTTTTCCAAGGCAGGTAAGAGTAGGTCAAACCCTTTTTTGGGGTCGATGCGAGACATAAAGAGAATGATTGGGTGCTCGGCAGGGATGTCGAACTGCTGGCGAATAGCGGCTTGGGCCAAGCTCCGGTCGGGCAAATCGGGCAGCGCTACGCCCAAAGGAATGATGACATCGGGTGTGGTAACGCCAAATCGTTCAGAGACTTTGGACTCTAGCTCTGTGGTGAAGTGGATAGCAGCCGCTCCAGCTAAATTTGGCTTTTCTAACAGGCTGGCGTAGACCTTCTTGAACAGCTTTTTCTTTTGTAAGTCAGCCGGATCTAGCGTGCCCAGGGGCCGCATCAGGTAGGGCAGGTTCTTCCAGCGGCAGACGGTGGCGGCGGCGGTGCTGACTGGCGAGAACAGGGCATGAATATGAGCAATGTCGTAGTTATGAGCGTTTGCCCAAAGCCAGCTCAGCAGGTCGGTTGAAAACTTGTAGCGGCGAAAAGGTGCGCAGCGAAAGTAGATAATTTCGTAGCCATCTTGCTGGACGGGGATGCCCAACGGAACGTCTAGCGGTGCTTCATCGACATCGCCATTAGAGTCGGTGGTGATAACGGTGACTTGAGCAACAGCGTTGTCTAAATGCTTTTGCTGAGCTAGGGCCGCGCTGAGCCCTCGGATCATCTGGCTGGGGCCACCATACACCAGCGAAATGGAGGGCACGATTTGGAGAATTTTTAAGGGCTTCATGGTGGCCGGGGGTGAACGGGACAGCAGCTACAGATCGGCGCGGCGGCTGAGCGTACCGGTTGTCAGGTTAACTTCTAATATTGTGCCCCCCGTCCGGATGAGGGCGCTAGTGCCTGCTGCCGACAGCGTTGGCGGCGCAGAAATCCACCAGCCGCTGTTTGCCTGCTGCGTGAGATCGGCGGGCGAAACGTTCAAGGTATCTTGAATATCGTAGAAACTGTATTGAGCGACGGTATCGCCTGCGGTGTCGATCAGGGTAAGGGCGTGAGGGCTAGCGACGTTGATATATTCGTCTAGCAAAAGCACTTGTCCGGTGTCATTTATCAGTGAAAACCTGGGGCCGTACTGATGGGGTAAGTCTCTTTGCCAGCGAAGGGTTTCGCCTTCGTATAGCTGGCTGGTGGTCATGGGTGTTTGCCACTGGTCTTCGGCGGTGATGACCAATTGATAGGGGCCAGCGGTCACGGTCTGGCGAACCGGTGGATGGGCAATTCTGTCGGTGGTTTCGGTGGTGGCCATTTCAGTGGCCATTTCAGTGGCCATTTCAGCGGCCATTTCAGTGGCGCTGATCGCCTGGGGCGGCGTTCGATCTACTTTTTGAGCAGGTGTTGGCGTAGATGCTGGATTAACTGGCAGCTTTGCGTTTTGCTGAAAGCGGTTTGTCATCGCGATCGCCAACACAGCCATAGCCAATACAGGGATTAAACGGCATAAAAGTTTAGACATAAGGGCACCTCTTTCTCACGTCGAACGTTGACTACGACCGCACGGTCGAGTCGCGGCGGGTAAGGGTTAACAAGGCTAGCCCAACGGCTGTAATGCCTAACCAACTGGTAGGCTCTGGTACGCTAGCGGCGAATTGGGCTGGCGCGGATTGTGGGCTGAGGGTGTGTGGAAAGACCACGATGTCAGCAGCATCAGCATCAGTCACATCTACGTTTCCGGCGGGATTTGAACTGTTGGAAACGAGAAAGGGACTATCGAGAATTTCCTTGATTTGAGCATCGGTGAGGGTGCTAACGCCTGCCCCATTGGGGCCAATGTCGGCAACTGTGCTGGGAATATTGCGACCATTTCCATCTGTTAGCAAGTTGTTAGGGCCGCCAGCACCTAATGTGCTGTGTCTGAGTCCTAAGTTGTGACCAACCTCGTGAGCGACCGTATCGGTGCGGCCATTCGCGCCAAAATCGAGCGCCGCAGAGCTAATTAACACCCCATTGGCATCGACCCAGGCAAGCCCGTACTGGACAAACGGACTACTCGACTCAATTTCATCGACAAACCAAACGTTGATGGGGCCGCTGGTGCGAGTAGAGTCGGGGTGACGCCCGAATGCACCCGCATCGCCCGTTCTGGCTAGCTCGTAAAACTCGTAGTCGAGGGTGTTGCGCTGGCTACTGTCATTGATAGATAGAAATCGAGTGGCATTGAGCTGGTTAGTTGGCAAGAAAGTGACTTTGAGCATGGCTTGCTCTAGAATTTTTGCGGTGATCTCTTCAAATAGATTGACGCGAGCGCAGCGCTGACCGATGTCGTTGCAAACTCGAATGGGTTGAATCAGCAGTTCGTTAGCCGTGTCGAAATCGATGGTTTGAGGGGACTGAACGCTGCTTTCGGAGCAGCCTACTAAGGCGAGAGAAAGGCCCAGAAAGAGATGGAGCGGTTTGGGGGTACAAAAATTTTGGCCGAGCTTGAAAAGACCGTTCAAAGAGACTGAATCTTTCACAGATTATTCACCGGAGGGTGCTGGTAGAAACTAGCTTACAGACTAAGGACTGTCGTCGAATTTGAGGCGATCGCCTGTCCCAAAAATATGACTGGCAGGCCAAATCTGGATAAGTTGATTAAACCTTACAAGGAAAAAGCCAGCCTTTAGAACAAGGTTTTGTAAAAGTTGAGTAAACGAGTTGCCAGGGCGCGGTTGGTATACTCATTCATTGCGCGGTGGTAGCCTTTATCGGCCAGGGTTTGCTGCTGCTGCGGGTGGTCGATCAAAGCCGCAATTTTTTCGGCGAAGGCGATCGCATCCCCTTCAGGAAAGACCAGTCCGTCTGTTTTGATAACGTGAGGAATTTCACCCGAGTCAGAGCCGATAACAGGCACTTTGCAGGCCATTGCTTCAATTAGGACATGGCCGAACTGCTCTTTCCAGCCGACTGAGCTGAGGGTTTTGAACCGATAGGTAGTTTCAGAGGGCAGCACCAGGGTGTCCATGAGGTTGATGTAGCGAGGCACGTCGGCATGGGGGACGCTTTCTATCCAGATGATCCGGCTGTCAATATTAAGATCTTGGGCCTGCTGCTGCAATTTTTCTTTGAGTGGCCCACGACCGAGGAGCAAAAGTTTCCAGGGGCGATCGCGATGGCTGATCTGGAGCTTTCCCAAGGCATCAAACAGCGTCAGCAGGCCCTTTTCTTCTACAAATCGACCGACAAACCCAACCACAAAATCATCTGGGGCAATGCCGTGGCGCTCGGCGAGGTCACTTTCGGCAGTTGGGCAAAAAATCCGTTCGTCTACGCCCAGTTGCGGCATCACACAAGTCGGCCCCTGGTAGCCATGCTCGCGCAATACCTCAGCTCCATCTTGATTGCCAACGACTAGCCCGTGAGTATGACGTAGGTTGTAGCTTTCTAAGGCAGAGAGCGGAAATTTGACGTCGTAAGGAAGATTCCACCAGGTAAAGAAAACGTTTTTTGCCTTGAGATTGAGCAGTCGGTTAAGCGTAATAAATTCGGCATAGCCCAAAGACTTTGCGCCTTGCTCTACCTGAATCACGTCGGGCTTAAACTGGCGCAGCAGCGGAATGATGTCGGCTCCAAAGCTGAGCAGCGCCTGATTGTTTTCGCTGAAATTGGAAACGGGGATAACTTTAAATCGCCCTTCGTCTTTGGCCCGCGTTTCTATTTTTTTACTTTGAACGCCGCCTGGATTCCAACGTTTGGGAACGACGACGGTGACTTCTACATCGGGGTCGATTTGGGTGAGCGATCGCAGTTTTTCACAGTTGAGATCGACAATATAAGTATGGCTAGCGACCAGGATTTTCATAGCTTAGGCGGTAGGGGGATGGCTGAAAAGTCTACCGTCACGGTTGGCAGGCTTAATCAGTGTCCAGCAGGCTTTGAGAAAGCCAATGACATAAAAGATAAGACGGGTGGCGATTTTGATGGGCGAGCCACTTTTGTTGCAGGGAGGGTTGCCCAAGACATGGCAGTCGAACAGACTAGCAGAGAGCCGTGCTAGCTGGCCGGGGGTAAGATTCTTCAGGGCCATCAGGAAATGGTTGTGATAAAAGGTCGTTTGGTATTGGAGCGATCGCGTACTGATATCGTGGCAGCCCCCAGTTTCTTCGCCCAGATGTACCAAATGCGCTGCTGGCTCGTACCAAATGATCAGGCCCGTTTTGCGTACGCGCAGGCAAAAATCTGACTCTTCGCGGACGGCGCTACCGGCAAAGCGCTCGTCGAATCGCAGATTATATTGCTCAAAAACTTCGCGCCGAAAAGACATATTGCAACCCCTAGCCGTGAGGACTTGCTGAGGCTTGGTAGTATGCACCAGGTCAATGTGATACCAGGCAATGCCCGGATCCATCGCTTCGGGCGGTAGGGTTTCAATCGCGGGCACCTGCGACTGCGATAGCTTCATGCGGTCGAACACCCGACCGGCGACTGCGCCCACATCTGGTCGGTCTGTAAAGACTTTAGCGTGGGCTGCTAAAAAGCCTTCGGGCAGTTCTACATCGTCATCCAAAAACAAAAAGATACTGCCATTGGCCCTTTCGATGGCGTAGTTTCGCGCAGCCGGTAAGCTCGCCCAGGAAACGGTGTAAAGCTGGATCTTTTCATCAGCCACTAGCTGCTCTAATAGTGCCTGAGTTTCCGCTTCGTGATGCTCACTTTGATCGACCACAATCACTTCGTAGGCAGTATAGGTCTGAGCCAGCACGCTGTTGAGCGTGTCACACAAGACGGCTTCGCGTCCGTATGTGGGCACAACTACCGATATTAGAGGCACTGGCGGCAGTGGCATCGAAGCGGATGGCCGAGAAGCAGCGGAGGAAATCGTCATGATAGGGGATGGACGCGATCGCGTAAGAGAACGTAGAAAGTAGGAGCAGACTTAATTGAAAGTAGGCTTTTCTTGCAGGCGAGAGCGCCGCCTTTTTTTAGTGGGCACTTCGACCTCTCCAGACGCGGCTGCCGCCAATGCAGCAGCTTTTTCTTGCTCTTGACGTTCTAGCTCTGGAATCTTCAACACAATGCCCGCCGCTAGCCAGTAATAAACCCCGACAGGGTCAACATCTAATGGATAGTAATACGGACAGTAACTAATAAAGGCAATGAACACCCACATCGAAGCGGCGTAGCTGCGAAGGTTTTTGTCTTTGGTGCTGCGGTAGACCTTGAAGGTAACGACTGTAAGCGTGGTGTAAACCGAAAGTGCAGCAATGAGACCCAATGGGCCAAGCTCGTAAATTAGTTTGGGATGGTAGGTTTCAATCAGCCGAGTATCAGCAAAATTCCTGGCAGAGTTGGTTGCTCGGCCAACACCCTGACCAAAAATACCCCTTTGTTCCTGCCAAACCTGACCGAACTGCTCGGCAATAAACTGCTGTGGCGGTGAGGCTTCCCAGCGAGAGTACAGACTGTCTACCCGAGACTGGACGACGGCAGGGTTGCTAACCACCAAGTAAGACAAAATAATGCCCAGGACAATACCAATGGGCATAAATCGCTTGAGGTTTGCAACTTGACCCGTGATAACCGTTAGTAAAACGACCGCACTAGGCACCAGCACCAGGGCAATGCGTTGACCCGAGACAACAGCCATAATCATCACGGCTACTAGCGAGACCAGCCCTACGGTGCGCCAAAAAGTAGATTTGTCACTAAAGGTTGTACCGAAACTAAAGAACGCCGCAGAAATCAAGAACCAGCCCCACTGCCAGGGCGCTACAAAAGTACCCGGCAGACGGATTTGACCCTGGTCAGGGGCATATAGTAAAGATCCCCCCACAAAGCAGCGGGCGCCTGTAGAGGCGCGGAATAGCTCTTCGCCAGCACCGCTGGTGCCAGCACAAATGCCGGTTTTTAACATGCCGTATTGAATCAAGCCCAAGCCACAGGCGACTAAGACTAATACGGCCTGCAATCGCAGAAGGCCCACCAAATCTTCTTTATTGCGAATCAAATAGTAAATGCAGGCAACTAATGGCACATAGCCGAACAGCAGCTTGAAGCCCCAAATTGCCATAATAGCGGGGTATTTACCGTCTACCTGGCCGATCTGATCGGGGATATTGGTCAGCAGCGCAGTGATCGCCACAATAATCAGCAGAAAAATAAGCGGCGGCTTAATAGCCTTTGGCAAAATAATCGGCAGCTTATGCTTACGACAGAACTGGTATACGCCGATGAGCGCAGGCACGTAAAAAACGTCTTTGGCAATCTGTAAAATGCCGCTGCCACCCAGGGCGTAAATTACTGTGCCAGCAAAGGGCAAATAAACGATAAAGGCATAAAGTGCCAGCCGTTGATACTTGAACGACACCAACAGGCATAGGAGTCCGCCGCCTGCGGCTACGCCTATTTTGGGATCGATGAGCAGGCCAATTAGCAGACCCAAGAAGGCGCAGCCAAGCACCACTGATGTAAGGAAGGAAATGGTTTCTTGGCGGCGAGCAGCAGCGGCTCGCTCTAGCACTAGCTTTTGACGGGGACTCAGGGTTTCAAGGTCGGCTTCGCTAGTTTGCAGCCCACCCGATTTCGCTTGCCGCGATGCCTTGCCTTTAGCCTTACCGCCTAATTTCGAGCGCTGTTTGGCCTTTCTAGCAACCTTTTTAGCGGTTGAGTTAAGGGTGCGTTTCGCGGACGAGCGTGAGACCATAGCGATAGGAAGGGGGAGAAGGCTATTTCTATCAAATTTACCCAATGATGGCGTTAAAGCTGTGTTTACACAGACACCTAACGGCTGGGCTGTATCAAATCTTCTTCAATTCTGACGTGAGGTTTTCGGGATCTTTATCGAATCGGGCTTAGCGACCGAGCTGATTGGGTATATCGTCGCAGCCGCCCGGAATAGTCGCTCTGGTTTTGCTTCCCCCCCAGGCACAGCAGTAGCAGCGCTGAACTTCGGAGAGGCGCTGGGCATTGGTAAAGTCGGCTCCTTCGACGACTGCGCCCGTAAATTCTCCGGTGGTGTAGTTGGGCGGATCTTGGCGGGTACGAGGGGTGGCAGTTTCTAGTTTGCCGTAGAAGAAGCGGACGCCCATGATGTCTGTGTTGGTGAAGTTGGCGTCGCAAAGGATGGCGCGAGCGAGATTGGTGCGTACGAGGTCGCAGTCAGTGAGGTTGGTGCGAATCAGGTTTGCACTGCTCAGATCGAGCCAGCGCAAGTCGGTACTGGAAATATCGCTGGCGGCTAACATCACACCTAAATCAATGACGCGGGTGCCATTAGGTCGATCTTCAGCGTAGCCGCCAAGCCCGTCCAAAATGGGCCTGCCCAAGCGCTGGTCGCGGGCCAGGGGGGTCAGCAGCTTGGAGCGCGAAAGGAAGCGCAGCACTTTGGCTTTACCACCGGCATCAACGCTGCTGAGGATGGCGGCAGTGCGAGCTTCGGCGATGATGCGCTCTTGGGGCCAGTCTTCCAAGAGTCCTTCGTCATCTAGCACCAGTTCTGAGATGCCCTGGAAGTAGGAGTCGATGGTTTGCTGCTGGGTGATCAGGTTTTGCTGGACGGTAAGGTCGCGAGAGATGATGTATTGCCGCCAGGCTACGTAGACGGCCAGGATGGCAATGAAGATTTGGCCGATGGCACCGAGGAAGTCACCGAGGGCGCTGATAATATCCCAACGAAGGCCACTGCCCCAACGAGCGACGGGGCGAGCGATGCCACTGGTGTGAATCAGGCCAACGATACCGAGTAGCAGGCCAGGGATGGCGACGAAAAGTGCCCGCTGCTGCTGGCTCAGGTCGCTGAAGGCTTCTTGCAGCGTAGGGGCTAGTAGTCGTAATGAAACGATAAGGGCGACGATCGACCCGGCGAGGGTAAGCCAGAGACTGTTGAGAGTGAAGCCGATGATGACGATCAGGGCTCCGGCGATCGCAATCACGCTAATCGGAGCTTGAGCGACTTTAATCGGCTGTATGGGGCTTTGCCGCTGATAGTGCTCTTGCGTGCCTGATGCTTTGGCAGCCTTTTCGGCGACGGTGGTAATTTCGCTGAGCGTGGTTTGCGCCTTAATACCCTTGAACTGGCTATGGGGCTGGCCGTTGGATTGGGCCTCGAACTGAGCAGAGCTAGCGAGTTCATGATTCAAGCCATGCGCTTCGAGATCGCTATCGTCTGCTTGCAGGTCGGGATCGTAATCGACCGTAAAAACGTCATTGTAGCGATTGCTTTGGACGCCATTGGGCCTGCCGCTAGGCTGGGCATTGGGTTGGGCGTCGGGCTGGGTGCTGGGCTGGGTGCTGGTGGGCCGATCGGCTTCAAAATCGTCGGCGGCAGAAGCAGACCGGGGATTAGTAGGAGGTGGATGGGCCATGGATGCTCGCGTTGCTAGAAGCCAGTGTAACTGAAAGCTTTTGTCCGTGCGGTAGGCGGGGCAGGCCACCATCCTCCTCTAAAATGAAAGTAATATAGCTAACGCCATTATGATTACCGTTTTACTTTTACTTGCAGCGATTGGCATTCTGGTGTGGGGATACCTCAAGGCTAAACCTTTTGGAAAGCTAGGAATTTTGGCTTGGCTGCAAACGGTGGTACTGATGGGGCCTTGGCTACTGTTTTTTGGCTTTTCAGCGGCGGGGGTTTATTTGAACCTGGCGGGGATACTGCTATTAGTGGTGTCTTCAGCGGGCGTTTACATCTATTTGGGGCGACAACTGCGCGAGCTAGGCCAAGCGGCAGATGCAAAGAGGCAGCGGGCGGCAGCTTTGACGAGTCAGGCGGCAACTGATGAACCGGCAACTGATGAACCGGCAACTGATGAACTGGCAACTGATGAATCGGCGAATAGTCAGGCGGTTAAGGATGAGTCAAGCGGTGATGAATTGATTCATGACGAATCTGCGATCGCATCAGCACCAGAAGCCATAACGCAACAGGCAGAGAATGAGGCATCTTCTGGATCGAGGCCCGATGCCAGCCAATTGGCTTCAGATGCTGACAAAGCCGTTGCGATCGCCGAGAGCTTACCGCCCATTCCGGCTGAAGATTTGACGGTAATTGAAGGCATTTTTGGCATAGACACGTTTTTTAGAACGAAGACGGTGCCCTATCAAGAGGGGGCCATTTTTAGAGGGAATTTGCGAGGCGACCCCGGTGAGACGGCGGCGGTGCTCAGTGAAAAGCTGACGGGAAAGTTGGGCGATCGCTACCGCTGTTTTTTACTACTAGACCCAGATGATAAGCCGGTAGTGGTGGTGCTACCAAGCTCGAATGGGCCACAGCCGACGACGAAACCGCAGCGGATTTTTGCAGTGGCACTGGCGATCGCAACCTTTGCCACCTGCCTGGAAACCGCCGGTATTTTACAGAGCTTTGACGTTTTTCAATCGCCAGAGCGTTGGCCGCAAGCGCTGCCGATTGCCCTGGGCATCATTGCCGTCTTGGGTGCCCATGAGCTAGGCCATATCTTTATGGCTAAAAAGCGAGCTGTCAAAATCAGTCCGCCTTTTTTCTTGCCAGCCTGGCAGTTGGGATCGTTTGGCGCTATCACGCGATTTGAGTCCGTTTTGCCTAATCGCAGCGTGCTGTTTGACGTATCTTTTGCCGGGCCAGCGGCGGGCGGCGGGATTTCATTTTTGTTTTTGTTCGTAGGGCTGGTGCTTTCCCGTGAGGGCAGTTTATTTCAACTGCCGGGCGAATTTTTTCGCGGCTCTATCTTGGTAGGGACGCTGGCGCGGACGGTGCTGGGCGATGCGATTCAGGCTGATTTGGTGGATGTGCATCCGCTGATGGTAATCGGCTGGTTGGGATTAATTGTGACGGCCATTAATGTGATGCCCGCCGGTCAGCTAGATGGGGGCCGGGTCGTGCAGGCGATTTATGGCCGCAAAACGCTGGTGCGAGCGACGGCGGTGACGCTGGTATTGCTGGCGATTGTCGGGTTGTTTAACCCATTGGCGCTGTACTGGGCGGTGCTGATTGTATTTTTGCAGCGACAGCCAGAGCGCCCTTGCACGGACGATTTGAGTGAGCCGAATGATGCCCGTGCGGCACTGGCGCTGCTGGCGTTGTTTTTGATGTTGATGGTGCTGCTGCCAATTACGCCAACGCTGGCGGCCCGATTTGGGTTGGCGTAAGGGAAGTTTAGGAATTGAGACGAGTTTTTGAAAGGACTGGGTGAAAGATTATGGCCAACCACATTAAGGGAGTCAGCAGATACTTTTTGAGGGGGATAACAAGCGGTTTGGCGATCGCACTACTCGGCAGCACAGCCCGTTTGGCGATGGCTGATGAAGGCCCGATTACGTTGAATGAAGGCCGCGCCGAGGTGACAGGAACCACGGTGGGGAGCGAGAGTTTGACCCAGCTAGCGGCGCGCGATCGCCACCGCAAACTGTGCCTGGGCTATGGGGCAAGTGAGCCAGACCATACGCTAGAGCTGACAGAGCGGCGCGATCGCCTGCAAATAGCGGTCGAAAGCGGCGGCCAAGATACGACGCTGCTGGTGCTGGGGCCGAATGGAATTGACTGCAATGACAACCGGCGGCGGGGCGATCGAGATGCGGCGGTGGCTGATACCGACTGGCCAGCGGGCACCTATCGCATTTGGGTGGGGTCGTTTAACCGGGGCGATCGCATCGACTATACATTGCAAATTACGACACCTGCGCCCGCCTCTAATCGCGTTCGATAGTTTCAGCCTTTAATCATTTGCCCGGCAGCTCTTTCCAGCATCTGTCCAAAGGTCAGTTAACCGAATAATTTAGGGGGGTTGGATGGGAATTAATCAGACGCTAAGATATCTGTGAACTGTCTTCACTTTGCCTTCACGAATAGGGAAACTACACGTGCTCAAACCCCTGGTTAAAGACTTTCGCATCATTTTTGAGCGAGATCCGGCTGCTCGAAACTGGCTGGAGGTGGTTTTTCTCTATCCTGGTTTTCAGGCGCTGGTACTGCACCGGGTGGCTCACTGGCTGTGGAATGTGGGCATCCCATTTGTGCCTCGTTTACTTTCCCATATCGCTCGCGGACTGACTGGGATAGAAATTCATCCTGGGGCGACGATCGGCTGTGGCGTGTTTATTGACCATGGCATGGGCGTGGTGATCGGCGAGACGGCGATTGTGGGTGATTTGGCGCTGATTTATCAGGGCGTGACGCTAGGCGGTACGGGCAAGGAAAGCGGCAAGCGGCACCCGACGCTGGGCTCTGGCGTGGTGGTGGGTGCAGGCGCAAAGGTGCTGGGCAATATTCAAATTGGCAATAATGTCCGAATTGGGGCCGGGTCGGTGGTGCTGAGGGAGGTACCTTCTGACTGTACGGTGGTGGGCGTGCCGGGGCGCGTGGTGTATCGGTCGGGCGAGCGCGTAGAGCCTTTGGATCATGCTAGGTTGCCTGACTCCGAAGCGATGGCAATTCGGGCGCTGGTAGATCGAATTGATGCGCTAGAAAATGAGCTGTCGGAGATCCGAGCAGAGCAGCGTCCGGAGGTTGGCTCGGCTGGGGTTCGGGCCGATCGGCTGGTGGCCGTTGGGGCGGGCCGCGCCGATCAGACGGCGCTGCTGTTAAGCGCCTTGCAGGCTGAGTGTTCTGATCCGGGCGAGTGCTGCCGGATAGACGATCGCGCGATTCAAGAATTTTTGGGCGGAGCGGGCATTTAAGTTACGGATTGATCGCAGTGACTTGCCACGGCTCGCTAGCAGATGCAGATTTTTTGTAGAGATGGCGGCTTTGCGGGTCGCCGCGTAGCGCCAGGTGATCGACGCTGTGGGCGGCTAAAAGTAGCAGACAGAAGTTGTCTGTAGGTGTCTGGTCGTTGGGCTGCGCAGGCTGGAAGGCGTCGTCATCAGCGCGGAGTGCCTTTGGCTGGGGCCAATTGAACTGGATGCGGGCGCTATCTGAGAGTTTTTGCCAGGTTTGCTGGCGAGCCTGGCGCAAATCTGTCGGCGCTGTGTCTGTGGTCACTAGGGTGAGCTGGCCAGATAGGCGGAATTGCTCGCGAGTTTTGGTGAAGTACCAGCAGGCTTCGGCGTTTGGGTTTTGAGCGATTTGTTCTATTTTTTGGCTGCGGCGATCGCAGATAAACATAAGCTGATTGCTTTGCGCTAAAAAGCCTCGGAAGACGAGGGTACGGTTGGCTGGGGTGCCGTCGGGCTTGATGGTCGCGAGCTGAAGGTAGCGGGAAAATGGGACGGAACGGTTGCGGTGAATGGCACGCGAAAGGGGCGATCGCCAGGGTGCAAGCGCTTCTGATTGACTGCTTTGAGGGTCTTTTGGGGCGGGATTTGGATGGTTCATTTGAAAAACTTTCGTAGCGTGCGTGGGACTTACATCTGGGTAGTTTGCTATAAGAAGTAAGGTCTGCACAATTTACCGGCTACTAAGAGAGCGCGAACTACAGCACCTATGAGTATTTTGACGTTTGTTTGGTTGGTGGTGGGGTTCGTCTTATTGGTAGGCGGCGCAGAAGTTCTGATTAAGGGTGCCTCTAAACTGGCGGCGACGATGGGCATATCGCCTTTAATCATCGGGCTAACGGTAGTGGCCTTTGGTACCAGTGCCCCAGAGCTAGCGGTAAGTTTGAATGCTAGTTTGCATGGCCAGGCGGATATTGCGCTGGGCAATGTGGTAGGTAGCAATATCTGCAACATCTTATTGATTTTAGGAATATCTGCGCTGATTGCGCCATTGGTGGTCGCTCAGCAACTGGTGCGGTTGGATGTACCGATTATGATCGGGGTGTCTGGACTGGTAATGCTGTTTGGCCTAGATGGCAGACTTAGTCGCTCTGATGGCGTTGTTTTATTTTTGGGTGGGCTGGCCTATACGGTGTTTTTGCTGTATCAGAGCCAGCGGGAAAAAGACCAAGGCGTGCAGGATGAGTATGCCAAGTTTGGGACGCGATCGCTTTCCATCCAAGAGACCAGTACTAACGTGGGGCTGTTTGTTGGAGGCGCAATTATGCTGGTGTCGGGCTCGCAAATGCTGGTAAATAGCGCGGTACAGATTGCGACGTTTTTTGGGGCAAGTCCGTTAATTATTGGCCTGACGGTGATTGCATTTGGTACGTCACTGCCAGAGCTAGCAACTTCTGTGATGGCCAGCGTTCGCGGCGAGCGTGACATTGCGGTCGGCAATGTCATTGGCAGTAATATTTTTAATATTTTAGTGGTGCTGGGGCTGACGAGTACGGTGTCGAGCACGGGCATCAATATTTCAGCTTCGGCGATCTCGTTCGACATTCCGATTATGGTGGCGGTGGCGGTGATGTGCCTGCCGATTTTCTTTACAGATAACGAGGTTTCGCGGCGCGAGGGAGTGCTGCTGCTGCTTTATTACGTGCTGTATATCGGCTATTTGGTGGTACATGCGACGGATGTAAATTCGCCCTGGACGGGGTTGATTGGGTATGTGGTTGCGCCGCTGACGCTGTTGATGTTGGGCTTGTTGGGCTGGCGGACTTGGGCGACGGTAAAGCGAAAGCAGGCGATGAAGGAGTAGTGGTAGAAGCGCATCGAAGTTTCTGGCATTCTTTAAGCGTCACTGACCCACATCGATCAGCTCATTGTGGACTTTTATTGAAAATCTTTGACACTTGCGATTGAAGCTGATGGCTCAATTCACGGCAGCACAGAGGCACGAGTCTGCGATGAAGGCCGCAAGGGTTACTTACTATCCAAGGTCTCATAAGTAGGCGCTGCGCGCTGCATCCATTATATTGGGGGGCAGTTACCGCCCTTTATTCCTAAGCAATGTCGCGCATCTTTATCTCTTACCGCCGGAGTGATTCAATTTCTGAAGCGGGGCGTATTTACGACTATCTTTACAGTCATTTTGGGCGCGATTCGATTTTTAAGGATGTTGATGATATTGATGCGGGCGATGATTTTCGCGATCGCGTGACTGAGGCCGTAGGGCAGTGTCAGATTTTGCTGGCGGTAATTGGCAAAACCTGGCTGACAGCGCAAGATGCTGCTGGTAATCGTCGGCTAGATAATCCGGCAGACTGGGTTCGGCTAGAGATTGAGACGGCGCTTAAGCGAAAGATTCGAGTGATTCCGGTGTTGCTAGATGCTGTAGAAATACCTGCCGCGCAGTTGCTGCCAGAAGTTTTACGTCCGCTAGCGTATCGGAATGCTGCTCGGGTGCGTCACGACCCTGATTTTCGTCGGGATATGGATCGAGTCGTTGGCGTGATTCAGCGGCATTTTACGCGCTTATCTGAAGCAACGGTAACAGCGCCTAGTCCATCTAAGCCGCCGCAAGTTCAGACTCCGATTCCTGTACAACAGGAGCCTAAGTGTGAATTTGAAGTGGTGACGATTAGCAAGATTGAGCGCGGGTTCTTAGGTTTAGCAAAACTGCAGGTGATTACGCGCGCTCGGAAAGGTGAGGCTGAGTATCGTCGGGAATCTTTGGGGCAAGGCGTTGCGTTAGATCTGGTGGTAATTCCGGGGGGTGCCTTTCAAATGGGTTCGCCTGCGGGGCAAGGTGATGACGATGAGAAACCTCAGCATCGAGTGACGGTGAAGCCATTCTTAATGGGTAGATATCAGGTCACCCAGGCACAGTGGAGGGTGGTGGCTGCTTTGCCTAAAGCAGCGAGAGATCTAAACGCTGATCCTTCCAAATGCAAGGGTAGTAGTCGTCCAGTTGAATACGTAAGCTGGGATGATGCTGTCGAGTTCTGTCAGCGGCTTTCGCAGCGAACGGGCCGGGAGTATCGGTTGCCGAGTGAGGCAGAGTGGGAATATGCCTGTAGGGCCAACACGACTACACCTTTCCACTTTGGTGAAACGCTAACTTCGGAATTAGCCAACTACGATGCGAACTATACCTATGGCTCTGGCCCCAAGGGCAAATATCGTAAAGAGACAACGAATGTAGGTAGTTTTTCTGCCAACGCTTTTGGTTTACATGATATGCACGGTAATGTGTATGAATGGTGTTTGGATCACTGGCATGAAAACTATGCGGGCGCTCCGGTAGACGGCAGTGCGTGGCTCTCTGCTGATGAAGGAAATGAAAGCAGGCTGCTGCGGGGCGGTTCTTGGAACATCTATCCTGGCAACTGCCGCTCGGCCAATCGCAGCTGGGACGCGCGCGATAACAGGTACTTCAGCTTCGGTTTTCGAGTTGTGTGCGCCTCCTCGTGGACTCTTGCGTAGCCCTTTGCCCTCTTGCCCTCTTGCTCTTTGCCCTTCTTTCTGCCTTCCCTCGCGCGTAGCGCGATCAATTTAAAATCCAGTTTGGATGCTTGAATATTGTTGCAGTTAGGCATGTTGTTAATCGAGTTTTACACGCTATACCGTCATCCTTCAAGCTCAATTAGCAGAAGCTCAAGCTCGTCTAAAAGAAACCCAAGTTCGATTGGAAGGAACCTAAGTTGCTTTTGAAGCAGCGCAAGCTCGACAGGAAGCAGCGCAAGCTCGACGAGAAGCAGCGCAAGCTCGACGAGAAGCAGCGCAAGCTCGACGAGAAGCAGCGCAAGCTCGACGAGAAGCAGCGCAAGCTCGACAGGAAGCAGCGCAAGCCCGACAGGAAGCAGCGCAAGCTCGACAGGAAGCAGCGCAAGCTCGATAGGAAGCAGCCTAAGCTCGATTAGGAGAAGCCCAAGCTTGATTGGAAGGAACCTAAGCTCGTTTTAGAGAAGCCCCAGCTCGCTTTGAACCAGCTCGCTTTGGAATAGCCCATAGCCATATTGCTTCTCCGTGGCTTGTAATGATTCCCTGTCAAATAATTGACACTTTTAAAAGTGTACTGATACGCTAATGACTACAGCCGTTGTCTGAAAAGGTAACGACTGAGTGCCCGAAAAACTTAGTCACTGATGATGATTGCTTGAGACCAATCACCATCAGCTAGCCCCAACGCTGTACGGAGCAGCGAGGAGGTTATGCTCATGATTGCATAGCCACCCCGACTCTTGGCAAGTTGGCGTGGCTATCTTTTTCGTGGCTTTCTTCCACACCTTCACCGGAGAAACCATGAAACCCACACTGTTACGGGCATACCAGCCCCTTTCATTGAACAGACCCCTAAGCGGAACCCCCACTAAAATTCTGACTAGAACCCCCAGAACCGACCCCGATTCACCGATTGCAATGCCGCAGCTCATCTCCACCGGACTGCCCCCCGGAGAAAGCATTCGCCATATTCTGCTAGGCAGCACAGGCGCAATTCACCACACCATTCATCTACTTCACGCGCTCGGCTACGCAGAAACCCTGCTATGGAGCCCACTCGTAATGGTCGAAGAATCTTTGATAATTACGCCCGCCCAAGGGGAAGCAATGAGCCTATTGCGCAAGCAGATTTGAGGCGATCGCCCACAAAGCAAATTAGTCTAAACTAGGCGTATCCTCGTGCTTGCTTGTTGCGAGGACACGCGGCAATTAAGCACAATGGATTAAAATGCCGTTACCAAAGTGATAGAGATTGAACGCAAAACCGTATCAGATAGTTCTCGATACAAATGTCATTGTGACGGGTTTTAGGTCAAACCGAGGGGCTTCTTACAAACTCCTCAGCATCTTGAACGACGAACGGTGGCAAATTAATCTATCAGTGAGCCTTGTGCTAGAGTACGAGGCTGTTTTAAAGCGGCAGCAGAGTAGCCTAAACCTGTCGCTTTTAGAAATAGATCAGGCCGTTGAAGATATTTGCTCAATCGCAAACTTGCGCTCCATTTTTTATACTTGGCGACCCATGTCGCGAGATCCAGATGATGATTTTTTAGTGGATTTGGCCGTCAAATGTCAGGCTGACTTCATAGTTACTTACAATGGAAAGGACTTTACAAACATCAGTAACTTTGGAATTAGAGTCGTTACGCCTAAGCAGTTCTTAGAAATAGTAGGAGAGCTATGATACCTATTCAGGCACAAATTCCAGACTACCTGTACAAGCAGATTGTAGCGATCGCTCAAAAGGAAAACATTTCTATTGATATGATCGTATCAATGGCGCTATCAGGTCATATAACGACTTTACTAAACAATCAGTATTTAGAAGATAGAGCTGAAAAGGGAAGCTGGCAAAGGTTTCAAAAAATACTTGAAAAGGTGCCTAGCATTGAACCGGATAACTTTGATCGGCTAGACTGACGAGTTGTAGATAGATCGGCAACGGCAAAAGGTGAGGCGATGAGCTTTTGCACAAGCAGATTTGAGGCGATCGCCCACAAAACAAATTAGTCTAAACGTCTAAACTATGCGTATCCTCATGCTGATTGATCGTGAGGATACGCGGCAATTAAAGGCAATGGCTTTTAGCTGAGATAAGGGTTTTGATGGCGATCGCACCCCTCCCAAAATCCGAATCTCATTTCTCATCTTCTAGAATGCCTTCGCCTTTGACAAACCAGGAAACGCCAAAGGCAATAATGGCAACCGATTCTAGCCAAAAGACGGGGTCGAGCCCTCGCAAAGGGTCTCTGAGGCTGTCGGGGAGGAAAGAGAGTAGGGCGATCGCCACCAAGGCCGCCACAATTGTATAGCCACAAATTCGGTATACCCGGTTTCGCTGTAGCTTCTGAGGCGTCGGTGGCCGAGTCGGATCGCTTTTGGTAAACAAAGCCAAAGAGAAATAGGCCAGCGTCGCAAAATATAGCGTCGCAAACGTGAGATGAACCTTGCCAATCGTCATAGCTAGTGCGCTTGCATTCTCGGGCGTGGTAGGAAACAGCGCCGTGCCAATCACGCAAACAGCCGCCACATTTCCGGCCAAATTGTCTCTTTGCCCATAGCCCTTATAAGAAAACAAAAAGACGCCCATCGCAAACAGCGTGCCGACAAACACATCGCCCATGCCCGTATAGTAATAATCGCTCACCGACGGCTGAATGCCCGTTTTAAAGATCAGCAGCCCGCCCAGAGCCAGCACAAAAGGCAGCGCCATGCCCAAGCAACCAATGGCCTTACGCAGCATCAAATATGAAACGACCAGGCGTTTGTTGTTGGCGAATCTGTTGTTCATACCACTCCCTAAAATCCTGTGCTCATTAGTTTATCGTAGCCAGTAGCTTATTTCTTTAACCCGTCCATCCTTCTAAACAAACCGTTGGCCGTCGCTGTCCCCACTAGCACCAACCCACAGCCCAAAAGAATCGACACGGTGACCGCTTCACCCAGGGCCAGGGCACCCCACAGGATAGCGAACATCGGAATTAAGTAAGCTACAGTTAAAGCCCTAGTCGAGCCAATGTTTTGAATCAATCGAAAGTACAGAATGTAGGCAAACGCAGTCGATAGAACAACTAACCCCAGAATCGACAAGATCACATCTGTAGAAACGCCTTCAGCCAAAGCCTGTGTGGGAATAGTCAACGGCATAGCGGGCAGCAATAACAAGGCCGCGCTCAACTGACTGCCAACCGTCACAGCAATGGGCGGCACGCCTGCCAGGGTTTGTTTAATGTAAGGCGCAGAAATAGCGTACATCAAAGCCGCTAACAGTCCGGCGCTCACCGCGAGCCAAAAGGCAGGCGTTGCCGTTGTCACCTGCCAGCCAACTAGCACCACCACACCAATAAAGCCTATGACAAACCCGGCCATGCGATCGCCCGTCAGTCTCTCCTTTAGCCACAGTGCCCCCACCACCATGCCAAACAAGGGCACCGTACCATTCAAAATCGCCGTAAACCCAACCGGCAAAGCAATAGAAGCAAACGCCAATAGCACAAACGGCAAAGCAGAGTTGAAACAGCCCACCATGAGCAGCGCTACCCAATGCTTGCGAAGTTCGCGCAGCAATCCCAACCGCATCACCAGCGGTAACAGCAACAACCCGGCTAGCAGCACCCGAATTTCAATCAGCCAGACCGGCCCCAGCACCGGAGCCGCAATCCGCATAAACAAAAAAGAGCCGCCCCACACCGCCGCCAGCAACAGCAGCTCCGCCGCATCCGAAAATCTCATACTTTCTCACGCTCTACAAAACTCGACTCCCAGCCCAGCATTGCCGCCTTTCGTGCCGGTTGCCACCGATAGCCGCCCAGTTCACCCGTGCCACGAATCACCCGGTGACAAGGAATCAGGTAACCTACAGGATTACGGCCCACTGCCGTCCCTACCGCTCGCGCTGCCGTAGGTCGCCCCATGGTTTCGGCCAGCCCTCGGTAGGTCACCCGCCCCCCGGTTGGAATGCGCAACAGGGCACGCCACACCTGAATTTGAAAGTTAGTGCCCTTTACATGCAGGGCCAAAGGCGTTTCTTGCTGAGCAGTCAGCGTTTTACTGGTGAGGGCGAAGATGCGATCGCACACCTCCTTAGTCTGCGCCAAATCAAACACTAGCTCCGCCTCTGCCCACTCAGGCCGCAAATACCGCTCGGCAATCTGCTTCGGCTGCTCGTCCACCTCACTCAAAAAGTACAAATTACAAATGCCCCGCGCCGTCTTGGCAATCAAACAGCGGCCAAACGGCGTTTGATGAATGCCACAAACAATGCGCAAACCTGCGCCCTGCGCCTTATATTCACCCGGCGACATCGCCTCCAAAGAAACAAACAAATCATGCAGCCGCCCCGGACTAGACAGGCCCACATCATTCGTCAGCGTCAGCAGGTTCTGAGTCTCTTTGATCTTTTCCTTGGCGTACTCAATGGTTAAATATTGCGAAAAACGCTTGGGGCTAATGCCTGCCCATTGGGTGAACAGACGCTGAAAGTGATATTTGCTGAGATGGACATGAGCGGCGATGGTTTCCAGGTCGGGTTGCTCTAGGTGGTGCGATCGCATAAACGCGATCGCCCGCTCCATTTGCCGATATGACCAGGTTTCACTGCCCTCAAGTTCACTATCGCAAGTCATTACTCGTCCTGCTTTCATCGCCCCTTTCATACCCAGCGCGAATAAATAACGCAGGCAGACTATTGCTAACCGCTTAACATTACCGGGCATAGCGACCTACCACCACCCGATTCTTGCTAATATTCACTACAACTCTCTCTCAGTTCTCTTACAGCGCACCTTCCGCCCATGCAGATCCTTCACGGCACCTGGATTCCTGATATAACCGATGGCTTCGTGCAAACCGGCGGCTTCTATCTGTGGGTAGAAACTGAAAAAGTTCGTCGCTTTAGAAAAGAAGAAGATATCTCCCGACATAACCGTCAGCTTCAGGCCAAAGAACTCGCTTCATTTTTGTCAGAAGAGCTAGGATTTTCTGATACCTATTATGACTTGAGTCAAGATACCGGGCCTCGTTTTTTCGAGCTGCCCACCGCAGAAGAAGAACCGCTACCCTCTTTAGAACTCTCTCGATATCTAGAAATTGAGTCACCCCCCACCTTTAGCTGGCAAACCTGGAAAATTGATTGCTACAAAGTCGGCCATCACTTTAGCGGCAAAGGCCGTCGTCGATCGCCCGGCATCAGCGCTGTTTTCAACCAGCTCAAAGAGCTTCACTTTATTGCCCAATATCAGCTTGCAGAAGTCCAGCTAGGGGCCGATCTGTTGTTTTGGTATCACTACACCCAAGCCTTTAAGTCAGTCATTCTCAAAGATCATTACATTCCGGCGCTGCGATATCAGGCGCTAACGTCAGCCCAGAAATCAGGCCAGAAATCAGGCCAGAAATCAGGCCAGAAAACAACTAAAAAATCAACTAAAAAAACGACCCAAAAATCGTCCGCTCGAACCTTTGTACTTCATCCCTATTGGGAAATCGTCGGTGAAGCCTATGAAGACATAGTTCAGCGATATGTTGAGCATATGCCGTTAGTCTGCACGGCTGGGTTTTCTGAACCGCCCGCATCTACAGAGCTACACGATCCGGCCACGCTGCTGCGCCATTTCTCCGAGCATCTGTTACATGAGGTTGTGGTTAGCACACCCTTGTCACAAGCTTTTGAAAAACAAATTTCTGGCTCTTTGATTCAAAGTTGTTTGCAATCTACGCCGCTAGTCACCAATACAGGATTAGAAACCTATGAGCAATGGCAAGCTTGGCGCGATCGCATCACCCGCACCCAAAGCAACGTTCCCTTCTACTTTTGCTTCCAGTTAGAATCTCCAGCAGAGCCCGACGGTTTATGGCAGCTCGACTTCAAAGTCGCGCCAAAAGAACATCCTTCCTTACGAATTGCTTTAGAAGATTACTGGCAACTCCAGCCCCATCAACAGCTCGCACTCAAATATCAGCTCGGAGAGAATTTTGAGCAGGATCTGTTGATTACCCTGGGCGATGCCGCCCGGATTTATCCAGACCTGTGGTACGGCTTAGAAACGGATGAACCAATCGGGATCGAGCTGGAGACCGAGGCGGCTTTTGACTTTTTGAAAGAATCAGCTTGGGTACTAGAAGATGCGGGCTACAAAGTAATCGTACCGGCCTGGTGGACGCCTCAAGGCAGACGACGTGCCCAGCTCAAGCTTAAGGCCAAAAGCAAGAAAGCTAGCAAGAATGACAAATCCAAGAGCTATTTCTCTTTGGATACGCTGGTGGAGTATCAGTATGAACTATCGATTGGCGGAGAGAATGTTAGTGAGCAGGAGTGGCGACAGCTCGTGGCAGCCAAAACGCCGCTTGTACAGTTTCGGGGCGAATGGATAGAGCTGAACCAGGACAGAATGCAGGAGATGATGGAATTTTGGCAAAAGCACCGTCAGGAGAATCCTGAAATGGGCCTGTTGGAGTTTATGCAGATGGCCGCGAGCCAAGGCGATGACATTGATGTTGATTTTAGTCGCGATCGCACCCTCCTTTCCATGATGGATAAGCTCAACAACAAAACGGCCCTGGTTCCGGTCGAAGATCCTGAAAAGCTCAACGGTAGTCTGAGAGAATACCAAAAGCGCGGCGTCTCCTGGCTAAATTACCTAGAAAGTCTGGGACTTAACGGTTGCCTGGCAGACGATATGGGCCTGGGTAAAACTGTGCAGGTGATTGCCCGGCTGGTGCTAGAGGAGGAAGAAGCCAAGGATTTACCACCAACGTTGTTGATTGCGCCTACTTCTGTACTGGGTAATTGGCAAAAGGAAATAGAGCGGTTTGCGCCCCATTTAAAGGCGGCTGTGCATCATGGGGGCGATCGCGTCAAAACCAAAAAAGACTTTCAGCAAATTTGCAACGAACATAATCTACTGATCACCTCCTTCTCGCTCGCTCGCCGCGACGCCGATTTACTCAACAGCCTCACTTGGCACCGCATCGTGCTCGATGAAGCGCAGAACATCAAAAACCCTCAAACTGCGCAAACCAAAGCCATCCTCAAGCTTTCTGGTCAACACCGGCTGGCCCTCACTGGCACCCCGGTAGAAAACCGGCTGCTAGACCTTTGGAGCATTTTTAACTTCCTGAATCCTGGCTACCTCGGCAAGCAAACTCAATTTCGTAAAAACTTTGAGATGCCGATTCAAAGAAACAATGATAAAAGGCAGTCCGTTGTGCTTAAAAAACTGGTGGAGCCGTTTATTTTGCGCCGGGTCAAGACCGATCAGTCCATTATTAAAGATCTGCCCGAGAAAGTAGAACAAAAGCAGTATTGCAACCTGACAAAAGAACAAGCCTCTCTCTATGAGGCGACCATTCGCGATGTAGAACGCCAGCTAAAAGCGTCAGAAGGCATTCAGCGCAAGGGGATTATCCTGTCTACCTTGCTAAAACTCAAGCAGATTTGCAATCATCCGATGCAGTTTTTGCAAGATGGCAGTGACTTTACAGAAGCGCGATCGCACAAGCTCAGCCGTCTGAGCGATATGGTTGCCGAAGCGATCGCCGACGGCGACAGCCTGCTAATCTTCACCCAGTTTAGAGAAATTGGCGATGCGTTAGAAAAATATCTACATCATATTCACCATTACAATACCTACTATTTGCATGGGGGGACGACGCGGCAGAAGCGCGATCGCATGATGGCCAGCTTCCAATCTGCCGAGACCGAACCCTCTGTCTTTATTCTCTCGCTTAAAGCCGGTGGCGTAGGCATCACCCTCACCAAAGCCAATCATGTCTTCCATTTCGATCGCTGGTGGAACCCCGCTGTTGAAGATCAGGCCACCGACCGCGCTTTTCGCATTGGTCAGCAAAAAAATGTCTTCGTCCACAAATTCGTCACCATCGGCACCCTAGAAGAGCGCATCGATCAAATGATAGAAGACAAGAAAAAGCTTGCAGGCTCTATCGTGGGCTCAGATGAATCATGGCTGACCGAACTCGACAACGCCGCCTTCAAAAAGCTAATCGCACTCAACAAAAACGCAATCATGGATTGAATCATTCTCAACCTCTCTGTTGAGTTTCGAGAACCCTAGCCCATTTACCTTCATCCTTCATCCTTGATTTCCCTTATGTCCAACTTCACTCGCACTTGGTGGGGCCAATCCTTCCTCACCGCCCTAGAAACCTTCACCGACTCAGGCCGACTCAGCCGAGGACGCTCTTACGCCAACGGCAAAAAAGTAAAATCCTTTGAAATTGACAGCGGCCACGTCACCGCCGAGGTACGCGGCTCCATAAACCCCTACTACGGCGTCTATTCAGAGCCTCTGTACAGCACCGAACTAGAATTCAAAACCATCAGCCGGGCAAAGTGGGCGGCAGTGATTGCCCTGATGGCCTCCAAAGTGAGCACCCTTTCTAGATTGCTGGTGGGCGAGATGCCCGACGATATCGAAGAAAGCTTCGAGACCCTGGGATTGTCTTTGCTTCCCCGAGAAAGAGGAGACTTCAAAAGCCATTGCAGTTGCCCAGACTGGAGCAACCCCTGCAAACATATTGCCGGGGTCTATTACCTGGTCGCTGCCGAATTAGACAAAGATCCGTTAAAGCTGTTTGAACTCCGTGGACTCTCGCGCAAAGATCTCAACTCAGAGCTAGCAAAAACGCCCCTGGGCATGGCCCTAGCCGCAGAGCTAACCGCAGAATCCAGACCCATTGAAATAGCCGAAAGTCTATACACACGGCCACAAACACAGCCGATAGGAAAGGCTTCTCTCGAAAACTTTTGGCAAGGTAAAAAGCGGCTACCAACCACTGTAGAAGATTCTCAGCCCACCAGCGTCTCGGCAATTTTAGTCAAGAAACAAGGCGACTTCCCCCCCTTCTGGGATCGAGACAACTCCTTCATTGAAGCAATGGAAGAGTTTTACGACCGAGTTCGCGCCAAAAATGGAGACATCCTAGATTAAAAAATAGTCAAGCTACAGAGAACAAAAGTATCAAAGGAGTAGAGTGGTTCCCGGACGCATAACTCCCAGAGAAGGCTGCGCCTACAGGAACCGTGACTCGGCAGCAAGCCACTCAAGCAGCCAAATCCATATAGCGATAGACAGGAACCTTCATAAAGTGCTAGGGCTCCAAACCGTCTAGAATCAATGACTGTAATTTTTCTAAGGTGTCTATTAAAAAGAGTTGCTCACCAGTCTCTTCATTTACCTTAGCTGGCACATTCTCAATCACGACAATCTTGCCATCTAACTCAAGCGTATAAGTTACTAATTTTTCGACTAAAGGTTCTTGCCAATTGTTATCTGTCATTGGATGCTGTCCTCTCAGTAAAAACTTAGTCGCTCGATCAAATGGTCACCCACTCGCATGGCGTTTGCCATAATCGTCAGCGATGGATTGACCGCCGCACTAGATGGGAAAAAGCTGCCGTCCACCACGTACAGGTTGTCCACATCATGAGCTTTGCAATTTACATCCAGTACAGAGGTCTGCGGATCGGTACCAAAACGACAGGTACCCACTTGGTGTGCCACCGCACCCACAGGCAAAATTTTGCTGAAATACCAGGACAAAGGTAGAACACTGCCCTCACTGTCGATCTCTTTTATCACCTTTGTCCAGCGCTTGATTAATCGCTTAAAGGCTGTCATGTTATTAGGCTCGTAGCGCACTGTCGTCCTTCCATTCTTGATCGTGACTCGGTTGTTAGGATCCGGCGCATCTTCTCCTGTCAGCCACCAGTCTACCGTCCGCTTCGCCGCAATCCGCAGCGCTAAGGTCGGCGCAATCTTGGGTACATCCAGCGCTAACATTCTAGAATTTACTTTGCCAAGCAACTGCACGTGGCCCATCGGATAATCGAAGCCCGGCTCACCCCAGTAATAATCATTTACGGCTAACGTCTTTTGAAAGACGCTGTGGTTCTCTTTTAGGCTCAGGCCCACAATCGCCGCTGCCAAATGCTTCATAAAGTTGCGACCTACCTGGTCAGAGCTATTAGCCAGCCCATTCGGATGTTGTTCATTCGCAGAATTCAACAACAATACAGCAGAATTTACCGCCCCACAGGCCACTACCACCATATCACCAGTAAAGGTTACGCGCGCTCCCTCAACTTCGGTTTCTACACCCGTAATCTCTTTTCCCGATTCGCTAGTGTGCAGCCGATTCACCTTTGCTTCAGTGATTAACCGCACGTTGGCGTTACCCATCACAGGCCGAATGCAGTTCACATCCGCATCCGATTTCGCATCGATTAAGCAAGGAAATCCATCGCAGGTATTACAGCGAATGCACTCACTTAAAAAGGCATCCTTCTCATTTAGCTTTACCGACAGCGGTAAATAAAATGGCTTTAATCCCTTCTTTTGCAACGCCTTATCAATCCAGGCAATCCTCGGTTCATGACTAACGGGTGGAAAAATGTAATCTTTGCTACGGGGCGGTTCTGTAGGGTCGTCGCCCTGCTTGCCATGCACTTGGTACAGCGCCTCAGCCTGCTCGTAGTAAGACTCAAAATCACTGTACTTCAACGGCCAAGCAGGCGAAATCCCTTCGTGCAGTTGTACCGTTTCAAAGTCTTTCTCTCGCAGTCGAAACAGTGCCCCCCCATAAACTTTGGTGTTTCCCCCCACCCAATAGCCAATTCCCGGCTTGATAGTGCCACCTTGGGTGTCTGCCCAGGTGTCATCAGTCTGGTAGCGGCCATCGCGAAAGACCGCGTCCGTGCTCCAATTGGCTTTTTCCTTGGGTAAAAAAGCACCCCGTTCCAGCACTAATATTTTCTTGCCGCTAGGGGCCAGCCGATGGGCCAGGGTGCCTCCTCCTGCACCCGTGCCAATAATAATGACGTCATAATGTTCAGCCGTAGACATAGCAAATTTTCCTACATTCTGCTATTGAATTTAGCGTCTACCACCAGGGATTGCCAATCAGCGTAAAGCCAGACCAAAAGAAAGGATGAGAAAAGTCGATGCTGTCTTGTTCGCTGAGACCGTCAGGAATCGCAACACTTCTGCGTTGAGTGACGAGTCTGTTGTTTTCAATTCGGGTTTTGCCGCGAATGAGCGATCGCTGCGCCGCCTGCAAGGCAGCATACCTCAGCGGATTGACGCGAAGCTGTTCATAAAACTCTGCCATTAAGGCCATTGTGCCTACGTCAGAGACCATCCACAGCGTGCCTACTGAAGCTTCCACCCCGGTCGCAGCAGCAATACCCGCAAACCCCAGCTCGGCTTCACGGCTGCCGGTCGCGGTCGAACAGGCACTCAACATCAGCAGTTCTAAGTCTTGTAAATTCAGTTCAGCTAAACTATCAAAACTCAAGCGCCGATCCCAGAGCTGAATGTAAGAGCGGTCAATGGCCCCCGGATTAAACGCGGCGTGGGTTGCCAGGTGAACCATTTGCTTAGGCGCAGCCATCTGGGCACTCGCTAGCGCCTCAATCGTAAAGTCTTCATTTAACAGCACCTGAGACGCCGTTGCCGCCGCCTCTACCAAAGATAGCTCTATAGGAACAGCCGGTAAACTTTCTAGCGTAGAAAACTTATCTGCCCCAGCAGCTAACACCGTTTGCGGGGCAGGCGCTGTGTCAAAATCACTTTGCAACAGACCCACGCTGGGCAGCATTGACAACCCATAGCGTTCTATGGCGTACTGGCCCTTGGCATCCATCATGGCAGACAGCGGAATGGTGCGTAGCCCTTCGTCTAGTACGTACAGCAGGTTATCTACACCCATGGCTTGTAAGTCTTCTTCTAAAGGGGTCAGTAGCCAGCCGTAAAGCTGCTGCGCTAGGGGTTGATAGCTTTCACCCACATAGTCAGAAATTTCCAGGTTAAAGAGCTTTGCCTGGCGCGAAATCTCTTCGCGGCTAACGTTGACTAGCTGTTGAATGGGCGCGCCTGCGGGCGGAATCATAATCAGTAGCAGTTGGTCTTGATGCTGTTTTGTCTCGTTTTGCAATAGCCGCTGCGACAGCACTGATGGATAACGACTATTGTTCACAGTACTCTTTTCGCTGGTCGGCACAAACACGGCGTACACAACCGCTGAGCGGGTCTGGTATTGATCTTCTGCTCGCTGTAAAAGCTGTTGTATGTCCTCGAATAATATGTCGCCTTCTAACGGACGCTGCCAGTATTGTGCGTATTCTTCGGTGAGCGATCGCTCCACCTCAGCAAACGCCAGTTCATCAAAAAATGTCAGCCGCCGCGCCTTTTCTGTTTGCCTATCTTCCACCGCCGCCGCTATAGAAGTATCTAACATGCCAGGCTCACGGGTTGGAGCAATGCCAAACACCATAGGAGAAGCCCCACCCGGCATCGTTGGAGAGGACGTCGGCATTGCAGACGAGCTAATGACTCGATTAACGGCTGGCTCGATCGAAATCAGCGCTGTATTGGTTAATCCCGACAAAGCATCAGAAAGCGTGAGCGTATGAGTACCTGCCGTGCGCGGTTCAATTTCAAAAATGCCTACGCCGTCAACAAATTGGCTAGCGCTCAGCAACCGCGCCTGGCTGTCACTGCTAAAAAAGCTCAGCAGCCCGTCATAGCTGCTAGCCACATTGTTAAAGCGATCTAGGGCGGTCACTGTAAACGTGGCAACTTCACCAGCCACCAAGGCGCTGGTTGGGCCGGTTATCGAAAGTTTGCTCGCAACGTCTGGCAGTTTAGTGACTGACAGGCGATCAAATCCGCCAGCGATTGTCTCGGCGGATACCGTGACCACGCCCGTACTCGTATTCGCAACCGCCGACATAGAAACTTCTCCGCTGGCATTGGTTACCCCACTAAAAATCAGTAGGCGATCTAGCAAGTCACTGCTAACCACAGGCCCTTGGTTGCTAAAGTAATGGACAGTGATGCCATCTAGTGCCGCGCCCAAAGCATCCGTCACTTTTACGCTGAAAAGATCAGAAAAAGCAGTTCCCACCACAGCAGACTGACCGCCGCCGGAGATAAACGACAAGGCGCTCGCATTTTGCCTTTCATAAGCGCCGATGTCGCGAGGCCCATTGGCGGCAGCGCCCCGCTGATCTGGGCTAGCGCCGGTAGCTCGATCAATCGCCGGGCTATCTACCAACAAGGCGTGAGTGAGGGTTGGCCCACCATTATCCATTAGTGGGCCTAAGCGTGGATTGGTGCCATCTGGGAGATCTGATGCGATCGCACCACCCGCCCATATCAGCCCATCTTGCCTCTGTATTAAGTTGTTGCCATTGCTCACCAAAACGCCACTCACATCACGGCCACTGCTAGCCGTATTGCCAGCCACAATCGAGTTTTGTAGCGAAATAGATCCGAGACTCGCAGATGCAACAATACCGCCACCGCCGCTACCAGCGCTGTTATTAGAGACAGTAACGTTGTTCAGTGCTGCGTTCCCTTCAAACAACAGGGCTAACCCGCCGCCATCTGCACCAGCCCTATTGTTGCTAATTGTGCTGCGTTCGATAGTGAGGGTTTGTGAGCCTTCAACAGCAATACCACCGCCGCTCACACCAGCCGTATTGCCCTCTATCGCAGATCCTTGAATCAACGACATGCCCGCGCCTGAAAAATGTAGGCCGCCACCCACCTGCGCACCAGACAGATCGGCTCTGTTGTTCTGCACGGTACTATTTAGCAGCGTCAAATTGGCATTTTGCACCCGCACGCCGCTTCCCATTTCGCTGCTGCCTCGCAAAATGGTCAACCCTTCTAAAGTCACATTTCCGCCGGAAATATCGAGCACGCGACGCGCATTTTCCCCATCAATAATCGTGACGCCGCCTTGACCTTGCAGCGTCATATCTCGATCAATTTGAACGGTTTCTCCCTGATAAGTCGCCGCTGCCAAGTTAATACTGCCGCCAGTTGCCACCGCATCTACAGCATTTTGAAAATGGCCATTTTCTCTTAATTCTACAGTGGTAGCCGTGCCCGTAAGCGTTGCTGAGGGTCGTAAACGAATAGGCGCATTCAGATCAAGCGTCGGCGCTTGCAAACTCAGGTTGTGCGCGGCAGCATTGGTGCTGGCATCGACAGCCGCATCAATCGCAATTAGGCGGCTTGCCTGAAGGTTAACATGAGTGCTATTGAGCGCGTTAACTAGAGTCGCAGCGTCTATAGTATTGGCGGCTTCTGGCGAATTAGTACCCCCCACAATCGTGCCCATGCCACCGCTATCGACGACCCTAAGCTGATCAGGATCTAGCAACCACGTCCCTGTCTCACCACTGTCAGCAGTCGTATTCACCCTGGCCTGGGTGCCGACGCCTAGCCGCCCTAGCCCCGAGGTTTCGACGAGTCCGCCCTTGCCTGTGCCAACACCTTGAGCCGATATCAATCCGTCAAACCAGGTCATCCCATTCGACCAAACCACCACCTGACCGCCCTCGCCATCAATCAGAGCGTCCGCCTGCGCTTGGCCCTCAAACCAGACAGTATTGGCCGTTGGTAAAGCCCCTTGCCCCTGATAGTCGCCCCCGACTCGAATTGTCCCCCCGCCAAAGTCTCCAGAAGCCGCTAGCCTCGCACCTGCCACCGCTACAGCGCTGCCAACTAAATTGATTTCGCCGCCTTTGCCGCCTGCTGGGCTAGACACGTCAAACTGTCCTGCGGCCAGCACGGTTGCCCTGCCAGCGTCAAATGTTCTGTCAGAGCTAACAGTTTGAGCTGCTCTTTCTGAGTTGCCATTAATTAAAGATACTGAGCCGTCCTCGTTAACTCGTAAATCACTGACCGTATTCGAGGGCGTTCCACCAGTGAGCAATTCGGGTAAAGCAAGCGGCGCGATCGCCCCCGCCGCAAAACCCACCAAAGAGAGATCTTCAGCCGCCACTTCTACACCGAGCAAAGCCCCCTCAGCGTTCAGGCGAACCAGACTGTCGCCGGTCACTGCCGTCAGCGAAATTTCGCCCGCAGGCGCACTGAGCGTGCCAGTATTCACGACATCGCCACCGATCAGTCGAATCGCTTGCTGCTGGGCCACTGCCAAATTAGCCTGATTGACAATTGCACTTGTCGCATCGGCATTAAATTGATAAGCCGTTGGCGCGCCTGATAAATTTTGGTAGTCGCGGGTAGAGGCAACATCGAGCCAGGCATCCCCAAAGCCCACTCGATCGGCAGTCGTCACCGTTAGCGAGCCGCCCAAATTGAGCCGAGCATTGGGGCCAAACAGCACACCTGCCGGATTGAGTAAATAAAGGCTGGCGTCGCTGCCCGATACCTGCAATCTGCCATCAATATAAGAAGCCTGGCCGCCCGATACCTGACCGATCACCGACTGTACCGCCGCAGGCGTGACAAAATCTGCCGTGCTTTGTGAGCCCAGGCTAAAGCTGTCAAATCGATGAAAAAGCGTTTTTTCAATTTGCACGCCACCTTCAATTTGAATGTAGCTGCCCTCGGTTGTAACAGATGTGTAGGGGCTGTCAACAGCCGGTGAAACGAGCTGAGCTAAGGCTTTTTGAGGAAAAAAAGACAGAATTGGTAACAGTGCCAGACTCAGACTCGATACCGCTTTAAAATCATTCATACCACTGAAAACCAAGATTTAATCAAATCTCTTTTGCTCAACTTTGTCACGGAGGAAAATAGAATAGTTCGCGATCGCAAGATAAATATCCAGATCTTGCTTCTTTTACTTTCTCCACACTTAAATAAAATCACGAGACAGGGCTATATTTCCCCGTAGAAGCACCGCTATTGACAGCGAAAACACGGGCCATTAGCGATAAAAACTATCCGGACAGCCAAAGATTCTGTCTACCGGGCGAAGCCATCTGTCACCTCACCCATTGAAAATACGGAAATCGCGTTGTCTGCTTTGTTGTCTCTTTTTTCGGTTTTAGCGCCGATTTCGTTCCGGGCTTGTACTGGCTAGGGTGGTATAGCGCAAGACAGCAGTCATGGGCTGGTCTGTACAGTATTTGTGCAGGGCTCAATATATAGGCTTAAGGCATTTAGGGGTTTCGCATGGCATCACCGTTCCGCATTTGGTATCAGCAGCAGGCAGCCTCGCTTGCTTACCGCCGGGGGCTTAACTATGCACGTCAAACCTCGCATAAGCTCGCGATCGCAGCCCTTACCCAAGCCATCCAAAAAGGCTATCCCCACCCGGAAAGAGCCTGCGTGGCGCGGGGCATTAGCCGCTTGCAGACAAAAGACACCGCCGGGGCACTCGCTGACTTTGAAACGGCTATTAACGCCACCGCAACCGATTCCGTGTCCCTCGCCAAAGCCCACCACCACCGGGGACTGCTGCGCCAGCAAAGCGGCAACGAAGCTGGCGCACTGGCCGACTGGTCAGCCGCGATCGCCTACTGGCCCGCCTACCCCGACCCGCATTACCACCGCGCCCTGTTGCACCTTGGCCAGGGCCACCACCGCCGCGCCCTCGCCGATTTAGACGCTGCCCTACAAAGCGATCCAACCTCCGTATGCGCCTACTTGCAGCGCGGCAACCTGCGCCACCAGCTCGGCGACATTCCCGGTGCCGTCGCCGACTGGGAAATCGCCGTTTGCAACGACTTCACCCTCGAAGACGCCAAACAAAAACTGGCGAACGTCCAGCAGGCCGCCTGCGACGCCAAGCTCAGCGCGGTACTTGCAGCCCCTTTAGCCGCCCATGCCCTCACCGTAGAAGTCAACCACAGCGGCTCCCAGCTTGACATTCACATTCACCGCCAGGTCGGTACAGGCATCAATTATTACACCCTACCCGATCTCATTCGTGCGCATTTAGTACCGCTACACCTGGCTGAAGTCACCAAATTTCAGCTAATTGGCCATGTCGCAAACGTCAATCGCCCCGACTGGAGCCAGACATACGAGCTGTACAAAGGTCAGCCCTGCCCGCCTAGCAACTGGCAAGCGGCTTTCTCGACCTTAGTGCTGTTTCCGCCCTTCGGCATCCCAGCCTTCATTCAGGCGGCCCGCGTTAAAAAGTTTTACAATCGCGGTCAGTATATGGCAGCAGTTAGCGCGTCCAAAGGCGTCAAGGGTCTGTGCGTTGCAGGCAGTGTCACCCTCGGCTTTTGCACCCTGCTGCCCCTGGGTTACGCTGCCTACGACTCAATGAAAGAAACACCTACTTTTCGACTGGTCGAACAGGCGACAGAGCAGCCCAACCGGCCCTATCACGCCATTTGGAATGACGAATCCGAACTTTAATTGCTTCTCAAGTATAACAATTCAGTCTTCTACACCTCTTCCCTTAGACATATCTATAGCCGTAGGCAGAAAGGTCACCTGATGAAATGTCCTATGATGGAATAGAAGCACATTTGTAATGGAGATTGAATGCAACTTTCTAGGATATACAGAACAGTAGGGTTGACAGTAGCTGCGGTAGGATTGATGGCCGTACACAACTTTGCTGAAGAGAGATCAGGATTTCAGCAGGCTGAGCACGCTGATCGAAACAACATGGTTCAAAGCAGTACGCCCACAGCGCTGAACTTGGTTGATACCGGCGAACGAGGGAAAGAGATTTTGCTGTTGAGCTATTTTGTTCCAGAAGCCGATTCGGCAACGGGCCAGGCTGTAAATAGGTGAATAATCTATACGAAAGGCTGCTTTCTACGCTTAGATGCCCAATTTAGCAGGACAGTAGAGGTCTAAGACAAAGCCCTTAATTGTTTGCTGCAATCTGTCTCCTCGACAGTGTTAGAAAACGCAGGGCGAGGAAGTGACTATGGTGATCGCATCAATCAATCCGGCCACTGGAAAGCAGATACAAGCCTACCCGCCGCTGAGCCCAGCGCAAATAGAGCAATCGCTAGCGCTGAGCCAGAGCACTTTTTTGAGTTACCGGCAAACCTCATTTAGCCAGCGCAGCCAATGGCTACACCGCGCGGCTGAGATATTGACAGAGCGAAAGGAAGCCTTTGGTAAGCTAATGACCCTGGAAATGGGCAAGCCGCTAAAGAGTGCGATCGCCGAAGCCGAAAAATGCGCCTGGGTCTGCCGCTACTATGCCGACCATGCCGCAGATTTTTTGCAAGATGAATTTGCCGAAACCGATGCTAGCAGTAGCTATGTGAGGTTTTTGCCTTTGGGCGTACTGCTAGCCGTGATGCCCTGGAATTTTCCTTTTTGGCAGGTGTTTCGCGCGGCAGCTCCCGCCCTGATGTCAGGCAATACCATGCTGCTCAAGCACGCTTCTAACGTGCCGCAGTCTGCCTTGGCGATCGCATCCATATTCACCGATGCCGGATTCCCGGCTGGCACCTTTCAAACGCTGCTAATCGGTTCACAATCTGTAGAAGCCATCATTGCCGACGAGCGCGTCAGGGCAGTCACCCTCACCGGCAGCGGCCCAGCCGGGGCAGCCGTCGCCAAGGCCGCCGCCAAACATATCAAAAAATCACTGCTAGAGCTGGGCGGCAGCGATCCGTTTATTGTGACGCCCAGCGCCGATGTGGAAAGTGCGATCGCCGCCGCCACCACCGCCCGCCTGCTCAATAATGGCCAGTCTTGCATCGCCGCCAAGCGCTTCATATTAGTAGGCGACATTGCCGATCGCTTCGAGCAGGGCCTAACCGAAAAGTTCAGCGCCCAAAAAATCGGTGACCCGATGAACACCGACACCGACATTGGCCCACTCGCCACACCCGACATTTTAAAAGACCTCGATCAGCAGGTCAGCGCCTGCCTTTGCGCCGGTGCTACTGCCCTAGTTGGTGGCGATATAAATGCTTTAAAGCAACAACTGCCTGATGAACTAAAAGCAGGCAACTTTTACCCACCCACCATTCTCACCCGCATTCCCCCCGGCACCCCTGCCGACCAAGAAGAATTTTTTGGCCCAGTCGCGCTGCTATTTCGCGTAGCCAATATTAAAGAGGCGATCGCCCTCGCCAACTCAACTGCCTTCGGTCTAGGCGCTAGCGCCTGGACAACCGATTTAGCAGAACAACAGCAGTTCATCAACGAACTAGACGCAGGCGCGGTTTTCATCAATGAATTTGTCAAATCTGACCCCCGCCTCCCCTTTGGCGGCATCAAACAATCCGGCTATGGCCGAGAACTCGCCCGCTACGGCCTATTAGAATTCGTCAACGCCAAAACCGTCTGGATCAAATAACCGCCCCCTTTTCCCCTTCCCCCTTCCCCTTTCCATGAACACCGCCGAACTCCTCGTCCGCTGCCTAGAAAACGAAGGTGTCCAATACATCTTCGGACTGCCCGGCGAAGAAAACCTCCAGTTACTACAAGCGCTCAAACACTCTTCAATTGAATTCATCACCACCCGTCACGAGCAGGGCGCGGCATTCATGGCCGATGTCTATGGTCGGCTTACGGGTAAGGCGGGCGTTTGCCTATCGACCCTGGGGCCGGGCGCAACCAATTTAATGACGGGCGTTGCCGATGCCAATTTGGATCGTGCGCCTTTAATTGCCATTACCGGGCAGGTCGGCACTGACCGAATGCATATCGAATCTCATCAGTATCTAGATTTAGTTGCGATGTTTGCGCCAGTGACTAAATGGAATAAGCAGATAGTTCGCCCTAGCAACACCGCCGAAATTGTGCGCAAAGCCTTTAAGCTAGCCCAGAGCGAACCGCCCGGCGCAGTGCATATTGATTTGCCCGAAAATATTGCCGATATGCCCGCAGACGGTATGCCTTTGCGGGCCGGGCCGCCCGTCAGGCCGGTTGCCTCCATGGAGAGTTTGCGGCAGGCTGCGATCGCCATTGCTGACGCCAAAAATCCGCTGATTCTAGTCGGCAACGGCGCAATTCGCAATCAGGCTAGCGAGGCCATTACTCAGTTTGCCAAAGAGCTAAACATTCCGGTTACCAATACCTTTATGAGTAAGGGGGTGTTGGACTATGGCGATGCGCGATCGCTGTGGACAGTCGGCCTTCAGCAGCGCGATTACGTCACCTGCGCCGTCGATGAAAGCGACTTGATTATCGCCATCGGCTACGACTTGATCGAATATGGGCCGAAAAAGTGGAACCCTAACGGCACCCTGCCCATTGTGCATATCTCAGTGACGCCAGCCGAAATTGACAGTAGCTATGTCCCTACTGTGGAAGTAGTCGGCGATATCACCGATGCACTCCATGAAATTCGCAAAGAAATCGGCGACGAGAAAGCCGCAGAAGCGGCCAGTAAAGGTATGGGCGACCATTTCACCCGCCTCCGCAGCCAAATGCAGGCAGACTACGAGCAATATGCCGACGACAGTGGCTTCCCGATCAAACCCCAAAAGCTGCTGTATGACCTGCGCCAGGTGCTTGCCCCCGAAGATATTGTGATTTCTGACGTGGGCGCTCACAAAATGTGGATTGCCCGCCACTATCACTGCGCCCAGCCCAACACCTGCCTGATTTCCAACGGATTTGCCTCGATGGGCATTGCCATTCCTGGCGCGGTCGCCGCCAAGCTTGTCCACCCCAATCGCAATATTGTTGCCGTCACTGGTGATGGCGGCTTCATGATGAACTGCCAGGAGCTAGAAACCGCTCACCGACTGGGTACGGCTTTTGTCACCATCATCTTTAACGACGGCGGCTATGGCCTAATTGAATGGAAACAAGAATCTCATTACCACGAATCTTCCTACATCAAGTTCAACAATCCCGACTTTGTAAAGTTTGCCGAAAGCATGAACTTAAAGGGCTATCGGGTTTCCTCAGCCGCAGATTTTTTACCGACGCTAAAAGCAGCCCTCTCACAAACCGTCCCCACCGTCATCGACTGCCCCATCGACTACCGAGAAAACCTGCTGTTTAGTGAGCAATCTAAAATATTGAGCTGTCCGCTGCCTGACCCTATAGGTACTTAAAGCATTGATGCCTGGCTGGTAACCAATAGCACGATGATATCCTGTATTTTTTTAACAAATGCGCTAGTGTTAGTTGCTTGGTTTAATGCATCGGCTAGCGACAGCCGCTGTGCATTGAGTTAGGTGCATCTTTTCGCCAGGTGATTAACAATGGGTGTTCAGCAGCTTCTTAAACAGTCAGATGGTATTGTCGGTATCGTGCGCGACTCCAGAGACATTTCCAGAGCCTTGGGCCGGGTCACTAAACTTAGCCGCCGCAGTAAAAATATCGATAGCTACCTCGCTGCTCATCCGATCAAAAAATTACAGCTAGGGGCCGGGCCGACTGCCCTAAAAGGCTGGCTTAGCACCGATATAGACGCCAGACCCGAACATGTAGAATACCTCGATGTCACCAAGCCTTTTCCCTTTGCCGACGACACATTTGACTATGTCTATAGTGAGCATGTGATTGAACATGTCTCCTGGCAAAATGGCGCATTTATGCTGAGCGAGAGCAAGCGCATTCTCAAGCCAGGTGGCAAAATTCGCATAGCCACCCCTGATTTGTCTGTGTTGCTAAACCTGTACCAAAATCGGCAAGATCCCGCTGCCCAACGCTACATTAGCTGGATCACCGATCGATATTTGCCTGGAGTAGACATCGAAAGCCCCATTTTTGTCATCAACAACGCCTTTCGTAACTGGGGGCACCAGTTTTTGTACGATGGCGAACTGATGGCGCTAGCGATGAAAAAAGCTGGCTACGCTAATATCAAGCGATATGCGATGGGCGAATCAGACGATGAGCAGCTATGCGAAGTTGAGGCCCATGGTAAAAACCTGGGGATCCAGGAAATGGCCGCCTTTGAAACGATGGTGTATGAGGCCGAGTGCCCAATGGCTATTTACCCGCCAGCCGCCGCCGACCGTGGACGCCAAAACTCGTAATCATAGTTGCGGTATGTGGTTAGCCGAAAAGGCTCGTAGTAAGCTGAGATCGCCTGATAGACAGGCTTAGTCAAAAGCTCCGAGTCTTTTTTCATATAGAAAAGAGAAAACGCCTGTGATTCCACTTGCTCGATCCAATCAGCCTCTGAGATCAAGCCGCTGCGAAGCTTTTGGCCAAAGTTAAACAGCTCTATTCCCAGTGGTTTACCTGCAAAGTAGCACATCGCCAGATGTTCACAGATTACTGGATCTTCGTAGCTGGCAATTAGGGCGACATCCTCAGCAGCCTGAAGGCGTAAAGCCTGAGTATCGGCAACCACAGTCGAAAGCGTTTGTAGTTTGGTCGGTAAGAAGGTCAAAAACAATACGCACAGCGCGATCGCCGCCGCAAATTGAGCACTTGATAGCCGCCATTGAGAAGGCCGAGCCAGATTGGTTTGAGCCAGCGGGTAACGATTTGCTTGCTGGCTCAGAGCTAGCCCAACCAGTAGACAAAGGGCAATCGTCGCATCAAAAACGGCGTTGTAGTTAACGCCAGCACCGCCTGCGATCGCCATTCCCAGCAGTAGAGAAAATCCGGCAAACCAACCCATTAGCTGTATTTCGAGATCTCGCCATTGGGTCGCCCCAAGAAAAACGCCCAGCCCTATCAGCCAGCCCTGTGGCTCTAGCCACCGCTCCATATTAGCCACACCGACCAGCAGCGAGTAGGTGCGTGGCGCTTCTAGCAAGCCAGTTAAAAAATTGGGGCCATAGATCAGATGAAACAAACCAAAACTGATGGCAACCATGCCGGTGACAATCGCTACAAAGGCAAAGCTCGCACGCCGCCTATGCATGAAAAGCCAAATGGCGATCGCAGCGGGCATCGCCAATAAATTATGCTTCACTAGCAGGCTAAAGCCCATCAGTACAGAAGCGCCGACTAGCGATCTGCTCACCCCTGTATCTGCTCGTCCACCCGAACGCGCCTGATCGCGCCAGCCTTCTATCAGCCAAACCAACACCCCCATCTGCAAAGCATGAGCCAGCATCTGCGGATCGTCAATGCCCACATACCCTCTGTAGTAATGGGCAAACGCCGCCAAAAAAAACAATCCTGTAAAGACGCCCAGTGCGCTTTGACCCAAACGCCTGCCAACTAGCCAGCCAACGCCCATTGCGACAGCCACCATCGATAGCAAAGACACCCATCGACCCGCAATGACATTGTCTCCTAAGATCTGGCCAATACCGCCCACAATATAAAAAGAGAGCGGCGGATAGTTATTTGAAACCAGCGCATCTAAAGGGGGATAAAGCGGTTCTGGGCCAAAGGCATAGGCCGCCTGGTAGGCATTCCAACCTTCGTTATAGTTCAGCGATACGTGAATTGGAATTTGAGCCAGACGTTCTGCTAAAACAATGATTGCAACCACGCCAATCCAGCCGATTGCGAATAAACCGCTATACCGCTGTATGAGCGATCGCACCATACGCCCTAACTCGACCGACCGATCGCGAGATACCTTCAATACACATAACCGACATAATTCTAAGCCGCATTATAGTATTGACAACCCGCCCACACATCCGAGGAGTGGTCAGAGAGGTAGCGATAGATACACACCGATAGCTGCGCTCCCAAAGTATGCGCTGACCTAGCGACTCATCCTAAAACAGGAGTCTCAGCAGCAGCCGCCACCATCGTAATACCAGGTAGATCCTGTCACGGTAATATCGTCAAATTTTCCTAATTTTTTCGCCGTTTTATCACAAATAGCCAGCGGTATACCCGGC
>JBAQZP010000143.1:0-8155 GCA_049791095.1 Phormidesmis sp.
CGCAGGCTGGCCTTGGTGTCGCGGCTACCGTGACACTTCCAGAGGTCGGCTACGCCCAGATTTATTTAGGCAATCTGGCGTGGATAGAGAAAAACGACTGTGTAGCCGCCCAGGCAGCACAAGATGCGGCCACAGAATTAGGCCAAGCGGGCAAAACGGCTGTGTATGTGTCGCAAAAAACTAACCAGGGCTGTCAGCTCATTGGCATCGTTGGCGTGGCTGATACGCTTCGTCCTGACGCTGTTGAGACTATAAAGCAGTTGCAAAAGCTAGGGATAGCAGTGCAGATACTGAGCGGGGATAGCCAGGCGGCGGCTAGGGCGATCGCCCAGCAGTTAGGCATCGATTTGGCACAGGTAAAAGCAGAAATGACGCCGTCTCAGAAAGTGGAGGCGATCGCCTCCCTGCAAAAGGCAGGCGATCGCGTTGGCCTGGTTGGTGACGGCATCAACGATGCCCCCGCCCTAGCCCAGGCCAACATCGGCATCGCCCTCAACTCGGGTACCGACGTCGCGATGGAAACCGCTGATATTGTGCTCATGGGCGATGCCCTAGCCGACATCCTTGCTGCCATTCGGCTCAGCCGAGCCACCTTCAACAAAATCCGTCAAAATCTGGGCTGGGCCTTTGCCTACAACCTTGTCTGCATTCCCCTCGCCGCCGGAGCCTTTCTACCAGCCTTTGGTCTATCGTTAAACCCCGGCTTTGCAGGCGGGCTCATGGCCCTTAGTTCTGTTACCGTCGTGCTCAACTCCTTAATGCTACGCATCCAAAAGATCTAGCCAGAAAACCGCTAAAGCAAATTTTGACCCTGCTTTTGCCAATCGGCACTGTGAGACAGGCAAATTAAGTTTTCGCCGTAGCTTTGAATCATCCCGCCCTGACGCAGCTTGCCCATCAGCCGAGTCACCGTGACCCGAGTTGAGCCAATAGCACTACCGATTTGAGCATGGGTCAGTGGAAAAGGTAAGTAGTAACCCTGCTCGCACTGCTCGCCATGTTCATCAATCAGCAGCGTCAAAAAGCCCAGCAGCCGGTCAATGGTTCGGCGCTGACCCAACGTGCTCAACCACAGCAGCTTGCGCTGATGCTGACGGCGAAAAGCGTCCAACACTTCCTTTTGAAAATGTGGCCAGGTATCGAGATCATTCCAGTACAGCCAAATTACTGTGGTCTGATCCACATGGGCAAAGCTTTGCAAGGTAAAGGGCGGTTGGGCCACGACTTCAAACGGCTGACCTGCCCCCACAAATCCCAAAAAGGCTTCCTCTGCGGCCACTAAGGGCACCCGTGAGGTACTGTTTTTTTTCTTCAGCGTCGCGCTCTGGGCGTTCCCCAGCAGCCGTACTGAACCTTTCTGTACCAAATAGAGCAGACCAGGTCGAGCCGGAATCTTTTCGTCCTTATTAAAGGTACGACAGCGATAATGCTCCGTAGCCCAATCAGAAATACGCTGCCACGCTAAAAAGGGACGAGCGCTATCTGGTTGAGAAGGGGAAGACATATTAGCAAGACTATTATTAAGTTTAACTGTTGTAGATAGTGTCATCTAATGGCGCAAATAATGGCGTGAATTGTGAACGAAAAACAAGCAAGCGAAATAACTTAACTCAATTCGTCCGTATAACTACGGACAACTCAAATAAAGTCTTGAAAGTAGGCGGGGTTGCTGGGTAGCAATCTGATACAGCTATTGATAGAAGGGGCGTTCAATGGCTGACATTCTTTCGACATGGTGTAGGCTATGGCCGCATAAGCTAGGCCATAACTCGCACTGCCATCAAAGATGACGTGTCGAATGTTGTAAGTACATTAATATAAATTGTTTGATTTTGACCTGCTAAATTTCCTTCTTTACAACTACTTCAGCATTTTCTAGGAAACTCTACGAAGAAATATTCAAAGCCGCTTATGAAAACTACAGTGAATTCCCTGATGAAAACGATTCAAGCCTCGATCGGGCGATGACGTTTCTATCTCTTAAAGGTATCTTGCTACATCATTTATATGTCGCTTTATTGAGTGAATATGAAGCGAGACAGGGTAGCTTTACAAATTTTTCACAAAAACCAGGTAATAAACCTGGATTGCTCAATCAGATCGACTTTATAAACCCTGGCAATAAGGCGGCTGATTGGCTGAAAATACCGCTTGAGAAAAAGTCAAAAGGTGAGGCTGTTCTGTACCTCTGTGCCCTTCCTCAAAAACTTGCGAAAAGCCCTGAGTGGCCTCGCCCCTCGCCAGGTACTGATTTTTCTGAGGAGCTGGTTAGCATATTGAATGAGGCGCAACTGGTTAATTCAATGCGTGACGAAGATCACATGCCTCTCGACCTTGCTTTAGTCACTCAACTATGGCGTGAATTCAAGATAGAAACTCAGCGGCCAGGATGGGTCACGTTTTGTCTTTCTGAGATTGGAATTGCTCAATGGTTGAGTCAAATTTATGAGGAATTTCGAGGCGATCGCAAGCAAAGTTCACCTGCCTCAAATTTAGGCGCTGCCGAAAGCTTTACGCCTGCCTTTTCCTCTCCTCTTTCCAGTCTCACAAACCCTCCAAAATATAAACAGTCGAATAGCGTTGATCGAGATCACCAGGAACATGAAAGAATTTGGCAACTTCAATATAGCCATGCCTGCTGCTGTAGGCTGTTAGCCCATTGGAAAACCTGTTGCCAGCCGCCCTCTTTTGCCGTTAATTCAGTGGAATTAACACAACCTACTGAGTTTTGGCTAACGAACACAGGTCAGCTCCGGCTACAGCATCAAGCTGCCCGTCAGCTCATTCATGTTCTGATAGAAACTGCTGACGACATGTTTTGGATTCCTTATCGATGGCCCTCCCAACAATACTTTTTGCTTTTAAAGCGTTCAACCCAGCTATGCCAGTCCTTTGACCTCTTTTGCAGCACCTGCTTGAGCGGTTTTAGCCAGATGCCTGGCCCGGCCTCTCGAAAGGAATCCCAGGGGGCATCACCAAAATATCAGCTATTTCAGGCTCGATTTGGGCTGGTTTTAGTCACCAAAAATATGCTGAAAGCCTTGTTGGTCGCTCATTTTGACGCCGTTGCGCCAGAGTCCTTATGATGGTTGCACGACCGCTGCGATCGCCCCGTCAGCTATAGCCAAAATACAGGTTGTGCCAGTACTAACAATGTCCACCCCCAGTGACAAATCTGGATACATCCACTATATTTATGGAGTGTGAGGAGCGAACCAGATAAGGGCACCGAGACGAAACACGGCCAGTCGTCGGTGCCCTTTCTGATTTTAAATAGCTTTTGAATCGTTTCTAAAGCCGTTCATCGTCCGCACCTAGTTTTTGGTCACCTAGTTTTTAGGCCAGTGCTGAAAGAAATTTTCGGTGAGCTTTTAGGCCCGTTCTTAGACAGCCGTTGCTACCGTTTCTACAGAGTCTTCGTGATAGCCTATGGGCTATGAATGGAAGCGGACACCAGCGGCGAACAAGCTATCGCCTGCTGTTAATGATATTGTGGGCAACCCTGCTAGTGTTTGCTGTTGAGCTAGTGGCGGGCTGGGTGACGCATTCTCTGTGTCTGCTGGCAGAGGCGCTGCATACGCTGATTGACATTTTTAGTACGCTGCTGGGCCTGATTGCGGTCGCCTCGCCTCAGCGCACACTAGGTAGAGAAGTGTGGGGGCATGGTAGAGGTGAGGCCGCAGGCGCTTTGTTGCTGTCGGCGGTGTTGGGCTTTGCGGGCATCTCGATTGTGATGATTGCGATCGCGCAATTAGACGAATCTATCTTTGAAACCACGCGAGCTGCTTTTCAAGTACAGGTGACTTCTGCGCTAGTTGTTTTGATAGGGGCAATGGTTGCCCTGATGATGACGGTGATACTATTGGCTGCCCGGCAGAGCAAACGCATTCACAGCCTGGCTTTAAAGTTTAATACTCAGCATATTATGGGTGATGTCTGGCTGAGCGTACTTTTGTTGCTGGGGCTGATTGCCATTGGGCAAGGGTATCGCTGGCTAGATCCGGTGCTGGCGATCGCCCTGGTGATTTTGTCGGTGCCCAGCTTATGGACAATGCTGAACCGTCAGCTACCGATGTTGCTAAAGCCGACGGCGATCGCGCCCGAGGCGATCGCCCAAATCGCCTGTCAGGTAGAAGGCGTCACCCGCTGCACCCGCATCTTGTCACGCGGCATGGTGGGCCGTCAGGTGTGGATCGAGCTACACCTGGCTGTGCATCCCGAATTTATGGTAATTGCCAATACAATTGGCGAGAGAGTAGAGCGATCGCTCAGAGACCGCTACGGCCCCATCCGTGCCCAAATCTGGCTAGACAAATAAGCCAACTAAATATAAACCCTATTCTTCATACAAGCCCTATTCTTCCGATCCCATCGGCCCTAAATGCCGAATCAAGTAGGGTGAAAACACCTCATAAATTAGCGTCAGCGGCTTGCCATGGTGCCAAAATAAGTAATGCCTTCCCCAAAACGGCCCCTTTTGCTCAAAAGCCGCCTCCAGCGCCGCAGAATGACCGAAATAGATACCTTGAATATCCCGGTACAGTTCCGTGCGTAGCTCAGCCAAACTTGCCCAAACCGGCAGCGATCGGTTCTTCAGGTACTCATCGACATGGCTCGCCTCCCACCAAGACGTCGCGTAGGCCAAACGCTGCCCCGAAGCCGTCCGTAGCCAAACCTGTCGCCGCAGATGTGGCCCAGGCACTTTTTCAATTTGAGCCGGTGCCAAGTCCCCTTCTGGCCCCACCGGCGACATATCAATCACATCTACTTCTGTACGCTCCCGCGTTAATAGCTGCAAATGGCGCGTCGGTGAGCCATCTCCTAGCATTAAAATTTGCCAGGCGGGCGAAAGCTGATCGTGAGGCAGTCCCTGTTCGACAACAGCTCTATCGCCTTGCCACAAGGGCGTTAAAGCATGCCAGGCAGTACGTTCAAGTCGAGAAGCAAGCGGAGAGGCTGATGTCAAAATGGTTAAGGGCTGAGGGGATAAATCTGCGAATGATCCGCAAATATCTGCGAATAAAACGATGCAACCGCAGTATACAAAAGTTTACCTTTTACGCTCATCATAACGAAATAGCCCCCAAACCAGCATCGAAGTAAATCGGCTAGCTCAGGGGCTAAAAATAAAACCTTGAGGTCGGGCTTTGAAGCGGTCTTCGATAACGATGCGGATGGCGAGACTCGAACTCGCAAGGCGTAAGCCACACGCCCCTCAAGCGTGCGTGTCTACCAATTCCACCACATCCGCAGATGGTATCGAATTTTAAAGGTACTGCATAATGAGCACTTTTCAACGACTTTCTTTCTCCCCAGCAGAGTGCTACAGCGAGGGAACAGACCCTGCGTGATACGATCATCTTCTTAACAACTCAGTGAAAAGTGCTGGCTGCCAGATGAGTTTTTCTAAAATTTTGATTGCCAATCGCGGTGAGATTGCGCTGCGAATTTTGCGAACCTGTGAAGAAATGGGTATCGCCACTGTAGCCGTGCATTCTACAGTCGATCGCCACGCCCTCCATGTAGAACTGGCCGATGAAGCTGTCTGTATTGGCGAAGCCCCTAGCAGCAAAAGCTACCTTAACATTCCGAATATTATCGCCGCTGCCCTCACACGCGGAGCCACTGCAATCCACCCTGGCTACGGTTTTCTAGCCGAGAACGCTCGCTTTGCCGAAATCTGCGCCGACCACAACCTTACTTTTATTGGCCCTACCCCCGACTCAATGCGGGCTATGGGCGACAAAGCGACGGCTAAAGCCACCATGCAAGCGGTAAAAGTGCCGACAGTTCCAGGCAGCGACGGCTTATTAGAAAGCGTAGAAGCCGCCGCTAAGCTAGCCGACGGCATTGGCTATCCGGTGATTATTAAAGCGACGGCGGGCGGGGGGGGACGAGGGATGCGCTTAGTGAACGGCCCCGACGAGTTGCGCAAAATGTTCATGGCAGCGCAGGGAGAGGCTGAAGCAGCTTTTGGCAATCCGGGCGTCTATTTGGAGAAGTTTGTCGAGAACCCTCGCCACATTGAGTTTCAAATCCTCGCCGACAGTCACGGCAATGTGGTTCATTTGGGCGAGCGAGACTGCTCTATTCAGCGCCGCCATCAAAAGCTATTGGAAGAAGCCCCTAGCGCAGTCTTGGATTCGGCCCTACGGCAGCAGATGGGTGAAGCAGCGGTCAGAGCGGCTCAGTCGATTAACTATGTCGGGGCGGGCACGGTGGAGTTTTTGGTTGACCATGACGGTAAGTTTTACTTCATGGAAATGAATACGCGCATTCAAGTAGAGCACCCGGTGACCGAAATGATTACGGGGATTGACTTGATTGCTGAGCAAATACGGGTGGCGCAAGGCGATCGCCTCACCTTTACCCAAGACGAAATTCAGCTACGCGGCCATGCTATAGAATGCCGCATTAATGCCGAAGACCCAGAGCACAACTTTCGCCCCAATCCAGGCCGCATCAGCGGCTACTTGCCACCAGGTGGGTTAGGCGTGCGAATGGACTCCCATGTTTATACCGATTACGAAATCCCACCGTACTACGACTCACTGATTGCAAAGCTGATCGTCTGGGGGCCAAACCGAGCCACTGCTATCCGCCGCATGAAGCGAGCTTTGAGGGAATGCGCCATTACTGGACTGCCTACCACAATTGCTTTCCATCAGCGCGTGCTGGAAAATCCTGATTTCTTGAAAGGCGAGGTGTACACCAATTTTGTCGCCACCATGATGGAGTGATGCCTATTAGGCGGCGATGTCGTCTTCTGTAAAGGTCACTCTGTAAAGTTCTACCAGGGCTGCACCTTCTACTCGGTTTGCCAGGCTCACCAGATGGTTTAGCAAGCTACGAGACGCAACGACGCCTGTCAAAATCACGACGCAGCCCCGCTGGCGTACCTTGAGCCGAGAAACCTCGTCTCCAAACGCCTGCTGAAAGCTGTGCATGACGCGCTTTGCTAGGCCATTGTAGTCGTACTCGCCCATCACCCCAATCCGTTCTGGCGGACTGTGGCGAAAACCATTAATGTAAGACGCTGACACTACTGAACCAAACAGTTTATCAACGGCTGGAATTAAAACTACCGAAGACTCTCCTATCACACCCATGCTCCCAAACCTCTTAACTCACTAGTTGTTCTTTATTGTGCTAGTTCAAACCATGCCGTTGCAGACAGTGAAGCCACTTGAGCAATCAACACAAATAACCAGACCTCTTTAGATTTCAACATCAGGAGATCTAAACATCAGGAACATCAGACCAGTTGGCGCTTATCGCCCTATGTAAAGCTGACACTTACTTATCCGTAGCTTCTTACAGAAATACGTAAAGTTGGGGGTAGTCTTTACAAAATACTTGCCTAAAGAAATGCGGTTCCTTCTGCCTCTCCTTAATAATTAGCAAAGATTGTATAGATAATACAGGGATATTTGCGTATATTCTGATACTTCGTGCGCTTGCTTTTCTAAAGTGCCGTATTTCTACTGAAAATAGGCGTAGTTTTAGTCAAAATTAGCAAGGCTATATAAAAATAGGGTGAAGCTTCCTGAAAGAATACGGTCAGTGGACAGGCGATTAAATTGTCTACTGCTTGCGACTCTGATTTATTTCTGTAGTAGGGCAACGGCGTAGGCTGCAATGCCTTCTTCGCGTCCTAAGGGGCCTAGCTTTTCGTGAGTGGTGGCTTTGATGCCAATCTGGCCGGGCTCTAGGTTGAGGGTAGTGGCAAGGCGATCGCGCATTTCCTGAATATGAGGCTTCAGCTTGGGCTGCTCGGCAATTACCACAGTGTCAATATTACTGACGTGCCAGCCGCGATCGCACACCAGTTGATTCACCTGCTGCAAAAGCATTTGACTATCAGCCCCTGCCCATTTCGGATCGCTGGGGGGAAAGTACAGGCCAATATCACCCAGGCTGAGCGCACCGAGCAGGGCGTCCATAATGGCGTGGGTGAGGGCGTCGGCGTCACTGTGGCCGAGCAGGCCGTGGGTGTGGGGAATGTCGATGCCGCCGAGGATGAGTTTGCGACCGGGGGTGAGGCGGTGGATGTCGTAGCCGTTGCCGATGCGGATGTTCATAGGGAGTGATGAGTGACGAGCTATGGGTTTTGAGAAGGCGCTTCTGGCGATCGCTGCCAACGCTTGTATAGGTC
>JBAQZP010000144.1:0-158625 GCA_049791095.1 Phormidesmis sp.
GCAAGGGGGCAAGGGGGCAAGGGGGCAAGGGGGCGGGTTGATTTTACTCTAGTGAAGGAGACGGTGGCTTGAGTGGCTGGGTGGCAAAAACTTAATAGGGGTCAGGATGTCATAGTAGAGATAGACCTCGTACGCTCAGCCTTTGACGATTCCTATGCCGCTCAGATTTTCGCAGGAACTGATTCTCCTTTTGGAAAAAGAGCGCGATCGCCCCCTGACCCTGGGTGTCATCTTGGCAGAGACCTCTGAGCGCAGCTTTTCACTCGTCATTATTCTACTAATCTTTCCATTTTTGCTACCGATGATTCCCGGTGCAACCACAGTACTCGGTTCGGCCTGCCTATTTTTGTCTTTGCAAATGGCCAAAGGGCAGCATACGCCCTGGCTACCAGCACGGATTGCGAGGTTTGAGCTTTCTGAACCATTGGTAACGCGGCTGCTGGGCGGACTGAGGCGTGGGGCTAAAACATTTGAACGACTGACGAAACCGCGCTGGTCACGGCTGGTTGTGAACAATCGCGCCTGGCAGCTTAACGGCATTTGTATTTCCTGGCTAACGCTGTTGCTGATGTTGCCAGTGCCGCTGACCAATCCGATTCCAGCCATCGGCATTTTGCTGCTGGCAATTTCTACCATTGAAATGGACGGGCTGCTAATGGTAGTGGGTTACGCTTTGGTGGGCTTAAATACGGCGCTGTTTGGCTCGTTTGGCTATTTGCTGTGGCGATCGCCTGAGATGATTCAGCAATGGCTGTTGTAGACGGAAGACAGAAGGCAGAGCACTCCTGACCCCTGACCCCTGACCCCTGGCCCCTGACCCCTGACCCCTGACTGCAAAGAAAATTCTCACTTCACTAAAACGTTAGCCTCAACTATGCCTTTAACCGGCGGTGGGCTCTTCTATGAGGATGAGGTTCACCGACTAAAATGACGGAATTGTGAATGCGGGTTAGCAAAGGCTGGGTCAGGGTGCCTAAATTGAGGCCAGTGCCAGTGCTGCGGCGCTGCGATCGCAAAATAACCACATCATACTGGGGGGCGGCTTGGGCGATCGCACTCACCACACTTTCCTGCACCCACACCTGCACTTCGATGATGCAATCAGCCGCCGGTAGCTCAGTCACTAGCTGCTCTAGCTGCTTTTGGATGCGGGCGCGATGGCTCTCCGAAGAGAAAGCGCTGCATATATGCATCAGTCTGACTCTACCTCGGTTGGCCGCCGCCAACACCTGCGCAAATCGCAACACTCGAATCGTCAGCGGAGAAGGATTTTCGATCGGCAGCAAAATATTTTTGAGCTGAGCTGGCGGCACTAGCAGTCTGGCGACCACCACCGGACAGTGAGCGGCCCACATCACATCGCTATGCACGCTGCTAAGGGCATAGGGCCGGAGCTGAGGCTGAGGACTCATGCCCAAAACAATCAGGTTGGCGTTTTGCTCTCGGCTAACGTGATAAATCGCTTGAGGAACATTGCTTTCAATCCGCACAATTGGCTCTACCGGAACCTCAAAGCGGCTGCCGATAAGTTTGGCATCGTCGAGGCGGCGATAGCTATGGACAAGGGCTCTGGCCATTTTAGGCGAGTCCATCTGAGGCTGGGTGATGGCCACAGTCAGCGGAATAATCCGACCCTTTTCGTACTGGGCGACAATGGCGGCAAGTTCTATCAGTTGCTGTTCTGTCTTGGGGTTGTAAATCGGAACGACAACAGTAAAAGAGTCATCAGTTTCGCCGGGAATCGGTAGCCAGCTTAAAGGTTCGGGCGCGGCCAACGACTCGGTGATGGCGAGGTGGCGAGCGAACTGAGCCGTGACGAGTGGCCCCAGCGTGGAGGTGACCAACATCAGCAAAATGACGCTATTGAAGACCTGTGCATTGATGATATTGACCTCATAGCCAACCAGGGCAGCGGCCAGGGTAGCGGCTACTTGAGGAATAGAAAGAGACCACATCGTCCAAAGCTGGGGCCAGTTATAGCCAAAGAGCAGTTTGGTCGTGATCGTCGCCAAAAATTTAGTCGCCAGTAGAACAATCACAACCAGGAGAGGAAGCTGAATAAAGCTGAAGATATCTCTCAGAGCCGCTAGATCAAGCAGCAGTCCCATATAAATAAAGAACATGGGAATGAACAGAACGCTGCCTAGAAATTCTGTTTTTTCTTTGACCGGGCCATCCCCAATCACGCTGTTGATCGCTAGCCCAGCTAAAAATGCGCCAATAATGCTTTCTACGCCAATGAGCTGCGCGCCTACGGCAGTTAAAAACAAAGACAGCAAGATAAACAGAAACTGGTTGCCTTCGTCCTTGCCCGTGGCCCGAAAGAACGCTTTTGCCAGGTGTTTGAGCCCCAGCAAAATGGCCACTGTGTATAGCGTCAACGAGCCCAGCAGGGTTACCAGCTTTAGCGTTGTAAAGTCTCCTTTGCTAATGCCCAGGCAAATCGCCAGGACTACCAGCGAGGCCGTATCAGTGAATATGGTCGCCCCTACCGTAATGGTCACCGCTTCGTCACCCACCACGCCTAAGCGCTGCACAATCGGGTAGCCCAGCAGCGTATGAGACGCCAGCAATGACCCAATAAGCACCGCCGCCAGGGGGCCAAAGCCAAAGAAAAAGCCCAGCGCCGTGCCCCCTAAAAAGGGAAAAGCGAAGGTCAGCGCTCCGAAAGTAAGAGAGCGATTGCGGGTTTTATTGAACAGGGATAGATCAATTTCCAGCCCAGCGACGAACATCAGATAAATTTTGCCAATTTCTGAGAGCAAAATCATGGTCTCGTCTTTGGCACTGAGCCATCCTAGCAGGCCGCTGCCAAATAGGACGCCAGCTACCAGCAAGCCGACCAGGCCAGGAAGCCTCAGCCGTTCAAAAATGGGTGGAACAATCAGCGCGATCGCCAGCAAAAGCACGAACGTAACCACGGGCGAACTCAGCGTTTCGGCGACGGAGGTAACAAGGATAAGCATGTATATAAGCCTATCGTGACTGTGCTAAAACGAGCGACGACGCTAGAGAATGGGAGACAACAGACGAGAAACTCTAGCAGCTAGCTTAAACCAAAAAGGCTTTTGCTGATACTGGCAAAGATTGACCTGCCGGGAGGCGTTCATATCTTCTACTAGCATTTGTTCGACGCTGCCAATAAAGCTGGCTTCGCTACCGTCCGAGTCCTGATCGTCGTCGATGATAAAAGTCATGACCTCAAAGTTCAAAAAGAAGGAGCGGTTGTCGAGGTTGGTAGTGCCGACGCCAGCGATGTCGCGATCGCACAAAATCACCTTCTGATGCATAAACCCCGGCTGATAGCGATACACCTGAATGCCCACCTGATGAAGCTCTTCGTAATACGAAAACGAGCATAAATACACCAGCCACTGGTCAGGGCGATTCGGCAAAATGATGCGCACATCAACGCCCCTGAGGGCCGCCAGCTTGAGGGCATTAAGCACAGAGCTGCTGGGTACGAAGTAAGGGCTGGCAATCCACAGGCGAGTGTTGGCCCGGTTGATCAGGCCCAGGAAAAATAGGGCGCAAGCCTGAAGCGGGTCAGCCGGGCCAGTAGCCAATACGAAGGCAGTTTGGTTGTGGCTAGCGGTGGGTAACGCTTGGGTTGACCAAGAGACCTCAGGAATTTCTTTGGCCGCCCAGTACCAGTCGGCTAAAAAAGTTCTTTGCAAACATTTGACCACGGTTCCCTGCACCTGCAAGTGAGTGTCTCGCCAGTCTCCGAGCTTAGGGTCTTTCCCCAGATATTCGTCACCGATATTCAAGCCGCCCACAAACGCAGTTTGACCATCGATGATTAAAATTTTGCGGTGGTTGCGAAAGTTTATTTGAAAGCGTCTGCCAATGCCCTTGGTGCTGCGAAAGCTTTTGACAATGATGTCATGCGCTTCCAGGGCGTTGATGTAACGCTTTGGTAGTTTGCGAGCGCCGATGCCGTCGTATAGCAGATGAATGGTGACGCCCTGTTTGGCTTTGGCGATCAGCGCATCTTTGAAAGTATTGCCAATATCGTCGCTGTGCAGAATGTAGGTTTGAAAAAGGATGTATTGCTTGGCCTGGGCGATCGCGCTCAACATGTGCCGGTAGGTCTGCTCGCCATCAATCAGCAGCTCAGCGCTGTTGTTGTCGGTAAACGGCAGCGACGTAAAGTGATTGGCTAGCTTTTCCAGGCTGGCAAACTTGGGTCGCAGCGATATTTTGAAGTCTAAAATTTCACTGTAGGCATGATGAACCAGTTCGCGGTGCTCGCTGTAGGCTTTTTGCAAAGCTTCGGAATAGCCCTGAAACTCGTTTTTGCCCAATGTCCAGTACAGCGGAATGGTAATCCAGGGCAAAGATATGAGGGAAAGGCTCCAGGCGATCGCCCCTCTAGAAGAGCGCACATTCATCACCGCATGGGCCGCATTGAGAATGCCTAATCCATGTACAACAATGGACAGCACACTATAAATAGAGAGAAGGTTAATCGTTGACCACATACAGAAATGCCTGGCAAAATTACCTGAACCGAAATAATTGGGGCAGAAGGTTAAAGCGAGCTAGCTGTATATCTAAGCACAAAACTCTACTAACAAAGGGTTGTGATCCGAAGCCGCAAAGTTGTCTAAAACTTTCGCACTCAGCGGCTTTTGATAGAATCCTCGATAAAAGATGTAGTCGAGCGGGGGCGAGAGCAAAAAGCTTTTTATTTTTTGGGTGTCTGCGGCGGTAAACGTGACGGACTTGAGGCCAAGTCGGGCGGTCATTTTGTGCAGCATGGAATAGCGGGCACGGTTCCAGGTGTTGAAATCGCCAGAGAAGATGATTTTGCCGGGGTGCGATCGCAAAACTACCGCCACCGCCTCAAGCTGCGCTTTAAACTTACTTAGCTCCACAAAATTAATCAAATGCGTATTGACCGCCAGCAGGCTCTCATCGCCATTCTCCAACGAATATTCAGCAAACAAAGAGACCTTAGGTGTATTGCTCACAGGCTCTGCGTGCTGCGTGACTAAAGCTTGCTGCCGGATAGGATTGTCCTTAGTAGCAATCAGCACGCCAGAATAGGCATTTTTAGCCTTGTCAATAAAATTAGGTGCAAAGTGCCAACCCATATGCGCCAGCTCAGGAATCTCTTCAGAAAGCGCACATAGCCGCACTTCCTGTAAAAAAATTTTGTCAGGCTGATGCTGTTCCACAATCGTTAAAAAATCTTCAATCCAGCCAGCATCATAGGTACTTTTAGCAATATTCCAGCTCAGCACCTTAATAGACCCCTGACTCAACGCTGACGGATTAGGATGTGCTCTGCCAATAGTGACCTGCCCCGCAGACTCAAATCGACGGGCCGGGTTGAGCTTAATTCCCCATCGGCTCAAAGAATCTGGAGGTTGCGGAAAGACCATAGATGCAAAGTCAGCGAAATGATCAAATTGACTGGGCCTTTATCGATGATGCCGTTTATCTACATATAGATGGTTTTTTAGAAGCCAGTGCAGATGACATTTTAAACATATCTATGTATTCTCAATCACATTCTATAGAACAGCTTATGCAAAGTATGCTCAGCCGCCTGGCCGATATTTGGACAAAGACGCTCAATCCTAGAATCGCTTCATTTGTCACCTTCTTTGGTGCATTCTGGCTAGGCGTCTGCGTTCTTACGGTGTATATGCTGGCCGAGCTATCTGACGAAATTTTAGAGCGAGAAGCCTTTGCAATTGATAAGGTTATTCTGCTGGGAATTCATCGACTTGAGAGTCCAACGCTAGATCGCCTCATGGTCGGCATTACTCGACTAGGCGATCCTAAAACGGTCGTACCGTTGACCCTGATTATCTTCAGTTTACTGCTATGGAAACGCCATTTCTTAGCCGCCAAATTCTTCGCACTAGATACCTTTGGCGGCGCAGTTCTCAGCTACTTTCTAAAGCTAGCTTTCAGTAAAGATCGCCCTCAGCTTTGGGGCTCTCCTATCACTGAAGTGACCTATAGCTATCCCAGTGGTCATGCCCTGGGCTCGATGGTGCTGTACGGCTTTCTGTCTTATTTAGTAGCCACGATGTATCCGCGCTACGCCAAGCTGTCTTACGGCATAGCGGCCTTGCTGATTATCGCCATTGGATTTAGCAGATTGTACCTGGGCGTACATTGGCCTACCGATATTATTGGCGGCTATGGCATCGGCCTGCTTTGGATTACGGTATGCATTTCGCTGATGCGATTACAGCAGCGAAAGCGTACCTTGTGAACTTCCCTCTTATGGTATTGGTGGTGGTATTGGTAGTGTTTATATACTGCGCTGTAGGGTAGAAGAGTCAGATCTGCTGTAGGGAGAGGTTTTATGTGTGGACGTTATACGCAGACGAAATCGGGGGAGGCGATCGCCCGCACCTTCAATCTAAAAGAACAGCCCGACCCACAGCCGCGATACAATATTGCACCCACTCAACCGGTTTCTGCTATAGCCCAGCCCGGCGCGGATCGAGAATACAGAATGTTTCAATGGGGCCTTGTTCCTTCTTGGGCAAAAGACCCCAGCATTGGCAATCGTATGATTAACGCGCGGGCCGAGACCGTCGCCGAAAAGCCTTCGTTTCGGGCTCCTTTCAAGCGGCGGCGCTGTTTGATTTTGGCGGATGGATTTTATGAGTGGAAAAGGGAAGGCAAGCAAAAGCAACCTTACTACATTCAGGTCGGCCAAGATTTGTTTGGCTTTGCCGGGCTATGGGAGAAATGGGAGAGCGGTGACGGCAGCTATTTGGAAACTTGCACCATTTTAACGACTGCGCCTAATGAGCTAATGGAGACCATTCACAACCGGATGCCAGTGATTGTACATCCTGAAGATTATGATCTGTGGCTCGATCCCGACCTGCAGGACGGCAGACACCTTCAGCACTTGCTACGCCCTTACGAAGCAGAGGCAATGGCGCTATATCCAGTAAGCAACACGGTGAATAGCCCGCGTAATGAGACGCCGGAATGCATTGAACCAATAGCAGCTTAAGGTTAGAGATAACTTAGACCGTGATTTTAGAGACTGCTTTTTCTGTAGAGGTATGGGCCAGCGGCGAATAGCCTTTTCTCAAAAATAAATGTCTATTCGGCTTTAGGGCGAGTTTGCGGATCTGTAACCTTGCCAGGTTTGTTTGCCAAATGGGTAGCACTTTGGGCCGCTGCTGCGAAGGGCGGATCTTACTGGCTAGCCACTGAATCCGGCAATAGCGGTAGAGCGAGGCGGGTGATAAAGCCCTCACAATAGAACGGGCGTAGGTTTTAGCGAGGGGATAAAACCTGGCGTTGCTTGGTTTAAAGGCGGCTGCCTGTAACTGAGCTTTTGGGGAGCTGATGCTCGACGTTTGAATATTTGCGGTTTGCCGAGAAGCATTTTGTAGAGAAGCATTTTGTAGTTGCCGGGAGCTGCGGCTAATGGCTTTCAGCGCCCAAGGCCAGTTTCGATAGGTGAGAAGCACCATAGGCGCGTCGTTTTTCAGGGCTTGAAAGATCAAGCGACGAGCCTGCGAGTAATTCCCTAACCGGCAGCACTGGCGAGCGTTCTGAAGCTGGTAAGTGCTAATTGACCAGCGCTTAACAAGTGAGTAAATAGCTGGGAAAGACCGCTGTAGTATCTGCAATGACAGCGATCGGCATTGCGACATGGCTGTGACATTGCAAGAGAGGCTATTGGTTGATTGGCGGTAGCCGACTAAAATTTGTGGAACCACTTTTACCTGATACTGCTCGGTGATCCTCAGGTGCATGTCGTAGTCTTCGCAGCCCTGACAGCCGCTTGCTCTGGCCTCAGAGCTGTAGCCACCTGTGTTCTTAAAGCAGTGGCGTTTGATAATGGCGGCGCTGGAATTGCCCATAATGCTGTAGTGAAGCATGGCCGGGTAAACGTTGCCATGGTAGCCCGCAATCCGGTAGCCGCCAGTGAGGTAGTCTTGTTCATCAATATCGGCTGACCAGGCGTACGCCATCCCAACTGATTCATCGGTATTGTGTAGCGCTCTAACCAGGTGCTCAATATACTCAGGGTGCCAGATGTCGTCGGCGTCAAGGGGTGCAATAAATTCGCCAGTGGACTGCTCGATGCCGACATTGCGGGCAACCGCGACACCTGCATTGGACTGCTTTATCAGGGTGATTCTAGAATCGAGGGTGGCATAGTGTTTGGCGATCGCAGCCGTATCATCAGTCGAGCCATCGTCTACAACCCATATCTCTAGATGACGATAGGTTTGATAAATGACAGAATCTAAGGCTCGCTCTATATATTGGGCGGCATTGTAGGCCGGAATAATAACCGAGACTAGCGCCTTGCTGGCATAAAAACGGGTGGCAGATGCGTTGTGCCTGCTGGCATCTAAATTGACCATTAGAGTATTTTTCAGTAGCGACTGAGTTAATGTGTTTTCAGTAACACAAGCTCATACTAGAGAAATTACGGATAGTGCAGTCGATATCACTGCGTAATCAAGTCATTCTTTATAGAAAATTTACTGATAGTACCTGGTTATTTTTCTTACGCTTTTGCTCTGCTTTTCTATCTGCCTTTTTCATCTACCTTTTTCGTAAATGCGGCCCCGCCATTGAATTGTGGTTTGCAGCGAAGATAAAAGTATGCGGATGACGGCTAAGGGGTCAGCTAGGGGGGAAAGCCAGAAGCATTGGGCGGCTGAAAATAGCTTTTCAGGTCTGTGATAGGAAGATGCGATCGCGACCTGCATTCCCCCCCTCACCAGCAGTAGAAATGCGTTCAAACCCAGCGCCAGCTTCAGCATCAGGCTGCCGTAACCTGCCAGCACAAAAGGCATCAGGCCCAAAACAACTATCAACGGCAGACCTTGAGTGCTAATCAGCATTGCCAGATCGCCCCATAGCTGCTGCGGGGTAGCGGCGTCTTTGAGATCGAGCGATCGCCCCCATTCGCGCCAGGTTTCAGCGGCCCCTTCATACATCCGCACGCTAATCACGTTAGCCCCGTCTAAAAAGCCCACCCTAAAGCCAGCCGCTGCCGCCTCGCGAGCGAGCGTCACATCATCACAAAATGAGCTAGCGGCGCAGGTATAACCCTTTACCTTGACCAATACATCACGCCGACACAAAAAGCACTGGCCGTTTGCCATTACTCGCTCGGGCGTGGAGTTGGCAACGCCGGCAGAGTCAAATCGGTAAATCAGCGTCATTAACAAAGCAGGCTGTAGCCACCATTCGCCTGCCCATTTCAACTTAAAACGGGGCGAGAGCGAGAGTAGATCGTAGCCATGGGCTTCGGCCTCTGCTAAAACAGCGGCCACCAGCCCTGACTGTGGTTCCGTGTCGGCATCTACACCAAGGATCCAGTCGCTTTCAGAGCTGCTCGCTAAATAACCAGATTGTAAGGCCCAAGGACGGCCCACCCAGCCAGCAGGCAGCGGTTCGTCGGTAATCAGTCGAATGCGATCATCCTGCTGGGCCAGCGCCTTTACTTTTTGGGGCGTGCCGTCGGTCGATCGGCTATCCACTACCAAAATTTCTCGAACCTCTGCGCCCTGCCGGGAAAGCCCCTTAAGGCAGGGTTCTACCCGGTGAGCTTCATTCAGCGTCGGGACGATGACGCTGACCGTTTGCGACTGGTTGGGGGTCGCCATTCTCGCCAGGATGGGCGGCTGCCTTTGAGCGCCCTTGAGCAACCGAGATAGCAAGATCGCGGTAAAGGGAAGCTGTAGCAGCAGTAGAAAAGCCGACAGTCCGCTAACAAACGCCAGCATTGGACTCATTCAGATGCCTTGAAGCTAGGAATCGTCAGACTTCTTAAGGTCTGACGCGGCTGGGTAGCGTTGGCAGCGCCCGCCTGCTGCTCGGTTGCGAGCCGGTAGAACCACAGGATAGGCAGAACGCCTAGCCATAGCCCTAGCAGAATGGGAGGATAAATTTCGCCGTCAAGGCTGATCAGCATGGCAAAGGCAAAGTTACTGAGATAAATTCCCAACGGCAAGTCGAGGGGTAAAGCTGTCCATTGCTGGGGTTTTGCTCGCCAGAGGAGGGCTGCGATCGCCATATACACCACCCCAGTCCCAAACCAGCCCAGAAAATTCTGATACGGCATCCCAAAGAAAGCACCCGGCTGATCCCAAGCCCAAAAAGGCATCGTGGTCTGGCTCATGGCCGGATCTAGCACAAAGTCCCAAGCGGTCAGCAGCAGTGAGCCAAATAAAATTGCGCCCAAATCTACGCGCCAGCCACGGGTAATGGTTTTGAGCCCCTGGTAAACAACGATGTATGCACTAAAGCCCAGATAGAACCAGGACAGCGGAATCGTGAACGGGACCAGTCCGGCAACTTTGTAGCCGAGCCCGGTGAGATAGTGATACTGCCCAAAGGGAAAGCCTGTGCTGGTGCCTAATAGCTCTGCGCCCAGCGAAATCACCAGCGCCGGGAGCATAAAACTAAGCCAGTGCCAGATACCTAATTGTCGATAAGCATAAATAGCGACAGTAATGGCTCCAGACACCATATAGACGGCTCCGCCACCCGCCATTGACCAGCGAAAGGCCGTCCGGCCTATTTCAGGCAGGGCTGCGACAAAGCCTGAGTGGGGCAGTACTAGCAACAGCCCGGCTAATCCAAAGATGAGCGAAGCAATATGAAGGGTAAAGCACAGTCGCTGCGCAGTTGCGAGAGATTTCATGAACGGTGAAGCCCTAAAGAGAACGAAATTGAGAAACAGAAGCAGGTCAAGGTCAGAAAAATTTATTTTGAACTCAGCAATCATACGTACTGAACCTTAACGCAGTAATGACGATTAGGACTGTTGTTCTGGTTACTCTAAAGGATTTTATTTCTTTTGTGGAAGGAAATACTGATGGTTAGCGACTAGCAGACTGGTGGCAGCGCGATCGCATCGCCACCCTGCCAGTAGTGCAAGCAGGTAGGCACTGCCATAATGCAAAACCGCCATAGGGCAAAACCTTAGTTAAATCTGAAACGCAGAGGCGCTTGCTGGCACTAGGACAAAATGCTGTATTGTAAAGCTTTGTAAAAACGGCCTTAATCTTTGGTGCATATGTTTGGGTGTACTGGCGCAACTTCCTGCCGTGCAATTTCCTCAAAAGACCACAGATAACTGGTTTTATTAACTAACAGGTGATACGTGCAACTCAGTCCCCGTCCCACTGGATCTTTGACGCTAGCTCATGCCCAGCAAAATCTGCCAAATGCCGAGCAAGATCTGCCTTTTACTTTAAAAGACCTCAGAGATGCCATTCCTGACTACTGCTTTCAGCCTGCTGTCGGGCGCTCTTTAGCTTACTTTTTCCTCGATATTGGCATTATTGCCGGGCTTTATGCACTGGCCTACCAGCTTAATTCCTGGCTATTTTTTCCTTTGTTCTGGGTGGCACAGGGCACGATGTTTTGGGCTTTGTTTGTCGTCGGGCATGATTGTGGCCACGGCTCGTTTTCAAAGTATAAGTGGGTCAATAATTTGATTGGCCATCTCAGCCATACGCCCATTTTGGTGCCTTACCATGGCTGGCGCATTAGCCACCGCAGACACCATGCTAATACGGGCAATTTAGATACTGACGAAAGCTGGTATCCGATTGATGAAAAAACCTATGATGACATGGGCAGCGTGGCTCGGGCTATTCGCTTCAGTTTGTTTCTGTTGGCCTATCCCTTATATTTATTTGTCCGTTCGCCGGGCCGTCAGGGGTCTCATTTTTTACCCAGCAGTGACCTCTTTCGCCCGTCGGAAAAGTGGGATGTGATCACCAGCACGGTTTGCTGGAGCCTGATGATTACGCTGCTAGTCATGGTGGGCTTCACCGCTGGCCCTTTATTCTTGTTTAACTACTACATCATGCCTTATTTGGTGTTTGTTATTTGGTTGGATTTAGTCACCTACTTGCACCATACCGAAGCCGACATCCCCTGGTACCGCAACGATAGCTGGTATTTCCTGAAGGGTGCGCTATCGACAATTGACCGCGACTATGGGTTGTTCAATGGCATTCACCACAATATTGGCACGCATGTGGCGCACCATATTTTCTTAAATATGCCTCATTACTATTTAAAGGATGCAACGGCAGCGATTAAGCCGATTTTGGGCGATTACTATCGTATATCGCGCGAGCCGATTAGCAAGAGTCTTTGGAATTCTGCAAAAGCATGTATTTTTGTGCCAAATGAAGGAGAGACGGTCTACTATCAGCAGCGGTCTTGAGATGTGGCTTCGACTCCGCCCAGCCACTGAGGGTTGGGGTGGGCGTAGCTAATGTTCTTTAAAGGGGGGTGCGATCGGGCGATCGCATCCCCTTTTTAATTGGCCTTTTGATTGGCCTCATTAATGGCCATTCTAAAAGGTGGCTTCAAATCAGTGAATACTGTTCACAATGCGCATAAGCTGGCTGGCAGCTAAGGATTTGTGATTATGCAGCTCGACATTCGCCTGGATTTGACTTTGCCGCAGGTTCGCCTTCATCTACTCGAAGGGCTCGATAGCTGGGTCAGGCTGGGGCTAATTTCGGATGAGCAGGTGCGGCGGTTGGCGGCCAAGCTGAGCGATCCGCTGCCAGCGGCGGCAGAGGCCATACAGCCTGAAAGGGTGCGAGCGGCCCCCAGCCCACCGCCAGTGGTGCGCGAAGTGGGTAAGCTGTCGCGGGCAATGCGAACGCTGTTAGATGAAATTAGCGTCATTTGGCTGCTGTTTCTGGGCGTTTTCTTAGTTGTGGTCTCTTCTGGGGTGCTGGCAGCAAGGCAGTGGCAGTCGTTTTCGGCAGTGGGGCAGTATGCCATTTTATTTGGCTACACGCTGGCTTTTTGGGGGGCGGCAGGGTGGGCTAAGCGGCAGGCGCAGCTACAGGCGACGGCGCGGATGCTGGTGCTGACGACGCTGTTGCTGATCCCGGTAAATTTTTGGATGATGGACACGCTGGGCGTTTTGGACAGTGCAGCGGGGAAAGGCTTTGGCGGGATGAGTGCGATCGCCCTGAGCCTCCTTCCACTAAAGCTGCTCACCGAGCGTTCAAATCGCCTAAATTTGATCGCGCTGAGCTGGCTACATTGGGGTTGGGTGGGCAGTTCCCTTTTGGGATTAGTCGGCAACTGGGCGCTTTGGCCGGTAGTGGCAACCTACCTTGGCACGGTAGGAACAGCGGCAAATTTGACCTATCAAGATCGGCAGTCGATGGCGGCTGAACGCTCTGTAGAGACTGGATCGGAAACTGAATCTACGGGAACTAACTCTGCTGAAGTAGGGGCGCGATCGCGAATACTGTCTTTTGACGTGCTGGCAGTGGCGCTAGCGATTTTAATTTTACTGTTTCGCAGTTTGTTTGTAGCGCAGGTGCCGCCGCATCAGTTGGGTTTGGCGGCGGGCATTTGTGGATGGCTGCTGGCGTGGTTGAATCGCGATCGCGTCAGTCAGGCGCTCTGGCAGTGGGCCGGATTTAGTCTGCTGCTGCTGGGCTGGATAGTGTCGGTAGAGCAACCGTTTCCCTGGCAGGCGATTGGTGTGAGCGGCCTGGCGCTGCTGCTGCTTTGGAATCGGCTCCGGCGAAGCTGGCAAAAGGGGTATTTGCTGGCGCTGATTGGGGTGGCGGGTCAGGCTTACTGGCTGCTGGGGGCGATGGTACCACCGGGGACGCGGGACACGGTGCTGACGCGGCTGTCGAGTCAGCTATCGGCGCAGCCCATCGTGAAAAGTGAATGGACAAGCTTGGGCTTCTTTCCGTTTTTATTAGGGCTGTTGTGGCTGGCCTGGTGGTTTCGGCGCTGGCAGCAGCGATCGCTTTCTGAAACCACTGAAGGGGCAGCGCTGATATTAGGGGGCGGCTTAACGCTGCTGAGTTTGACCAACCCGTTCACAGCGGCGGCAAATCTGTTGCTTTCTACGATCTTGTTGTTTGTAGTTGTCCGGCGGCGTCCGCAGATTCCGGCAGCAATGGTGGCGCTAACTCATGGCGTCGGGCTGCTGGCTTTAGCGGCCTGGATTGATTATTTGCGGCCTGGTTTAAGCCTGCGAGCGTGGGCTGATGTAGGGTTGAGTGTTGCCGTTGCAGAGTTTGGCGCTCATTTGGCTTTGCGGAGCGATCGCGCCCAGCGCAGCACCTGGCGAGCAGGGCTAGGACTGTTCGCGCTGAGCTATTGGCCTTTGATTGAAGGGTGGCCTCAGCCCAGTTGGGTTTGGCTGGTGGCCCCCGTGACACTGACGTTTGCGGCAAATCATCGGCGGGCGCTGGTTCCTCAGGGATTCGCGAAGGCGGCAGCGGTGGCTTTGCTATTGCAAACGCCCTGGTTGACGAGTTGGCCGATCGCGATCGCCAGCTTTGCGGTTGGCTCCTTTTGCAGCGGGTTGAACAGCCGAATCTGGCGCAGCTATTGGTCTGCTATGTTCGCTGTAGGCTCTGGCGTTGCGCTGGTGACTAGCATTCTTTGCTATGGCGTGCTTGAGCGCGCTACAAATGTTGTACCAGAAAGGTTGTTGGTCTTTTGGGTAGTTGAAATCTGTGGGCTGTGGCTAGTTCAAAGGGCCTTGAATCGGCGCTCGGATAATTTGTCTCGGATTCACGAAAAAGCTGTTCAATCTTGGGGTTGGACGCTGATGGCATGGTTCTTGCTCTATGAGACTTTTGTCGCTGTATATCTTCTTTCAGAGCCGCTCTATTCTTCTGATATCACCCTTTTTTATACAGTCGCTGCTGCCGTTTTGTTGATTGCGGCATTGCTAGAGTCAATTCGGTACCGGCCTGCTGAATGGCGCTATTGGAGCCTGGCTTGGGCAGTTTTGGTGACTGTGTGGATTGGGGTCGTGCTGCGAGGGGGTGGATTAGGTGCGGTGGCGATCGCCACTCTTTCCTTAGGTCTCACTTCACAGATTATGGGCGACTTGTGGAGGCTGCGGCGATCGGCAAATCAGGCCTGGCGGTTTAGCTGGCATGGCATTCCTGTCGTCTATGCCATCGTTGGATTGTTGTGTGGCCATAACTTCTTTGTGGCAGACAGTGGGCTTTATACGCTAGTTGCAGCGGTAATCTTTTTGGGCGTAGGCCGGCGGCGGGCGTCATTGCAAGCGCTCAGCTATGTAGGACTGGCCGGGATTTCGATTGGGGCCTACGAGCTGTTGGTTTATCGGTTGCTACAGGCGAGCGGCGGACAGCCGGGAGATGGGATGACGTTGTTGGCAGCTTTGGCGATGGCGATCGCACTAATTGAAAGGCTGGCTGGTAGCTGGCTAACTCGCTATCTCAAAATTTCAGCGAAGGGCCTATTGGGGGTAACGCATACTCACTGGGCAGTGGGCAGTTTAGGCATTGTGATTGCCGCAGTAGATGGGCTCAGCCAACCGCGTGGCATTAGCATTTGGACGGTGACGGCCCTGTTGCTAGCGGCCTATGCGCTGACGGTGGGCAACCGCCGTTGGACATCGCGGACGGTTGTACTGACTGCGGCTAGCTGGACGACTTTAGGATTGACTGAAGCGCTGCTATGCGTGGCCTATGGCCGGTTCGTATGGTTCTTTGATCGCTCGGGTCTGTTTACCTGGGGCGGGTTAATCGCTTGCGCCATTGGATTTGGGCTTTATCGTGCGCCCTGGCAGCGCTGGGGTTGGCCCGCAAAACCGTGGCAGCGGCTGGGTTTATGGCTACCAATGCTAACACTGAGCATCACGCTGAGCTTTGTTCAAAATCAGAGTTTGCTAATTGTAGGCGCTTTTTATGCCTGGATGGCCAAACTGTTTGGCAAAGTCAGAATTAGCTATTTAAGTATCTTCTTGTTTGATTGGGCGTTACTGCGCTATCTCAATCAGCAGGGGATATTAAACGAGCTGTGGATCAGCTTAACTTTTGGGCTTTCAATGCTGTACGTGATAGAAATAGATTCTCAGTTTCGAGAGGTTTCTAGAAGGCAGCAACGTCACACGCTCAGGATTTTGGCGCTGGGGCTAATTGGACTCACGTCACTGTACCAGGCAGATACTGCCGATTCACTGCTAGCCTACGCGGGGCTGACGATCGCATTAAGCACGGTCTCTATCTTCGCCGGGCTGATCTTCAAAACGCGAGCATTTCTATACATTGGCACGGCAACTTTTATCTTGCAGATCATTCGGGTACTGTGGCTGGCGATTGACGGTAATTCCTCTTTGCTGTGGGCAGTCGGCATTGCGCTGGGGCTGTTGTTTATTTGGGTAGCCGCTACATTCGAGTCGAGGCGATCGCAAGTCATCAACCTGTTAGAATCCTGGAGCACGGCCCTCGCCACCTGGGACTAGCAAAAGAAATACATGACCGTGAATATGGTTCATCAGTTGATTCTCTATGTTTGCCCAACTGGCCCAATGGCAAGACAGATTGAAACCTACTTCGAGCAGAGTCAGCAGCGCTATGGCCCTAATGCTGCCCATGCCTATATGCCTCACTGTACGCTGACGGGATTTTTTGAGGATGAGGAAGGCGCGGTTACTCTAGAAAATGGGCTCTGTAAAGAGTCGCTTGAAGTTGAATAATGATCGCGCTGATCACTGAGGAGCCACGATTGAAGATTGAAAGCGTGGGTCGTTGCGAATACTGTCAAAGTCGGTGTCTGCTTTGGCGAGCTTGACGTATTCATCGGTATTGCTTAGCGCGATCGCTTTTTGTAGGCAGGTTAGTGCCTTATCCACTTGATGAAACAAAGCATAGTGACAAGCTTGGTTGTAAAGGGTCTGGTGTTTGTCAGGCTTGATACGCAGCGCTTCGTCATAGGCAGCAATTGCTTCGTCATAACAACCTAAACTATTGAGAGCGGCACCCTTGTTATGGAGTATGTTGTGTTCGTCTGGTTTGATACGCAGTGCCTGATCAAAAGTGGCAATTGCTTTTTCATAACGACCTAGCTCATCAAAAGCAGTGCCCTTGTAATTGAGCACTTCGTGGTCTTCAGATTTGATACTCAAGGCTTTGTTATAGGTAGCGATTGCTTCTTCATATCGTCCTAGCTTAGTTAAAGCTATTCCTTTATTGATGAGCGCTTCGTGGTATTTGGGCTTGATGCGCAAAGCCTCATCGTAAGCAGCGACTGCTTCCTCGTAGTGTCCTAGCTCATCTAGTGCTACGCCTTTCCAGAAAAACGCTCCATACTCATCAGATTTGATATGTAGAGCCTGGGTACATGCAGTCACGGCTTCTTCATATCGACCCAAATAAGATAGCGCAGCACCCTTGCTATATAACGCTTCGTAATTGTTAGGGTCAATCCAAAGAGATCGACCAAAGGCGGTAATTGCCTCTTCATAGCGACCAAGACGACACAAAACAAGACCCTTGTTGTAATTTGCGTCATGATAGTTACGATTAAGCTGTAAGGCTTGGTCATAAGCAGAAACTGCTTCCTCATAACGATGCAACTCACTTAAAGCAGTGCCCTTGGCAAACCAGGCTACTTCGTTTAAGGGATTTAAAGAAATTGCTTCTTTACTGCATCGAAAAGCCGCTTCATAGTCCTGGGCTATATCGCACAGCCAACTTTGCTCTATATATAGCTGCGATCGCGTCTCATCCGATTGATTAGGAACCTCAATTAAATCTTGCAACTCTACAAGCTTCTGATTTCTTTCCTTTTCAGCAAGCACCGCATATTCATCATATTTCCCATCTAGCGCTTTGACCGTCTCTTGCATTAGTTGCTCATTTTCGGGTGTAAAGCGCCAAATGCCAGAATTCCAAGAAAAAAAATCAATTGCCCGATGCATAAAGTACTTTAACGCAAAGGGCGGCACCACGAAGACAAGGCACAAATGAGGAAATTGTTCTCGGAAGTTCTCTCGCAGTCGATTAACATGAGCCAATATTGGCGGCAGCACTTCCAGCTTGTAGTAATCGTTCCGCCCGGTTTCAGACTTAATGTAAGGCGCTAATGACTTATCAATACCCTCAATGAACAAAACGTTCAGCCCAGAAACATCCTCCCTTGCTTTAATAAGCTTGAACAAATTGTCAATCGGTTCTGTTAGCGTTAGCCGACCAATTCGCTTTTTGGGCAAATCTTTCTCTAATCTTGTAAATATCTCTTGCCCTTTTACAGGCGTACATTGCACGAAAAGAATGCCAAATCCCTTACGTCGTCTTAACGCCCTTACCAACGATAGATAAAGCGCCTCTGGGTCTTCTAGTTTAGCTCGGGCCGCTGCTTGCAATTCATCTGAAGCTGGCGCATACAAATTTGCGGTCAACGGTTCTTGCGCTAACCCTGACTCAGCTTTAGTAACATTTCTGTCGTTGCCCATTAACTCTCACTTATCGCTTCGCCTTTATTCTCAGCCTGTAACTTTACTAACGCCGCTTTGAATTGATCAAACCCCTCTAACAAAGGATGTACATCACACCATTGATGCAGTCGCATACCCTCATCATAATAGCGATATTCCATCAGGCAGCGATTGAGCAATAGCAATAGCGAGTCTTCGTCGTTCTCTAGCTGCTTACTGACGTGAATGCGCGCAAATAAATCCCACCGCTCTTTGCTAATGCCAGTCCGGTACGTATCCCGCTGCTCTTCAATTGCAATCTGCGCAGCCTCCGCCGTAATCGGCAGCTCATCTACCTGATCCATCGACTTCTGTAAAAGCTGCATCAGCACCCGCATATGCCCGCCGCTCATCAGGCACAGCCGCTGCCGAGTCTCTGCACTTTCAAATACATAGTTATCTAGATAATCCGGTAGCTGTGGGTCGATGTGCATGAGCCGACGACAAATCACCTCTTTAAGCTTGCCTAAGCCCGCCGTATTAACACCGCCAGCATAGGCTTTCACCATCACCATCGGTAGCACGTCTGGCTTGCCATAGTTATCTTCTAGCTGCGTCACCCGAGGCGAATAAATCATTTGAATTGGCACGGTATAAATGACGTGGCAAGCTAAGCCCCGCATCAGCTCACTACGATTTAGATAAATTTCGTCAAAGTTGTTGTGCCCCTGAGAATTATTTTCAGAGATACGATCCAAGTTATCCACAATAATTACAATGCCTTTGCACTCAGGCAGCATTTGTCGCTTAGCTTCTTCAATAAAGCTGTTGAGTGCCACTATCAGCGAAGGTGTACTGTCATTAAGTCGTTTCCTTAGCTCCCGTCGGATATTTGGTACGGCTCTCACACTCGCCGTGATTTTAGAAAACTGGCTGATCTGCTGCTCAAAGCTAAGAGAGTCAAACTCTACCGATGTTGCTGCCAAGTCTTTTAATGACTGCCAGCGATCGCGCATCCAATCCACCAGCGGATTACGCTCTGTCAGCATCACCGACTGCACCAAATTCTTTGTACAGGCAAACAAAATATCAGCGTATTCAGCATCCTGCGTCTCCACATCCTCATCATTCACCGCGAAATACACCACCTTGTAGTGCTTCCTAGTCAAATGATCTTTTAGTCGCAGTAGCTCCGTCGTTTTGCCCACTCCCCGGTGACCACTATATAGCTGACAGGTTGGCGACTTTGATCGCGTAATCTGATTTCCTAACTCCCGCACCACATTCCAACGTCCACGCACCTCCTCACAGTTCACATAGGTACCTTCCGGCGGTGGTAAGAAAGGCTCAAAGGCACTGTAGATTTCAGTCAGCAGCTCATCCGGCGTCAGACGTTGCTCTGGCATACCGTTAGTCATAAGGCATCTAAAACATCGGAAACTTCTGCCTAGACTAGCGCCATATTGAGAAAAAGAAAATTATCGTGTCGTGGCGATCCCTACGGTGACTCGCTCAACGGTGCGTAGCTGATCCATTGCAGCCACAACTCGACCGTGGGGGGTAGTTTCGTCGGCGCGGATGGTGACTAATATGGGGCTGTCTGAAGAACGCGATCGCACCTCACTCGCCAAATCCATCAGCGCCACTGCCTCATCGCCTAAAAATAGCTCTCCGTCGGGTGTAATCGTCAATGTCACATCGATTTGATTTTGCGGTGTAGAGGTAACGGCCTGAGGCAAGTTCACCGGCAGCCCTTCGGCCTTTGTCAGATAGAGCGTAGACAATATAAAAAATGCCAAGATTGCAAAAATGACGTCAATCATTGGCAGAATGTTTACGCTAGGGCGTTGAACATCCGCGTCTTCAGGTAAGCGCATTGAGTGGGCAGCTAGTATACGAAGCCAGAAGCAAACAATACCACTGTCAGCACGCCAACCAAAACCATCAGGGCTTTACCCGCATCCCAGCTACCCTTCCAAGAATATTTTGTATTATCTTTCTCAGACATTGTGTTCACCGTTAAAATTTGTGCCTCTCAGTATAGCGTTAGAGCCTTAAAGCATTCATCCCTCTCTAGAGAAAGCTTTTACAGTAATGACATCTGCTGGCCTTGCTGCTCGTAATAAAACTGTTCTACGCCCCAGCGCCGGTACATCGGCAGCTTGCGTTTGTATGAGAGGCGACTTTCTACCTGGGCGGCGTCTAGTTTTACCTGGGCTTCCTCTTTGCGGCAGTTAAGAATTTTGGCGGCGTCTTGCAGGCGGATCCACTGCTGGCCAAAGCGTTTGAGTAGGGCGTCGTCGTCGTCGTTTTGAATTTGAGTGAGCAGGATTTCGGCGAGCAGCCAGCAGGCTTGAGTGTCGGCTTCGGCGCGGTGGGAGGTGCTGATGTCGAAGTTGAAGTGCTTGATCAGGTTTGGCAGACTGCGGGAGGGCAGGTCGGCGAGCAGCATTCGCGAAAGGATAACGGTGCAGAGCTTTTGCAAGGGGGGCTTGTAGAAGCGGATGCCGAGACGTTTGTATTCGGTGCGAATGAAGGCGTAGTCAAAATCGAGGTTGTGGGCGGTGAAGGTGCGATCGCCCTCCAGCAAAGGCTGACATTTGGGCCAAATTTCTTCGGGCGGCGGCGAGGGATACACCATTTCGGGAGTAATGCCGGTAATTTTGGTGATGAATTCAGGAATTTTGACTTTCGGGTTAATTAAGTAAGTTTCCTGATGCTCTAGGCCATCCGAGAGGCTGGCATGAAGAATGGAAACCTCGATGATGCGAGCGTTATGGCCCAAGGAGCCTGTCGTTTCTACATCGACAACGGTCAGGGGGGAGCGGCTGATATGGCGGTAGTAGGCAAGCAATTCGCGGGAGAGAAGGGCGGACTGGCCTTGATATTTTGCGGCGTGGGCAACCATAAAGGGAAAGGATGAAGGATGAGCGATGAACGATGAAGTGGGGCGGATCGTTCCCTAAATATTAATCATCACTGCTGCGACAATCTTTTGACAGCTTTCCCGCCCAGCATCTCATGAATTTTGGCTAACCGGGCTGGAATGCTATCTGCATGGGGGCTGTGGCGAAGACTTTCGGAAAGATCGACATCGGCAAGTCTGTCGGCTTTGTAGCCGGGGAACCAGTGGCCGCCGCTGCCGAGCAGGTTGTAGCGAGCTTGCGCATATTCGCTCATGTCAAAGGCTTCGATTAAGTTGCCGAGCCAGAGGGCCATGGGGATGTTGATGTTGCCGGGGGTGGATTGGATATCGGGCAGGCCCTGATGCCAGGTACGATACCAGTTTTCGCCAAGGGTTGCGATCGCCTGCGCCTCTAACCGCTGCAATATCGCAGGTAATACCCGATCGGCCTGCTCAACCAGCGGCAGTACCATCATATGTTCATCAAAATCGGTAGGATTAGACGCCCCTAAACTCAGCGTATGAACCTGCGGATGGCTGAGGCAAAATAGATCGTTGAACACCATCGGACTGAGCGGTTTGCACAGCTCTGTCAAACGTTCTGGCGGATTGTACAAATGTCCGCCTTTGTCGGAAGGGCTGATGATAAAAACGCCCATATCGCGCTGAGTAGCAGCCTCAATAGCGGGCCAGTTGTCTTGAAAAATGTAGTACCAGTGAACGTTCACATAGTCGAACAGGTTGGTTTCGATGGCGTCTACAATTATCTGAGTAGGGCCATGAGTAGAAAAGCCAATATGGCGGACTTTGCCCTCTGCCTGAAGCTGTTTGGCAACCTCAATGCAGCCGCCAGGTCGGACGCTATTTTTCAAGGTTTCAGCGTTGTTGATGCCGTGGAAGCCGAGCAGATCGATGTAGTCGAGGTTGAGGTTAGAAAGGGAGGTCTCAATGGTTTCTAAGAAGTCTTTGGGATCCGCTTTAGGAGAAACTTTGGTCTGGACAATCAGGCCCTCGCGCTCAAAGCTGGGCAATACTTTACCTAGCTGAATTTCAGAAGTGCCATAGCCTCTAGCCGTTTCGATATGGTTAATACCCAATTCCAGGGCGCGGTGAATCGTAGCTTCTAAGTTATCCTGATTATTTTTGGGAATATCGGCAGGTGAGATATCTTGCCAGGAATGCTGATAGCGCATTCCCCCGCAAGAGAATACAGGCATTTGCAGTTCGGTGCGGCCAAAACGACGATAAAGCATGTAAGCGTTCAATAAAAAAGCATCTACTTTGATTGTAATGAATCAAGAGCAGATGCCTGGGCAGAAGTCCTTAGTCCGTAGTCCGTAGTCAGTAGTCAGAGTGCGAGGATAGAGTTGCCTCCTGCTTCCTGCCTCCTGCCTCCAAAATTTAGCTAATGAAAGTTTTTTCCTGCAATCTATGCTCCCTAAACGACTTCAAATTTGACGACGATGTCATTGAAGTCTTTGTCACCCAGCCCTGCCATATCTTCAAATCCAAAGGCGTTATTGCCAAGCAGCTTTACATGGTCGTTGCCGCCATTCATGCCCAGGTGGCTGAAGTATATTTGACTGCTATTTATGTCGTTGCCGTCGGCGATTAGAAACATGCTGAGGAAGCTACCCCCGGCGATCGCCCCCGTTGTAAAAGTTTGAAGTTGTCCGTTTTGACCCGTGAGGCGGGTGCCTAGTTGGCGGGCGATCGCAGCTTCTTTGTAACCCATGTCGCCCGGCTGTAGCGTCTGTCCGCTAAGCGCGTCGGTAATGCCACCAGTAGCGGTGTCAGTGCTATAAAGCCCAACCGTATTGTTAAAGGCGGCTTCTCTGTAGACGCTAAAGTTAATAGAGACAGACTGATTGGCGTAGGTTGATAGGTCAATACTGTCGGCATCCCCGCTAAGTAGATTGATGGCGGGCGAGCTACTCAGCCCAATGGCGACTGCCGTACCGTTGAAATTGAGCGTGGCGGTGCCGTCTTCTTTGAGGCTGAGTTTGCCGGTTTGGCTACCGTTTTGACCCATCAGTTTGAACAAAAGCTGGGTATTGTCGCTCAGGCGTTGAGTGTCGAGGGCAAAGTTTTGAGAGAAGCCTGGGGCAAATTGCGTGCCCTTTAAAAGAGAGAAGCTGCCGACGGGCGTTTGGGTGCCGGATTCATCGACTGTAAAAATAAGCAGTTCGCTGACATCTGAAATGTCTACTTTGTCCAGGTTAAATTGAAGGCTTTTGGCCGATCCAATTGGGCCTACTTGAAGGCGTTCTTGGTCGCTGCTGAGCGTGAAATTTGAGGCGATCGCAGTATCTGCACTACCTGTGCCCGCTGTTGCCAGGTATAACTCTCTACCATTACCCTCAGTTTCAGCAGAAAAGAGAAACTTGCTGCCACCCATCGCAAATATTTCAGTTGGGAACGAGCCATTAGCGCCCGCGACAATGTCTGCTGCTAGCACCGTACCTTCAGAAGTCCCATCAGTCATCCACAGTTCCTGTCCACTTTCGCCATTACCAGCAGAAAGAAACGCCCTACCATCGCCCAGCGCGGCTATAGAAAAGGAATCTGTATTGAAAGAGATATCGCCCCGCAGAACTTTTGTGCCTTCAGCAGTGCCGTCTGTGACCCAGACCGTATTGGCATTGCCATTTTTTGCAGTAAACAAAAATTTGCCATTGCCAATGGCTTTTGCTGGCTGAGGAAAAGATCCGGCTTGACCTGGGTTGAGGTCTTTAAACAGCGTGGTGCCCGCTGGGGTGCCATCGGTCATCCATAGTTCGCGCCCTTCGTTTTCCGTAGCGGCAGCGAAGAGAAATTTGCCGCCACCAAGGGTTGCGGTGAAGACCGGACGCGAGTCTGCTTGTCCTGGGTTGATATCTTTAAACAGGGTGGTGCCTACGGGGGTGCCATCGGTAATCCACAGCTCATCACCTTCGTTTTCGGTGGCGGCAGCGAAGAGAAATTTGCCGTTACCAATCGCGATCATGTCTGAAGGGAATGAGCCTTCGCCGCCAGGATTAATATCTTTGAGCAGGGTAGTGCCTGCGGCGGTACCGTCGGTAATCCATAGTTCCGCGTCAATCCCGCTGCTTTTGGCGCTGAAGATTGCCTTGCCATTGCCAATCGCGGTAAACGAATGAGGCGAGGAATCCAGCCCAGCGGGGTTAATATTTTTTACAAGGGTTGTTCCTGCTGTGGTGCCGTCGGTAATCCATAGTTCGTTGCCGTTGCTGGCATCACGCGCACTAAAGATAACTTTGCCATTGTCGAGCGCGACGAAATTCCCAGCGTTTGATCCGCTCCCGCCAGGATTAATATCTTTGAGCAGGGTGGTACCTGTCGGGGTGCCATCAGTTATCCAAGGTTCGTAGCCATGGTTGTTATCCTCAGCCATGAAAACAAACTTGCCGCTGCCAATAGCGGTGAAACCCTGAGGATTTGAGCCATTCCCTCCAGGGTTAATATCTTTGAGAAGTGTCGTGCCCGCTGAGGTACCGTCGGTAATCCATAGCTCGAAGCCAGTATCACTGTTGGTGTCTGCGCCTGCTGCAAAAATAACTTTGCCATTACCAAGCGCGGTAAACCGTTGTGGATGAGAGCCATCAGGCCCTACTGCAATGTCCTTGAGCAGTGCGATCGCTATATTAGAATCGGTCATTTTATACTTCGGGTTACTGGTTAAACTAGCCCGCTGCTGCATTGAATTAGGACAGAAGGCTGCTTGCATTAGGTTGCCCGACTTTTTTTGATACGAGCGCCGTACTTACGAGCACCGTACTAAAGATTGCGATAGTCAGCGACAATAGTCAGCGACAGCTATCTATAGCTTGAAGTCTTTTAGTTTTCGTATATGTTCGGCCAGACGCAGTGCCAGCGCTGCAATCGTGAGCGTTGGGTTGGCCGCGCCGCCGGTAGGAAATACAGAACTGCCCGCAATATACAAATTTGCCAGGCCATGAACTTTGCAGTTGGCATCAACGACCCCGTGCATCGGGCTGTTGTGCATTCGCGTAGTGCCCATATGGTGTAGCCCAATTTTGTCGTAGTGGGTCAGATGCTGCAATCGTTCGGCGCTGTATTGCAATGAGCCCAGACCCTGATTGAATAGTGCTTTTTCGATGGTTTGGCGCGATCGCACCACGCTATCCCACACCTGCTGACTAAAGCTGAAGGTTAAATGCGTTTTGGGCTGTCCTAACGGATCTTTCTCTGAAGACAGCGTAATTCGATTATTGGGATCCGGCGCTTGTTCTATCCATGCCTGTAAGCGCATATGGGTAAACCGAGCTTGCTTGTTTATTTTGTTCCACAGGTGCCAGCCAAGGTATTGAGGTAGCACTTTCCAGCCGTTTGGTCGAATGCTTTGCCATTGTAAGGCCGCTGGTGTAAAGTCGCGCTGATGAACAATCGCTGTGGGCAACTGCTTGGCTGCAATTACCGCCGCCGTATCTTCTAGCAGACTGTAGCGATAGCAGCGAATATGCAGGTTAAGAAGCTGTTGCTGCTGCCGCAGTTCGTCGGTTAAGCCAAATGTGCCCTGCTGATGAGTTCGTTCTATTGAGCTGAGATCAGTAAAAAAGCGAGCCGCCTGTTGTTGTTGATTGAGGGGCAAAATACCGACTGTTTTAAGGTAGTGCTCCATAAAGAAGCGACCGACCACGTCGTAACTGTTACCCAAGCCTTTAGGACAATGCTGGTTTGAGGCCAGCAGCAGGCGGGCATTCTCCATACCACCTGTCGCTAAGATTACGGTTTGGGGCTGGACTGTAAACTTTTGCTCAGACGGCCCTGAAATTTTTAGAGACAGCACTTGTTGCTGTTGGCTGTCGGAGATGAGTTGAGAGACGTTGGCGTAGGTGACTAAGGTGATGTTTGGCGATCGCACGATCTGCCGCCGATACTTACGCCCTAAATCAAGCGGTTGACTAAACAAAATTTGCTTGGTCTCAAGCGGCGGTTGGTGAAACGCAGAAGTTTTGGCAAGCGGTGGGGTTGTTTCTGGCAGGCCAAACACCCGTCTGGCTTGCTGATAATAGGGCTGTAAAACAGATCGCTCAAAAGGCCAGCCGCTATGGGGTAGCCAGGCTTGGAATTGAAAATCACCGGGGTCGAGCGGCACACAGGCTCCACTCCAGCGGGTGGTTGAACCACCAAAGCAGCGGGCTCGCGATTCAGAAAATGGATAGGGTTCTTGCTCGGAGGTGCCTTCGGCTAAGGCTTGAATACTGGATTCACACTGAAAGCCCCCGCTTTCTAGCAGCATGACTGAAAAGGAAGCGCCCTCAAATGCCTGAGCTAAGGTGAGTCCGGCTGCGCCTGCGCCAATGATACAGACGTCAGTCGTGAGGACGTCTTCTTTCGTTAGGGTTCGTCCATCAATCAGCATGGCTTTGGGAGATAGCTTGTCGAATTTGGACAGCCGGGATGGCCATCCCACAGGAGATTCTGGGCCAGTTAAGAAGATACTGGCAAGTCTGTTTTATCTGACTCGGCCAGATAAAGCTCTCGGTGAAATTCGGCTTCTGCGTAGTCTTGCAGGGCCTGACCATAGCCAAACCCGTAGCCCACCATTTGGCCAGCGCCATCGATTATCAGCCCCAGCATCGTCATGGGTAGGGTGCCAAAGGCCGTCTTAACCTGCTTGCGATCGCCCTTCCCTACCGCCTGCAAAACTCGCACCATTCGCACGAATGGAATCAGCGGCGAAGCGGCTGTATACACCCATCGTTTGGCCCAGGGCCATTGCTCTACTTGAGCCCGCTCTCCGGCAAATATACGACCTGCACGAAACTGAACCGAGAGCCAGGGCCAGAACTGCGCGAAATTAGTATGGGCCGTTTTGGCACGCGGCTCCAGGTAAAGCTCGTAGCCTTGCGATCGCAAGTCCCAGTGCAGCAACGTCTCAGATTCCAGCATTTCTTCTAGGCGATCGCCATAGCTCAGCAATATATCGCGCTTGTAGCTGCTATTATGGCCGGGCAAAAAGTTCATCGTTTGGCCAATCATCGGATCCATCCATTGGCTATAGGCAATCAGCATATCAGCCCAGCTCACTGCCGTACTCGGATTGGCATTGCGAAAGGCGGGGCCGACAGCGGCGTAGGGTTGGTGATGGGCTTGCACCAAAGCTTCAGCCCAGGCAGGCTCTGGGAAACAATGGTCTTCACCGAGGGCAACAACCGATGATTGAGCAGCGCGGATACCGGCAGCGTAGGCGCGACCCAAAGAAACAACGGTGCCAATTTCCACCACCTGATACTGCCTAAAGCCCGATAGATCGTCAGCTTTTAGTTTTAGTGCCGATTGCGAAGGCGCGACTATTACAAGTTCTATCTCGCTTTGAATAGTTTGTTTTTGTAAATAACCAATCGTTTTGCGAATGCTGGCGTAGTTATCTGACGTAATTAGAACAACAGATAACTCAGGTGTTGTCGCTAGCAGGTTCATCGGGTTCATAGCGTTCACTGTACATGTATCCTTGGCCCTTTAGCTTAATGCATTCACCATAGCTGTAATGTTGGAAGCGTTTAAATCTTTGTCTAATATTTCCATCGGTTCTTTTTTATTAGCTGACTAAAACCTTTTGTAGTATGGTCATCCTGGCTCTTATAAACCCGATAAGCGCTAGCTATGGCCAAGCATACTTGTTAAAGGAACAAGCTCTTTGTATAACCTATCTAAGGTCTGCGAAGATCTGTTCTTTTCAAGGAAATAGCCAACCAAACTAGCCAATTGAGCCAGACACATCAAGCCGCTGATCGCGACAGCTTTGGGGGCTGCGAACTGCTGAAAGGGGTAGGTAAAAAGCCGCCGATGGAAGCTGAAATCTGGACGAAAAGGAGGGCTGCCTCGTTTGCTGCGAATAGTGTGATAGCAGTAGGCCCCGCGACCATAGCCAAGGTGCTGTTGCCAGAAGTCACTCAGGGATAAGCGATGGGTATGATGAATTTTGACGGCGCTGACGTAAATCATAGTGCGGCCAGAGAGCAGCCAGCGATCGCAGATCTCTCTATCTTCTGATGTGCGAAACTCTGCGTGAAATCCGCCCAGTTTTAGAAAGTGTTGCCGAGGAAACACCATGTTGTTAGAAGCGAAAAAGCGGGCCTCATGAGGCGAGGGATTGAAGTATTGATAAGCTAGCTCGACCGTAAGCTGACTGGCTGTAGAACAGAAATTCTGAGGTAAACTGTTCAAAGTTTGACCGCCGATTAGCACTTCGGGCGTTGCTTGGCATTGCTTGGCAAGCTGCGATAGCCAGTCTGCTGACGGGCAGCAGTCATCATCTGTAAAAGCTAAAAAGTCACCTTTAGCAAGAGTAGCACCTTGATTTCGAGCCTGGGCGGGGCCGGTATTTTGTTGATAGATTAGCGCGATCGCCAATCGACCTTTAAACGATTCCACCACATCTTCTAGCGAATCGCCGCCATCGTTCACAATAATCACCTCAAAGCGCTGTGTAGAAAAATCCTGCTCAGCCAGCGCCGTCAAGCAATGAGTCAATTGCTGAGGGCGATTATAGGTGGGAATAATAATTGAAAAAAGGAGAGGTTTTAAAGACATTTTCCATATCTGAATGAATCATGGCATACTCTAAAGGATTTATGGCGTCAGCGAAACGGTTAAACTATGGAACAAGCCAGTATGATAAATCACGCTGAATCCGATCCTGTAGCCTCAGTATATCCTCTCGAAAGGTTTCTATAAGCTGTTGGCGCAAATCAAGCGAAAGTTGCGGCTTGGTGAGGTTTCGCTGAAAGTAATGCGATCGCGCTGCTTCATATTGGTCATTAAAACTTTGCAGTACCGACTGAGGCAATAGGCTTTTAATGCCCTGTTTAACTGCGCTGTCACCAATCATAAACCGGTGAAACGATTGAATTGAGGTATGTAACGAGGTATGTAACGCTGAGCTTTTAGGCTGGCCCGAGACGTTGTATTTAATCGTCATATCAGGTTTAAAACTCTCTTCTACACCCAAAAAGCTAAACAGGTTCTGGAGGAGCCGATCGATATCGCTTTGCAAGTCTTCGAAGAGATAAACTCGAATTTGCTCGGGCGGAAATCGCTCGAAATAACGATCGAGCTTGGCGGCATAACAACCACTACTGACATATTGGCCCCAGGCCCAGTTGTTACTAAGGCGTGTCTTTTCAGATGCGATCGCCTCAGCAAAGCTCAAGGTCTCTCGCCCTTCTCGCACCTGCATTAAATAAGAAGAAAACGCTCTATCAACAGGATTGCGAAGAATAACAATAATCTTAGCAGCGGGGATACGCTGCTGAATGTGCGGGGCCGCTTCAGCCGCATAAGATAAATAGCGCGGACAGGCTTCTCCGATTGCAACTTCGTCTTTTACCCCATCAAAAAGGGCCTGATAGCTTTCGATATGGGTAACAGCTTGACGGTTAATCAGCTTATCATCACGTGGCCCTTGATAGTTTGGCGTTTGGCCCTCATAAATAAAGAAGTAAGTCTCCTTTTGGGGGCTCATAAAGACTTGTGGGTGCTGTTGCAAGTAGTAGTGGAGAGAGGTTGTTCCCGACTTACCGGCCCCAATAATCAAAAAATTAGGCATTGTCATTGGGCTATCCCCGAGCGATGAACCTGCATTTTTAGTGGCTGCTTCGGCAGCAATGTGGTGAGCGTTCTTTTCGTAATGGTCTGATGGGGAATTAGCGTTAGCTGAATTCGCTGGGCCATTGTGACCAAAATCAGCATAGCGACCGTTTCTGCTAAAGTTTGCCCGATGCAAACTCGCGGGCCGCCACCAAATGGAAAATAAGCAAAATCGGGGCGAGCGGCTTTCTCGGCTTTGCTAAAACGCGCTGGGTCAAATTTTTCGGGCTCGGGAAAATAAGCAGGATTGCGATGAACCAGATAAGAAGACAGGTAAAGCTTGGCCCCCGGTTGAAGTCTGCTGCCGCTGGGTAGGGTGTCTAGCTGCTGCGCACTGCGGGTAAATATCCAGGTAGGTGGGTACAGGCGCAAGGATTCATCCATTACCCTTTTGGTATATTTCAGGCTAGGAATATCTTCGGCGGTAGGCGTGCGATCGCCTATTATTTGAACAACCTCTTGCAAGAGCATATCTTTAACCTCAAGATGCTGTCCCAGCAGATACCATGTCCAAATCAAAACTGCCGCAATCGTTTCATACCCGCCAGATATAGCCAACGCCTCGTCACGCATCTGTTTGCCGCCCATATTGCCCCGAGACGATTGAATCTGCACGAGGACAGACAGCAAATCTTGATACTCTGTGGGACGATCGCGACGATCTTGAATCATTTGATCAACGCTCAGCTCTAGCAGTTGCATGGACTGTGAGTAAGACGTTGATCGGCCTGTTATTGACATCTTTGCAGACGGAATTCGCAGACTGAACTGACGGTTAACCTGCCGTCTTCTCGCTAACACCGCGTCGCCAAATGCGCGATCTGACTGATGAGCTGACTGACTAACAGGCTGATTAAAGTCTAGGCCAAACAAGACTTTGCCCAATACACAATGCACCAGCCATAGACTTTCTTTCGCGATATCTATTTCTGCCTGGCTTTCCCAACGAGCAAGCTGCTGATCGACAACAGCTACAATTTGAGGAGAAAATGCGGCGATCGCCTTGCGCATAAATACAGGCTGTATTCGCCGTCGCTGCTGTTTGTGTTTATCTCCGGATTGCGTTTGAACGCCTTCTCCGAACAGGCGTTTGCCTTCGCGATCGCGTAAACGAGCGTTTTTTGTATAGTTGGTATAATTTGTCTCTAAAACATGTTTGATATCTTCGTGACAGTTGAGTAAGTAGGTGCTTTTTCCTAACTTAAGCCCAAATGTTTCAGACCCGCTAGCCGCACAAGTCTCTAGAAAGCCAAACCTATCAATTATCCAATAGGGAACATGACCGGCTATCGGATAGCATAAAGGAGCGAGCATACCTAGGTTCTAAATACAAAGCCGTATTATACAGTCCCGCTTGCTAAATTAGCTGAGCAGCCAGTTCTACTTCAAAAACACTTTCAAACCAGGCTTTTTTGTAGTCGAGGTTCCACAGCTCTAGATCGCAGTTGTTGCCGGTTTCGGTAGGGGTAAGTTGGAGGGTAAGAATTTTAGTTTGGCTGTCGTAGTTAGAAGCAACACTGGCGATCGCCCCACTCCTGGCTCTATCTAATGCAACCGCAATCCGCAGCATCGCGCCAAGCTGATCAACAATGTGGCGATCGCGCTTACTCGGCAAGTTGTTGTATCCCTCATGGCGCTTTTTAGGCTGGCTCTTGCGGTGATAGCGAGCGATATTGGCAATAATCTCTACTTCTGTTTCTGTAAAGCCCAGCAAACCGCCGTTGCGAATCAGGTAGTAAGAATGCTTGTGATGGGCCGAATGGCTGATGTAGTGACCGCTGTTGTGCAGCATAGCCGCTGCCCACAAATATTCGCGTTCGAGGTTACTCCAATTATGCAAGATGCCCTGGGTTTGATCGAATAGGGCAGTGGCAAAGCTGGCGACGCGATCGCCATCGGCCTTGTACTTACGCGCCATCTTTTGAACCGAGCGATCGCGCACAGACTCTTGAAAAGCCATCCGGTTTTCAATGAGCCCATGCGTCAGCATCCAATCAACGACAACGCCCTCACGCAAGGCCCGCTCACAAATTTTAATCTCTGATACTTCCAGTAGCTCCATCGCCACCTGCAAAATAATGGCCCCAGCCACCACAATCTCCGCCCGGCGATCGGACATACCCGGCAAGGCCAGTCGCGCCGCATAGTCCATTTTTCGCAATTTAGCAATCCAGTCGCTCAGCTCGTCGTAGGTAAAACGGTAGCCGTTCAGCGGGTCGGGCTCACTGCCGGTTGCGTTGACCGCGTTGAGAATGGCCAGGCATTCTATCGTGCCAGAGGTGCCAATTAGTCTGAGCGAATCGTCAGGGATTTCTTCCTGTTTGCGCCTTTTTCTCAACTTGGCTTTTAGGGCATCGACCGTCGGATCTAACACGCCGCGCACGTATGCCCGCAGGTATTCAAACTCTTTTTTACTGATTGGATCGCTTGCCACAAACCGTGAAGTCAGCCGCACGGCCCCAACTTTGCTGCTGCTGAGGAAGTCGTGAGGGCCGCCCCTACCCAAAATAATTTCTGTCGATCCGCCGCCAATGTCGATCATGGCGTGGGGCCTGTTTTTTAGCTCCATGCCGGAAATCACGCCCAAGTAAATGCGACGGGCTTCTTCGGTGCCCGAAATTAAATTAATCGACAGCCCCACTTCAGCCTTTACCCGATCGATAAAGAGCTGCCCATTGGCGGCTTCGCGCGTCGCACTCGTGGCAACTGCAACCACGTCATCGGCCTGAAAGCTCTCTGCTACCATCAGGCATCGTTTCAAAGAAGCAATGCAACGAGTCATTGCCGCTTCGGTGAGGTTGCCGGTAGACTCGCAAAACTCGCCGAGCCGAACGGTGTCTTTTTCCTTGCCAATGATATTAAAGGACGGCAAGGCCGCGTCAATTTTGACAATCACCATATGCACAGAGTTTGTACCAATGTCGATCGCCGCTAAGGTAAACTCCTGACTAGCGCGATCTTTCAATCGGCGTTTCAGCTCGTCGCCTGCTTCATTTTCAACTGTGACATGGGCCGACTGTGGAGCAGCGGCAAAAGGCTCTACTGTGACTGTGTCAACCATTAGAATTTACGCAGACCTATCTAATGCATAATTTTCACTTATAGTACATTGAAGCTGCCTGCATAACCTTTACGAATAAGTAGATCCTGTCGCCTTATCTGTGAAGGGTAAGTGAATTGTTGACGCAGTGTATTAGATGCGCAGTGTATTAGATGCGATCGCCAACTGTCAGCTAGCAGCAACAAATAAGGTGCGAATTTCTTCAGTGCGCTTGCGATTTGCGCCCAAATCAGACTTGCCCAAACGAGCAGCAGAGCGGGTATGAATCACAGACTCTCCCGGCGGCGCGTAGAACTCTACGTCATCGACAAAACCCATCAGCTTGCTAGAAAATTCAGCATATAGGTAGTCATCGGTGACCTGATTAATAGTAGAGCGCTCCATCCCCTCAATCACTTGCTTGAGGCGGGCGATCGCCTCAGCCGCAGAGCCCGTGTAGTTGAAAGTTGCGATCGCATGTTCTGTATCACTAGCAGGTTCGTAAGAGCACACACAGTTTGGCGTATCCGGACAGCTCTTTAGCTTGCCATTAGTGACCCCAATATCCGTGGGCGGCTTGCCAGAAAAGGAAAATAAAGACATGGCAGATGTTCCAAAAACGAGCTTATTAACAGCGCTCTATGAATGATGCGCTGATGGCAGTTTATACCATGGCAAGTGCGGATATTGATGATGTTCCCAATGATAGTCAAAATGGTAACAGCTCAAAAACGATATCAGCGGCGATGCCTGACTGCTGGTGGCTCGGTGTGCGTTGGTATGTCCACCAGGGGGTCTTTTGTGAGGGCGGTAGGTGCCAAAGTAAAACAACTGCCAGGAGCTAAGCCCTTGGGGTAGCAGCCAGAACAAAACCGCATTTAGCAGCGGCACATGAAAAATAAAAATTAAGGGATAAAAAAAGAAAGACATTCCCCAAAAGATAATCGCCCCTTGACCATCGCGGATGTACGCTCGCATGAAGTTAAAATACCAGGGCCAAAAGCTACCCGGATAAAAGTCAGGATCGGCGGCCTGGGCAGGGGTGCGATGGTGCTGATGGTGGCACGCCGTCATTCTTTCAAAAGAGAGAAAGCTATAGAGTCCTAATGCTACTCGCCCGGCCCAGTCGTTCGCCTTTGGGAAGGCGGGCATCAGAGTACCATGCATCGCATCATGCGCCAAAATGAACAGCCCCGTATGGATAAAGGTACGTCCGACGATGACGGCACCTGTGGCCGCCAAGGGCATTTCCTTAACATCAGGCAATATAAACAGGCTGGCATAGGCGCTGAGCACCCACAATACGACAATTAACGTGGCAATAGAAATAGAGACAAAAGATTCTCTAATAAGGGCGGCATTCAGAGAGCGAGCTGACATGAATTAAAGAGAACCGTAGGTGAAACAGGCCAATCAGCAACGCTAATTGCTGATCGAAAAGAGGTAACAGTCTCTACGCAAGGGCATTCAGAGGGCACTCACACAAGGGCATTCACAAGCACATTTGTATAGAAATATTAAGTTACCACTGATTGCACAATAGCAAGGATTCGTAGATTCCTTCACTGTCTATTGGGTGATCTATGGCCTGTTATAGTTTGGGTTGCTTATGAAATCTACAAAAAAATCTACAACGTCTACCGAAGCGAGCGATGGCCAATGTCCAATCTATCTGTAGAGCTTTTAGCAGCTTACCAATCTTTCCCCGGTCAGTTTAAGAGCGTCATTTTAGGCACAGTCAGCGAGCAGGGTACGCCGCAGGCAAGCTATGCACCCTGTGTGATTGACACCGAGCGCAATATCTATGTGTTTGTTAGCGGGCTGTCAGCGCATACGCAAAATTTGCACGCGACGGCAAAGGCCAGCGTGCTTTTTATTGAAGATGAGGCACAGACGGCTCAGGTGTTTGCGCGCAAGCGGTTGAGCTATGACTGTACGGCTGTGTTGGTAGAGCGTGAAGGCGAGCTTTGGCAGGCGATCGCGCAACAGTTTGAAGACCGCTTTGGCAACATTATTGAAGTGATGAAAGGGCTCGCCGACTTTCGCATTTTTCAGCTAAAGCCCCATTCAGGCAATTTTGTGCTGGGATTTGGCGCGGCCTACAGTGTCGATCCTGACGACCTGGCAAAGCTTATGCATCGTCAGCAGTAAGCGTTTGACAGCAACCCTCAAATAGCTTTAGCCCTTTGGAAATAGGCTGTTAGAGATAGGCTGTAAACAAACGCTTATGCCAGGTCGCTTTCGTCTTCTTCTTCCCAAGACTCTACGGCGAGTAAGTCACCAATAGAATCTTGCATAGTGAACTCGAATGATTCGAGTTCGGCCTTCCAGTGGGGCCACTTGTCGCCAAAGATAAAGGCGATTTTCCAGAGGCTATCGGTCGTTTGGATGGCTTTGGTTTCGACCAGCGATCGCACTTTGCGTTGAAACTTGGCCATAGGATGGCTCGCCACTGAAGGAGACAGCGGCGGTGCAGTTAAATTTGTCATGAATTCGGTTGTGTTCGATGTGTTGTGAAAATAGTCAAAATGTCTGTCAGTTTATTGCCCAGATCTGCTGGTCTCAGAACCGTGCCAAATTCAAAGGATCTAGATACACCTAGATATAAGCCCCTTGATTTTTGCGGCGGTCAATCAACTTACAAAATCTGTTTCTAATGGCAATGCTGATGGCGCTTGGATGGCCTCTGGGTAGCTTAGCTTTTCGCGGGTGAGCTTTTCGTGGGTAGCATCTGGGCGGCTGCTTTGCTGCCTCAGCGCGATCGCTATCAATATACAGCTAATAAGCATACCACAATGCTGTGCCCTTAACGTTTCTTAAGAATGCATTTTTTGAGAATACTGACTACTCTGAAAAAAAGACTCTATCTGTAGAAAGAGCTAGACCTGTAGAAAGAGCTAGACCGTTTGCTTTCTGCCCGGTTTTCTGCGAAATCGCTGCACCTGATCGCTGCACCTGTAAGTGAAATGCGAGGCACTAGCTAACTATAGACGATTTGTAGACAGTTGAGACAGCCCATCCAATCATTTTTATAAATTCAGACAGATTTCGTAGATACTTCGCAGCGTTTAACACAATTACAACATTTGAAGGTCGCCACGCTACACTTATTACCTTATTATTCAATAGCTGTAGCGCAATTAGCGACAGTTATTAGCCATGCCTTTCGGGCTCCAAGGGCTCATTCAAGTCGTAATTTTCTGAACAGTTTTTCTATGGTTGCTTCCCCAGGTTCTGACAACGCCAATGCTGCTTCTGAGGCTGCCGAGCAAGCGCCGCCCATTAAACTGCTGCGCACTCATGAATCTGAAAAACTGGAGCGGATTCGTCATACTTTTTCGCATGTGATGGCGATGGCCGTACAGCGTCTATTCCCAAAGGCGCAGGTGACCATTGGCCCATCGATTGACTATGGCTTTTATTACGATTTTGACGCGCCCGAGCCCTTCACCGAGAAGGACTTGAAAGCGATTAAGAAAGAAATGATCAAAATCGTCAAAAAAGGGCTGACGGTCGATCGAGAGGAAGTCAGCCGGGAAGAGGCGAAGCAGCGGATTGAAAAGCTAAATGAGCCCTACAAGTTAGAGATTTTAGAGGGCCTGCAAGAGCCGATTACGCTATATCACCTGGGCGATCAATGGTGGGATTTGTGCGCGGGGCCGCATGTAGAAACGACAAAAGATCTAAACCCTAAGGCGTTTGATCTAGAAAGCGTGGCGGGTGCGTACTGGCGCGGCGATGAGAATCGGGCGCAGCTTCAGCGAATCTATGGCACCGCCTGGGAGACGCCAGAGGAGCTAAAGGAGTATAAGCGGCGAAAGGAAGAGGCAAAGCGCCGAGATCATCGCAAGATTGGTAAAGAATTGGGTCTGTTTGTCTTTTCTGAAGACGTGGGGCCAGGGTTACCGCTGTGGACGCCCAAAGGGACGCTTTTGCGCTCTACGCTACAAGATTTCTTGCAAAAGGAGCAGGTGGCCAGGGGCTATCAGCCAGTGGTGACCCCGCATGTCGGCAAGGTGGACTTGTTTAAGACTTCTGGGCATTGGCAAAAGTACAGCGAAGACCTTTTTCCGATGATGGGAAAGAGCGAAGACGAAGGTTTTGTGCTCAAGGCGATGAACTGTCCTTTTCATGTGCAAATTTATAAGAGCCAGCTACGCTCTTACAAAGAGCTGCCAATTCGGCTGGCTGAATTTGGCACGGTATATCGCTACGAGCAGTCTGGCGAACTCGGTGGCCTCACTCGCGTGCGCGGTTTTACTCAAGACGATGCTCACCTATTTGTGACGCCAGATCAGCTCAGTGAAGAATTTTTGAAGGTAGTAGATCTCATTCAGGTGACGCTCAGAGCGCTTCAGCTAGACAAATCTTTTAGAGCAAGGTTGAGCTTTCGCGATCCTGAGAACAAGGCGAAGTACATCGGTTCGGATGAGGCTTGGGAAAAGGCGGAAGGGGCGATTCGTCAGGCCGTAGAGACGATGGGGATGGAGCACTTTGAGGGGATTGGTGAGGCGGCTTTCTATGGGCCAAAGCTAGACTTCATTGTGCGCGATGCGTTAGATCGCGAATGGCAGCTAGGAACCGTACAGGTAGATTACACGCTGCCAGAGCGCTTTGAGCTGGAGTATGTGGCCGAAGATGGTACGCGCCAGCGACCGATCATGATTCACCGGGCTCCGTTTGGCTCGCTAGAGCGCCTGATTGGCATTTTGATTGAGCAGTATGCGGGCGATTTTCCCCTATGGCTCGCACCTGAGCAAGTACGGCTGCTGCCCGTGACGGCAGATCATTGGGACTATGCAGATGAGGCGGCGGCGCAGATGCGGCTGCTAGGCGTGCGGGTTGAGGTGGACAAAAGCGGTGAGCGCCTGGGCAAAATGATTCGCAATTCTGAGAAGGCCAAGATTCCGGTGATGTCGGTAATTGGGGACAAGGAAGTAGAAGGGGACACGTTGAGTGTGCGTACGCGCAGTAATGGGGAGCTGGGTGCGATCGCCTTACCTACTGTCCTGGATCGGCTGAAGATTGCTTTGAGCGATCGCACCGACTTCTAATCTCTAAAGGTTGCATTAGTGAAAGGCTTAGTTGCACACCCGAATCCTTTAGTTGCACACCTGAATCCTTTAGTTACACGATCAAAACCTTTAGTTGCACACCCGAATCCTTTAGTTGCACGGTCAAAACCTTTAGTTGCACGGTCAAAACCTTTAGTTGCACACCTGAATCCTTCAGTTACAGGATCGAAACCTTTAGTTGCACGATCAAAACCTTTAGTTGTACGAGGCAATTGCTGCCTTACTCAACGCCTTTCATTTACCGCTGACAGCGCAGTCTCTGAAATATCGTTCCATCAGGCGTTACCTTAGATATTACTTAGATTTAAGGATACTTTCACGTGCCTTCCTCCGTCACCGTCACGGTTCCTGCAACGACTGCGAATATCGGCCCCGGATTCGACTGTCTCGGAGCCGCATTTAGCCTTTACAACCGCTTTCACTTCACGCCCTTTACGCCCCTTTCAGACAGCGAGCCCTTTCAAATCACAATTTCGGGGGCTGAGGCCAGTCGGGTCAATAGTGGCGCTAGTAATTTGGTGTACCGCGCTTACTTGAAGTGTTACGAGCATCTAGGACAGACGGCTCCGCCGGTTCATATCAAAATCAGCTTAAGCGTACCGCTCTCGCGAGGGTTAGGCAGCTCGTCTACAGCGATTGTAGGCGGCATTTTAGGAGCAAATGCGCTGGCAGGCTCACCGCTGAATGATTTCGCCCTAGCTATGCTGGCGAATGAAATAGAAGGACATCCAGATAACGTGGTACCTGCGTTGCTAGGCGGGGCAAAGCTGGCGGCAATGACCAACGGCAGACTGCAAATATGCGACCTGCCCTGGCACGAATCGGTAGTGCCGGTGGTGATTATCCCTGAGTTTGAGCTATCGACAGCAGATGCGCGGCGGGTGCTGCCTGCCAGATACAGCCGGGCAGACGCGGTGTTTAATACAGCGCATATTGCCTTGCTGCTGCGAGGCATTGCAACCGGAAATGGGGATTGGATTAGTGGGGGGATGCGCGATCGCATTCACCAGCCCTACCGCAAAAAACTCATTCCCGGCTATAGCGACGTGCGACGTGCCGCCTTGAAGGCAGGAGCCTGGGGGCTAGTCATTAGCGGCGCTGGGCCGACCTTGCTAGCGTTATGCTCGCCAGATGTAGCTGAAGGCGTGCGTGAGGCAATGGAAAAGGCTTGGGCACCGCAAAGCTTTGAGTCTCAGGCATATTGTTTGACTTTAGATAAACAGGGTGCGACCACAGAACCGTCTCGCAAACACTAAAAGCACATGAAAATTCTCAAATTAAGCAATCAAGTTACTACCAACAACACCCATAGCACACCCAATTTCTTGAAGCCATAGAGCTGGAGCCATAGAAACTTATTGATGAAGATTCGCGCTCGTATGATACCTTCATGCCTGTTGGAAACATTTGTGGCAAAGATATCAATATCAACCATTACTAATTCTTTAGTGCCAATGGCCTTGGTTTTTGCTTCAAAAGTTGATTAAGTTTTGTATACTGCTCTTTGGGCGCATTCAAGAAATAGGAATAAACACCTATTGCCCATCCGTTAGGTTCGCCGCATTTAGGTTTGCGTATTTTTCGGAATGACTGCGTCTTTGTCGCTATCGAAAATTGCGTGAATTTTAATGATCGGTGAACAATTTCCGTGGCTGACGTTCCTAGTCATCTTTCCGCTTTTGGCCGCAATGCCGATTCCGCTATTGCCCGACCAAGACGGTAAAACGATGCGTTGGTACGCACTAGGAGCCAGCCTCGCCGAATTCAGTCTAATTATCTATGTCTTTGCTACCCAGTACACCATGGGTCTGCCGGAGCTTCAGCTCGTTGAAGAATTTTCCTGGATTCCTCAATTTGGTCTGAGCTGGTCGCTAGCGGTGGATGGCCTGTCGTTTCCATTAGTCGTTCTCAGCGGCCTGGTGACCACGCTGGCGATCGTCGCGTCTTGGAATATTAAACTCAAGCCGCGCCTGTATTACTCGATGATCCTGCTGATGTTTAGTGCGCAGCTCGGCGTGTTTTTGGCTCAAGACATGATGCTATTTTTCATCATGTGGGAGCTGGAGCTGGTGCCAGTGTATTTGCTCATCTCCATCTGGGGCGGGGAGCGTCGGCAGTATGCGGCGACCAAGTTCATTATTTATACGGCGACCTGCTCGGTCTTTATTTTAGTGGTGGCGCTGGCGCTGGCGTTTTATGGCACTGGCTTCAGCTTCAATTTGACTGAGATGGCTGCAAAGGACTATTCGCTACCGTTCCAGCTCATTTGCTATTTAGGTTTACTGATTGCCTTTGGCGCAAAGCTACCGATTTTTCCCCTGCATACCTGGCTACCAGACGCACACAGTGAAGCGCCTGCACCAGTGTCAATGATTTTAGCTGGCGTTTTGCTAAAGATGGCGGGCTATGGCCTGATTCGCATGAACATTTCCATTCTGCCAGACGCGCATCTTTACTTTGCACCTGTGCTAGCAGTTTTAGGCGTAATTAACATTGTCTACGCTTCGCTAACGGCCTTTGCCCAAGACAATCTGAAACGCCGAATGGCCTACTCTTCGGTGGCGCATATGGGCTTTGTGCTGCTAGGCTTGGCCGCTTTCAACTCTTTGGGCATGAGCGGCGCAATGCTGCAAATGATCTCGCATGGATTGGTAGCAGCGGTGCTGTTTTTCCTTTCGGGGGTAGCTTATGACCGCACGCATACGCTCTCTATGGAAAAAATGGGCGGGCTAGCAAAGGCGATGCCCGTCACCTTTGCCCTGTTTACGGCTGGGTCAATGGCCTCGCTAGCGCTACCGGGCATGAGTGGCTTCATTGCCGAAATTACGGTGTTCTTGGGCATGGCTACCAGCGATGCTTATAATGTGTTTTTCAAAGCGGGGGTGGTGCTCCTAGCGGCGGTAGGCGTCGTACTTTCACCGATTTATTTGCTGTCAATGCTGCGGAACATTTTTTATGGCGAGCCTGGTGAAGTAAAGCTACCGGGAGACACTTCTTGGGCAATTTTACCGCGCGAGGCATTTGTCGCGATTTGCCTGCTGGTGCCGATTATTGGGATTGGCTTATATCCTAAGCTGGCGATTCAAATGTATAGTGCGAAAACGGTACAGGTAGCCGCTCAAATTCAAACGACGCTGCCAGACGTACCCAACGCTGCGCCGCTTTCTAAGGTGATGACGATGCCGGGGGCCGAGCAAATTATTGCACCTTCGCTCTAAAATTTCGCTCTAAAGTTCTGCTCTAGAATGAGGTGCATAAAGCCTCAGACAAAAGAGATTGGAGGAAATAGAGATCGGCATTGTTACTATGACTTCAGTGATTTTTATAGCTTCTGTGAAAGATGAAATCAACCAGCTTAGAACAACTTCCCGTAGAAGCGGTCTCACACAATCAGGCTATTAAAAAGCAGGTGATGCTGCGGATGGGCGATGTGCCGCATCTTACAAACTTTTCGCAGGCTTGTTTTCAGCCGGGCCAGGTGGCTAAATCCCACGCTCATGCCGACATGCACGAGGTGTTTTTTGTCGAGTCGGGAATTGGAACTATTGTGATTGACGGTGTGGCTCATGCGCTGACGCCGGGTGTCTGTGTGGCGGTGGCTCCTCATGAAGCGCATGAAGTAAGCAATACGGGCGATCGCAACCTAATCCTCACTTACTTTGGGCTCAGGGCCTGAGCTTTCACCTCCAGTTGCCGCCGCCTCAGCCAGCCGCCAGCCATGACGCCGATGATGCCAACGGCCAGGTTTATCAGCGATAGTGACAGCGGCTCTTGAGACCCTTGGGGTTTGCTAGCAAACAGGTAAAGACCCCAGATGCTTGTCAGCATTAGGGATAGGGCGATCGCATGGGCAACCGGAGCCTTTCGAGCAACCAGCGCAGTCAACCAACCGCTAAGGGTTGCAAATCCCAAACTACAGAGGGTTGCAAAGGCCAAAAGCCCGGTGGTCATTTCGCTACCCATGCCGCTCAGCCAGGTCGCATACAAAAGGGCGGTGCTGATACTCAAAGTCAGATAGCCAACAATCAGGGAGAGAATTGTAAGAACCATAGCAAAACCGTAGAAAAATAGCGATCGCGAATATTGAAACGGCGGCGATCGCACCCTGTCACCGCTACTTTCGCCTTCTGTTAAAGATAATTAGCCTAAAGATAATTAACTGAAGGTACAACAATATAGAGAAAAGTAGAGGAAACCGTCAATTCTGTGGCAGTCCCATAAATAGGCACATTTGGTAGACTACACAATATAGAGATATCGCAAGGACTTGCCTTTTGTATGACAGCCGCTATTTTTGAACAGCCTTTACGTTTAGGGCAGATTCCTTCTCTGACGTATACGGCCACGCCCGACCGGTTCGATCAAACCTGGGAGGCCCCGCTCTCTACCTTGCTAGGCTTAGGCCGGGCTGTAGGCGCTGACTTTGTCGAATTCTTCCTAGAGCGCAAGAACTACATTAGCTGCCTCGCCGAAGATGACGCGATCACCAGCATTTCACCCAGCCTGGTGTCTGGTGCAGGCGTGCGCGTCTTCAAAGGTAAATCAGACTGCTACGTCAGCACGAATGACCTGTCATTCAACGGGCTCAAAGCCGCCTTAGAAAAAGGCTTGGCAATCATGGGCCTAGCGCTACCGGGGCCGCAGGCAAGCATTCCAGAACTCAACCTGGAGCCCTTAAGGGACTATGGCACCAGCCGGGCGAAAGAGAACTGGCTGGCGAGCTGCGTATCTATGCAGACGATGGGCGAAGTTTTACTAGAAGCGAATGCAGCGCTGGCGAAAAAGGCCGATCACGTGCAGGCCCGTCGGGCAGCTTACTTTCGCGACTGGCAAGAAGTACTAGTCGCCTCCAGTGATGGCACATTTGCCCGCGATATCCGCCTGACTCAATCGGTAGGCTATAACCTGCTGTGTGCGGATGGCGAGCATCGATCTTCAATTGGTGAGCGCCTGGGCAATACCGGCGACCCTAGCTTTTTGACAGCTTGGGACTATGAGGAAACGGCTGAAAAAGTCGCCGAAGCGGCTGGCAAAATGCTGTATGCAGACTATGTCGAGTCGGGTAACTATCCGGTGATTATGGCAAACCACTTTGGCGGCGTCATCTTCCACGAAGCCTGTGGCCATTTGCTAGAAACTACTCAAATTGAGAAAGAAACGACGCCCTTCATGAACAAAAAGGGCCAGAAAGTCGCCCACGAGAGTTTGACAGCGTGGGACGAAGGGCTTTCAACCGAAGCCTTTGGCACCATTGACATGGATGATGAAGGAATGCCGGTTCAGCGGACGCTGCTGATCGAAAACGGCATTTTGAAGAACTTTATTTCTGACCGGGCTGGTGAAATGCGCACGGGCCATCCGCGTACCGGTAGCGGTCGCCGTCAGGGCTATACTCATGCGGCAGCGTCACGAATGCGCAACACTTATATTGCGCCGGGCGAGCATACAATTGAAGAGCTGTTTGCTTCGGTCGATAAGGGCATTTACTGCAAGAAAATGGGCGGCGGTAGCGTTGGCCCCACAGGTCAATTCAACTTTGCGGTGGATGAGGCTTACCTGATTGAGAATGGCAAAATCACGAAGCCGTTAAAGGGCGCGACGCTGATTGGTGAGGCCACCGGGATTATGAACAAGATCTCGATGTGCTCGAACGACATTAGCCTGGCTCCAGGGTTCTGCGGCTCTGTGAGCGGCAGCGTGTATGTGACGGTCGGACAGCCTCATATCCGAGTAGATGACATTACGGTAGGTGGACGATAGACATGGCTAAAATTCAAACGATTGCGCAGCAGGCTGAGGCGATCGCGCAAAAGCTCAACATTGCCAAATACGACATCTACGGCTCTTCGGTAGATGAAACCAGCGTCCAGGTAGACAAAGGCGAACCCAAGCAGGTCAAAGCGTCCAACCGCTCTAGCGTGATTGTGCGCGTATGGAATGACCAAAATCAAATTGGCGTGACTTCTACCAGCGATGTGGGCGAGACAGGCTTGGAAATGGCCCTGAAGACTGCCTATGAAGCCAGCGCTTTTGGGGTGAAAAAAAATGCCCCTGACTTTAGCCCACAGGCTACCGCGCCGACCGCGAAGATAGACTTTCAAAAGGCAGAGCCTGCGCCAGTACCTCAGCTTATTGAGACGTTAGTAGGCGCAGAAAAAGGCGTGTTAGAAGCCCATGAGGCCATTGCCTCTGTTCCTTATAACGGCATCGCTCAGCGAGAAATCGAAAGATTTTATCTCAACAGCGAAGGCGCACAGCGGAGCGAAGAACGCTCCTATGCCTCTATTTATCTGTATGGCAAAACCGAGCAAGAAGGCCGTAAGCCGCGTGCGGCAGGCGCTATGCGCTTCAAAAACGGACTTTCCCAGCTAGATGTAGACGGCTGCACCAAAGAAGCCGCTGAAAAAACAATCAGCCATCTGGATTACGAGAAAATTGCCTCAGGCAAGTATCCCGTCGTATTTTCAGCCGAGGCTTTTTTAAGCTTGCTCAGCGCCTTTTCCAACATGTACAACGCCCAGAGCATTCTGGACAATCGCTCGCTTTCTACCGCAGATTCTTTGGGCACGCAGGTTGCCAGCCCGCTGCTATCTGTTTACGACGACGAGCTACATCCTGAGAACGTCTCTTCCGAAACCTTTGACGGCGAAGGCACCCCCACTCGCCGCCTGGCTTTGATTGAAAAAGGCGTGCTGAAGAACTTTATTCACAGCGCGGGCACCGCCAAGCGGATGAACGCAGAACCGACCGGCCATGCCAGCATTGGCGCAAAAGTCAGCGTTGGGCTAAATTATCTAGAAGTCTTGCCCGGTGAGTCAGCAGATGACGCCTACCAGCTAGGAAAAGCTGAGGGTGTTGTGCTAATTGACGATTTGCAGGCGCTTCACGCTGGCGTCAATGCGCTGCAAGGATCTTTCTCTTTACCCTTTGACGGCTGGCTGCTAAAAGATGGCAAGCGGATTAGCGTTGAGTCGGCCACAGTTGCCGGAGATTTCAAAAAGCTGCTCAACAGCATTTTGCACATAGAGCCCGAGGCCGAAGTTACCGCTGGCGGCATCTGCCCTCGCATTTGGGTCAGCGAGCTTTCGATTACGGGCGAAGCTTAGAGAAAAAACTGATGTTGGCTGCTTCAATGCGGTCAACGTCTGTCCTTCGTAGATATTGTTGGGGCGTACGAATAGAATTTAGTATTGTTGAGCATCTACAGAAACGTGACTGCCTTCGAGTGATAAAAACTGCCAGTCTTTGCCTGTGGTCACGCAGCCATAAATCAGGGGAATATTGTTCTCTTCTCTCTGGTTAAATAGCTGTGCGCCAATCATCTGAGCAATGCACTGTCCCGGTTCTCCTTTGATATCACTTTTTTTCGCCTTTACTAAAGAGATAATCGGCGTTTGCATGGTCAAAGAGATCGATCCTTTCGACAAAATGAAGTCACATTCTTCGCGCAGTCCTCTTTGCCCATCGACATCCAAGTTTTCGCCAGAATAGATAAACAGGTTCCCTGGATTTCGGCGCTCTAATTCAATTAAAAGCGGCGCAATCATAAACTCTGAGCGCGCTTTTTTGCTAGAAGAGGTCAGTGCTAGCTTAAGGCTGTATTTCAGCGTTTCTTGTAGCCAGTCACTCGGCGCGATCGCCCCAACTGCCGGAAAAAGATACACAGAACTTTCTGTGAGTCCAAATGTCTTTTTGACCTGAGCTAACGAGAAATCGCCATACACCATAAAATTACGGGGCGCTGGGTTATTGCAATTCTACAGCTTGCGATCGCACAGCGTCTCCGGCAAAGCATCGCCCCGCAGCGCTGTTAGGCAGCAGTGGTGAGCGGTAACAAAATTTCAAACTCGGTGCCAGTAGGAGAGATTACGGTCGAGGTCGGATCGTTTTCTGAGGCGTGAAGCGATCGCACCCAAAGCCTACCGCCGTGTTTAGCGGTAATAATTTGGTAGCTCATAGCCAGGCCGGTTTCTCGCCGTGAGCGGTTTGCCGTCGAAAAAGAGTCGATGATTTGGGCCTTAGTTTCCGGTAACAGGCCAGGGCCGTTATCGCTAATCACAATCGAGACCCAACGCGCTTCGTTCGGATTAGCAGTGGGCGTATCTTGGGCCGCCAGGACGCAGGTAGTGACCGTGATTTGAGGCAATTTTGCTGACGGAGATAGGGGCTGACTGGCCATGTAGCCTTCGGCGTATGTTGCTTGCTGGGCTTGAGCTAACAGTGAGTCGATGGCATTCGTGAAAATATTCATAAACACCTGACTAAGCTGACCCGAATAACAAGGAACCGGGGGCAATTTGCCATAGCAGCGTTCAATATTGATTTGGGTAGTGAGGCGACTCTTGAGCAGACGCAGCGTGCTCTCTAGCAGAGTGTTGAGATCGGTGGGGCGGGGGTGAACTTCGTCGATATGGCAGAAGTTTTGGAGGCTGGCAGCAAGCTGCTTGAGGCGGTGTGCGCCTCCTTGAGCACTTTTGATGGCAGCAGGGAGATCGCTGCGAAGGTAATCAATTTCGATCTCTGTTTGCAGGTCGCTAATGTCGCTGGGTGGATGGGGAAAGGCGCGTTCGTAAGCTTGCAGCAAGTCACTTTGCTGTTGGGCGTAGGTAGCAATGTAGCCGAGGTTGCCCCCAATAAAACCCACCGGATCTAGAATTTCGTGCGCGACCCCATCTACGAGTCTGCCTAATGCAGCCATTTTCTCGCCTTGCAGAAGCTGCATTTGTAATTGTTCGTAGCGAATTTGGGTTTCGATGCCACGAATTTGCCAGTGGGCCACGTTAAGAATATGCGGGTCGAGTAGCTGATAGTAATGAGTCGATTCTCCTGCCCGCAGAGAGTGCGATCGCATCACTAAAATCGGTTCACTTTGCTGGTCGAGTGGGCGTTTAAGAGCTTGCTGTGCCCCGCTGAGGATGGGAGTATGGCCCGGCATAATCAAGGCTTTATGAGTGGCCTGATTAAGAATCAGGCGAACAGGCCCGTTTGTAAAAAGGCTAGTTTGGCCGAGATGAAGCAGACATTCTAAAAACTGATGCCTCGACAAGAGGCTGATGCGACCAGCTTCGCTAATAATCGCCCCTGGCAAATCAGGAAATTGAGTAAAGCGCTCCATCAGGCCACAAATGGCACAATCAGCAGTAATAGTAAATGTATAAAGCGGCAGGTCGCCAAGGGTTGAGCCAATCCCAAAAGGCTGGCCACTGCCTGCTATTAGCTCGGGAATCGGTGGAGCTGTGTGAAGCGCTTTGGCGGACTTGGCAGACATAAAGCAAATAGGTAGTGGAGCAGGTAAGGGCCAGAGGTAAGACCTGAGAATGAACCTGAAAAAGGCAGAGTCAGCCTATAAGAATATTGGGCTCATTGTGCCCCTGCATGGTTTTCGCGTTTGCAAGAAAAGTAAGTTTTCATCAAGCTAAAGCAATGAGTTCCGTAGAATCACAGTCAGACACACCGGCACTACCAATGGCGCTACCAATGGCGCTACCAATGGCGCTACTAATGTGCGCAGCGCTCAAAAGCGATAGTCCAGGTTGAAGTACAAGAAAATATCTTGATTACTGTCGCCAGATTCGTTGAGTTTTATAAGAGGAATGCCAAAGTCTAGTCGGGCCTGTAAGTTTTCGACGACGTTGGTGAGCAAGCCTACGCCCGTCCCCAGTAAGAATCTTTGCTCGTTGATATCTGCGCGTCGGTTCCAGACAGCCGCCGTATCCAGGAAGGGCGCAATTTGAATGGCGGGGGAGCCATCATCGTTCTTTAGCAAGGTGATCCGGTCTTCAACAGAGGCGCGAAAGCCATTGTCGCCAAATCGGGCATTTTGGTCATAGCCGCGTACAGAAGTGGGGCCACCGACAATGAACTGATCTGCCCCAAGCAGACTGTCGGCAGAAAGCTGCACGCTACCCTGAATGAGCAAAAGGTTGTCACGGCTAATCACCTGCGCCCGTTGCATCTGGCCAAGCCAGCTAAAGAATTGGCCGTCAGCGTCACCGTTAGCGCTGTCAGTGGCATCTAAAAGGCCAGTGCCCAAGTTAAATTGCGATCGCACTCCCCAAGCGCCCGTGCGATCGCGCTTCAAATAATCCTGACCAAACTGAAATACACTCGTGCGCGTCGAGTCAATCACCACATTGCTCACCAGCGTCTCACCGGCCCGGTGGCGAAACCCGAGTGATAGCGCAAACTCTTGATTGGGCTGACGAATAATCGGCTGACGGTAAGTGAGTTCATAGGTACGAGAAGCGCCCCGGACACCCAAGGCCGCAAGTACCGGCTCAACAAGTTCAAAGTTACTCGGCAGATAGCGAGCTTGTAAGGTGCCATCCATTGCATTGAGCGGAATGCCATAGGTAATGCCATAGGTATTAGCCCCACCTGTGGTCGTGCGAAAGGCCGAAATAGCAAGCTGATCGCCCAAGCCCAAAGCGTTGTTATAGCTGGCTTCTATGCCCATACGAGCAATGCCAACGCTCGGCGGTGAATTCGTGTCTAATACCGCCCGGCCCGAGAACGCAGGCGCTTCTGATACGCGCACAATCAGACTGCTTTGGCCTTCGCCTGTGCCTGCTCGCAGACTGGCTTCTATGCGTTCGATTAGCGGATCGGCGCGCAGGAGCTGTAGCTGAGATTCCAGGGCGACTTGGCTCAGGGGTTTGCGATTGGCCAGGTTAACGCGATCGCGCACATACCTCGCCAGCCGCCGCGTCCCTTCCACCTGAATATTCTCTAGCTCACCTTCTACCACCCGAATTTGGACAATCCCATCTACAATCGTCTGCTCACTCAGCACCGCCCGCGACGTAATGTAACCAAATTGCAGATAGAGCTGAGTAATCTCATTCGCCACCTGACGCAAGTCGCGCAGGCCCAGGCTACGGCCTTCGTAAGCGCTGACGATCAAGTCAAAATCGCCATCGTCAAAGACACTGCTACCGATTACCTGAATTTCGCTAATCTCTACCTGAGCGCTATTGCTAGGCAGCGAAGGCGACACTTCTGGTATAGTTTCAGGCAGAACAGGAGTCTGCGGCGGCACGGGCCTAATATCTATCTCAGGATTGGGTAGCTCACTAGCCGGTGTATTTTGGCTGAGCAAGCGTCGCTGCATCGAGCCAGCAGGACGTTCTATCGTTTCCAAAAGATTGGCTAGTGCTTGCCCAGAGCCAGGGTTCCAAGGCTGTGAAAGTAGCGTTAACAACCCTTCAGCATCGGCTTCAAGAAAGGGAATAGATGGCGGCGAGTCAGAGGCGTTTTGAAAGCTTTCGCTAGCGAAGGTGGGACTTATCATTACCCCAGCGCCTCCGCTCAAAAGACCCAGTATTACAAGACTCTGCGCGAGCTGTTTGACTCTCATTTCCATCAATCTTGTAGAGGTCACCCTTCCCCTGAAGGTAAAACTGACGGCCATGAAACCAGAGCCTGCGTCAGGCACCCAACAGCCGGTTACAAGATACCCGTACAAGGGCTATTACCAACAAAACTTGAAGTGTTGCAGGCATTAGCTCAACTTCTATTTATTTCCTAAGGCACAGAAGTATTCACCCCATAGAACGCTATCGTCAGAGCAAGATCTATGCTTCTTTTACGCAACTGTTTACCCAATTTAAGGACACCTATGGCTGCCAGTGAACCGTTAAAGGGAATCACCCTGATCGACTGTGCCAAAGCTAACGCGACCCAGGGCGCTGAAGAAGCTGCACGGCTATGTGGCTACCGCAGTGACGTCAGCGGCTTTCGCACAGCCCTTTCTCAGGCAGGTGAAGAGATGGGAATTACTTTAGATGATCTAGACGATCTGATTACAGATCAGTTCGTCGTCAAGCGGACACAAGGGCTAGAGATTGCGCCCGATTCGCCTCAAGACCTTTAGTGTCATCAGAACCTTTGATGTCATCAGAACCTTTAACTTTATGAGAGTGTTCTAATTTTCAACCGCCCATACCAGGAATCAAACTAGTGCTGATGCGCTTAATCACTCGATTAGCAATATCCGCGTAGCTGACTTCACCGGCTAACACCTGGCCTAGCCGTTTGGTCGCAGTTGGCCGCTTGATGCCAACGCGGTAGCCAATCTTGGGCACCCGAAAAAAGACGCCAGCGATTCGCTGTGCCCATTGCATATCGGCTCCCCAACTGTTGTGAATGGTTTGAGTGTAATTAGCAAGTGCCGCTGCGTCGCCTGCCAAAGCGGCGTTAATGGCCTCAGCCGCCTTAACACCGCTGTACATGGCCGGACGAATGCCTTCAGCCGTAAGCGGATCGACAATGGCAGCGGCTTCTCCAACCAATAGGGCTCTGTCAGTATGCAGCGGATGGTTCCCGTCCCACAGCTTCAGCGGACTTTTGTAGAAGGTTCCTTGCTCAAAGCTAGAGCCAAAAGTCGGTGCGTATTGGCGAAGCGGCATTTTGACGTCTTTTAACGAATCGCCAATAAAGCTGCTCACGCCCAAAGAATAGCCCTGCTGCTTCGGAAAGCTCCACAGACAGCCGTTTTTGGCCAGGCCAAACTCAAAGCTAAAAGCGCCATCTTCTACGGGGCTCGAGGTGGCAATTTCTAATACGCCTGCCTCACGCAGCTTGTGCGCTCTAAAGCCAAGCCAGTCAGCCATCGGCCCATTGGCCCCATCTGCGGCAATTAAATACCGGGTGCTAACTGTGCTGTGGGCAGTGCTGACTAGCCAGCGATCGCCCTTTAGCTCAATCCCCGTAACAGCGCACTGGTCTTTCACGTCAGCCCCTTTTGCTTTGGCCTGATCGATCACAAACTGATCAAACACGTTGCGCTGCACGCTCCAGATCGGCGTAGTTTCTAATTGGGCGTCAATCGCGTCTTGCAACTTCCAGGTGTAGCGAACGTTGCGGATCTTAGCGTCAATTGCAGGTGTGAAGTCAAAGTCGAACCAGTTAGCCACGATGGGAGAGACAGCCCCACTGCAAGGTTTGTACCTGGGCAAGGCAGCTTTCTCTAGTAACAGCACTGCTCGATTGGCCTTTGCCAAGTGGTAAGCCGCTGAGCTACCGGCAGGGCCACCGCCCACAATAATGCAGTCGAACATATTTACACCCGCTGTTAGACCGTTTGCTAGAATCGATGGCTAGATTGCCTGCTAGACCGTTTGAATGTCCTTCTCCTTTGCAGCCAAAGCTTCATCGATCTTTTGGGTGTATTTGTCTGTTAGTTTTTGCACTTCATCTTGCATATCACGCGATTCATCTTCAGAGATATCGCCGTCTTTCTCTTGCTGACGAGCCAAATCAACGCCATCGCGGCGGACGTTTCGGACAGATACGCGGCCTTCTTCGGCATACTTAGCGGCCATTTTGGCAAATTCTTGACGGCGCTCGGTAGTCAATGGCGGAATGTTGAGGCGGATCAGAGTACCGTCACTGTTGGGCACAAGCCCGATATCTGACATAGAGATGGCCTTTTCAATTAGCGACACCGAGCCCGGATCAAACGCCTGAATCATCAGAGTGCTGGCGTCAGGCGTAGAAATATTTGCCAGCGACTTCAAACTGGTAGGGCTACCGTAGTATTCCACCATAATGCGATCTAGCAGCGAGGTGCTAGCGCGACCAGTTCTAATGGTATTAAAGGCCCGTTTAGTCGATTCTACGGCCTTTTGCATAGCGGCTTCGACTTCACTCAAATCAGCTAACTTCACAGGACTCTCCCACAATTGTTCCAATAGGTTCGCCCATGATGGCGCGGTTAATATTGCCTCTCACCGAGAGATTAAACACCATGATGGGGATATTGTTATCTTTACACAATGCAATGGCAGTGCTGTCCATTACCTTAAGATCTTCGGTGAGAACGTGGCTATAGGTCAAGGACTTGTAGCGCTTTGCTGCTGGATTAGTGGCCGGGTCGCTGTCATATACGCCGTCTACTTTAGTCGCCTTAAACAGGACTTCGGCGCTGATTTCAGCAGCTCTAAGGGCAGCGGTGGTATCGGTCGTGAAAAATGGATTGCCAGATCCGCCGCCAAAAATGACGACTCGTTTTTTTTCTAAATGACGAATAGCGCGGCGGCGAATGTAAGGTTCGGCCAGCTCTTGCATGGTGATGGCGGTTTGAACGCGGGTGGGCACATCAATCCGCTCTAGCGCGTCTTGCAGGGTCATGGCATTCATGACGGTAGCAATCATCCCAATGTAATCGGCGGTGGCTCTGTCCATACCCGCCGATGCGCCTTTAACGCCTCTAAAGATATTGCCAGCGCCGACGACGACCGCTAGCTGAATGCCCTGAGATACGACATCGGCAATTTCTTGGGCGATCGCGTCAACAATCGCCGGATCAATACCGTAGGCCAGCTCACCCATAAGGGCTTCACCGCTCAGTTTTAGCAGTACTCGCTGATAGGGTTTGCCCATGCGTGCTCTATAGTTAAGTCAGTAATTTCTACATCAAGATAGCAGCGAAAGTGTTTGGGCGATACCCCGCACTGCTGCTAAAGGGATCTCCTTTTGCCTTCTTTTTTGACGCCCTCACCGCTTTATGAGCTGAATACACTCACCCCTCTACTGGTACCTTGCGGGCTGGTTTTGGTTTGGCTGGCCGTCATCGGCGGATTGTCGGAAGTCCTGAGACGACAGGGGTATGGCCCCGAAATCACACGCAAGGTAGTGCATATCGGCGCAGGCCAGGTCATTTTGATTGCCTGGTGGCTGGCCATCCCTGCCTGGGTTGGAGTCACCGCCTCTGGTTTGTTTAGCGGTGTAGCGCTGCTATCTTACCGATTTCCGCTACTGCCGGGTATCAACAGCGTAGGCCGTAAAAGTTTAGGCACGTTTTTTTATGCCCTGAGTATTGGGCTTCTAATTGCTTGGTTTTGGCCAGTTCATCAGCCACAGTACGCTGCCATCGGCATTTTGACGATGACTTGGGGCGACGGATTAGCAGCCTTGCTGGGGCAGCGGTTTGGGCAGCACCCCTATCAAATATGGGGAGAGAAAAAAAGCTGGGAGGGTAGCTTGACCATGCTGTTAGTAAGCTACCTGGTCTGTGCTGGCACTTTGTTTTGGGTGCAGGGGCCAATTGTGGCAACTTGGGCAATCGCGGCGATCGCCGCGATCGTGGCCACCCTGCTAGAGTCCGTTTCCAAATATGGCGTGGACAATCTCAGCGTTCCTCTGGGCACAGCCGCCGTTTGTTGTTGGCTCGGCGCGCTTTTGTAGTCGCACTGCCCAAGGCCAACGCTAGAGACTCAGCGGAACCGCTCTGCCAACACCACAGTGCCAAGCCAACACCACAGTGCCAATACGCTATAGAGCGACCTCGCCAGTTTCGCCTGTCCGAATGCGAACGGCATTTTCTATAGAAGAGACAAAAATTTTGCCATCGCCGATAGTCCCAGTAGCAGCAGCGGTAGAAATAGTACTAATAACGGTTTCGAGCTGGTCGTCAGGTACGACTAGAACCAGTCGCTTTTTAGTTAAAAATTCCACCGTATAAGAGATACCTCGATAGGTGCTGGTTTGTCCCTTTTGCCGACCAAATCCTCGCACATCTTCTAGCGTCATGCCAGTGGCTCCGATGTTCACTAGTGCAGCCTTAACGTCTTGCAGTTTTTCAGGTCGGACAATTGCTTCAATTCTTTTCACACCAAGCTCCTTGCGTTGAGGTTTTGAACATGCAGATACTGATAGCACAGTTCATAAAACCGCTGTAATTGTTGCAGTTTGCCAGCCACAAGGCAACCGATCAGCCAAAATATAGGCATAAATCGTTACTCAGCTATAGGAAGTTCGTCAGCAGACTTATGGAAGCTATACAGTTAGGAGCCATACGGTCGAGCTTTCGCGATTCTTTAGCGTTTTTGGGCAAGGTGTATTTGAATGCCGTGGTGATGGCTGCGTAGCTGTTTCAGCAGGCTATGAAGGTTGCCGTTTAACTGGCCGTTCAACTGGCCGTTCAACTGGCCGTTTAACTGGCCGTTTAACTGGCCGTTACGAGCGATTTTCTCTAGCTGGCGGGCTGCATTAGCCAGGCCGCAGGCACCTACGTTAGCGCTGGCTCCCCGCAAAGAATGGGCGGCATCTTCTATAGCCTGAATATTTTGAGTGGCGATCGCCTGCTCTAGCTGGTCGAGACTCATCTGTGCATCTTTCAAAAACATCGCTAGCAGATCACACTCAAAGTCGGGATCCTCACCCGCGAGCTGTCTGAGCTGCTGCCAGTCAAAGTCAGTCTGCACTGGGGGTTGACTTCTCAACATAGGATCATATTGCGACAGGGCGTATCGGTCGAACGACTAGGACAAAACAGAATTTAATCGGAATCTTTTAAATCCATCAGAGCGATTGATAAGACGGGTCAGGTAAGGAACGCTCTAAAGCTTGTTAACTCATCTGCTTAAGACACCATACCCAGTTACACAAAAGCTAGAAAAGAAGATCACAATCTTCATCCTAGCTTCATAATTCATCGAAAGAAGAATAGATCTACGGCAAATAGCTCAAGAATTAAACGCTGGTACTGCTGAATAGCTGTGGTGATTAAACCGCTAGGATTGTAGCTTTTTGCAACGTCTACTTAAGTAGCATTTTATACGTAAGGCTTGCCAGTATGCTTTATATCAACGCCACAGTTCAAAGCAACGCTGCCAAATAGAGCTACTACAAAATCCGCCTCGTTAACGCTGACTTATCCTCATAAGGTTATGATGCAGAATCACCCTCCATGCACCAGGCAAAGAGGGCTAAGGCGGTTGCCCAAAGCAGCCAATTAGGAAAATGTATCCATCCCCAGAGAACTGAAGGGAACGCATCGGCCAGGTTTGATAACAGTAGCGCGATCGCAACGAGCATAAGTAAAGTAACAAGAGTCATACTATTAGACCCGTTATTAAATCGGGCGCGACGATTTGAGTGCTTATTTCTGAGTGAGCGGACTGGTCGCCGCTCGCTGTTCTAAATCTTTGAAAGCCAGGCGAATTTGCTCTATGCGACGACGATTGACGCCCAAATCTGACTCGCCCAAGCGAGCGGCGGCTCTGGTTTGGATCACTTTTTCGTCGGTGGGAAAGTAGAATTCGCTGTCATCGACAAATCCCATCAGGCGGCTCTCTGATTCGGCCAAGATGTAGTCGTCGCTCTGGAGGACAATTTTAGTGCCGGGAACGACGCCGAGTATGTCGATGAGGGCTTGGCGGGCGGTGGCGCGATCGCTGCTGTAGATAATCGGGGCGATCGCATGTTTTTCATCGGCCTGCTGACTGACCACGCAATTCGGCGAAGCCGGGCAGGGCGCTAAGATGCCATTAGTGACGCCGATATTGCTAGGCCGCTCGCCCGCAAAGGCCCCTTTTAATCCCGGTAGCACGGCCAGCTCAGCCTGCATGAGCGCAATCGGTTCGGCAATGCCACCTGCGATCGCTGAACGCTCTAACCCCTTAAATACTGCCGGAAATACTATCAGGGCAATCGTCAACAAAGCAAACAAAACAGATTTCATAAAAACAGATTTCACAGTGGCTATGTGCTCCTTGTATATCTTGTATATATAGACATAGCGTTGACAATCGGCTGACATCAGCCAGTCACCTTCAGCGTAGACTAGATCTCCTCAGCGTACACTTAGCGTACATCTGCGGCTATGGCAAATCTCCCCACTCGCCTCCTTGCACTTCCCTGGATTGACTTGCCGGACTCGCTCGACACGCTAACGACGCTTGCGACCCAAGTGCAAAGTGTCATTAATATTGCAATTAACCATCCGCTTTGGGCCGTAGGTCTAGTACTGCTAAGCGTCGTTTTTATTCAAATTGTCGTAGATCTGATCAAGCGAATCTTAAAAGCTAGCCTGACGTTTGTACTGAAGCTACCGCTCACGCTTAGCCAATGGGTATGGCAGCGGCTGACGACACCTGCCCAACCGTCTTCAAAAACTCAAGTAAGTCAGCTCATTTCTCGATTAGAGGCCCTTCGTCAAGAGCAGGATCAGGTCGTTGCCGAACTCAAAGCCTTGCTCTCATCAGCAGAGCCGCCTGCGGGCGCGCTGACGTCCTTGACTCAGTCGCCATCTGTGACTGAATCGGCTGTGAGCACTACGCCTGAAGCGTCGCGTTCTTGAGGGCTGCGGGCAAATCCAACTCAATGGTTTCTTCGGGCATGGGCTGGATTACTCGAATCGGCTTGCCTTCTGTGTCGAAGCGCGATTGCATGTCAGCCGCCCCGCCTTTGGTTGTCAGCGTCGGCGAAATTAGGCCGTCGTAGCTCACCCGCCCGGCCTCTGCCGTCGGTAACATCACCCGAGGCGTCAGCAGCTCAGCAATTTGGGGCGCGGCAATGCCGCCGCGAATCACTGGCGCAATTCCCATCAGAGTTTGGTTTGCCATCGGCGTAATCGCTACATCGACAGCGCCAAGCGTTTTTAAGTGCTCTGCATCGGGGTAGCCATGGGGCTCGTAATACAGCCGCAGCCCTGCCGACAAAAATGACAGTACGTAGGCGTTCTCGCGTTTCATTGGGCCAACGACAGCGCCCATAAATGCCTGAATTTTGAGAGTGCGATCACCCACCAGCTCGGTTTCTCCATGCGCTAAAGCCGTCACCGACTGAAATCCTAAGCTTTCTGCGACCGAGGCTCCGTCTGGAGAAGCTATGACCGGAATCGACTTATCTAGCTGCTGAAGAGTCTCTGGATGCGCATGATCGGCTAAGCCCTGCGAGAGCAAAATCAAATCAATGTTCTGTGGGATGTCTATAGTTTGTGGCCTGATGCCTCTAACGAGCCAGGGCAAATTTCCAAACACTAAATCGCCTACCAGCCACGGATCAATCAAAATCCGATAGTTTTCCTGCTCAACCAGCCACGAATTAGCGTCAAACCAAGTGAGTTTCATAAACTTTTGCCAGCCAAAATCTACAAGTTCTATTCACTTTCGCGAATTTAAGGCGATCGCAGCAACCCCCCAGCGAATTAAACGAGATTAGGCCATATACAGCCGCACAGCACAAACCTGACCCGTTTTGTACCGTACAAAAATGCGATTTCTGCTCAGCGCGACCCAAAAAGTCTTAAAAATGTGACTCAAGTTACAAATTTTGGAACGTTGAAATCCGCTATCCACCAGGAATACCGGCAAGTATGCACCCGAGTAATTACGGAAATACAGCCTTAAGCTTTCCTTATGCCTGCCTCGCTTTCCGTACGAATATTTAGAAGAATTCGATGTTTGTGCTCGTGATCCCCGTATAATCTCGTAGTTGTAAAGAACCTATAAGTTAATCAGATTTTTTGCCGAATTATTTTTGGGTGTTGCGAAAGCAAGCACTTTCAACAGTTCATGCGACAGAAGTCATTGAGTCCTTACCCAGTCACCATTATTCCCACCCCAAAAAAACGAGGTCGGCGATCGCGCAGAGGTTCCACCAGAAGTTCCGCAGGGGTCACAATCACGCCACTTCGCGGCTTTGGCATTGCCCTGATATGCCTGGGCATCCCCACCGTATCCCTTGGCACCCTTTGTTTTTCATTGCTTCAAAACAACCTGCAACTGAGTGAGAAAAACGACGCGCTGAAGGAAATGGCCACCGAGGTCAGAGCAGATATTGATCATCTCGATCGAGAAATCGATTCTTTGCGCGAGCGGGCAGGCGTAGAAAAAGATAACGCTCAAGCCTCAAAAGCTTCAAAAGTAAGTTCTGTTCACCGCGATGCCAGCGCCAGCGCTTTTCCGCCCAAAGGTGGCCCAGCAAAGGAAGCCGACGCGCTGGTACTGCTAGCAGGTGCTAAGGCTCAAGTGCCTGAGCTAAACGAGGCGCTAGCATCAGCCGAACCCGCTTTGACAGAAACCCTAGCGGCAGAGGCAGCCTATCCCGACGGTCAACCGGTGATAGGCCAAGCCAAAGTATCTTCTGAGTTTGGGCTTCGCGGCAATCCGTTTGGCGGCGGCTATGAAATTCATGAGGGCATAGATTTTGTCGGCGAGTATGGTGACATCATTGCAGCAACCGGTGACGGGGTGGTTACCCTGGCGGGCTATCACGGCGGCTATGGTAACAGTGTGACGGTTGACCATGGCAATGGCTACGAAACTTTGTACGCTCATATGTCGGAAGTGAAAGTGAACGTGGGCGAAGCTGTAAAACGGGGTCAGATTGTGGGCTATATCGGCAGCACAGGCCGTTCTTCGGGGCCTCATTTGCACTACAGCCTGTACAAAGACAAAAAGGCGATTAATCCTAGAAAGCTGATGAAACTACCTGAGAATAAATAAGCTGGAAAGGCCGAAGTAGCGACATTAGGGGTATCAACTGAAGTCGGGTTAAGCCCACAGTCCGGCAGTCCGTCTCCGCAATACGGTAGGATCACAAAAGGGATCTTTTAGCGACTGGGTTATATGGGCAATACCTTCGGACATTTGTTTCGCGTGACGACCTTTGGAGAGTCTCATGGCGGCGGCGTGGGCGTCGTGATTGATGGTTGCCCGCCCTTGCTCGAAATTTCTGCTGAGGAAATTCAAGCTGACCTGGATCGACGTAAGCCAGGCCAAAGCCGAATTACGACGCAGCGCAAAGAAACGGATACCTGTGAAATAGTCTCAGGCGTGTTTGAGGGAAAGACCCTGGGAACACCAATTTCGATTTTGGTGCGCAACAAGGATGCCCGCTCTCAAGACTACGATGAGATGGCCAAGAAGTATCGGCCTTCTCATGCGGGTGCCACATATGACGCCAAGTATGGCATTCGTAACTGGCAGGGCGGCGGGCGCTCTTCGGCTAGGGAGACGATTGGACGGGTAGCAGCGGGTGCGATCGCCAAAAAAATTCTCAAGCAAGCCGCAGACATAGACATCATTGGCTATGTCAAGCGTATTCAAGACATTGAAGCAGCCTTAGACCCCAATAGCGTCACCCTGGCAGATGTAGAAAGCAATATCGTGCGTTGCCCCAACCAGGATGTCGCCGAGCAAATGATTGAGCGCATCGACCAAATTCGCAAAGAAGGCGATTCTATTGGCGGCGTCGTGGAATGCGTGGCGCGCAACATGCCGAAAGGACTAGGCTCGCCCGTGTTCGATAAGCTCAGCGCCGATTTGGCAAAAGGAGCCATGTCTCTGCCTGCGACCAAAGGGTTCGAGATGGGATCGGGCTTTGCAGGCACTTTGCTCACAGGTAGCCAGCACAACGACGAAATGTATCGCGGCGAAGATGGCACCTTTCGCAATCGCACCAACCGAGCAGGCGGCACTCAAGGCGGTATTTCCAATGGCGAAAATATTGTCATTCGCGTGGCCTTTAAGCCAACAGCGACCATCCGTAAAGAACAAAAAACGGTAGACAATACCGGCCAGGAAACCACACTAGCCGGTAAAGGCCGTCACGACCCCTGTGTGCTACCGCGCGCGGTGCCGATGGTAGAAGCAATGGTGGCTCTGGTATTGTGCGATCATCTCCTGCGTCAGCAGGCGCAGTGCGGCACGCTCTTTTCAAAATGACTCATACGGCTGAGGAAAATCGGATCCCCTGGGAAGCAGGCCAGCTTTTGCCTCGGCTAAAGGCGCAGAGCAAACATGGCTTGCAGGTAGGTGCATTACAGCCAATAGAGACGGCTATTGAATATATAGAATCGGGCGGCATGCGCTTTGTCGTGCGTGTTTTAGCCAATCTCTCTCGTAAGGAAAAAGCCCGAAAGCAGCAAGGAAAAACAAGTCCGGCAAATCCCTTTTTACCCTACGAAAAAGATCTCTATGTCACCGATATTTCGGAGACTCATTTGTGCTTACTCAACAAGTTCAATGTGGTAGATCACCACTTTTTAATTGTCACACGCGAATATGAACCACAGGAGACCTGGCTGACGCTCGCCGATTTTGAGGCGTTGGTATGCTGCTTGGCGGAAGTAGATGGACTAGCTTTTTTCAATGGTGGAATGGTGGCCGGTGCGAGCCAGCCTCACAAGCATTTGCAAGTTATTCCTTATCTAGAAGAATTGGGAGCAGAAGAATTAGGAGCAGAGTTGGTAGCATTCCCGATAGAACAGATCATGCCTTTTGTTAAAAGGTCAGGTGGAAAACAGGCGGGTGGAATGGTGCGATCGCCCAAGCTACCCTTTCGTCACGCAATTCTACCGCTCAATCTGTTGCCAAAAGCATCGATAACGCCTCAAACACTTTTCACGCACTATCACACCTTGCTTGAGGCGGTAGGCATTACCAGCACATCTAACTGGAAAGGCCATCAAACAGCCGCATACAACTTTCTCTGTACGCGCCAGTGGATGATGATAGTCCCTCGCGCTCAAGAAAAATATGCAGGCATTTCAGTCAACTCTTTAGGCTTTGCTGGTTCGCTATTGGTCAAAAACCAAAGCAAACTAGAACAGCTCAAAAAGATCGGCCCGATGAATTTGCTCCAACAGGTAGGATACAATCTTGAATGAACTCTATTAGTCATCCTTGACAGGCGACTTCAGCCCAGCCGACCGCACTCGATGCCCTCAAATCGGTTTAAACCAGTTGGAATCTATGCTGAGCCAGGCCATCTACTAACAAGCTGGTAAAGCTGCTTGCCTTGATAGCTAGGCAGCCAAATTTAGGCCAATTAAATGGCTAATATTAACCGAGCGTCCGTAGATGGATAAAAGATGGATAAAAGCGAGCTATCCCTCAAATTTTTCAATTTCCTTACGGATATTGTTGAGATCAATGTAACGGTCGGTGACATTGCGAAGCTCGCGAGCAATCATCCCTTCGGTAGAGACTACCGTAATGTGGGTGTTTTTAGAGCGAAGCAGCTCTATCGCCCGCTCGAAGTCGCCATCACCGCTAAGCAGAACAACCCGGTCATATTGCTCGACCGTGTTGAACATATCTACCACTATTTCAATATCCAGGTTGGCCTTTTGTGAGTATCGGCCTGAGGTATCGTCGTAATATTCCTTCAGTACTTTGGTTCGTACGGTATAACCTAAACTAATGAGTGCATCTCTAAAGCCACGCTGATCTTGAGAATCTTTGAGCCCGGTGTACCAAAAAGCGTTGACCAAGGAAAGTCCGTCTGTTTCGCCGACGAAATGCTCTAAAATCCGCTTGGGATCAAAAAACCAGCCATTTTTTTGCTGGGCATAGAACATATTGTTACCATCTACGAAAATAGATAGTCGATTCAGTGCAAGAGATGCCATATATGTGTATAGAAATTAGATAGTTGTTTTAGTAAGGTTTTATAGATGTCTAGTTGCCAAGCATCTATGGGGAACTGGTATGTTTACATGATGTAACAATAACCGGAGGTAACCCCTGATAGGGTCGCTAACTGCCGGATAGAAGTTAATCGAGAGACTTATTAGAATATTAATCAGCCCTGAATGGCTAAGCCTTCACAATAGACCTTCACAATAAGCCTTCCCAATATGATCCCGACATAGGATCTTGACACAGTCGCAAGCAATTAAAAGTAAGCTGGATAGAACGTTTGTATACACCGCTATTATAATCTTTTTTCCGCAAGCACGTGCGATTTGATACAAGCGATTGGCGCTACGGACATTGAATAGCTCTAACCTACGGTTATGCCTCAACCAAACAAAAAACTTGCTAATAATACTACAGAAGATGTCACGGCTACTTTGACCACAAAAGACCGATTCACGGCTTGGCAGCAAAAGGCTGTGATACGGCACTGGCGGTTTGCAATAGCGGTCGCTTGTAGCGCGATCGCGGCGGGCGGTGTCGCCCTTGACGTTGGGCTTGTGAATCTTTTAGAGCGTCAAACGCAGAGTTTGTTCTTTGAGCTGAGAGGGCCAATCGCCGCGCCCGAAGATATTGTGATCTTGACGATTGATGAGGACTCTCTCTCTCAAGGTCAATATTATTCGGAAGATTCTATTAGAAATGCAGCGCTGCAACCAATTGAGTCTTGGCCGTGGCAGCGTCGCGCGTATGGTCAAGTAATTACCCGGCTGATGGAAGCTGGCGCTAAAACCGTGGCGCTAGATATTTTATTTTCGACGCCCAGTACCTATGGCCCGGCTGACGACGAAGCGTTTGCTGAAGTGCTAAAGCGCTATGGCGATCGCATCGTACTCGCCGCTGACTACGACGATATCAAAATTCGCCAAGGCACCTTGTCACAGCCAGACCTGCCCATTGATGAATTCCAAGCAGCCGGGGTGCGCTTAGGTTCAGTTAATTTTCGCAGGGAACCTAACCTCAAAATTCACCGTCTGGGCCAGGAGTTTTTAGCCGAACGTGCTCAAGCTGATGCCAGTATCCCTGATGCATCAACCCTGACGTTAGATGACGAAGCAGAATTACTGCCCCTGAGCTTTGCACAAGCGACGCTAGCAGCAGCTCGAACGGCCTACGATATGGCATCCAAGGAAAACATATTTTTCTTTGGGCCAGTGGGCACCTTTGAGCATGTTCCCTTCTGGTATGTACTTGATGATGACCCCTGGCAAAATCAGTTAGCCAGGGGACGGTTCTTCAAAGATAAAATTGTCATTATTGGCAACACCGCAACCGTACTACAAGATTTTCACAAAGCGCCCTTTTCTGAAAGCTTGCTTTACCAACAGTCGATGCCAGGCGTAGAAGTGCTGGCCAATACGGTGGCCACCCTCAGAGATGATCTATCACCCAAGCAGTTGATCGAGCGCCCTGAGCTGAATGCTCTATTAGTATTAGCGTTAGGGCTAAGCGTATCAGTGCTGATTCGTCGTAATCAAAAGCCACTGAATCGGGCGCTGGTGGCAGGTGGTGGGCTCGGGCTCTGGTCGTTGACCAGTTATGGCGCTTTTGTAGGCGCTAGAACAGTGTTGATCACGGGGACGCCAAAGGTGGCGATCGCCACCATTGGCCGAATGGACTGTGGCATTGGTTTTGTCGCCGATCGGCTGAAGCGTAAGCGTTTGCGAACCACGTTAGCCCGCTATGCGACCTCACCTCTGGTACAGGAAATTATTAGTCAGCAAGATGATTTTCAAGACTTGCTGAACATCAATCGACCAGACATCATTGGCACCCTGCTGCAAAGCCGCTATCGCATTGTCAAAGTGCTGGGCGCAGGTGGTTTCGGCGAAACCTATCTAGCCCAAGACACCCTGCGTCCAGGCAATCCTGTCTGCGTCGTCAAGCAGCTCAAAATTGTTAGCGACAACCCGAAGGCGCACAGTCTAGCCCGCCGCCTGTTTGATGCTGAAGCTGTCGTGCTAGGTCAGTTGGGAGAGCATGATCAGATCCCTCGGCTGCTAGCATACTTCGAGTCTCAGGAGTCTTTCTATTTGGTGCAAGAGATGGTGTACGGCAAGCTGCTGCGAGATAGCCTTTCGCGGAGCCATCCTATGTCTTCTAAAGCCGTTGTTGAGCTATTGCGTAGCCTCTTACCGGTGATCAGCTTTGTTCATTCGCAAGGGGTGATTCACCGCGATATTAAGCCCTCTAATATTATTCAACGCGATCGCGATAACAGCTACGTCCTCATCGACTTTGGGGCCGTCAAAACCATCTCAAACAAGCTAGCCGGGGCTAACACGCAAATGACCTCGACTGTCGGCATTGGCACCCAGGGATACATGCCTAGCGAACAGTCTGCCGGTATGCCCTCCGTGCGCAGCGATATTTACGCCTTGGGCATTACCGCCATCGAAGCGCTCACAGGCAGGCCACCCCATGCCCTCAAACGCAGCGACAATGGCGAAATCATCTGGTCTCATACCATCGAAGATATTTCACCCGCACTTTCTAGCATCATCAACAAAATGGTGCGCTTTGACTTCAACAAGCGCTACCATTCTGCCGAAAGCGTCCTCGACGACATCACCCAAATAGACTACGAGCAGCTTGCCGAAGAGCCAACAGTCTCAAAATCCAGCTTTACACCGACTGCCGAAGATACCTACAACCAGGGAACTCGGCCTGGCGTCATGGCTACCAACGAAGCCCTAGACAATACCCAAATCTTGCCAACAAACTGGCCCAATTCCTGGGAAACTCAAATTGAAGGCTCAACGGCAGAATCGCCAGATCAGCCCGAAAGCCCTGATAGCAATCAAGACATTTAGACCAAATCTTCCAACTCGGCACCTGGTTCCATATTATCTTCTGACTCTGGTGATAGTTCTGGGCCAAGAGACCCGTCGCTTGGCGTTCCACCATTCATCGAGTCGTCATTTTGGTCGTTTGAGCCGTCCATAGTCCCTGGCATTACAGGCGTGATATCGTCTATTTGCTCAGTCGGGTTAAGGTTTTGCGTACCCAGGGGTAGCTCGTCAGATATATCTATGCCTGTAATCGGCAAGTCAGGTTCCTCGGGGATGTCAGTCGTCGGCAAATTATCGACGGTAGGCTCATTGGGAATATTATCAACGCCAGGATCGACGATTTGCGCTTCAGGCATGTCTGCCGTAGGCCCTTCAGTGGGCTGTTCGCTGGTGCCGCTCTCTAGCGTCGCCTCGTCGTCGGTAGAGGAACCCATTCCCGCCGCCGTATCAGCAGCATCTAGGGCTCCTGAACCATCCTCTCCTGATTGCAAACTGTCCTCGCTTAATGGGTCAATCAGCTCCAGGCTATTAGATTGATTTAGCATTGGCGATGTCGGCGTGGAAGTTGGATTATCGGGCGTTGCCTCCATATCCACTGGCACAACAGGCACCTCTATATCTTCTGTTCCTGTCGTGTTATCCTCAGCCGGATCTAGAACAGTCGTCGGATCGATCTCTCCTGGCAGCTCCGATGCATCCCCTGGATCACCCGAACCTTGTTCAGCTTCGCCGCCCGTCTCAGTATCAACGACTATCTCAGCACCTGTAGCCTCGCCCGTTGTGGGTACATCTGAATCTGTCCCTGCACCTTCGCTCCCATTATCCGTATTCCCACTATCCGTATTCCCATTATCCGTATTCCCACTATCCGTATTCCCACTGTCCGTATTCCCATTGCCTGTGTCACTACCGGCACCTTCTTCTTCACTACCCACTTCTCCATCTGTGCCGTCTGTATTTTCATCGCCGTCACCCTCGCCCCCATTACCAACAGGCTCTTCACCCTCGGGGTTGAGGTTAGAGTCTTCGTCTTCTGTCTCCTCTGAATCAGTTAATCTCCTTGGCCCCGTTGGAGAATTAGTGTTTACTGGCTCATCTTCAGTCTCAGAATCTACAGCCTCGGGGTTCACGGTAGGAGATGAAACATCAGTAGGCGGTATGACCGGTTGCTCTGTCAAGTAGGCTTCTGCAGTGCTACCTTCATACTTCAAGATAGGTTCGTCTTCACCAGCAAGGTCTGTCTCGTCAGGGACAAGAATCGATGTGCCGCTGCCGCCTGTCGCTGCACCCGTTGCTTCGCCATTAACAGGAACTTCTCCTGAGCCCGGTGTAGACGGAGACTCTTCAGACGAGCCCGGTCGGTTAAAAGAGTCTGGATTTTCAATGACGCCTTCTCCTTCAATGAAAGGTCGTTTCTGAATTGCCTCTCTAATCTCTTGGTGAACCGCCTGTAGCGGGTCAGAAGCGTTGGTAGAAGAGCTGTTTTCTGAATAATCAATGCCTTCGGCCAGGCCGCTGCTTTGCCAAAAAAGTTCGCTGTCGAACTGGTAAAGCTGGGTAATTTGATTGCCTTCAATCACCCCAATTTCGTTGGCGCGCAAGGCTTGCTGTTCGGAACCATCAGCGTTGAACAGTACCATCGGCCCTTTGGGGTTATCGGTCAGGGCTCCCACAATGGTGGTGTTGGTCTCAGGAATATATCGCACGAATAGTGCCGAGCCCTGAATACCCGTGACTGCGTTGGGCGTTTGGATGGTACTACGACCCCTTTCGGGCGGAATTAGTAGCAGTACCGTACCGTTAGTGAGCTGAAAATTGCGGGTGTTAGGCGTAAATCTGAACGTTGCGCGTTCGCCAATGCGAGCCAGTGAGCCATCGCTAAACCGGAGTTCGGCGCGGGAAGATCGGGCCGTTCGTAAAGCGTCGCCAACGCTTAAAATATCAGAGATTCTGGCGCGTCTTGCCCTTTCCTCGCGGGGTACTAGCTGTACGCGATTGCGAAGAAAATCTATGCGAGCCCATTCCAAAGGCTGTTGCTCTGCGCTGACTGGACGGGGCAGAAATAGTATGCCTGCTAGCCCACCGGCTAGGCCAAGGAATGCGGACAGGGCTCTAAAGGACAGTGTTCGTTTGGAATGATACCCATTCATAAGTTATATACGTAATAAGTTAGCCGGGGGACGGCTGTTTATCAGATAGTATGGCTATATCTACGGAAGCTGGTAATCCACAGAAGTTGATACGAAGTTAATGCACTGTCACCTTTGATGTGCCCGTTTTTGATATGCCCGCTCGATGTCTTTCAGTGGATTTGCTGGGATGTAGATTGACCAAGGTAGACTTTTTCGATGCACTGAGCCGAATGATTTGTCCCTTAACCCTGATCCGGCTGGTTGCGATTTTGTCTGGCAGTGATACCGGTAGATGCAGATAGCGTTAGATGCAAAGGGACGCGATTGGAGAGTAGGCGCTTGTGGTTAGGCTGCGATTAACTGTGTAAAAAGGGCATTTAGCGTCATTATATTCTAGCCTTTTACGATGGCAATAAAAATCAAAGCTGACAATTGATGTTGGTGAACACTCGTGAGCTTTCGACTTGATATGCATCTACTACAGTTAGCGTTGGCCGTGTTTTGCTGTAGGCAACGGCGCTGTTTTTCTTGCTTTTACTTTTCTCGCTTTTAGAGGTTCTGACGTAACTTTGGCCTGATTACTGTCCAGATAACTCGATATAGATAGTATTAGCCCATGCGATTTTTCATGATTCGACCTTCACTCCCCGGAAAAAAGCAGCTAGCGCGCTTCCCTTTAAAGGCATTTTTGGTCATTCAAAATCAGGCTTTGCCTGTCTTCCAAAGGGGCGTTAGGCTGAGCGTTGGTTTGGGGGGATTGGTTAGTGTTATGGGGATGCCTGCGCTGGCGATCGCGCCGCCACCCCATGGAAAAATCGCAGTATCTGAAAAGCCAGGCAATCTAGCCTCAAGCGCCGCAGTGTCGCAGCCGGTCGTTAGTCTACCAGAGCAGTTCGTAAGTACAGGTCTAGAAATATTGGATCTAAAAGCGTCAGATCCAGAAATATCAGACGCCAATTTTATGCCTGAGTGGGTTCAACTGGCAGAACCCACCTTAGAGGAACTCGCGGCCCCAGGCGCTAAGCGTGATACTTCAGACTGGTTGGTTCGTCCGGCCCGCCACTTGAACGCTATGCCTGCAATAACCAGCCTGAGCGCGATCGCGTCTCCCTCACCACCGGTAGACATAGAATCAGCCGCTTCAGAATTGGTTACCACAGAATCAACCGCCGCAGAGCCTACGCTTGCTCAGGTGCCAGAACTGCGAATTCCCCCCTCTCCTAGAAGCCAAAATCCGGCCAACGATGAACTGGGTAACTTGCGACTTCAGCAGGTGCGATCGCGCGAGAATGAAGAACTCGGCATTTTGCGCCTGATTCAAACGGCTCAGGCTAGAGCGCGCACAAAGCCCCCTTCTAAGCAGCCCATCACGTTTTTAACCGGACGATTGGGCTACTTCCACTCCGAGAACGCCTTTCGCTCTGACCCTAGCTTGAGCGAAGAAATCTATCAATCGGGACTAGCGTTTTACGCTTTTCCGAAGCTGTCAGCCGATACGAGCTTGTACGCGATCGCCGAAACCAATCTGGCTCGCTACGAAGAACTCGACCGCGTTAGCTACAACGAGCTGGAGGTTCAACTGGGCCTGCGGCAACGGTTGTTTCCTCGAACCTATGCCCAAATCGGCTGGCGCAACCAAAGGTTATATTCTCCCGGCTATCGAGAAAAACTCTTCAGCGTCAACTATATCGACACGCTAATTAGCCACCGCAGCATTTTAAATTCAAAAACCTGGTTAGATAGCTTTTATCAGCTTCGCTATGGCTTTGCCGACCCCGAGACCGCTAGCCGCCTGCGCCAGACCGTGACGATGTCGCTAAACTACGGCATCACTCGTGACTTGCGCACCAGCCTGCTTTATCAACTAGATTTTGACGACTATACCGAAGTCTCTCGTTACGATACTTATCAGCAGGTTTTAGGCATTATCAGCTACAGGCTTACCCCTGAGAGCCGCATTAGCTTGTTTGGCGGCACTCGGTTTGGTCGCTCATCCAGTCCAGGTGTCGATTTGGATGATACTTTTTATGGGGCAGGGTTGAATGTGAATGTGCCGCTGTTTTAAGGGCAAGGCCGAAGGCAAGCACCTCTAACGGCTGACCTTGTCACCTATGGCCTGTTTGACTGCGATCGCAAGCTTTTCTAGCATCGTCGCCGTTGTCCCAATATCGACGCAGGCATCTGTGATGCTTTGACCGTAAGCCAGATCTTTCAAATCGTCAGGAATAGGCTGCTTCCCGGCCACCAAATGGCTTTCAATCATCGCCCCCATTAAGTGCGTTGACCCTGCGGCAACCTGTTCGGCAATGCTGCTTAGCACCAAACCCTGACGGTTGTGATCCTTGTTGGCGTTGGCATGGCTACAGTCCACCATAATTCTGGGGTTGAGGTTTTGCTTAGCCAAAGCTTCAGCAGCATTTTCTACATGGCTAGCTTCATAGTTAGGCCCCTGCTTACCACCTCGCAGTACCAGGTGGCCGTCTGCGTTGCCCGTCGTAGAAACAATACTGGCATGGCCTGTTTGGTTAATCCCTAGAAAATGGTGGGGTTGGCTGGCCGCCAGCATGGCATTCGCCGCTGCATCTAAGCTGCCGTTAGTATTATTTTTGAAGCCGATTGGCATCGACAGACCCGACGCCATTTCACGATGGGTTTGACTCTCGGTAGTTCGCGCCCCGATGGCCGTCCAGGCAATCACATCGGCAATGTACTGAGGCGTAATCGGATCGAGCAGTTCGGTACCCGCTGGCAGCCCTAGCTCAGCCAAATCCAATAGCAGCTTGCGAGCTAGGCGTAGACCTTCGTTAATGTCGTAACTGCCGTCTAAATGCGGATCGTTAATCAATCCCTTCCAACCAATATTAGTGCGAGGTTTTTCAAAATATACCCGCATGACAATCTCTAGCTGATCGGCATACTGCTCTCTCAGCTTCACGAGCTTTTGAGCATATTCGTAGGCCGCATCAACATCATGTACCGAGCAAGGGCCAACGATCACCAGTAAGCGGCGATCTTCGTTGTGCATGATATTACGAATGCGATCGCGCGTCTGTGCCACCAGAGCAGCGGCTGTTTCGGTAAGCGGAAGCTGTTGAAGAAGCTGGTTGGGAGGAAGCAAGGGGCGGTTTTCGACCACGTGGAGGTCTTGAGTTTTATACATAAGTGGGGAAAGTGTCTACCAGTAGCTGCCTGCCAAAGAAAGGAAAGACCTTCACATTGTGACAGGTCATCGGCAAATTGTGGAACGTCTGGTTACAAGCCTAGCGCGTCAAGTTTGGCAATAAAGCCCTGTAACTCAATTCCCTGCTCTATATACTGCGGCGATTCTGGTTGATAAGGCCCTTTTAGCCGATCAATTTTATCAATGAGCGCATTTTCACCGAGCGTGGGCACTTCTGGGTCAAATGCCGTAGGTCGCATCAACGAACTAGAAAACCCTCTAAAAACGACGACCTCATCAGGCTCACCGTCAACTTCGACATGAATCAGCAGCACTTCTTCAGGATACTTCAGACTGTAGCTTTCTAGCCGAGCTATCAACGTCGCTGATTGACTCATAAGTGACTCATAAGTTAAGGGGCCGTTTCAACTGGCCTGATCATTATCCCTTTACTGGTTGAGCGCAGAACGCCCCTGACGGCCTAGTCTCACTAACAAGAAATAGCCTAAATAAGCTGCGTAAATAGCCAGGCCGACAATGCCCCAAAAGCCCAAGAAAGGTCGAGTGAGTCCACCGTGAAAATAGTCTTTAAACAACAAAGAAGGTTCCATCCAGACCTGACAGGTCTCGCTGGCTAGCAGCGCGTTCGAAAAAGCGCAGCGCACATACCAGAGCTGCACGAGCACACCAACCGCACAGTACGTGCTAATTGCCCAGCGCCAGGCACTAAATCCTAAATGAAGCGATCGCTTAGGCTGCTCGCGAATTTCCTCATTAAGATCAGCCCAAAACCACAGGCTAATCGGAATCAAAATTTTTGACAGCAGCGCCGTGATAAAGCTCACCGCAAATCCGCCAATCATCAAATAGACCGTAATGGCTAGCAGGCTGGCAACCCGCCAGTAAATCGTCATTTGCAAGCTAACCGATTCAGACTTGCTGACCCATGACCAGATCAATAGCGTCAGTGGAATAAAGACAGCGAACAATAGCGCCAGTCGATAATCTGTCCAAACTAGGGAACGGACTGCCGAAAAATTTCCTAGCACAGCGCACCGAAAGATAAATAAGCACTCATCAATGTAACACCTACCGCGCAACGTCAAAGCTGTTTGTCAGGCAAGCCGGTATATGACGCAGAAGCAAAAGGCTTTTGTATCTGTAGAGGTCTCTGTAAAAACCCCAAAGAATAGCTTCAAATCAAAAGGGGAAAGAACACCAATAGCTAGGTATTCTTTCCCCTATGAAGCTTAAGATTACGGCATCAGGCATAAGAGTTTAGACTGCGGAGCCTTTACTTTTCTACCGGTGCCTAATCAGCAGCTAATTAATTGTCGTAAACACGGCACTCGTCGGCCTCAGGGTTTTCGTCACAGTACTTGTCAAAAGAAGATTTCCCAGAGTCCTTCGAGCGCTGGTGAGAGGCTTCAGCCTGAAGCTCTTCGACCGCGTCCCATGCAGAAGCACAAGTGTCAGAGTTGCTGCCGTCAGTGGCACAAGCTTCGCGGGCTGATTCGATTTCAGACTTGATTTTTTCTTGAATGTCGCTCATAGCAAACCGTATTGAATATAAATTGTAATGAGGTATGATTCCTTGTCTATCTTAGCTTGGCCACCACCAAACTGCCGTATCATAGATGGCAGTCTTAAAGGAGCGGTTTAAAGGCTGCTTTGCAAAGACCCAATAGCACCAGTATGTCAGCCCTTTTCAATAAAATGCTCTAACCGTAGAATTATTTAAGGAATCTCAAAATATGAAGTGGGCCAGTGCGATTTCGACTCAGGCTTCGCTAGAAACAGCGATTAAAGAAGTAACCCAGCAAGCGCTGAGTCAGCTTGGAGCAGAGCCAGATTTAGCGTTGGTTTATGTTTCTGTCGCATTTTCCAGCGAGTACGCCCGGCTATTGCCCCTGCTTCAAGCGCATCTATCTGTTGAGCATGTAATTGGCTGTAGCGGTAGTGGTGTTATTGGCATGGCTGACGACTTCCCGGAAGAAATTGAGGAAGGGCCAGCGCTGAGCTTGACCCTCGCTCATTTGCCAGACGTAGAGATTGAGAGCTTTCATCTGACGGCAGCAGACCTGCCAGATTTAGACAGTCCGCCGGAGAAATGGAGTGAGCTAATTGGGGTTGCGCCAGAACGTCAGCCTAGCTTTGTGCTGATGGCCGACCCCTTTTCGTCGGGCACTAGCGAGCTAATTCAAGGAATGGACTTTGCCTATCCGGGCTCGGCGAAGGTCGGCGGGCTGGCGGGGATTGAAAGCTTTAACCGCAGCAGTGGTCTATTTTGTAACCGTCAGCTTTACCGCGAGGGCATTGTAGGTGTGGCGCTTTCGGGCGATATTGTGATGGATACGATTGTCGCTCAGGGCTGTCGGCCTATTGGTGATTTGTACCGGGTGAGTGAGGGCGATCGCAATATCATGATTAAGCTAGAGCCCGTCGATGCGGCTAGCAGCAGTGAAGCGCAAACGCCCTTAGAAATTTTACAAAACATTGTTCAAAGCCTAGATGAAGCAGACCGCGAGCTAGCTCAGAACGCCTTATTTATCGGGGTAGCTCAAAGTGGATTCAAACCCAGCCTCACCCGACGAGACTTTTTGATTCGCAACTTGGTCGGCGTCGATCCCAGCAACGGCTCGATTGCGGTTGCCGACAAAATTCGTCCAGGGATGCGTATTCGCTTTCACATGCGAGACGCGCAAACCTCGGCAGAGGATTTAGAAAATTTGCTGCGACGCTACCGGGTAGAGAGCTTGGAGAGCAAGCTAGATGATCAGGGCGCTTCGCCTAAGGGTGCCTTGCTATTTTCTTGCATGGGCAGAGGCGAAGGGCTGTACGACGAACCTAATTTTGACTCCGATTTATTCGAGCAGTATCTTGGCCCTTTGCCGATTGGCGGATTTTTTTGCAATGGGGAAATTGGGCCAGTGGGCGGGGCGACTTTTTTGCACGGATTTACGTCGGTATTTGGGATTTGCTGCCAGCCCAGTAAGTAAGCCGGATGCGTAAACAGTTCGCTACCTGCTCACAGGCTTGCTCGCCCATGGGGTTCTTTTAGCTCTTCCCATCCTGGCCCAACGGGAATGATTCCGCCTGGATTGAGCGGAAACAGGTTGCCGTAGTAATCGCGCTTAACCGCCTCAATATTGCAAGTATCGGCAATGCCAGGAAGCTGGTAGAGGTCGCGCAGGTAGCCGCTGAGGTGAGGGTAGTCGGCAATGCGGTGGCGATCGCATTTAAAAATGCCGTGATAGGCCACATCAAACCGAATCAGCGTCGTAAACAAACGCACATCGGCCAGCGTCAGCTCGTCGCCGCATAAGTAGCGCCTGCTAGCCAACCGATTATCCAGCGAATCTAACATGTCGAACAGTTCACCAACTGCCTGCTCATAAGCCGCTTGAGTTTGGGCAAACCCACAGCGATAGACCCCATTATTGACCGTGGCATATACCTTTTCGTTGATTGCATCAATCTCGGGGCGCAGCGATTCAGGATAGAGGTCGCCGCCCGTTGCCAGCTCGCCAAACTCGCTATTCAGTAGCTCGATAATCTCAGCGCTTTCATTATTGACAATCGTTTGACTGTCGCTATCCCATAACACGGGCACCGTGGCCCGCCCAGCATAGCCCGGATGGCAGCGGCGATAAAAATCGGGCAAAGAGCGGCAGTCTGAAAAGGGCAATTTTGCGGCCAAGTCTGGCTGCTTTAAATCGAACAGCCACCGGCCCTCATCGGTGGATGGATAGACCGTAATCACCGGCACCGCCTCGGTTAACCCTTTGAGCACGAGAGTGACCAACGTACGATGCGCCCAAGGACAGCTCATGCCGACTATCAAACAATAGCGCTGCGGTTCTGCGACAATCTCTCGCCCCCTAAACTCGCTCTGGGGCCGCACATAAGCACCCGACTTGCTGCGCGGGGCCATCTGCGACATCATGGTGTGCCACATCGTATTCCACACAAACTTGCCAGCACGAACAATTAGACCCGGCGGCAGCGCAACCTGTTTAGTAGCCATAACAGTTAAAAGAACCTAAAAAAATAACCCACGGCCTCTAAAGTTTAGACCGTGGGCGGTTTTAAAGATTGGGCTTTGGGCGTCTTTGTCGTTAGGCGCATCTACTGGCCAGTAACGTCTCAACCGTACTCAGCAATTCGTCCGGATGAAAAGGCTTAATGACGTAGGCATCAGCGCCCTGCTTGATGCCCCAGTAACGATCAAATTCTTCGCTTTTGGAAGAGCACAAAAGCACCAGGACTTTGTTCGTCGCAGGCGTGCTTTTTACCCAGCGGCATAGTTCATAGCCATTCATATTCGGCATAACCACGTCCAGCACTACCAAATCTGGCGGATTAGCCGCAATTTTTTCTTTTGCTTCTTGGCCATCTTGGGCCACTTCAATGGTTAAACCCGATTTTTTCAAGAGACCAGAAATCATCTCTCGGAGCATAGGGCTATCATCTACGACTAATATTGTGCTCATAGGTTCGGTAGATTCAACGGCTGGGCGGCGATAGGCCAGTTAGCCTGGTAGGGCTTTCTGTATGTAACATGCCCGCTGCCTGTACAAAGAATCCGGTTTTCTAAAAAATAGGGTGGAATCTCAAGTAGCAAAGTATTCCCTTTGCATTTCCTTTGTATTCTCTTTGGCCCGGCTGCTTCAATCAGCGTTTGCCACCTCTTCTAATACCTTGAGCACAGCTTTAGGCTGTAATTTATCTTTAAACCAGACAATTTTTGAAAGCGTACCTGTGGTGTCAACCCCAGCTTTTTCCAAGTTAAGTCGCTCTGATATTGCCAAAATTAAATTTTTATGGCTAGCCTGACGCACTTGATAAAACTTCTTACGCAGGTACTCTGGTCGCCAGTAACCCACAATTTCTAGTAAATACACCCGCCCGTCAGGATGAACCAGGCGAAAATCTGGAATCATGACGCTGCCCGGAATTGGAATCAGGTCTACTTCGCGCTCTAGCCGCCAGTCGGTTTTGGCCTTTGCCCACTTTTCAGCAAACGCTTGCTCTAACATGCTGTCGTAGGGCTTACCCGGTGGATAGTGGCTGACCAAATCGCAGGTGTCACTCAGATGGTAGCTTTTTTCTTGGAATGCTTTCGTGTAGGGATTTTTCCACTGAAGCTTGGCCGTAAGCTGCCACCGGGTAACGTGCAAAATGGCGGGTACCAGCTTGGCAATATCGACGCCATAGCGGGTGCTGGCTTTGAACAAACTGGCGGGGCCGTCAATCGTAATGGTAAAGCCCTGGTCAGCTTCGCCCTCGATGTAAGTCATCAGGCGAAACAGCTTGAGGTATTTAAACATCAGTTTGTATTCACCCGGATCGTTGCGATGCAGGTTCATCACGACGTGGCTGGCTTTGTAAAAGATGCCCTGTACCTGAGAGAGGTTGTAGCGGTGAATCAGGGCTTCTGGTGTGGGCGCATCGAAGCTGGTGAGAATGCGGTTTTCTTGAAGGTCGGCGTAGAGCCCTTGCTGAATGTGAATCGGTTCTACCTGACGGTCTAGCGATTGGGTGAGTTGGGCGGCCACGGTGCTAAGGTGCTGGCGGGCTGCGGCGGGGCTGGGCGTTTGGGTGGCGGCTAGGGTGAAGATGCGATCGCGCAACTCATCCGGATCTAGCGGACTGACAATTTCAAACGTACTAAAGCTATTGCGCAAAATGTGAGCCAGCCCGCGCTTCACTCGATAGTCCGTGCCTTCTCCTTCTAGAATCTGTAGCTGCTGGTCAAGCTCGCCCTGCGTCTTGCCGACCATCCGCCCAAACAGTTCAATCGAGGTTTGCGCCACAGCAAGATTGGCAGGCTTGATTGCCAGCTTTTTGGGCACGAGCGAATCGCCGCTGTAGTTGTGAATCAGTAAAGGTGACGGTAGCGTGGCCAGTTCCCTCTTGAATGAAGCTTAATGGACTATTGAATGGACTTTTGATAGAGACAACTTTATGAGGTCGCCTCCTTATAATAGAAAGGATATAGCTATTGAAAACCTCTTGTCGAACGCTAAACCCCCCGGACAAACGCCCAGTCAACCTCAAATCCAAGCTGAAACATTAGACCTGCTAGAGTGGCCCCGGCTATGTCGCCATCTAGCGACCTTTACCGCTACCAACATTGGCACGACAGCCGCACAGCGGTTACCCATCCCTAAAACCCAATCAGAAAGCGAAGCGCTGCTAGCTCAAACCGTCGAAGCCACTCAGCTAGAATCGACTGTGGGTGGCCTTCAGTTTGGCGGCATTCGAGATATTGGCGTGGCGCTAGAGCGGGCGCAGGTGCAGGGCATTTTATCGGGAGACGAGCTATTAGACATCGCGACCACCCTGGCGGGTACCCGGCGACTGCGCAGACAAATTGACGCGCAGGATGACTTGCCCGTATTGCAAGCGCTTGTCGCCGATGTGCGGACGTTTCCAGAACTGGAGCAGGAAATTCATCGCTGCATAGACGATCAGGGTAAGGTGGCCGATCGGGCTAGTGACAAGCTGGGCGGGGTTCGTCAGCAGTTGAAGGTGGTGCGCGATCGCATCTATTCAAAACTTCAGCGCATCCTTCAGCGCCAAAGCAACGCCGTGCAGGAAAGCTTGATTACGCAGCGGGGCGATCGCTTCGTCATCCCTGTCAAAGCCGATCGCAAAGATGCCATCCCTGGAATTGTTCACGACGTTTCTACCAGCGGCGCAACCCTTTATGTAGAGCCTCACAGCGTAGTCGATAATGGCAACAAGCGCCGCGCCCTACGCAAAGAAGAAGAAGTTGAAGAAGAAGCGATTCGCCAACAGCTCACCTATCAAATTGCTGAAGTCCTCCCTGAATTAGAACACTTAGTGATTACAGTTGTTCGTTTAGATCTAGCTGCCGCCCGCGCCCGCTACGGCCTGTGGATGGACGGCAACGCGCCTCGATTTGTTAATAAAGAACAGATTACCCTGCGTCAGCTCAAGCATCCGCTGCTGCTGTGGCAACAAAAAAAAGAACAGAATAGCACCGTTGTCCCCACAGATTTGGTCATTCGCCCAGACCTGCGAGTGGTGGCGATTACCGGCCCCAACACAGGCGGTAAAACAGTGACGCTAAAGACGCTAGGACTCAGCGCACTGATGGCAAAAGTAGGGATGTTTATTCCGGCTCGCGAACCGGTAGAACTGCCTTGGTTTGACTCAGTCCTGGCAGATATTGGGGATGAACAATCTATTGAACAGAGCCTGTCTACTTTTTCGGGGCATGTGAAGCGGATTGGGCGAATTTTGGATGCTTTGGAAGAAGAGAGGAGTCAGAAGGGGGGAGATGGGAGTCAGAAGGCAGAAGACGGGAGTGCTAATTCGCTGGTATTGCTAGATGAGGTTGGGGCGGGTACGGATCCTTCTGAGGGCAGTGCATTGGCGATCGCACTTTTAAAACACCTGGCCGACAACACGCGCCTCACCGTCGCTACCACTCATTACGGCGAACTCAAGGCCCTTAAATACGAAGACGATCGATTCGAGAATGCCTCGGTTGAGTTCGATGATGTCAAACTTGCGCCTACTTATCGCTTGCTGTGGGGCATTCCTGGGCGATCTAACGCGCTTTCGATTGCGCGCAGATTGGGCTTGAGGGAGAGTGTGCTGGCGCAGGCTAAAAAGCAGATGGGCGGGGCAAATGAAGAGGTGAATCAGGTGATTGAAGGATTAGAGAAGCAAAGACAGCGGCAGGAGAAACGGGCTGAGGAAGCTGAGAAGCTGGTGGCGAAGGCGGAGCGCTTTTATAAGGAAGTGGAGGCGAGGGCACAGAGTTTGCGCGATCGCGAACAAAAAATGAAGCGTCAGCAAGAAAAAGAGGTAGAAACAGCTCTCCTTCACGCCCGCGCCGAAGTCGCCAAGGTGATTCGAGATCTGCAACAGGGCGGCAAAACTGGCAAAGATGCCCAAAAGGCTACTGAAGCTCTCAATGCCATTGAAGAGAAACGCCTGCCCACTGGCAAGCATCCGGCCAAGGTGAAATCGACAGGACAGGGCTATCGGCCTAAAGAAGGCGAGCGCGTTCGTTTATCTAGCCTGGGTGGGCAGCTTGCGGATGTGCTAGAAGAAGCTGACGAGGACGGCAAAGTTACCGTGCGCTTTGGCATTATGAAAATGACGGTTGACCTTTCTGATATTGAGTCCTTGAAAGGTGAGAAGGCAGAGCCAATTGAGAAACCGCCTAAAGCTCTGCCCGTGGCAAAGGTTGTCCCTGAAGCGCCGATGGTGAAAACGCAAAGTAATACGGTGGACTTGCGCGGGATGCGCGTGGCGGAGGCAGAAAGTGTGATAGAAGATGCGATCGCCCGTGCAAATGGCCCGGTGTGGTTCATTCACGGGCATGGTACCGGCAAATTGCGGCATGGCGTTCAAGAGTATCTGAAACGACATCCTCAAGTGCAAAGCTTTGAAGCGGCAGATCAAGCAGATGGAGGCACAGGCGTTACCGTCGCTAAAATATAAACTTATCCCCGAGGTTTTTGATCATGCCGTCGCCTTTTCCTGGAATGGATCCTTACTTGGAAATGCCTGAGCTGTGGAGTGAAGTTCACAGTCGGTTAATTGTGGCGATCGCAGATAATTTGAGCGAGCAGCTCTCGGATGCTTACCGGGTTGCGATCGAAAAGCGTACTTACCTTAAGTGAATCTGACGAAAGCCTGATGGTCGGCATTCCTGATGTTTCTGTTATAACGCAGCAGACTCAACCTACCAGCAACACAGCCCCGGCAACAGCAGTAGTACCTAGAACAGTTACTATCCTAATGGCTGAAGAGGTGCAGGAGCGCTATTTAGAGATTCGGGATGTGAGCAATGGGGCAGTCGTCACCGCCATAGAATTACTGTCGCCTAAGAACAAACGCGCTGGTGAAGGACGACGTGCCTACGACAAGAAACGCCACCAGGTGCTAGCCAGCTTGACCAACTTAGTAGAAATTGACCTGTTACGCGGCGGTATCCCTTTGCCCGTAGGGGGGATAGAACGGCAGGGTTGTTATAGCATATTAGTGAGCCGAAGCGATTTGCGGCCTCGGGCTGAATTGTACGAGTTTGGTCTACGACAAAGCATTCCACCATTTGCGCTGCCGCTCAAACCAGAAGACAGTCCGCTCATGCTCGATTTACAAACATTGATAGAAGGTATTTATCGCAGGGCTAAGTACCACTTGGCGATTGACTATAGCAAGCCAATCAAACCCACACTATCAGAAGCCGATTTGCAATGGATGAATGCACTGTTGCAAAAGAACAGAAAAGTTGGCTGAGACTACTCAAGCTAGAAACGACCATGTGTTACGCAATTGGTCATCAGCCAAACTCATCAGGCAATTCTGTGCTTACTTCACTTCCAAGGTCGCAGCGGTGGTGCGGCCAAATTCTTCGGGGGCGTATTGTAGGTGGGCGGTTGCGCCGGGCCAGCCAAAGGTGCCTGGGGTGACGGAACGAACGAGGTAGTGAAGGCTGTAGATTCCGGCATCGAGATGGTCGGCGTAGGCTAGGATGCGATCGCGATAAATCCTTTGATAATCAATCTTCCAACTATCTTGCTGAGCTTGTAGCGCTGCCGTCGCCGTCTGAAACGTGGTGTCTACCGCTTCGAGCCCGGCAGGGAGCGGATCGGTAATGATCACATGATCGACCGGATGGTCGGAGATAATTTCTAGGCCGATGTCGAAAACTTGGCCAGTGGGGAGTGCGGTCGCTTCTTCCGCTGCCTGAAGCCCAAACTGATGCAACACTTCAGCCTGATTAGCCGGGCGAACAAGGCGAGTAATCCGCAGTCCGTTCAATCTACCAGGCGGATTGCCCTGCAAACGATAGCGGTAAGCACTGACGTAATGCAGTTCTCCTTCTCCTGCTTTTTGTAACTGTAGCTCAGATTCACCTTTTGGCAAATCAAGCATGGGGACAGTGACGTCGGTGCTCGCGGCTTCATAGCCCTCAAAGGTTTGAGTTGAAATTGTCTTGTCTGCAAGCCGTACCGTTGCCTCAAAGTTTGGCGGCGTTGGCAATCGCTGGGCATAGTCTGTCAGCGCTATTAATGCCTGAGCATTGTCGTAGCTATTGCGCCAAGTGCCTTCTCGGCGTTGAGAGAGCAACCCTTGCACGAGTCGGCTCAGCAATTCGGGGCTTCCTTCACGGGCGGTGAACAGCCGTAAGGCTTGTGACTGGGCGGCAGTTTGAGAATTTAGCCAGCGCCATTGATTCGGTAAGTTGACCGTGGCCTCACGTCCCGTTGCGTAAATTGTCTCCTGGATTTGAGTAGTCAGGGTTGCCGATTCCGATTGCCAGTCGGGGAAGCGAGAGAGATGACGGGCCAGCTTAATTTGATCGGTAAGATCGAAGGTAGAGCGCTGATCGTAGAGAAAAGAGAGATATTGATTACGAATATCGCCCAGATCGGCTAATGCATTGAGCGTCTCTAATCGCACCTTATTTTTACAGTCTACGCTTTGACAAAAATCATACTGTCCTGGGTCGGCTAATAAGCTGTTTAAGTAAGTTTTACTTTGACTCAGAAGAGAATCACTGACGGTGAAACCGGCTGTTTGGGCCTGGGTCAGTGCGCTCACTGCGTAAGGTGTCACATACGGATCGGCGTTGTTGGCACCGGGCCAAGCGGCAAATCCACCGTCTGGCTGCTGGAGCTTTTGAAGTTGTTCTAGGGCAGAAGAAATCTGCGTGTCTAGATCGATGTCGGTGATGTTTTTGTATTGTTGGGAGAGAAGTTTTAGTTGGGATGCGATCGCAATCCGACTCGCCAAAGTCTCTAAACCAGGAAAATAATCCTCTCGCAGCGTCTGTTGGGTGGGTATTTTAAGGTCGCTCAACAAGTTACTGGCCAAAGAAATCTCAAGCCCACCGGTTTCCTCTGCTACCGCCTCAGACACTCGCAAAGGAATTGTCACCGAATCGGTTGTGGTTCCTGCTTCAACTACCTGCTCTGTAACCGCCAATGCCTTCACCGTCAGCGGTACCTTAAAGGCATCCGCTGTCGCACCTAGCTGCGTACGAAAAGTGACTTCGCCCTCACCTGGCCGACTTGCTAGTATCGTAAACCGATAAGCTGCGGTGCCTGAAGGCGCTTTGGCTCGTTGGGTAAGCGTATCATCGGCATCTTCAAATAGCAGTCCGCCGTTGAGATTTCCTGAAAGCTGCAAGTTGCCCTGTTGGTTTGTGGTGTTAGTGATGCTTAAACCCGCTTCGGCGCGATCGCCCTGACGCATAAACTGAGGCAACAGCGGATTGGTAATCAGCGGCTGCGTCGTCATAAACGTCGCCTCACCCTTGCCATAGTGCAGATCGCCATCTGTTGCCACTACCATCACCCGCCAGGTCGTGAGGTCGTCGGGAAGCTTGAAATTCACTTCGGCCTGACCGCTGTCATCTGCCAATACTGAGCCGCTGTAATAAGCTAATGCTTGAAAATTCTCTCGCAAGCGAGTGCTCGCCGCGCCACTAGAGAGTCCGCCGCCATAGCCCCAGCCCTTTGCCAAAGGAGACGTAAGCGGCGCTAGGGCAACATCTTGACGGTTATCTGCAAACCGTATAGAAATCGGCTGCTCGGCATAGACTATTTTTACCAGATCGGGCGGGCGATAGCCGCTGAGCTGAAGCACCGCATCATTCACGACCATAACGGTGAACTGCCCGGCGACTGGCCGATTATCGGCGTCTTTTAAGCTGAGTGAAAGCGTTTCTGTGGCAGCAGGTTTTAGTATCGTCTGCTCCGGCTTTACTACTACGGTCAAATATTTGTTTTCTAAACTAGTCGCAAATGGCGCAAATCCTACGCTAGAGAGATTCTCTAGATCACCTGGATCTTCCAACGTCTCCAAAGGTTCTCCTTTACGCACTAAAACCGCTTCTACCGCCGCGTTCGGCAGCATCTCGGGCGTTACCGTAAACTGCACCTGCGGCGCACCGCCCTCTACAGACATCAGCGTTTGATAGATCGTATCGTGGCGAATGACCGAAAAGAACAAATCTGCCTCAGGATAAGGGGATTGAATCAACGCTGTTGCCGTTTCACCCACCTCATAGCTGTCTTTGTCGAGCTGTACGCTCAGCCGGTTGTTGTTGTATCGCGAGCCCCAATACACGGGCGTACCGCCCGTTGCCCACAGGCGTAAGTCGGTCGCGGCTACCGGGCTGTCTGCACCCGCAAAGTTGGCCCTCAGGCGATAGCTGCCCGATTCAGGCGGCGTCAGTTCTACTGTTTGTGCCGTCTTTTTAGATCGCACAAAGGCTTCGGCTACGGTCTCATATTCCACCTGATTGACTGGAATACGGCTGCCTTCGACGACTTCAGTAACGCGGCTGTAAGTAGCTTTTTGCAGCTCTATTTTGACAGATTGGTTGGCGATCGCACCCCCCGCCGGATCGCTCACAATCACCTCTATCGGAAAGGCTTCCCCTGCCGTCGCTACAAAATTAGCCTGCAAGCCAATTAGCCGATCGCTTGGCAATGCCATAAACGTTTGCGAAGCCGCCACCGACAGATTCGACACATCCGCCACTTCCGCATCCATCCGATAGGTCATTGGATAGGGCAAATCCCCCTTCACCGGAATACTCAAGCTACTGTCGCCCGCCTCACTCAACTTTTCGCTGATCTGCAACACATCGGTTGGTACCTCAGGCTGCTCTTGTGGCCAATCCCAGCGGCGACCAAAGCTAAACTTATCCCAGCCATCCGGTACAAACTCTGTCGGCATGCGAGTGACATAATAAGCGACAGCCGCATCCTGCACAGGCGGGCCAAAAAGATAATTACTCTGAGCCTTAGCCTCAATTGTTTGACCCAGCTCAGCAATCTTTTCATCCAGGGCAAGGTCAACCTTAAAATTAGGCGGCTTGAATTCAGCGACTCGAAAATCACCCCGAATTTCGACGCCCGTATCGCCCTTTGCCAAAATCACGTAGTTGCCAATGGATGGCTGTTCGCCAACCGTCCAAGAAAGCGAAAACATGCCGAAATTATTAGTGGTTTGTTTACCCAAGTCAATCTGATTACCGTCTGGGTCTTCTAGCATGACCGCATAGGCTACGCCTTTGTCTTGTGTAAGCACGCCACCTTTGAGATAATCGGCGACGCCCGTAAACCAGGCGATTTCTCCGGGTTGGTAGAGTTGTCGATCTGAAAAAACGGTGCCGCGTGAGAGGGGTTTATCACTCTCCCAGTCCGCATAGATGCCATAGCTATAGCTACCGCTGTAAGACTGAGTACGCACAAAAGCCCAATCTTCATTTTCGCGGGCGATCGCTAACAGTTCCGGCGGCTCATTAAACTGATTTCTCCCTGCCATGCACTGCTTCAAAGCTGTTGCATCTAATCGTAAAACGCCTTCTGCATTAGTTGTACCTGTTGCACAAGGGGTGGGGGTGCCGCGTGTGGTGCTGTCTAATTGGGAACGGTAGACATCGATAGAGGCGATCGCACCCTCCCCATCCGAAAGGTGATGCACCCGCACCAGCCCCGATTCAGGAAACCACTGTGCAAAAACACCTAAATTCGTGAGCTGTACCAACCCATAATAGGACGGCTCTTGCCAATTTTCATCGACCAAAACCGTCCGCGCCTTCACGCCATAAGCCAACATTCCCGTACCAGACAGCTTTTCTGCCAAAGGAATCGCATTCTCTTTTACCTGATTCTGTTCATTTTGGACTGAAATCGATGGCCACTGGCTGGCATCGGGCAGTAGACTGTAGCGATCGCGCGGATAAGCCGAGTCAGTATAGACCAAATCAGTGGGCGCTACGGGCACAAACGCAGCTTGATAGCCTTCAGGAAGATTCACCGTGGAAATATTAAGCTGTAAATCCTGATTGGTCGGGAAAATATTTAGACCAGACGGTGCCCACAAGTTAGGAGACAAATCGCCCGTATTATAGGTCACACTCGCGGGTTTGCCCAGCGTCTGACCAAACCGATCGGTTAGCCCCGCCCCAATCGTAAAGGTATATTCTGTAGCAGGCTCCAAAGCCCAAGGATTCAAAGCAATCTCGCGCTCGTCATCATAAGCGCGTAAAAGCTGGGGTGACTCTCGCGGCGGCGGCTCTACCGAAATCTCTGCGATCACAGACTCAGCCACCAATCCATTATTGAACTTGAGCTGTCCTAAGCCATTGACAAATCGTTCAGAAGCAACCCCATATCCAGGTTCAGAGGCTATCCCTTCAAAAGCAAGCGGCGCATAGGTGATAACCTGTCGGTCAAACTGTTCTTCGCTCGCTAAATTTCCTTGGGCCGGACGAATGCCCGGTGTGAAAGCAAGGGTGTATTGAGTGGCTTTTTTAAGCGATCGCCTTGGTGTAATCGTATAGCGCTTAGCCTTGGCCTCCGGATTAAACTGATCTTTGTGATCTTTGGGAGAAGGATCTGAATCGTTAGCCTCTTCTACTAACGCTGCGCTCACCCCTACCGGGCGAGACTCTCCTTCAGGCATAAAGCGAACATGCTTTGCCAGCGAATCAACATCTAGCGCCGTATTTGCCGTAAATTCGAGCGTTGGCTTTAGATCTATTGGCTCTAGCTCCATGTCTGTTGTGCTGGGCAAACCGGGTAGATCTGTGAGCTTAACGGGCTCAGTATTGAACGTCCAGACCAAATCTTGTTCGAGCTGATGATCTTCTAAGTCGCTGAGTCCGGCTTTGAGAGTGACTTGGAAACGGGTGGCTTTGGGCAGGGCGCGATCGCCTTGAAAACCCACCATGCGCGGTGTCAAAAAGCGAAACTGACCTGGCAGTTCGGGTACTAGCTCAAACTGTTTAAGCAAATCCTGCTGCGTTGGGCTTTCCAAACTTTCGAGTGGAATCAGCGGTGCTTGAAAGCGAATGCGAATTTGGGCGAGGGCGTCCGCTTCATCGGTTGGGCTAATCTGCTCGATCCAATCGGGTAGCTCGGGCGGTGATAATTCGATGACTTCGGGGAAAGGTTTGAGCGGCGGTAGTGATGAGTTGGGCTGACTCGGCTCGGTATCGGTATCTGTGCGATTGTTTGGATTGCAGGCGGCAAAGGTGAGTGCGATCGCCAACCCAATCAACCCACAGAATAACCTTTTCCACCCGCGACGATACCGCACCTGTCTATCCTCCAAACATCTGTAGCGTAAGCTACACCTCCCATCGCCAGAAATCGGACAGCCGCCAACAAATAGCTACAATTCTTAAACCAAGAAAACTGTAGGTCTTTGGATTTGGTAAACTGAGGGCTATTGACCGGGGCCGAGATAGCTTAATGACTGTTGCCACTAACCGACCCATACAGCAAAAGCCTCTAAGCTTCGATGAGTTTGTCACTCGTTACGGTGAAGACAACCGCTACGAGCTGATTGATGGTGAGGTATTTGACTTGGAACCCACGGGTCAACATGAAGAGATTGCTGCTTTCATCACCACAAAAGCTTGCGTGCAGATAGATAAAGCAAGCCTGCCCTGGCTTGTTCTTCAGCGAGGACTATTTCGCCCTAATAACGCTGATATGACAGCATTCCGGCCCGATGTCGCCGTGATTGATCGCTTAGAACTCGCTAGCGAACCGCTTTGGCCTGACCAGTCGATTTTGACGCTGGGTAGCTCAATTAAATTTGTCGTAGAAGTCGTTAGTAGCAACTGGCAAAATGACTATGCGCGTAAGGTTGAAGATTATGCAGCGCTCGGCATTCCTGAATATTGGATTGCAGATTACGCCGGGTTAGGTGGCATTCGGCATATTGGCAAGCCCAAGCGGCCTACCCTTTCTATTTGTACGCTAATAGAGGGAGAATATGAAATTTGCTTGCTCCGAGGCAATCAGAGCATCGCCTCTATCACTTTTCCCGATTTAAGCCTAACGGCTGAACAAGTATTAAGCGCGGGCAGATAAACATTAATTTTCCTTTGTGGAAATAATGTAGGTAACAGATGATGCTACGCTACCTAATTACGAACATCCAGACGATTCAGGCGCTGATATTTACTCTACATAGGAATAAGCCCATACCTACTATTGAAGGTGACTTGCGCATCGTCTTAATAGCTTGAGCTTATTATAAAATGAAAGCATAAAGCACCGTAGCAAGATCGAAGCAGCGAGATTGAATAGATGGTAGTCCGACAACCCCGATACAGTAAAGAAGAGTTCGCGCGTCGTGGCAAAGAGATTTATGAGTCTCAGGTACGGCCAAAGGTCGAAGCCAGTAATTACGGGAAAATAGTTGCGATTGATATTGAGACTGGGGCCTTTGAAGTCGCTAGTGATAGTCTGAGCGCTGCTAAGGAACTGCTAAAGCGCTTTCCCGAAGCGCAAATCTTTGAGATGCGAATTGGTCACCAAGCCGTCCATCGTTAAGGTACTGCTGGTGGTTTGGTTACTATCACCAGCAGTACCTTAAATGCCTTGTGGTAAGGCTTTTTGCTGAACTCAAGACTCTTGACAGGTGCTTTCGAAAAGCTTAGCGCTCGCTTCTGTTATTGCTGATGTGTTTTGACCCTCGAAAATCCTCTTTTTGTAGGTGATTGATGAGGCGATCGCACCTCAAATCTCACCTCATCTTCTAAACCCTCACTCTTCACCGCCAATACCCAGGCCCCCTCTCGCATCGGCCAGAAAATCTCCCGCTCAGCCGTTGTTGTCAACAGCTCACCATTCAGCCGCCACTCCACCAGTTGCCCAGCCGGTGCTGCAATCTTAAAGGCCAGCCGGGATGCATCCTCTGAATTCTCCATTACAAAGTAGGCGTCTTCTCTGGGGGTTAAAATGCGCAGTTCTCCTGCCGCCCAATTCAACTCGGGCTGATTGGCTAACCATTCGTCATAGACAGGTGGTAATCGAAAAGGCACCTCTGCCGAGCGTTCATACTCAGAGAGATCGCCTGGCAGCAGATATTCTTCGACTATGCTAGGGCAATTTGCTGTCGGCTTTTGCCCGGAGATAGAACAGATCGGCTTTTTTACCCAGCCGGTTAGCGGGGGAAAGGCGTTAGGCTCCTTTTTCTCGTGTAAGTGCAACATAATTCGCTGCCATAGTGGTGCGGCACCTGCTACACCCGAAATTTGTCGCATGGGTTCACCAGAGAAGTTGCCAACCCAGGTTGCGACGGTGTAATCGGTTGTGAACCCTATTGTCCAGGTATCGCGAAAGTCAGAAGAGGTACCTGTTTTGACCGCAGCGGGGAAGGGGAGATTGAGGACGGAGTCTACGCCGAAGGAGAGGGCGCGGGCGTGAGGGTCGCTGAGCATGTCGCGGATGAGGCTTCGACTGCGCTCAGCCTCCGGCAGATATTTTTGTTTGGGTTGAGCTTCGGGGGCTAAGGCCAGGTAAGCATGGGCAAGCTCCCACAGGCTGACTTCGCCGCTGCCGAGGGCAAGTCCTAAACCGTAGTGATCGGGAGATTCGGTGAGGTGAACAAAGCCGAGCTGTTGCAGGCGGTTTAGAAATGCAGGTACGCCTACTTTTTCGAGCACGCGAACGGCAGGCACGTTAAGAGAATTTGCTAGGGCGGTGCGGACGCGAACGGGGCCGTGAAAGCTTTCGCTATAATCTACTGGGCTGTAGGTTTTGGCACCGGGGATGGCGTAGCGGGTGGGGACGTCGGCCAGAATGGTGTTGGAATGAATGATTTTATTTTCTAGGGCAAGCTGATAGAGGAAGGGCTTTAGCGTCGAGCCGGGCTGACGTAGCGCCTGAACGCCGTCATTGCGGCCAGCGGCTGAGGCAAAGTAGTCTGGCGAGCCGACGTAGGCGAGGACTTCACCGGTTTTGTTGTCGAGTACGAGTACTGCCGCGTGATGGACATTTTTGGTGGAGAGCGATCGCACCACCTGCCGAACCTGAGTTTCTACAAACCGTTGTAAAGGCAAATCGAGCGTCGTTTTGACCTTGGCAGGATGATCTTCCGGCAGTTGTTTGGCTAGCCAAAAGAGAAAATGGGGTGCGGCTTCTATGCCTTGCTGGCGCGATCGCACCCCCACCCCCTCAGCCAAAGCCCGCACAGCCTGCGCCGCACTCAAATGCCCATCTGCCACCATCCGATCCAGCACATAAGCCTGCCGCTGCTTGAGGGCCTCAAAATGGAAGTAAGGGTCGAGATCGACTGGATCATTTGGCAATCCAGCAAGCAAGCTCGCCTGCGCCAGGTTCAGTTCTGCCGCCGAAATGCCAAAGTAAACCTGTGCCGCTGCCTCCACGCCATAAATATTGCTGCCCATTGGCAAACGGTTGATGTATGCAGCCAAAATCTCATCCTTACTCATGCCCGCCGCCAACCGCCAAGACAGCCAAACTTCTTTCCCCTTTTGCGCTAGCGTGCGGGGCGATTGTTCTAACATTCTCGCGAGCTGCATGGTGATAGTAGAAGCGCCGCTGACAATCTTGCGCGCTTGGATGGCTTCTAGGAGCGATCGCACTACCGCCCGCCCGTCTAACGGCCCATGCTGGTAAAAACGCTGATCTTCAGCCGAGAGAATTGCCTGAATAAAGATAGAAGAGACTTGTTCTATCGGAATAACTGCCGTGTGTTCTTGATCGCGGGTGAGTAGCGTGCCTAAGTGGAGGCCATTGCGATCGCTAAACTCTACCGCTAGCTGATGCTGCTGAATATCACTAGCTCGAACAGGCGCAAAATAGGGAATCAACCGAACAAACAAAATAAGCGCGAATAACACCCACAGCCCGCGCAGCCAACCAGGGAAAGATTTTTGCCCATTCCACCGCGACTGCCCCACGGTTTTAGTCATCGCCCGCTTGCCCTAAAACATCTATACCGATTTTACAAGGATGGAAATATCTCAACCCACGATGAGGTCAATTAGGCTATCGACCACCGCTTTTTCGCTGATGGGCGCGATCGCCTCCCCATGCAACAGCCGCTGCGATAATACAAAACTGATCAACGTCCCCATAAAAATTCTTGCAGTCGCTGCCGAATCTTTTAGTTCCAGTTCAGGATGCGCGTCAAAATAGTCTTCTAACGTCGCCCAAACCTTTTGCGGCAAAGACTTCACAAATAGCTGAGCTAACGCCGGAAATCGCCCTGATTCCCCAATAATTAATCGCAAAAAATCAACATACTCTTCGTCATCTGCCAGCATATCTAACAGCTTCGTGGCGACCTGGCGCAAAACGACATCGGGCGGATCGGCTAATGACAAAGTGCCAAACAGTACCTGAAACCGAAGAGAGGTTACCTGCTCTATCAGCGCGGTAAACAGCCCTTCTTTGCCCTCAAAATACTTGTAGATCGTAATTTTAGAAACGCCTGCCGCCGCCGCGACTCGATCCATACTGGTGCCTTCATAGCCACGCTGCAAAAAAATCGTCAGCGCGCCCTTTAGAATTTGCGCCTGCTTTGACTGAGTAGAAAGAGAATTTGCCGTCAGCGCGCCCATAAATAGAGTCTCAATACAATAGCTGTTTATATACAAAGAAGGAGATTTAGCCCGAAGCTTTATTTTTTTCCATGCCCTGCTGTACACTATACCGTATAGTACATTTTACTAGCTGATAAGGTGACGGGCTTTAACCATGACTCAGGCGGTACCTACTCATCCAGACTCGGGTTCAGAATCGGGTTCAGACGCTGGGCAGAGCGCTAACCCTACGCCAAAAAGCGATAAAGGAAAAGGGGTTAAGCAAAAGCTGCGAATCCTGATTCCACTCGGCCTGCTGTTGGTCGCGGCTGGGTTTGGGCTGAGATATTGGCTAACGCGCCCTGATGAGCGCGCCATTCAGCTTAGTGGACGGATTGAAAGCTATGAAAGTGACTTGGGCGCAAAGGTGGGCGGTAAGGTTGAATCGGTGGCGGTGCGAGAGGGCGATCGCGTTACCCAAGGCCAAATCATCGCCACCTTAGATGACGCCGAACTTCAGGCCAAACTAGAAGCTGCCAAGGCCAAAGTCGCCAGCGCCGAACAGCAGATTACTCAGGCCGATTTGCAAATTGAAGTGGTCGCTAGCGAAGTAGAAGAAGCTCAGCTCACCCTCGAACAATCACGCGGCGACACCACCGGGCGCGTCAACCAGAGTGAAGCCGCCGTGGCCACCGCGCAAGCCCAACTCGCCTCCGCGCAGGCTCAAGCGCAAGAGGCCGCATCTGCTTTAGAGCTGGCCAGCAGCGATCGCGATCGATTCGCTACCCTCGTCTCACAAGGCGCAATCTCTCAGCAGCAATTCGACCAAGTGCAAAACCAGTTTCAAACCGCTCAAGATGTTTTAGCCGCCCGCCAGGCCGCCGTTAACGCGGCCAGACAACAGGTAGCCGCCGCCAAAGGAGCCCTCACCCAGGCGCAAACCAGCGAGATTAACCCCGACATTCAAGCGGCCCAAGTTACCCGCACCCAAAAGCAGCAGGCCCAGGCGCAATCCCAACTTGCCGCTGCCAAAGCCGACCTAGAAAGTGCCAAAGCCGACCAGGCAGAAATCGAGGCCATGCTGGCAGATCTATCGATTAAAAGCCCAATTGACGGGGTCGTTTTGACCCGTACGGTCGAGCCGGGCGAAGTCATTTCTGCGGGGACGACCATTCTGAGTGTGGTCAACCTCAGTGACGTTTACCTGCGGGGCTACATTCCTGAAGGTCAAGTTGGCGATGTCAGAGTCGGCCAGCCCGCCCAGATATTTCTCGACTCTGCGCCCGAAACGCCTCTGGCGGCAGAAGTCACGGCCATCGATACCGAAGCCTCTTTTACGCCCGAAAATATTTACTTTGAAGATGACCGCGTCACTCAAGTGTTTGGCCTGAAGCTAGAGATTGAAAATCCTCAGGGCTTTGCCAAGCCGGGAATGCCTGCCGATGGTGAAATTTTGCTAGAAGAGGAGCCAGGAGAATGACTGTTTCTGCTGTTCGGCCAAGGGTTGAAAGGGCGGCGGATGGCGCGATCGCAGTCCAAAACCTCCGTAAGTTCTATGGCCCGCTCGAAGCTGTCAAAGGCATTGATTTTTCGATTAATCGCGGCGAAATTTTTGGCTTAATTGGGCCAGATGGGGCGGGGAAAACAACCACCTTTGGCATTTTGGCGGGGGTGATGGAAGCGACGTCTGGGCATGTGTCTGTGCTGGGTACACAGCCTCGCGAAGCCAGGTTGAATTTGGGCTATGTGACTCAGAAGTTTTCGCTGTATGCCGACTTGAGCATTGCCGAGAACATGAAGTACAGCGCGGGACTGCGGCAGGTGCCGGACGATGAATTTGAAGTGCGATCGCAGCAACTCCTTCAGCGCGTAGACCTCCATCGCTTTACCGGCAGACTCGCGGGCCAGCTTTCGGGCGGCATGAAACAAAAGCTAGCCCTGTGCTGCGCCCTCGTTGCCCAGCCAAAAGTACTTTTGCTAGACGAGCCGACAACGGGCGTAGACCCAGTTTCGCGCCGAGAATTTTGGGATTTGCTAGCATCAGTCGCGGCTGAAGGCGTCACGGTCGTCGCGGCCACCCCTTATTTAGACGAGGCGGAGCGCTGCAACAGAATTGCTTTAATTTATCAAGGCGAAATTCAACAAATAGGCACGCTAGGCGAGTTGCGAGATAGTTTAGGCCTGAGCCGAATCGAAGTTCGAGCCGACAACTTGATTAAAGCTGAGACCGTTTTGAATGAAAGTGGCGCTGAAATTGTTGATATTCAAACCTTTGGCGATCGCCTGGACGTGATGGTCACCAGTGCTGACCAGGGGCAGGAGCAAATCCGCCGCGTCCTCTCTGAGAACAGTCTAAAAATCAAAGACATGCGAGCAGACGAAGCCACCCTGGAGAATGTTTTTGTCAATCGCCTACGGCAGCAGGGCTCCGATCCGACCTATCTAGAATTTCCAGCTTACCGGGCGGGCAAAGAGAAAGGCGCACTGGCCATCTCTACCCACAACCTACAGAAGACTTTCGGTGACTTTCAAGCCGTCAAAAATCTTGATATCAGCGTGCGCTATGGCGATATCTTTGGGCTACTGGGCGCTAACGGAGCGGGTAAAACCACTACGATTAAAATGCTGTGTGGCTTGCTACCGGCTAGCGGTGGCGATATTCAGCTAGCGGGAGAGACCAGCAATTTGAATCGGCCTGAGGTGCGATCGCGTATCGGCTACATGAGCCAAAAATTCACCCTTTACGACGATCTCACCATCATTCAAAATCTGGAATTTTACTGCGGCGTTTATGGCGTCCCCCGCAAGCTGAGGCGTGAAAAAATTGACTGGGTACTCGAAACCTGCGGCCTCGTCGGCAAAGAAAACACCCTCACCGGTAGCTTGCCAGGCGGTTGGAAGCAGCGCGTCGCCTTTGGCTCATCCGTCATGCACGAGCCCGATATTCTGTTCTTAGACGAACCGACTTCTGGCGTCGATCCGCTCGCTCGCAGGCAGTTTTGGCGATTGATTCGAGACTTTGCCCAGCAGGGTACAGCCATCTTAGTCACAACGCACTATTTAGAAGAAGCCGAAAACTGTAACGATATGGCCTTTATGGTGGCTGGCGAAATTGTTGCCCAGGGCTCGCCCAGCGATATCAAAACGCAGCAGCCAGGGCAGCTCATTGAGCTAGTGACGCCGCAAGTTCAAACTGCTTCAAATTTGCTGAAAGATCGTTTAGAAGATTGGCGCGTGTCTATTTTTGGCGATCGCCTTCACCTGGTTCTAGATAATCCTGAACGCGAGCTACCTGAAGTCAAACAGTGGCTTCAAGCAAAACAAATTGAAGTTAGCTCAGCTCGGCCCATTCCCTTCTCACTCGAAGACGCCTTTATTGGCATTGTCCAGCGGGCGCAGATATGAAAAGAGTGCTTTCTCAATGCATCAAAGAACTGAATCAGTTTAGACGCGATCGCCTCACCGTCGCCCTTGCCTTCCTTCTGCCCCTCGCCGTCCTGCTAATCTACGGCTATGCCATTCGCCTAGAAGCAAAAAACATTCCCCTCAGCGTTCAAGACTTCGACAACAGCGCCCTCAGTCGCAGCTATGTAGAAAGGCTATTTGCTACTAATCAGTTCGAGCCCGCGCCGCTGATAGAAGGGAACGCGATTGCCTCTATCGATCGCGGCCTAGCCAAAGCCACCGTGATTATTCCGCCAGACTTCGAGAAAACCATCAAGTCTCGTAAACAAGCCACTGTCCAAGCCCTGGTTGACGGCACAGATGTCAATAATGCTCGCGTTATTCAAGCGAGTCTTAGGGCAACTACCCAATTCTTTGTTCGCACCAGCGGCTTGATACCCGCAGGAGCCGGATCGCCGATCAATGCTAACGTTCGCCTGTGGTTCAATCCTGGCCGCAAAGAATCTCTCTATATCGTCCCTGGTATTTTTGGCGTCATTCTCTGGGTGTTTCCTTCTATGCTTTCCGGGATTGCGCTTGTTAAAGAAAAAGAACAAGGTACCGTTGCCCAGGTCTACGCCTCCGATTTGAGTTCAACAGAATGGTTATTGGGCAAAGAACTGGCCTATTTACTAATTGGGCTAGGTGAAGCTGTGATTGTCATGAGCGTGGCAACCTTGCTGTTTGGCTTGCGCTTTCGCGGCGATCCGACCACGCTGCTGGTTGGGACTGTGCTCTATTTGGCGGCAAGCGTGGCTTTTGGGCTGCTGGTGGGGGCGCGGGCGGGGAACCAGACTGGGGCGGTGCAGGGGACTGCGATCGCAGGATTCCTCACCGCCTTGTTGCTCTCCGGCTTCATCTACCGAATTGACAATATTCCTTTCCCGCTATCGCTGCTCTCTAACATCATTCCAGCTCGCTATTTTATTGAAATTACCCGTGATGCCTTTGTTCGTGGCACGGGCTGGCCCGGTATCTGGTACGCACCGCTGATGATTGCCCTGATTGGCTTCCTATGTTTTCGGATTGCTGCAAAAGTGCTTAGCCGAATGCAATTTTCGGATTGATTTATGAATTTCTTAAATTCCCGCCTTTGGACGCTCATTCTCAAAGAAATCCGCCAGATTCTTAAAAATAAACAAATTATCTTTCTCTTGCTGTTTCCGCCGACCGTTCAGCTTCTGGTCTTTGGCCTGGCCCTCAACCCAGACGTCAGCAATCTAGGTCTGGGCGTTGTAGACTATAGCAACAGCGCTAATAGTCGAGAATTTGTCGCTGCTCTGGTCGCCAACAACTCGTTTGAAGTGGCGTCTTTCCCCACTCGCGAGGCCGACTTAGCTCAACAAGTCCGCACGGGCCAAATCTCTACTGGCCTGATCATCCCGCCTGACTTTGACACCCAGCTAACCGCTGGCAAATCTGTTAATGTTCAAGTTCTGATCGATGGCGTCGATGCTAACACCGCAGGCATTGCTAGCGGCTATATCAAACAGCTCATCAATCGCTACGGTCAAAATTTAGAACAAACCGACATAGCACCGCCGGTTCAAGCAGCCGTCAGCTTTCTGTACAATCCAGGTTTACTGAGTAGCTGGTTCTTTGTGCCTGGCGTGATTGGCGTGGTGCTGACGCTGACCGGCTCGCTAGTCTCTTCTTCAACCGTCATTCGCGAGAAAGATGTCGGAACATTAGAGCAGTTATTAATGACGCCTGCCGCCGGGTGGGAGATTTTGACCGCCAAGATTGCGCCACTGTTTGTGCTGTTAATGGGAGATGTGCTGCTAGCCTCTGCGATTGGCCGCGTGGTGTTTAGCTTGCCCTTCCGAGGAAACTACTTTTTATTTTTAGCCGTATCGGGCATTTATGTATTCGTTTGCATTGGCATTGGGATTTTGCTCGCTACCGTTTCTAAAAATCAGCAGCAGGTGATTTTGACTTCGTTCTTTTTTAACGTGCCGCTTATTCAGCTTTCGGGGGCGATCGCCCCAATCGAAAGTATGCCAACCTTCTTCCGCGCCCTCTCCTTCTTTGACCCCCTACGCCACTATGTCACCCTTGCCCGCGCCCTGATTCTAAAAGGCGTTGGACTGGGCCCCCTGCTGCCAGAAATCGCCGCATTGTTAGTCTTTGCAACTCTGCTGTTAGGCGTCAGTATCAATCGCTTTCGCGCTCAGTTAAATTAAGGTGCGATCGCTAAAGCAAAATTACTCAAAAAGCGACCTCAGCCAAAGCACTCGGCGGCAATGCGTAGGACTTCCCTACCAGGGCTTCACCTTCGGGCATCACCTCAGGAAAGCAGATACCCCGAAGTGCCTGCACCGCAAAAATCTCTTCTACGCCCGACTCAAACTTGAGGTGAGCCAGGGTTTGCCCCGTCTCGATATTGACCACCCACACCCCGCAGATGCGAGTCTCCTGCCGCTCGGTCAAAGGCAACCCGCTAAAAACAGCGCTTTCTCTGGCCTGCGAGAGCCCAATAAACGCCAATGGCCCCACAAAGTCAAGTCCACGGGTAAATCCGGGGCACTGCGCCACCGTTGTAAGCTGACCTGTCGCTAAATCAACAGTTGCCAAACTACCCTGGCCCGACTCTAGCACCCACAGCCGATCTCGATACCAGCGCGGAGAGTGTGGCATCGACAGCCCCTGAGTGACTATCTCATTGCTCTCAATCTCCATCACTAGCCCACCATCCGCCTTGCGATCGCGCCAACCTTGCGTGCGATCGCTCTGAGCCAACGCGCTCACATATCGAGGCCGATCATCCGCCACAGCCAATCCGTTTAGATGACAGCGATCTTCCGGCGCGTAAGCACTGACGAAAGGCGGTCTCCAGCGCGGACGAAAGCTATACGCCCTATCCAGCGTACACAGACAAGAAAAGCGCGTATTAACAAACCATAGCTCGTCCCCCGCCCAGCTCATTTCATGGATGTCAATATCGCCCGTCACATGGCTGTTGCGAGGCAAATAGCAAGCATCATGTTGCTGAGCAGACTCCAGGTTAGCAGCAGCGGCAGGCATATTGTATAGCTCATGAATATGAGCCGCCGTCCCGATCGCTATTCGAGTGTGATTAGCGGCTATGCCCATTGCTTTTTTAAAGCTGCGGAAATGGACATTCAACTTACCGCGATCGGCCCGCAAAATCATCAGCTTGCCCGCTTGATAGGTAGATACAAGCAAGCTAACGCGCTGCTGTGCTAGCAGCGCCTGAAAATTAGGAGAAGCGGATACCTTTAATTCTGACATTCTGGTGGCTCACTGCCGTCGATTGTACCGGTATTAACGCATTTAATATCATCGCCTCCAGCATCAATCGTATTATCACTGAAAACAACATCGCCGCTCACCCGACCCGATGGCGTCAAATTCGTGAAGTCAATGCCATCATCGTTAAGCGATTTCAGCATATTGTTCAAAAGCGCGACTGAGCCGTCGATTTCGTCGGTATTGGTGACTAAAAGCGCATCGTCACCAGCATCTACAATATTGCCAGAGACTACAATATCGCCCGTGATTCCGTCATCGGCGTTGAAGGGGTTTGAGCGGTTGATAATGGTAATGCCATACTCATTAGAGCCGATATCAGTGTTGCCGCTAATAGTGACACCGCCGTCGATGGCGCTGGCTGCCCCCGTCGAAAAGTTAACGACCGCAACCGCCGTCGTACCAAAGTTCCCAGGCGAAGGCGGGCCGTCGGTAATGGGGTCTATAGTTGCCCCACTTACCTCAATGGACTCATTGCTGTTAATCGTGACCCCGCCTTCAATCTGTCCTCCTGCATTGCCGACCAAAATCCCTAAGGCCGAAGTCTCATCATCAGCCGTCACCTGAATTGGGCCGTTGGCGCTAATATTGACGCCGCCTGCGATTGTACTTCCACCGCCATTACCCACTACAATTCCAGCAGCTCCGCCTAAAAAATTCTCTACTAAATAGTTGTATTCAGCATCGCCGCTTACTTGAATCTTTGAATTACCGCTAATGGTAACGCCACCCTCAATCCTGCTAGCACCATAGTTAATTACACCAATGCCTACTGTTTGGGTATCTACAGTATTACCTGTAATAGTCACGCCGCTGCCAACAGTGCTATTAATATTGCCGACGGCTATACCGCCGCCTGCATATGTAGAGCTGGTTTCGACTGAGTTATCGCTGATAGCAATATTGCCACTTATAGTAGAACTTTGAGCGCCAACGCCGATACCGAAGTAAGAAGCCTCTACGTTGTTGTTGTTTATTGTGATATCGCCGGTCAGGCTCGAATCCTCAATAAAGGTAAGAATGCCGCCGCCATACTCGCTGGTTATGCTGTTGTCGCTGATGTTAATGTCACCCGTGAGGGTGACGTCTTCGTTGTCTACACGAATACCGGCTCTTTGTGGGCCGCTAATCGTATTGCGGGTAATCGTGAGGCCGCCAGCGGTGTCTGAGTCAGAGGCATCAGTGTAGATGCCCGTGTTTGAAGAAGATACGACATTATCGCGAATGATGACTTCTCCTAGCGAGTTGTCGGCAAAAATTCCATAGCCACTTTCATTATCGAAGCGCTCTAAAGAGTCGGGTGTCAGCGAGTCAGCTTCAAGACTGTTGAGGAAAAGACTGTTGTTGGAGAAATCGTTTTCAATCCCTTCTGAAAAACCGAAGTTTTGTACATCGAACCCGGCAAAGACCGTAGGCGCAAGCGGGCTACTGCCCAAATTGACAATGCCGTCAATAAAGGGAAGGTTGCCGCTGCCAGAGGCCGGAAGCTGTAGCCGGGTATCGCTATCAAACGCAGCGATAAATTGCTCTGGCCCGGTTGAAAGAAGCTGGACGCCGCCAGGAACATTAAAGGGGCCAAAGAAAGTGGTGTCTCCGCTTTCGCCAACGTAAATAATGCCGTTGCCATCGGTAGGAATCGTTGCGATCGCCTGATCAATCTCTCCATAAGGCATCTCGAAAGTGCCCTCACCAGCGGCATCAGGCGTAACATGGCTAAAAAACCAAGGCTGACCAGTCGCCGGGTTAATCACAGCACCGCGCTGACTATCTCCCAGCGCTAGCGTCTCTACTTCCGTTTGCCGATCGACGATAATATAGCCCACCCGGTTTACAGATTCGCTCATCCGCGCCAGCAAGCTATTCGCCTCAGTACCTGCGTCATCTTCAGAGCCCTTTACAGGAGCGCTAGCCGGGGCCTGAGACCGGGTTCGATAGCTAGGCAGCGTTGCCCCAATGCTAAAGCGAACGCTGGTGCCAAAAATGCCATCATCTTGTACAGATAGCCCCGTTCTCAGGTATTCAGTCGGCTCTGCCCGCAGCCCCAATCGCCAACCTAGCGAACCATCTACCCCTGGGCCATCGTAGTAATAAAGTCCGCCAAACCCGCGCAGCACACCCTCAGTCCCAATCGCCAGCAGTCGGGTACCGACTTCCAAATCTACCCCACCGAGTGCAGATTCATATTGGCGAGCAGTGCTTTGCTGTGGTTGCCTGGTTGTGAAGATCTGGTGATCAATAAATTGCACGTCAGAGAATTGCGTCCCTTCGCCTAGGGAATTGCTGTTGATGAGCTGACGGCGATCGCCCACCGGCAAATAGCCATTCAACCGCAAGTCCCAGTCTCGCCCCAATGTCTCTAGCCCGATGCCTAGTTGGTTAAAGCTAGCAGCATCCGTACCCCGCTTGTCAAACGCGACATAGCCACCATAAATCCGCTGACTCGCTGGCATATACCGACGATAGCCTAGCTGCAAGTTTGTCCCCAAGTTGGCATTAACATCTAGTAAAAGCTGACCCTGAAAAAAAAGCAGATCGCGACCCGCCTGCTGCCAAATTGGGACAAATCCCTCAAACTGTCCAAAGGCATCAGCGCCGCTGCCAGCCGTATCAAAATCAACGCCAAACCGAGAGCGTACAATAAGAGCATCCTTTACCGCCTGCTTGGCCTTAGCCGGAGTGATAAACAAAATCTGAAACAGCAGGAGCGCGACAGTATGCCAAACGGAATGTTTCATAGCGTAGAAATAATTTTCAGAAGATCAGCTCGCCAGATCAGATAGAGCTTGGTCGATCAAACTCATCTAACTTGATGAATTCAGGCTTACTGAATATTCCCAACTTCCTCTGCTACACTCGTTTATTTATAGCTTTCGCCCCCTAGCTCTATGTGCCTCTAGCTCTATGTGCATAGAGGCTATAGCGATTACCAACGTCATGAACTCAGGTCTAGCCATCGCTAAAGCCTCTTTTCAACTTGATTGATCACTCGCAGCACAAACCAGGCAACCAGCGCGCCCAGTATGCTCATCTGCCATTGCCCGCAGGCCGCCGCAATACTCAGCGCTGCCGACACCCACAAAGCCGCCGCCGAGGTGAGCCCTTTAACGCGATCTTTTTGAAAAACTGCGCCGCCACCGACAAAGCCTACCCCTGTCATGACACCTTGAAGCGATCGCCCCAACGTATCCACCGATTGCGCCACCGCCCCCACCTGTATCGGCACCAAAATCACCAGCGCCGATCCCAGTCCTACTAGCAAGTTCGTTCTCAGTCCTGCCGCCTTCTCTCTGCTTTCGCGCTCTAGTCCAATAATAAAGCTTGCTAATAATGCACAGCCCAGGCGAAGTGCTAGCTGGTAAAAACTCATCGGCAAGAGTGCGGTGATCTCTGTCATGGTTGAGCGTCAATGCAGCCCGATTACCTCCTTTGGATAGACGCAAAATCAGTACAAACGTCTTAAAAAGAGGAGCAGGCCCCGTAGATTTATATCAATACTATTATGGCAGTATCAGACCTACGCAAAAACAATACGATGGCGCATATTCTCGACGCCTTAGACGACGGCAAAGATATCGGTCATTACGGACGGCTGACTTTTGCAATGGTGGCGCAATATTTTGCTGATGAAGAAGAGATTGTTAGCCACTTGCAAAAAGACAAAGATTTTAGTGAAGAAGAAGCCAGGTCGCTCTATCAACAAGTCACCAGCAAAGAATACAGCCCGCCTAGCCGCGACAGCATCCTAGAGTGGCAGTCTCAGCAAGACTTTCAAATTTGCCCTAACCCAGACGATCCAGATGCGGGCAACGTCTATCAAGACCTCACCTTTCCAGAAAGCGTATACAACAGCATCTCTAGCTACAACCAAAAGAAATCTGATTAGACATCTCAAAGGTGCTTAAATCGCGTCAGCTATGCAGCCAAAACCTTGATCTAGCCGAGTTCAGCATTACTGCTTGTAAATATCTCCTCTGTAGCCAATTGCCCACACCTCAATATTGGCAGAACTTAATTCGACCGTGAAAACAACTCGAATTTTGCCAGTCCGCAACCGATAGAAACCCTCCTACTCACCTTTCATCTTTTTGATATCGAGTTCATTCAATGGGATGACGCTCCGCTCATTCACAGAAACAAAGAGCTGGTTCATTTGACTCCGAATTCTATCGACATCTTCGGGCCTAGCTTTTTGTAAAAACTTAATGGCCTGTTTCCGGAATCTGATCGCCATAGCGAACCCAACTTGTCATATCTACTAATTCGTCAGCCTCGTAATCTGAAGGAGAACCCAATTCAACTTCGATTTCTTTCTGCTCACTGTCATCAATAAAGGGCGCAAGAACTTGACAAAGCATTAGCCGCTCTTCCCGTAAGACTTCTCTCATGCTTTCTTTGATAAGTGCCTTCAAATCTAGCGTTTCCATCTGTGCCTTTCCAATAACTCAGCGATTAGCTACTTTAGCTTTATCCTAACTACGCTCAAAATGTTAGCCTGAAGAAACTATTATTAACGCGAATTAAATGGGTAGATGGTTGTACGCAATGCTCTATTCAGAGCGGTTCTATGATCGCCTGCCCAGCGCCTTCTATCATGAGCAAAATTGTCGTCGGTTTATCGGGTGGTGTAGATAGCTCTGTAGCAGCGGCCATCCTCCATCAGCAGGGCCACAAGGTCACGGGCCTGACGCTTTGGCTGATGAAGGGCAAAGGGCAGTGCTGCTCTGAAGGTATGACCGACGCAGCTTTGCTGTGCGAAGATATGGGCATCGACTACAAAGTCGTCGATTCGCGCGAAGTCTTTGAAAAACATATTGTTAACTACGTCGTTGATGGCTACGCCCGAGGGGTGACGCCGCTGCCCTGCTCGCAGTGTAATAGCACGGTGAAGTTTGGCCCGATGCTCAGCTACGCTATCCACGAGCTAGGCGCTGACTATATCGCCACTGGTCACTACGCTCGCATTACTCACAACGCTGAGACGGGTCGCTACGAACTTCGCCGGGCGGTCGATCGCAATAAGGATCAGTCCTATTTTTTGTACGATCTGAGCCAAGACCATTTGGCTGCCACCCAGTTTCCGCTGGGCGAAAAGACCAAGCCCGAGACGAGAGCGATCGCAGCCTCCTTAGGTCTACATACCGCCGAAAAGCCAGAAAGCCAAGATCTGTGTCTGGTAGAACAGCATGGATCGATGAAAACCTTTTTGGAAAAGTACCTCGCGCCTAAGCCGGGCAATATTGTCGATACCACCGGTAAAACGCTGGGTCAGCATGAGGGTATTCACAACTACACAATTGGGCAGCGCAAAGGCTTGGGGATTGCCGCCCCCAATCCTCTGTATGTTGTGAGCTTGGATGTGGGTCGCAATCAGGTGATTGTGGGTGAGCGCGATCGCGTTACCGATACCGAGTGCAGCGTGCATCGCGTTAACTGGGTCTCGATTGCGCCGCCTGCAAGTCCGATTCACGCCGAGGTACAAATTCGCTACCGCTCCCAGGCAGTCGGTGCGACTATCGTTCCTTTACCAGCGCCAGAATCGACGCCAGAATCGACGCCAGAATCCGGTTCAGGCTCTATCGCGGATAGCACTGGCCATGTCAAAATAATTTTTGATGAACCGCAGTTTGGGGTAACGCCCGGACAGGCCGCTGTCTGGTATGAAGAGAGTGGGCGGGTGCTGGGGGGCGGTATTATTGAGCCTTTGACTAAAAAAGTCCCTCCAAAAGGACTACCCGCAACAGACGCAGATTAAATGAGGAAGATATCTTGAGCGCAGTAAAAGACGGTATTGCCCCCCACGGCGGTACGCTAATTAATCGCTTGGCTAGCCCCGAGCAAAAAAAAGAATTTTTAAGCAAAGCAGAGAGCCTGCCGCGAGTCACGCTAGACAAACGCGCTGCTTCTGATTTGGTGATGATTGCCATTGGCGGCTTTAGCCCGATTCAGGGATTTATGAGTCAGGCAGACTACGATCTGGTAGTAACCGACATGCACTTGGCCAGCGGTGTTCCGTGGTCTATCCCGGTGACGCTGTCGGTTAGTGAAGCCATTGCTGAGCCGCTAACGATTGGCGCTCTGGTTCGCTTAGACGATGAAACAGGCCGCTTTATTGGCGTCCTAGAACTGAGCGAAAAGTATACCTACGACAAGAAAAAAGAGGCGATTAACGTCTACCGCACTGACGAAGACAAACATCCTGGTGTAAAAGTCGTTTACGACCAGGGGCCAATTAACCTGGCAGGCGATGTGTGGCTGCTAGAGCGCGATCCCCATCCGCTGTTTCCGGCCTATCAGATTGACCCGGCCCAGTCACGTCAGCAGTTTCGCGATCGCGGCTGGAAAACCATCGTCGGCTTCCAAACTCGAAATCCTATTCACCGCGCCCATGAGTACATTCAAAAATGCGCCTTAGAAACGGTCGATGGTCTGTTTCTACATCCGCTAGTCGGCGCGACCAAAAGCGACGACATCCCTGCCGATGTGCGGATGCGCTGTTATGAAATCATGATGGATCGCTATTTTCCGCAAGACCGGGTGATTTTAGCGATTAATCCTTCCGCTATGCGCTACGCAGGCCCACGCGAAGCCATCTTCCATGCGCTGATTCGTAAGAACTACGGCTGCACCCACTTCATTGTGGGCCGCGACCATGCCGGCGTGGGCGACTACTATGGCACCTACGACGCTCAGGCTATTTTCGATGAGTTTGAACCTGGCGAACTGGGCATTACGCCGATGAAGTTTGAGCATGCGTTCTACTGCACGCGCACTAGCACGATGGCAACGACCAAAACCAGCCCCAGCACACCGGAAGAACGGATTCATTTATCCGGTACAAAAGTCCGTGCGCTGTTGCGTGAGGGTAAAATGCCCCCGCCAGAGTTCTCTCGCCCGGAAGTGGCCGCTGAGCTAGCTCAGGCGATGCACAAATAGTTATAGATAGGCTAGATGAACAAATAAAAGGTCGCATAAGCGCTAGATTTAACTAGATTAGAAATAGGGGTGGGGTCTGATGGGCTTGAGTAGACGAGCGTTAATCAAACAAACTAGCGCGGCGATCGCCGCCCTGGGCCTCACCGATCTGGCGCTAACCCTACGCACTAATCAAGGTATAGAAACAAAATCGAATACCTATGGCCAAGCCCTGGCCCAAACCAGTGGACGCAAGCTAGCGTTGCTGATTGGGATTGACAACTATGCCGCTGGCGCATTAGACGATCAATCTAGGCGGTTGGCTGGCTGTAAGACAGATGTCGCCCTGCAAAGAGAGCTTTTGACCTATCGCTTTGGCTTTCTACCGGAAAACATTGTTTGCTTAACGAACGCTCAAGCCACCCGCACGGGCATCTATCAGGCGTTTGAAAACCATCTTTATAACCAGGCGAATGCTGGAGACCTGGTGGTTTTTCACTTTAGTGGCTTTGGCGCTCAAGTGAGAATAGAAGATGGGACGAGCGAGTTGGAGACGGTGCGATCGCTCGTCCCCTACGATGGTTTGCTGCCAACCAACAGCCGCCCGGCGCTTAATGATATTTCCGAAATTGAGCTAAAAACCCTGCTAAAGCAGCTCAAAACCAAAAATATTACCACCGTATTAGACGTCGGATTTGTCGATACACCCTTGCCGCTGTCGGGTGGATTGCGATCGCGCACTCGCTCGGTAATTGCCAGTGGCCAGTCACCCGTGCCTTTTCCGCTTTTAGCCGAACAAAAACTCAGCCAAGAATCTGCGCCTTTCCCCGGCGTGTTGCTTCGGGGGGCAGACCCTGACGGCCTCGTTCTAGAACGTCAGTGGAGTGACTTCAACGCGGGTGCGTTCACCTACGTTCTCACGCAATATCTATGGACGGCCCCGGCCCCAGTCAGTGTGAGTCAGGCAGTGGGGCGATCACAAGAAACTTTATTGCGCTGGGGCGGTAGCAATCAGCAGCCGATTGCCAGCGGCAGCCGCAAGCTGAGTAAAAATCCGCCGATTTATGACACGCCCCTGGTAGACGGTACCCGTGGCGAAGGGACTATCCAAAAAGTCAGTCCGAATGGTCAAAAAATAACCCTATGGCTGGGGGGGCTGCCGCCTAGAGTGCTGGAATATTTAAGGCCGTCAGCCATCTTGACCTGCGGCGGGAAACGGCTAGAGCTGCGATCGCGCAGACAGCTTACTGCCGAAGCTAGATTAATCGATACTGATGGCAGTAGCGGAGCCGGAAATCTCTTACGAATCGGTCAGCCAGTTTTTGAAAGGCTACGAGTGCTGCCCAAAAGCATCGATTTGGTGGTCGCGCTCGACAGCCGCCTAGAACGCATTGAGCGAGTAGATGCTACCAGTGCGCTGTCAGGGTTGGCCTTTGTCAGCTCTACTTCCGATGCCCAGTTTCCCGCCGACTGCCTGCTGGCCAAACCTATCGCCGAAAGCACAGGTACCCTGACCGCTAGCTTGAACACAGCCAAACTAGCCCAGTCAAACAGAGAGCCTACCGCCGAGCCTTCCCTAGATTCTTCTGGATATGGTTTATTTTCCTTAACGCGATCGCTCATTCCCGGCACGCTTGCCCTGCAAGAAGAAGCTATCAAACCCGCCGTCAACCGACTTGCCCCCAAACTCCAGTCACTGCTCGCCCTCAAAATGCTTCGCCTTAGCGAAAACCGCGCTTCTTCCCAGCTACCTGTGCGGGTCACTCTCGAAATGGTCAGCCCTGAAGAAAACCGTATTTTAAGCCGTCAAACCTTTCGTCCTGATTCAGGCCAACCACACGCCAGAGAAGGCTTTTCACCCCAGGTTCCAGTCGGTAGCCGAGTCCGCTACCGGCTCTTTAATAATGGCTCTAGGCCGCTGTACTATACGCTCATCAACGTCGATCCCAGAGAGCGCCTGTCCGCCTTCTGCCCTTCAGTCGATGTTTCCACCCCTACCCCCACCGAACCAACAGACGGCACCGGCTCCCAGGTTTCAACCACCGCTGCCAGTATTGCCCCCAACAGCGCCGTCACCATTCCCGGTGCCGACATCGACTGGCCAGTAGAGATTCCTACTGGCCCTATCGAAACCTATGTTGTGTGCAGCACCCAGCCCCTCACCCGCACCTTTGACATACTGTTAAACGACGCAGTCAACAGTGGCGGCCAGCGCATCAGCCCCCTGCCCAATCCCCTCACTGTCATCGAAGCCTTACTCACCGACCTCAGCCAGGACGACAGTAGCGACGCCTACACCCTGGATGTTTCCAAATGGGCCACCTTGAACTTCACTTACCAAGCCATATAGGAATCATGAGAAACCATGAGCAGACGGTTCAACACAGCAGGCCCTTGCAAAGCCGATATTCACTATATGCTTTCGCCCCTAGCGCGGTTGCCTGAGCTAACCAACCTGATTGAAGGGCAAGGATACTTTGTCATTCACGCACCCAGGCAAACGGGAAAAACTACCGCCATGCTAGCACTGGCAAAACAGCTTACAGAGAGCGGTCAATACACAGCTATTATGCTTTCTGCCGAGGTTGGTGCAGCTTTTCCTAACGATCTAGGTATGGCAGAAGTAGCCATTCTAGAGTCTTGGCGAGAGAGTGCCAGATTTCGACTTCCGCCTAACTTGCAGCCGCCCCAATGGACTAGCGCCAGCCCTGGCTACCGGATTGGTTTAGCCTTGGGTAACTGGGCGCAAGCTTCACCTCTCCCTTTAGCTGTTTTCATTGACGAAATTGACTCGCTCGAAGATGAAACCCTAATCTCAATGCTGCGCCAGTTACGTTCTGGCTATCCTTCTCGACCGGAAGGATTTCCCTACTCACTCGCCTTAATCGGCGTTCGAGATGTTCGAGACTATAAAATTGCCTCAGGCGGCAGTGGCAGGCTTAACACCTCTAGCCCTTTCAATATTAAAATTGAATCAATTACGCTCAGAAACTTCACTCAAGCGGAAGTGAGTGAGCTTTATCGACAGCACACCGATGAAACAGGACAAGTTTTTACACCAGAGGCTGTGCAACATGCCTTTGAGCTAACTAATGGGCAGCCCTGGCTAGTGAATGCTCTGGCAAGACAGATTGTTGAAGTTGTTGTGCCTGAACGAAAAGAATTTATAAATATTAAGCATGTAGAACAAGCTAAGGAGATTTTGATTCGTCGGCAAGATACCCATTTAGATAGTTTGGCAAGCTTGCTGCGAGAAACAAAAGTAAGGGCAGTCATCGAACCTATGCTAGCCGGACAGGCGTTCGGCGACATTCCCCCAGATGATCGTCAGTTTTTGATTGACTTAGGACTGGTCGTTCGTCATCCAGCCGGTGGTTTGACGATTGCTAATCCTATCTATAAAGAAGTCTTGCCCCGAGTGCTGGCGAGTGGCCCGCAAGATAGCTTGCCGTTGATTCACCCTAGCTGGCTAACGGCAAAAGGGGAGTTAAATACTGACAGGCTTTTAGACGCATTTTTGTCCTTCTGGCGTCAGCACGGACAGCCTTTGCTAAAAAGTGCCCCTTATCATGAGATTGCGCCACATTTGGTGATGATGGCTTTTTTGCATCGGGTGGTCAATGGCGGCGGTACTTTAGCGCGTGAATATGCTATTGGCACCGACCGGATGGATCTTTGTTTGCGGTATGGTGAGGTTATTTTGGGTATAGAGCTAAAAGTCTGGCGCACAGGACGCCCAGATCCGCTCAAGGTAGGTTTGAAGCAGCTCGATAAATATCTAGCTGGGCTCGGGCAAGTCGCGGGCTGGTTAGTCATTTTTGATCAGCGTGTCGGCCTTCCGCCCATTGCAGAACGCACCTTTACAGAGACGATGACAACAGCAAATAACCGACGGGTTACAGTTATTCGAGGGTAGATTTCTAAAGGTTGATCTATTGAAGTAAATCCGCTGAATGGAAGATTCCTTCTAGTTTTAGGCGCGTCACAGTAAACAGAGCCTTTGGTGTGATTGTATGGCCTCTGTTCTCCCGAATGACTGCGCACTATTTCTATTTACCCGATTTCCCCAACCGGGACGGACTAAAACCCGATTGATCCCAGCTTTGGGCGCAGTCGGTGCTGCTAGCTTGCAAAGGCAGATGACTGAGCACTTGCTGGGACGCTTTCAAAGATTTTATTTTCAACGGTCGTTGCAAGTCTTTTTTACGGGTGGCACGACTCAACAAATGCGCAATTGGCTAGGGAACGAAGTACGACTTACGCCTCAAGCTAAAGGAGGTTTGGGAGAACGTTTGAAGTTTGCGCTGTCTCAGGGATTTGCGGACGGATTGCAGCGGATTGTCGTCGTCGGTAGCGATTGCCCTGATCTGGATGAGAGACAAATTATGCGGGCGTTGGCCCTGCTAGAAGATCACGATGTTGTGCTGGGGCCAGCAACCGATGGGGGCTACTATTTGATTGGGCTAAAGCAGTTCCATCAGCCGCTGTTTGAGAATATTCCTTGGAGTACAGAGCGGGTGTGGGAGACGACGCAGGCGATCGCAACCCACCACGGCCTTTCTGTAGCCTTACTCAATCCACTATGGGACATCGATCGCCCAGAAGATTTACCCCTGTGGGATAACGCTCGAAACGTTAGTCAGAAGGTGCTAGCAACAGACCCCAGAGCGCGTTGTACGGGTGAACCTGGCGAGTTGGCTGTTCACCGGCTGGCGGCTCATCGGTGAATAAAGGTCGCCCTTCATTAGCCCATTGAAAAATGGATCCTTCTAAATTCATTACCTTGTAGCCAGCCGCTTGCAGCGCCTGGGCCAGCCGCCCCGAGCGATAGCCAATCGAACAGTAAGCCACGATTGGCTTTTCTTTAGAAATACCGGCTGCTTCTGCCGCTTCAACGGTTCTTGCTAGTTGAGCTTGGGGCAAATGGCTGACGGCATATTCTTTGGCCTGACGAGCGTCGATCAAGGTAAGCGAGGTAGGATTTTGCGCTAGCCGGTTCGCTAGCTCCGCCGTAGAAATCGTTCGCACCGCTGGAAAGCTTCGCCGTACCCAGCCGATAACGGCCTTCCAGGCCAGAGGTCGAAGCGGACTAAACGCAGCGTACCAGGTCATTCGATAATACAGTTAACGCCTACAGGAGAATTCTAGCTTTGATTGACTTTACGCCCTGGGATGAGATGCTGCAAAAGTATGTTGACGATGGCCAGGTTAGCTATGGTCGGTGGCAGGCAGAGTCATCAGCGGATCTTGACCAATGGTTGGCGGATGTAGGCTCTGTCGATTTGGATAGGCTTGAGCGGGATAGTGCGATCGCATTCCTAATCAACCTTTACAACGCCCTCGTCATTCAGCAAATTCTTGAAAAGTATCCCATCCCATCCATTCGCCCTACGTTTTTAGGCATTCCAAACTGGATAAGTTTTCTATTGTTCTTCAAAAAGAAGAGATACAGCTTAAGCGGCCAGTCTCTCAGCTTAGACAATATTGAGCACGACCTGCTGCGAAAGCGTTACAGCGAATACCATGTCCATTTTGCCGTCGTCTGTGCCTCCGAAGGTTGCCCTTTGCTGCGATCAAACGCCTACTTTCCTGAAACCGTCTCAGCTCAGCTCGAAGAAGACGCCCAGCGTTTCATCAATAATCCCGATAAAGTCCGCTACGATGCCGCCAGCCAAACGCTCTATTGCAGCAAACTATTCAAGTGGTATCAAGACGATTTCCTTTCGCAAGCCGCTTCAGTTCCTGACTATATTCAGCGCTATCTTATCGGGACTGAACTTCCTACAGCTCCCCAACTCGTCTATTTACCCTACGACTGGCGCCTGAATCAGCGCACATCTTCATAGAAGCGCTTTAGGGTTGACGAGGGCACGCCAATTCCCCAGAGGAACCCAATCGATAGATAAATAAAGTTTGCCTTGAGCGGCCCCCATTGCGCCACCCGACGGTCGGAGGACTGAACAATCCGGTTGACTTGTTTGATTCGCCCTTTCTGCGACAGCTTCACGCATAAATCTGCCTCTTCCATAATTTCGAGGCCGCTGTCAAAGCCGCCACAGTCCAAAAAATCTTGTCGCCGACAAAACATCACCTGATCGCCAAAGAGCAGTCGCAGTCCTCGCCGGAAAAATTGATAAGGTCGAAACAACAGCGGTGCGTAGTAGGTTTTAAGGCTGTTGTGCAGCGTAGTGCCCCAGCGAGTGGTTGCGGTGCCCGTCATCACTGAAATAAATCCACCACAGGCAACGCTAGGATCACAGAGTGTTGTCCTGATAATCCTTACCAAATCGTCAGGCACTAGCGTATCGCCATGCAGAAAACACAGCATATCGCCAGTGGCTTGTTCGGCTCCTAAGTTCATTTGGAAAGCGCGTCCGGCCTGTTGGGAATGGATGATGGTGACGGCTGCTTTTTGGGCGATCGCAACCGTATCATCTTTACTGCCGCCATCAACTACAATCACATCTTTCACGGGGGGATCTAGCAAAGTCAGGTGGCGCAGCGTTCTGGCCAAACACCCCCCTTCATTCAGCGTCGGAATAATAATAGAAACCTCCAAACGCTTTATCCCCGTCTTTACTGCGCAATCAGTTTGCCTAACAGGCGCTTTTTCTTCGCAGGTCGCTTGGCCGAAGCTCTTTCAGCCGCAGCCCTATCTGCGTCGGCCCGGCGCTGACGAATTTGCGCCATAAAGAATTCTTCTAGCGTCGGTTTGGCCACCGCGAGCTTAGCAATATGCGCATTCATTAACTGCGCAGTCGCCATGAATTCAAACGGATTCTCGTACAGGGTGCCTTGCCAGTAGCCGCCCTCGAAGGTGATGTCGCGCAGCCACTGATCCAAAATGTCGAGGCTGCCGCCGTGGCCTTTGACGGTGTAGTAGGTCGGATTGCCTAAGAGCTTGTCGATTTCGCCCATGCAAACGATTTCGCCCTGGTCGAGGATGGCAATGCGATCGCAGATCATTTCCACATCCGACAGCACATGGCTATTAAAAAACAGCGTTTTCCCCTGCGCTTTGAGCGACAAAATAATCTCGCGCACCTGATAGCGCCCGGTCGGGTCTAACCCAGACATGGGCTCATCTAAAAATACAATTTCTGGATCGTTAATCAGCGCCTGCGCCATCCCTACCCGCTGAAGCATTCCCTTAGAATAGCGACGCATTTGCTTTTTGGTCGCCGATTGCCGATCGAGTTGAACCAAATCGAGTAGCTGCGAGATTCGCTGCTGCTTGGCCCTGCCGGTAATGCCAAACAGCCCAGCCGTATAGCTCAGAAATTCCCAGCCAGTCAGGTAGTCATAAAAATAAGGATTTTCGGGCAAATAGCCAATCCGCGCCTTGATTTCGCTATTGCCTGCCGGTTCACCCATTAGCATTGCCTCACCCGCCGTCGGTCGAATAATGCCCAGCAGCAGCTTTAGCAAGGTTGTTTTACCCGCGCCGTTTGGCCCCAGCAGGCCAAACGTTTCTCCTTTATATATTTCTAGCGAACACTGCTTTAAAGAAGGCGGTGCGGCCTTTAGCCAAAATCCCGTTCGATAGACCTTGCGTAAATCTCTAGTTTCAATAATTGTCGGCTGATGCACAATCGGCAAAGAGGCAGCGGTAGGGTTAGGAGAGACCACGTTCATAAGGATGCAAACAATCGGTAGAACAAATAATCAATAGACATACAGACGATAGGATAGAGAGCGCTACCGCAAAAATACTAGACTCGACCTAGATTCAAAATCGGTCACCTTGTAAAGGCACATTAATTAAGGATATAGAGAAACTATGGATCGCTCAAAAATCGTCGCCATTATTACCGGAGCATTGTCTATTTTGCTAGCAGTTGCTTACCTGGTAATGGTGCAAGTGCTTGATTTTCGCGGTGAAATGATTCCTGCGCCAGTGAGTTTTCTGGGATTCTTTGGGTAAAAAAGGCACCTGCTTACTGACGGTGAAAACTGATTATGCTGTCACCTCAGAGCTAGAGACTTCAAGCGGTTTAATATTATCGCCAAGTTCGCCGGGCTCAGTGGCTTTAAACCAGGCAGATAAATCGCGGTTGAGAAGCGCTTGCAAGCGCAGAATGTCTTCGCGGTAGTAGTTTTCTAGCAGGGCGCGATCGCCCTCAGAAAGCGGCAGTCCTGCTTTGCCTTGTGAATTGGCCGCGATCAGGCGCGATCGCAGTTTTTGCCTTGCTGCCTCCGGCATTAGAATCTTCAACATAGCCCCTGCCAAAGAACGCAAAGGATTCTTTGTCCGCAGAAGCTGATTGATCCGCAAATTTTTAGGCACCTGCGCCGTCTGCTGTCGCCGGGTAGTATCCGCCTCAAAATCGCTATCCACCCCAATAAACGCATACAGCTCACGCATCAGGCCAGCCGGATCGCGCTGCAAATCGTCGTACAAAAACACCTTGACCTGCTGCGTGCCAAACGTATCGATAAAATGCTTTAGCCCCTCATAGTAAAACCCCTTCAGCAGCGTATGCGAACTCTGAGCGCTCGTTCTCACCTGCTCCGCTAGCGGCTTGCGATTGCCCACCATCTCGCGCACATGCATCAAATAGTCCGAATACGCTCTGTCCACCGGATTTCGCAATACCGCAATCAGCTTTGCCTGGGGCACATATCGCTGAATTTGTGGCACCGCTCGCGAATGCGCAAAGAGGTAGTTTGGCGAGGCTTCACCAATCGCTGTTTCATCTGTCACGTCATCAAAAAGCGCTTCGTAGTCCTCCACAGTCAAAATTCGCCGACGGCCTCCCGGCGTTAGCTTAGTCTGCGGCTCTGAGCTTGCGATCGCTGACCGCTTGGCGGGATCACGACCCATAAACTCTGTTTCTTTGTGCGGGCTCATAAACACCTGCGGATGCTCGCGCAGATAGTTATAAATAGAGGTCGTGCCAGCCTTTTGAACGCCAAAAATCAGAAAGTTAGGAAGAGTCATACCGGCTAAAAGGAAGAAACTACAGGCAGTATAGTATTCCCTATGATGGTATTGCCGCCAGTGCTAAATGACGCCTGACCGATGACCGCCCAAGTGATTCAGTGGTTCTATTCGGTGGTTCTACTCAGAAGCGGCCTCTTCCAAAGCTTCTTCAGGAGAGTTCAGCGCCCCAGCAACCTCACCCTGATAGCCTTCTGTTTTATTAAACAGGCCCAGCAGGTACCCCAGCACCGCCCCAAACACAAAGCCACCTGCATGTGCCCAATAGGCCACGCCGCCATTCATGCCGACATCGGCAGCAGCGCCTAAGCCCGCCACGCCATAAAAGGCTTGCTCTACAAACCAAAAGCCCAGAAATAGCAGTGCTGGAATGCGAAAAGCTGTGAAAAAAATCGGGATGAAGGTAAGAACCTGTACCTTGGGAAAGCGGAAGATGTATGCGCCCATGACGCCTGCGATCGCCCCACTCGCCCCCAAAGAAGGAATCGTCGATTGCGGCGCAACATACCACTGACACAGCGAAGCCAGCACGCCGCAAGTCAAATAAAAGCAAAAGAACTTGATATGCCCTAGCTGATCTTCTACGTTGTTGCCAAAAATCCACAGGTAAAGCATATTGCCCCCCACATGGAAAAACCCTGCGTGCAAAAATTCAGAGCTTAATAGCGTCCCCCATTCGGTAATATGCGGCGCACCGAAACCTGTGTTGAAGCTAGTACTCAAGTCTTTGGGCACCATCGCAAAGGTTTGAAACAGCGATTCCAAATCTGGCCCCGTCAGCGTCGCTTCATACAGAAAAACCAGCAGATTAAGTGCGATGAAAGCGTAGGTGACATAAGGCGTCGTAGTGATGGGATTGTCATCACGAATAGGAACCACGGTAGCTATCTCCTTCTTTTTATATAGGCAGCATTTCAGTAAATTTACTCGATTACAAAACGCTAGCAGTCCCTCTACGGGCGTGCATCAGGGAGTAAGATTGCTGCTATGAAATCCAAAAACCTGCTCAGACTCATGGCCAAGCAAAAGCGCGTAGATCAGCAAGCCAACCAAAAATCTATCAGCAAGGCCACCGACCGAGTGGTCTATTCTGAGTTTGGCACTACTAGCACAGCGGCCACTGAACGCGCCGTTCCTGACCTACCGCCTGATAAACAAGACCTAAGAGTGCAGATATCGCGCAAAGGACGTAAAGGCAAGAGCGTCACGATTATTAGCGGCTTTGCCCACAAAATCGAGACACTTGAGGCACTGGCCAAAAAGCTGAAAGCCCAGTGTGGCTCGGGTGGTACGGTCAAAGACAACACCATTGAAATTCAGGGAGAGCACGCTACAAAGCTAGTCTCCCTATTAGTAAAACAGGGCTACAAAGCCAAAATTAGCGGAGGTTAGACGGGATGGGCCAGAAAGTAGGCCAAAAGCGTAGACAGTTAGGTGTCGCGTTTTTGATCGGGATCGTTTGCTCAGTATTTCTAGGATATTTCACGCCCGCCAAAGCTTCTACAAGGGGATTTGCGGGCCATCCTATCGAACCTTGCGTGCAGGCGCTCGTTGCTCAGCAAGTATTCGAGCAGCGTAACGTCAATAGCCGCTATCCTAGCAGCGCTTTTACCCAGTCAGAATTTGCCTCAGCCGTCCTCAAAGCCTTTCCAGGTGCCTTTGCTGCCAGTAATGAAGCCCTCGGCCTTACCTTTGACGAGGCCAGCTCTGAAACCGAAGCTTTGCTGATCGCCGCATTAGGAGACGATGCTCGCCTGGAACAATCCGCCAGCCGCGCCCAAGCCTTAGCTATTCTGACATCGGGATCGGCGATTCCTTATCAAGCCGAAGCCACTCGCGCCCTCTATTCCACCTTCCGCGATGCGCTGCTAATTCCTAAAAACACTCGTGAAGGCGTTGCCGCTGCCCTGGCCGCTGGCTATATCTTCGATAGCGAAGGCAGGCCAACTAGCGGATCTCCTGAGCTACGCCCTCGTCGGATCGTTACCCTCGCAGATGGCGCAGCTTTTCTCTGCCGGGCCAGTTTAGATCCGCGCACGGTCGAAACCATTCCCGATGAACTTGTCGTTGCCTTCGATCCGCCTGCTCATGCTGCTGCGCCTACCAAAGAACTTCGCGGCGTCTGGATGACCAACATTGACAGCGAAGTGCTCTTTTCTCGCCAATCTTTAGAAACCGCGCTCACCCAGCTTGCAGCGCTGAACTTTAATACGGTATATCCCACGGTTTGGAACTGGGGCTATACGCTGTTTCCGAGTGCTGTGGCCGAACGCACTACTGGTTATCGGCAAGGACTATATCCCGATTTGGGCCAAACCGGACGGCAGGAAGCGAAAGAGGCGGCGCAGGGCGATCGCGACATGCTGCTCGAAGTCATTGAAATTGCCCATAGCAAGGGCCTGAAAGTGATCCCCTGGTTTGAATTTGGCTTCATGGCCCCCGCCGATTCGGCCCTAGCCGCCCGCCATCCCAACTGGCTAACTCAAAAAATTGACGGCACCCTGACCACACCAGAAGGCGACCACGACCGGGTGTGGCTCAACCCCTTCCACCCCGAAGTGCAGACCTTCATTAAAGCGCTGGTCGCCGAACTCGCTGCCAACTACGACATTGACGGCTTTCAGGTAGACGATCACATGGGCCTACCGGTTGCCTACGGCTACGATCCTTATACCGTCAGCCTTTATCAACAAGAGCACGACGGCCAAACGCCACCCCTAGATGAAAAGGATGCCGAATGGACGCGCTGGCGAGCGGATAAAATTACCAACTTTATGGGCGAAGTGTTTACCACGCTCAAAACCTATCGCGCCGATGCGGTGATGTCCGTATCACCGAACCCTCACGTGTTTGCCTACGAGTATTATCTGCAAGATTGGGATACCTGGCTCAAAAGGGGCTACGTCGAAGAATTGATTATTCAGCTCTATCGCAGTGACCTGGGCCGTTTTGTTTGGGAGATGGGCGCGGAGGCGACTGAGTTTGCCCGAACCCATGTTCCAACCAGTATCGGCATTCTCAGCGGCCTGAGGGGGCGGTCGGTGCCGATGGATCAAATTGTTGAGCAAGTGGATGCGGTGCGCGATCGCAACTTCTCAGGCGTGTCCTTCTTCTTTTACGAAACCCTCTGGAACCTCAGCACAGAAGGCACCGTTGCCGAACGCCAGTCATCCTTTCAGGAAATTTTTCCTAACCAGGCCACCTATCCTCAGGGCAGACCTTAAGGCCAGATCTACAGCAAAACCCTACTCTTCCTAAAGACAGAGATCTCTCTAATCCGCTAAAACTTTCTCTCTCCTTAATAGGAAAAAAGGAGTGCGTTGTTTAAAGTCTTAGCAGGTTCAATTGATTTGAGCCCTGTTTTACGGCGCTAACAAAGCTAAATGTTAGGCCGAATACAGCCAGCTATACAACAGTAGCTATATAAAAGACCAAGTAACGGAGAGTATATGGCACAGAGTTTTGGTGTGATTGGCCTAGCGGTCATGGGAGAAAATATTGCGCTGAATATTGAGCGCAATGGTTTTCCAATCGCGGTATATAACCGCTCTAGAGAGAAAACCGACGCCTTTATGGAAAAACGCGCCCAGGGCAAAAATGCGGTGGCGACTTACTCGCTCGAAGAGTTTGTCCAAGCCCTCGAACGGCCCCGACGCATTTTGATGATGGTACAAGCGGGCAAACCCGTAGACGCAGTGATCGAGCAGCTCAAGCCCCTGCTCGATCCTGACGACATGATTATCGACGGCGGCAACTCCCTGTACGATGACACCGAACGCCGCGTCAAAGATCTTGAAGCCGCCGGATTTAACTTTATTGGCATGGGCGTCAGCGGTGGCGAAGAAGGGGCGCTCAACGGCCCTAGCCTGATGCCCGGTGGTAGTAAAGCTGCCTACGATGCGATTGAACCCATTGTCACCAAAATTGCCGCCCAGGTAGACGACGGCCCCTGCGTTACCTACATTGGCAAAGGCGGCTCTGGCCACTTTGTCAAAATGGTGCATAACGGCATTGAGTACGGCGACATGCAGCTCATTGCCGAAGCCTACGACCTGCTGAAAAATGTGCTCGGTCTGAGCCAAGAAGAACTCCACGAAATCTTTGCCGAGTGGAACAAAACCGAGGAACTCGATTCGTTTCTAATTGAAATTACTGCGGATATCTTCACTAAAACCGATGACGAAACCGGCAAGCCGCTAGTTGAGCTGATTATGGACAAAGCGGGCCAAAAAGGCACTGGCCGCTGGACAGTCATGAGCGCTTTAGAAGTAGGCGTCAGCATTCCAACCATTACCGCCGCTGTAAACGCTCGGATCATGTCTGCAATTAAAGAAGAGCGCGTGATTGCCGCCGAGCAACTCACTGGCCCGTCTGCCAGCTTTGACGGTGACAAAAAAGCGTTCATCGACAAAATCCGCGATGCCCTTTACTGCTCTAAAATTTGCTCTTACGCTCAGGGCATGGACTTGCTGAGCAAAGCTTCTAACCTGAATGGCTACGACTTAGACTTGGGCGAGACCGCTCGGATTTGGAAAGGCGGCTGCATTATTCGCGCGGCTTTCCTCAACAAAATCAAAGCGGCCTACGACCAGGACAGCAAGCTCGCTAACTTGCTGCTAGCCCCTGAGTTCAAGCAAACCATTCTCGATCGCCAAAGCGCCTGGCGTGAAGTGATCGCCACCGCTGCCAAAGTCGGAATTCCGGTTCCCGCCTTCAGCGCTTCGCTAGACTACTTTGATAGCTATCGCCGCAGCCGCCTGCCGCAAAATTTGACTCAGGCTCAGCGCGACTACTTCGGTGCGCATACTTACGAGCGCATCGACAAAGACGGCTTCTTCCACACCGAGTGGATGGAGTAGTCGTCAGCGCTTGAGGGCTCTAGGCATTTGTCTAAATAGGCTCCCCATAGAAAAACACTCTACAGAAAAGCACTCTGCTCAGGTGGAGTGCTTTTCTATGGCATGGCAGCGCCTAGCTATTGAATTCACTCATAGCTCGAAACTGCTCGTCTTGCATGGATTGCAGGCGTAGGTTGAGCAGCCGGTACGACCGACCCATGGTAGTGGTCACTTTATCTGTAACCTTTTGGGCAAATGCTCGTCGGGGATATTCGATTTCTCTGTGAGTTTGAAACTCTGCGGCCATCAAGGTGGGATCGGCTGTGCCCTGTTTGATCTTTTCCTTTTGAATATTGTCTTTGAAGTAGGGAAAGAGATCTTGCCGGTGAAAACCTAAATGGAAGCCTGACTTCGCTGCCGCTAAACCGGCTACGTTGCCAGCACCGTCGTAAACCCCTTTCGACTCAAAGTAGTAAGCAATAGACTGCCACATCTGAAAGAAGTCTTTTTCTTTGCCTTGCTGTCGGCTGCAAGTAAACAAACATTCGTGAAACCAGGAAACTTCTTCTAAATCAAGCTGTAGGGCTTGGGCGACTGCCTGAATGAGCGCAAAAGACGGGCGCACTTTGTCAGAAGCGGTGTGCTTAAGGATTCCACAGCCGTATCTAGCGACGAGCCCCGGTTGAAAGTGAATAGCCTGAGGCACTGGGCCCAGCACGCGCATGTCAGCATCCACGAAGATGCATGATTCAAAAAGCTCCAGGGCTTTTTCGAGCACGAAGCGTTTGTCATGGAAGCCTTTTACGCTACGGACACGATGAAAAAGCGGTCGAACATTCGGATACGGCTCGAACGCTTTGGGCTTGTCCGTTAACAGCACAAACAGCGTTTCGGGTGCGTACTTTTGAAGATCCTCGGCCAACATTTTGGCATGGGTACGATAGCGCTGGCCCACGGCGAGGCTACAAAAACAATATTGACTGTTCATATAGGGCTACTTTTAGAAGTCAATCGGTCATGACCGCGTTAGGCCATGCTTTCTGAATGTTAGTAATTCTGGTAATTAACGCTCAGTTTCACCGACATTGAACATCGTATCTTTATGATATTCATCGGTATTTGTACAGAGGCTTCGAAGTACACCGATCCCAATCCCTATGCCGATGGCTCGCCTGACTCGCCCAGACGCTCTAAGGAAATTTTGGCAGCTTCTGAGACTTGGGGATGGTCATCTTTAACGAGATAGCGGAGGGCAGAGATGCTTTTTTCGCTTTGGAGGTTGCCCAGTGCTTCGGCCAGGCGCTGGCGGACTAGCCAGTCTTCGGATTGAGCAAAGTTGAGGATATTATCGACGGCGGAGATATCTTTGATTTCGCCGAGGGCCGCGATCGCCGCCTGCTGAATCACGACTTCCTTACTGTCCAAGGCCGAAATCAACGCATCGTGAGCCTTCGGATTTTTGAGATTGCCCAACGATACTGCCGCGCTGAAGCGCACCAGCCAATCCACATCTTCGTAAAGCACCTTCACCAGCGGATCGAACGCACGCGGATCTTCCAAATAGCCCAGTGCGCCCGCTGCATCAGCGCGGATCCCATAGTCGGGATCGTTCTCCATAATATTCTTCAGTAGCGCGTAGCATTCATCGGTTTGCTTAACGCCTAAGGCAAAAATTGCCATCGAGCGCACCTGCTCATTTTTGTCATCCAGCACCTTTTTAATCAACGGCACAGCCTGCTCGGCTGGAACCTCACGCAAAGCCGCCAAAGCTAGCTTGCGATCTTTTAAATCACCCGTTTCAAGCTGTTGGGCAAGGGTATTGATATCGGGCTGCGTCATGGGGCACTCATGGATAGGAGGATAGCTTCATTATAGGTTCACGCTCAGATTGCTGTCGGCAGCGGCATGGGTGATTTGGCTACCTGTGGACAGAGGTCAAATAATGGCTAGAGGATGGCCGCTGAGAACCGTACTTTCTATTAATTTTCCTTCGCTCTTTGAGAAAATCCGCTACACTGACGCTAGTCACTGAACTTGTAAGCCTTGCTAGGCAATGGATTGCAATGGCGGGGATCATATTAGCAACAGGTCTTTTGAGAGACTTTTGCGCGGTTGAATGAGCGCTTAAATCAACGGTTGAATCAAAAGCTGTGATTGTGTTTTGCTTTTATCATTTGGCATTTTATGGTTAAGTCTCAGTCAACTTCCACTGTAGAGACCGAAAATGGGTTTGTTCGGGCGGCAACGGGGGTGCATATTTGCGTGCATGGACATTTTTACCAGCCACCTAGAGAAAATCCATCTTTAGATGTGGTGGGCAGACAGCCGAGCGCTGCGCCTTTTCACGACTGGAATGAGCGGATTTTGCACGAGTCGTACCGGCCTAATGCGTTTGCTCGGGTTTTGAATGAGCGCGGCGAGATCGTCCGCATTGTCAATAACTACGAGTACATCAGCTTTAATATTGGCCCGACGCTGATGAGCTGGCTAGAGCGCCACGATTTAGAGACCTATCAGCGCATTTTAGAAGCGGATCAGCGTAGCTGCGATCGCAATCAAGGCCATGGCAACGCGATCGCCCAGGTTTACAATCACATCATTTTGCCGCTGGCCAACCGCCGCGACAAAGTCACCCAGGTGCGTTGGGGCATTCACGATTTTCAGCGCCGCTTTGGCCGCGATCCCGAAGGCATGTGGCTGGCCGAAACCGCCGTTGATCACAGCAGCCTAGAAGTGCTCGCCAGTGAAGGGATCAAGTTTATTGTGCTGGCCCCCTCCCAGGCCGAGCGCTGTCGCCAGTTTAACCAGGCCGATGGCTTTGACGAATGGCAAAGCGTGGGTAACGGCAATATCGATCCGACTCAGCCCTACCGCTGCTTTTTACCAACCCAGGCCAACGGGCGCAATTATATAGATATTTTCTTTTATGACGGCCCTATTTCAGGCGACATGGGGTTCGATGATATCTTACGTTCCTCCCAAAACTTTGCCGATCGGCTGGGTCAAGCTATTCGGCCCTGGCAATCTGATGAAGCGTCACAAAATATCCCTGCCCATGACCGCCGTCAGTCTCAGCTCATTTCTGTCGCTACCGACGGCGAAACCTTTGGCCACCACCGCGCGGGGGCAGAAAAAGCGCTGGCCTACGCCGTTGCCTACGAGTTTCCGGCACGCGGCTGGCAGGTGACCAGCTACGCCTATTACCTCAGCCAATGCCCGCCGACCTGGGAAGTGCAGCTAAAGCCGGTAACCGCCTGGAGCTGTTCGCATGGGGTAGATCGCTGGCAGGCTAACTGCGGCTGTGGCGGCGGCGGCGGCTGGCAGCAGCAGTGGCGCGGCCCTTTACGAATGGCCTTAGATGGATTGCGCGATCGCCTGGCAGCCCTCTACAGCAAAACCGCTGAAGATTTGCTAGTCGATCCTTGGGCAGCGCGGGATGATTATGTCAAGGTCGTGGGCGATCGCACCGCCGCCACCCTCAATCAGTTTTTTGCCCAGCACCAGACCCATCCCCTGACGTTGGCTGAGCGCACCAAAGCCCTCAAGCTGCTCGAAATGCAGCGCCACACCCTGCTGATGTACACAAGCTGCGGCTGGTTTTTTGACGAAATTTCTCGCCCCGAAGGGACTCAAATTTTGCGCTATGCGGCCCGTGCCATCGAGCTAGCCGAAGCCGTCTCCTCGATCGATTTAGAAGCCGAATTTGTCGCCCAGCTCACTCATGCACCCAGCAACGTCCCATACTTTGAGAATGGCGCAGGCGTTTATCACAAGCAGGTAAAATCTGCCCAGGTCAGCCTGGAGCAAGTGGTTGCACATTACGCCATTAGCGGCTTGTTCAACAACTATCGCCAGCAGCACCAGCTCTATTGCTACACCTTGAACCGTCAAGACTATTACCAACAGCCGTTAGGGGCTATGACCCTGGCCGTTGGCAAAGTAGAGATCGTATCGGCGATGACGCAAGAATCTACCACCCTTGCCTTTGCAGTATTACACTTGGGCGGTTGGGACTTTCACTGCGGCGTCCAGGCATTTCCTAGTCGGTCGGCCTACAGTCAGGCCAAATCAGATGTGATTGCTGCCTTTACCAGCACTAGCATTGCCCAAAGTGTATTGGCCATTACTCACTACTTCAGCCCTACCTATACGCTGCAAGATTTGTTCGCCGAAGAACGTCAGCAGATTATGCAGCAGCTCAATCACGAAACGCTGCAACGGCTCGATCAGCTATATGAGCAGGTATACCGCGAAAACTTTGGCGTTCTTAGGGCCTTTCATCAAGATCACATCGCGGTTCCTCAAGCGCTGCAAGTCGCTGCCGACATTACGCTCAGCCAGCGAGCGTTAGCGATCATCCAGGCGCTAGAGCAAGATATCACCGAACCAGACAGCGATTTGCTCAAAATTGCCACAGGCCGAATTGCTGAGCTAGAGGGCATTGCCGTCGAAGCGCACCACTTTCGCGCTCAGCTAAAGCTGCCGGGCGCTCAACCCATTTTGGATCGGCTAATTTCACAAGGGCTGTCACAAACTTTGCAAATTGCCACGGCTGAAAATTATCGCCAGCTAGAAACCTCAGTAGAGGGATTAGAGCGACTGATTGCGCTGGGTGCAAAATTAGGGATTCATTTAGCGCTGTATAGAGCCCAGGAGCTTTGCTACCGCTATTTGATTCAGGTGAGAGCCCGCGAAGAAAATCCAGATGCGATTTATCAGCAGGCTCATTGGGATGCTTTGGTGCGATTGGGTCAAGCATTATCCATAGATGTAGGGGCCGTTTGGGCAGGAGGGTAGTGTTTTGCTTCTGCTTTTCTCCTGCTAGCTTTCTCCTGCCAGCTATTCGCCGAGCGCCTCACTCAAGTTCCAGGCCGCGCTGATCAGCGCAATATGCGTAAACGCCTGGGGAAAGTTACCCAATGCTTCACCATTGGTACCGGTTTCTTCTGAATATAAGCCCACATGATTAGCAAACGTCAGCATTTCCTCAAAAATGCGCCGGGCATCATCCAGGCGTTTGCCGTCGGTTCGACCCGCGCGGGTCAGGGCTTCTACCAGCCAAAACGTACAGAGATTAAAAGTGCCTTCTGCGCCCTCTAGGCCATCGCTAGATTCGTCATTATCAGTAAGTGGATTGTAGCGATATACGAGGCTATTGGCCGTTAGCCCGCCATCGCGGGGTGAGCGACGCACGGCTTCAATAGTCTTGAGCATTTTAGGATCGTTTGGGGCCATAAAGAAGACAAGCGGCATAATCAGGCAGCCTGCATCTAAGTCTTTTGCGCCGTAGGATTGAACAAACGCCTGGCGATCTTCATTCCAGCCCTTTTCTAGAATTTCTTCGTAAATTTCATCGCGAACCTTTAGCCAGCGCGATCGCTCTGCCGGAAAAGACCGATGCTCGGCAATTCGCAAAGCCCGATCGACCGCCACCCAGCACATCAATCGGGAATAGACATGGTTTTTGGGGCCGCCGCGCGACTCCCACACCCCCTGATCTTTTCGCTGCCAGTTGTCACACACCCAATTAGTCAAGTAGCGCAAATGCACCCAAAAGTCGTAGGAAATCAGGTCGCCATACTTGTCGAACAGATATACCGAGTCCATCACCTCGCCGCAAATATCGAGCTGAAGCTGCTTGAAAGCGCCATTCCCAATTCGTACGGGCTGCGATCGCTGATACCCTTCCCAATGATCCAACTGTTCTTCTTCCAGGTCTAACCGACCGTCAATTCGATACATCACCTGCAAGCTGCCGCCTTCACCCAGCTCCTGACAGCGGGCCTCTACCCATTCCATAAAGCCCCTAGCCTCATCCGTAAAGCCAATCCGAATCAGCGCATAGACCGTAAAGGCCGCGTCGCGAATCCAAGTATAGCGATAGTCCCAGTTACGTTTGCCGCCAATGTTTTCTGGCAGGCTAGTCGTCGGCGCAGCAATAATTGCGCCAGTGGGCTCGTAGGTCATCAGCTTTAGCGCCAGGGCAGAGCGCTCTACCTTTCGCCGCCAGCGACCGGTATACACACATTGCGATAGCCACTGACGCCAGAAGCCACTGGTTTCATCAAAGAACTGCTCAGCCGTACGGTTGAGATCCTCAAGCTCTTCGACACTTAGCGTGTCACAGATCTCTTTTTGTCGCGCTTTTTGGTTGATGCTGGCGCGAATAGAAGGCGCTTTATTGGGAAACTGCTCGCTGCTGCGATGGTTAGTCGGCTGAGATTCCATCGGCTTAAAGATGAAGGTTGCCGTTTCACCTTCCTTTAGCGTAAATTCTGCAAAAGCGCCGCGCTTGTTAATTTCGAGCGGGACAGGCGTGACCAGTTCAAAAAACTGACATTGCATATCAGCGATGTTTTTATCAGGATTGTCAGGATCCGGAATCTCGCAGGGATTTTCGTCGCAGGAGAACATCACGCCGTTAGAAGAACGAAAGGTGGTGTGAGGCGCTCGGCCATAGTCAAAAGCCGGATAGCACTCAGCGCGAAACGTAATCTCTTTGCGGACGGTGCGCACCTGGCGAATAATCCAGTTGCGAACCTTGGAGTTGCCCAAGGGCATAAAGTCTACGACTTCGCCGACGCCGCATTCGCACAAAAAGCGCGTGATTAGGATATTGGTCTCAGGGTAGTAAAAATGCTTGTGACGATCTTCTTTGACGGTCGATTCAATTTTGAAATGTCCTCCCTTTTCACTATCCAACAGTCTGCCAAAAATGCTGGGCGAGTCGTGACGGGGGTGGCAAAACCAGTCAATAGAGCCGTTAAGCCCGACTAGCGCGGTGGTGCGCATGTTACCAATAAGGCCGTAATTTTCAATGGGCTGATAGCTCACAGGGTATCCAGATCAATAGGGTTGCTCGCCCTATCGTAGATTATTTTCTGAGTCTATTTACGAGCCGCCGGTGAGCTATTCGGCCTCTGTCAGGTCAAACCGCTTGGGATAGGGCAGGCCGTGTTTGGCAAACTCTTTTTTAGCCCGTACTGTTAAATCTGTCGCGTAGGCAAATTCGTCGCGAGCGTCTAGCGGATAAGAGCGCAGCTTGAAGAGGCTGCCCCAGCTATGCTCGCTCATGACGACTTTAATCGGCATTTGGAGGTGGGTGTACTTGCTGGTGTAGGCGATGCGATACAGAATATTTTCGACCTGCTCGGGGTTGACGTCATGAGCCAGATAAAAATCGGTGGCGACTTGAGCTTCTAGCTCGCCCATGTTGGCGTTAGAAACAGGATCAGTCCAAATGTAGTTGTGAGGCACGGTGACGATATTGTCGTCGGGGGTGCGCAGACGGATCGCCCGCAGGCCGTAGCTGATCACCTCGCCGTATTCGTCGGCGATGGAGATGCGATCGCCCACCCGATAAGGCGCTTCAAACAGGCCCACCATGCCCGCAATAATAGAGCTAGCGTAGTCTTTGAAGGCGAAACCCAGCGCCACGGCGATCGTACCGGTGACGGCCAGGACATTTTCTCTAGAAAGGTTCAAAAATAGATTCATGAGCATGATCACCGTAATGGTCATGACCATGGTGCGGATGAAGGGCTGAAATTGCTTGACGCGCAATCTTTGATGGCGGGCAACTTTTTCAGAGACAGAAATTGTAATCCAGTCTACCGATTTGATAATGGCGTAGGCGATCGCAATAATAATCAGCGCCTGTAGAATTTTGGCACCCGTGATCTTGCTCAGCAGCGCTTTCGTTTGATTTGCTGTGTCGCTGGCGGCCTTTTTGGCGGCATCTCCTGCCGACTGCGCTATCAAGGTTTCAAATGAAGGCAGGTTCAAAGGCAGATTCATTGGCAGCTTTCCTATTCAGCTTTTGGGTATTTTAATAATAAAGTTGTTTCTAGAAAGTTCACGAGTAAGCCTGGGGTAGTGGATAGGATTGGCTTTAATCGTATCTCCATGCTGCTCGATGATGCCTGCATTGCGTAAAACCTGCACCTGATTGTTGACTATCTGCGGCGCATCTCCCAAGCTTTCGGCCATCGCCCGCAAGGTGAGATCGCCGTGCAGCATTAAAGAGTAGAGCAGATACAAATCACTTTGGTCAAGCTCGGGAAGAGGCGGCAGCTTGGGAATAACGGCTACGAGGCGGCGATTGCCTTCTTTTTGGGATTTCTTGTTTTCAGCTTCTTTGGCTTTAGGCGAATCGCTGCGATCGCCAGGGCGATCAACGGGAACAGTCGGCTCTTCTGAGACTTTGTCTTGATCGGGCACCTTATAGCGCAGTGATTTGATAAATAGCTGAAGAGCAACAATGCTAACTCCGGTTGAAATATCGGCCAGCCGGTTGAAGTAGTCTAGCGCTACGTCAGTGTCTTCTTCTTCCGCCTGCTCGTTTTCAAAAACTTCGCTTTTAAGCGCACGGATTGAAGACTGAACAGTCGTGCTTACCTCCTGAGAAATTTCTGAAATGGCTTCGACGGGGTGCTCCAAAGAAACGTCTGTATCTAGCAAATCTTTAGGATTTTGTAGCCGTTTGTGAATAGCGGCGTCGGTGAACTGAATGTCGAACTTTTCGACAACTGGATTTAGCCAAGCTTGAAGCTCCTCGCCAGTGAGACCGGGCAGCGCCACGGCATTGCCGCAGTAGGCGTCAAATTTGAGCGTGGAGTTAAGATAGTCCCAGCCAACTTGACCGCTGCCAATTACCCAAAACTGAGTGCGATCGCACAGCAACGTATCTTGCATATAGTCAATCCCCTCCAGCCCCTCCACACTGCGCAAAAAGCACCAGCACAGATTGGGAATGATCGCTAAATTGAGATCAGGGCTCTCTTCTTGTCTATCGCTGCCTGCCTTGCAATCGTCGCGGTCTCGACCAGGCTGACCCAACTTTTCCTTGATCTGTGTAGAAATTTTTTTACTGTTGGGTGGCCGCTCGACCCAGTCAAGCAGATTGACAGGCAGCTTCACACCTTTGTGGTCGCTAGCATATTTTTCTATCCCATCGATCAAAATACGAGACACCGAAGAGATCGGATGACCTAGAACAACTAGCGAGTTAGGCGCGATTTTAGGATGCTCTTTCCACTCACAGATGGCTCGCTTAAGCGCTTCGGCTACGGTTTTTTCTTCCTCTGGACTGACCGGAAGCTGATTGGCTTCGGCAATAACATCGTTCGCAATTTCATCGGGTAATTCGGCCAGGGCTTCGCCTGAATCGGGCTTTTGCTGGTCGCCTTTAGCAAACCAGGCAACCCTGAAAAAACGCCTTTTAGCCAGCCATTTCCCAAAATCAGAGGTTTTATCCACCATTTTCACTGGCTTTGCCGCCATCTTTGCTGCCCTCTCTTTGGGCCTTGACCATGGTCAGCATAGAACGAGAGAGATTGAGCGATCGCGGCGCATCTCCTTTATCTGGCACTGGCCAACCTTCACGCTGACGAGTTCTGTCACCATCGGTCTCTTCGGTTTGGTCATGAAAAAGAATCTGCTGAGTCGGAAAGGGTAAGTCAACCCCGGCTGCCACTAAACTGTTGCAAACGTTTTCTAGCACCCAGTCCATCGAAGCCACCGCGTCAGCGCGGCGCGGCGGGTCAATCCACCAGCGGACGCGAATATTAATGCTGCTGCCTGCCAAATCAACCACGAGCGCTTCTGGCTTGGGGTCGGCCAGCACTTCGTCGTGACTGTTCAGCGTCTCTAAAATGACTTGCTTAGCATGGGCGATATTATCACCATAGCCAATGCCAATGTCGTATTGCAAACGGCGACGCTCATAGGCAGTATTTACCGTCACCGCGTTGGTAAATAACTCAGCGTTGGGAATCACTACCCGGCGACCGTCATAGGTTCGCATGGTGGTCGCGCGAGTTTGAATATGCTCTACCGTGCCTTCATAGTCTTTAAAAACAATCTGGTCTTCAAGTTGGAAAGGCTCTGTCAATAAAATCAAGATACCCGCTAGAAAGTTTTGCAGAATATCTTTAAAGGCAAAGCCAATGGCGACACCCCCAATCCCTAAGGTCGCTAGCGCGTCGGCTGGCTTGAAGCTAGGAAAAACAATGGTCGCCGCGACCAAAAAGCCCAGGATGATCATTCCCCCCTGGATCAAGCGCCCAAAGACCAGCCCAACATTACGGGTGTCGCGGTTGCGAGTTTTAGCTCTGACAAAACTGCGGATAGCGCTAGCAACTATCCAAAAAATAATAAAAACAACAATACCAATAACTATATTTGGCAGGAGTGCGATCGCGCCTTCCACCATACTGGTAATTTTTTCAGTCGCTGCTGACAGCGAAACGTTTTCTCCCACAACCCTTTCCCAGTCTAAAATAAACACATCGCCACCCTACAGGGCTGAGGATCACGACTAGCTCTATCGATAGGTAGGAGTCTACATATAGCTATGCCCTAAGGACTAATCCATAAGGCATAGAGCGTTTTCCATAACACTTTTACAGCTCGGATGATATTGTCAATTAACCTTCGCGGGTAACCACACCTAGCACATTGATATCGGCAATCTGTAGCTGTTCCATCGCCCGATCTAGCAGAGGCTGCTTGAGTTTTCCAGGCTGAGTAACCAACAACATCCCATCGGCATAGTCTGCAATTAAATAGGCGTCCGACTGACCCAACAAAGGCGGCGTGTCATAAATTACCAAATCAAACTTTGCTCTCACCCGATCGGTAAACAGCTTCATACTGCGCGACGAAAACAAACGGCCCGGCTCAAACGGCGCAGACCCTGCCGCAATCACATACATATTCGGCTCCGGCGAATACTTTTGAATCAGCGCCGGGTTAGATTCTCCCGAGAACAAATTAGTCAATCCCTTCTCATTCGAGAGTTCCAGGTACTTATGCACCTGAGGATTTCGCAGATCCGCATCGACTAGCAAAACCCGCTGGCCCATCGCCGCCGCCGCCTCGGCCAAGTGAAGCGCCACCGTTGATTTACCTTCACTGGGCATGACAGAACTAATTGCGATCGCCCGAATCGACTTGTTCGGATCAATCAAACGAATATTCGTATACAGCGAACGAAACGCCTCCGAAAACGGATTGCCCTCATAAGGTTGCTCTGACAGTCTTTTACCGGGCACTACCTTTTCATCAAAGCCATTACTGTCAGCGCGAATAGACGCGCCTACAGACTGAAGCGACCTTGCCATACTCTCTCTCTCGGCCACTGTTTCACCAAGGTTCCGATGAGGGATGCGACCTAGCACTGGCAGCCGGGTAGTGCGACGAATCTCTTCATCGCTGTGAATAACCCCACCAGATCTATCCAGTAATAGGGCTGTACCTGCCCCTAGCAGCAATCCGAGTAACCCACCTAGCAGCAGGTTTTGAGGCAAGCTGGCAGGTTGAGGCAAAGGCTCGCCAGGCGGAGTAACAATCTCCCAGGGGATCTCGCGCTGAGCGGCATCAATTTCTAGTGCTTCTTTCTTGGCTAAAAACTGAGTCAAATTATTGGTCGCAACATCGAGTTCTCTTTCTATATCTGTATAGTCTCGCGATATTCCCGCAAGGCTTCCAATATCGGTGTTGAGTTCCTGAATAGTCTGATTGAGGGCGCGATCGCGGGCTTCTAGCTCACGAATTTTACTGACAATCTCTTGCTCAGACTGCTGTCCTTGCTGGGCCAGCAATGTCAGCAAATTTTGGCGCTGTTCTCTCAATACCTGCATATCTGGACTAGTCTCCAAATAAAGAGTCGAAGCCTCTGCAATTTGAGAATCTAACGCTAGCAAAGAACTCAAAAGAGACTGATATCGAGGATTGTCAGCTAAAGCAGAAGAGGCAGCACTCTCTTTCGGCTGCTGTAACTGCTGTCTTAGGTCTTCATAGATATCGCGATTCTGCTTCAGCTCTACCTCTATTTGAAGCTGTTCGTTCGAGAAAGAATCCATTTGTCCCGTTAGCTGATTACCACGAGACTCGGGATCGACTAGATCATTATTCAACCGCAGCGACTGAAGCTGGTCTTGAAGCGAGCTGACTTTTCCTCGCAAATCAGGCAATTTCTGGTCAACAAACTTAATGCCTCGGCTAATGTCTGCCTGCCTTGAAGTCAGACTATATTGAAGATAAGCCTCAGAGATAGCGTCGAGAACGCCAGTCACCTTCTCAGGATCCGGGTGCTGAAAATTAACCTGAAGAATATTGGAACCTTTATCGAGCGAGCCTAGTGCTAACCCTTGTTGGATTTTGCCATAGCACGACTTGTCAGCAGCTTCTGCCTGAGCGGCGTCTACAGTCGCAGGTGCGCTACAAAAATCGGGATAGCGAGCTTGAACCTCTTCGACAACCGGCTCTAGAACGCTAGGGCTAGTTAAAATTTTCAAAAGATCGGAGTCAAGCGAGCCAGCAGGTCTCTCATCCCCCGCTGTCAAGGTCTCTGGAACGTTAGAGGTAACTTCGTTTTCAGCGCTAAGAGGCTGAACTAAAATTTCTAGTGTATCGCTATAAACAGGGACATCTGTTAGGGCCTTGGCAGCCGCAGCCGCAGTCGTCGCCAAGGTGATCCCGATAATTAAGAGCCACTTACGCTGCAAAGTCCGCAAGAGTTGCCCCATATTGAGTCCACCTTCAGCCTCCTCCATAGCAATAGCGGGTTCTATGGGGGCTGGCGATAGTTGCAAAACTGTTTCAGATTTCATTTCACACTCGAAGTTAGATTAAAAATATAGATTTAGAGAACCGCATTTCAGAATTGTTTTTAGTTAGTCGAAGATATCGAGGAAACGGAAGATAGAAAATATGCCACCGAACGGGCTAGTGATCGTTCTGAGGACATCTGTAGCGCTAGTAAGACCGTTACGATTAACAATAACTACGTCGTTGTTTCTCAGCAAGGGATTGGTTTCTTCATCAATACCCTGGGCAAAGTCTACAGATATAGTTTCGCGGTTAACAGTCCCATCGTCATTAAGCCTGACGAGTTCAGCGGAACCTCTATTGGCTCTGGTATTATCGAAGCCGCCTGCGGCTAAGATGGCCTGGCTAAGTGGTGTGTTAGGGGGCAGTTCAATAACACCCGAATTCTCAACTTCACCAACTACGTTGACGCGAATAGTATCGGGCGAAAAACTGGCTGACGCAACCTGGCTAACTTCGGCAGGGGTGAGGGCGGTTGCCACAGGTACAAAAACGGTGTCGCCTGCTTGCAAAATAGCGTCCTGCTGCAAATCTCCGGCATTGATGAGCTGCCAGAGATCGGCCTCAAAAACTTGCGGCGTGCCTGAGCGAGTAGGGCGAACAACCTGCACTTTTCGGATATCAGCCTGTGGCTTGATACCCCCTGCAACCTGAATGGCATTAGTGATTGTAGTAGGATTATTGGCATTGGAGCCACCTGAGTTTCCTTCTAGGGTGTAGGGGCCAGGGCGATATACCTCACCGATAATGGCAATATTTATGGGTTGATTGGCATCGCTGGCAAAGCTAGCATCTGCGATGAGTGCAGAGTTTTCTAGCGGAACCTGCGAAGTCGGCACAAAAACTGAGTCGCCGTCTCGAAGGGTTAGATCTTGAGTAAGGTCGCCATCTTTAATAAGAGCTAGCAGGTTGACCGTCAGGATTTTCGGCTCTCCATTGATTTGAGGTCTACTGACTTGTATTCGCGAGAGATCGGCTGCTTGGCTGATGCCGCCCGCAGTTTCGATAAGCTGACTCAAACGAGCCGACTGAGTATTATTTTGCTCTATGGTATAGGAACCAGGGCGACCTATTTCACCAGCAATTCCGATTTGAAGGGGTCTGCGTTCGCTTAAGCTGAGCGTAATAATAGGTCGCTTAAGATACTGCCCGTATCGGCTCGATATCAGCTCTGAGGCAGCTTCTAAGGTAAGACCATTCACATTAACTCTGCCTGCCAAAGGGAGATTGAGCGTGCCATCAATTAAAACTTGGCTGCTGCCACTGTATTGGGAGACCTGAAAGATTTCGACGTTAACAATGTCACCAGGCCCCAAAGTATAAGAAGATTCGGGAATTGGAGGCGATGGTGCTACTGTCTGAGTAGGCGTAGGGACAGTAGGAATGGGCTCTGTCGATAAGCTGGGCAAACCTTCAGACCGCTGTGCTTTGGCAGCAGGCACGACGATACTACTAACAAAAAAAAGGCTGCTTAACGTCGCTATGCTTAAGTGATGCAGGGGTTGTAGGCGCATGGGTTATCGGCAGGTGTAGGGGGAGGGGATGTCGGTGACTTACAGAAACTCCCTCTCAAGACTTTTCAGACTTCTGAGTGGTTTTCCGGATAAGTTGGTGAGCTTTAATAATTGATGGGCACAGAATGGCCTACCGTAAAGTCATCTTGGGACTGACAATCGGTATGATTTCTTTTCGGTGTGACAGTTTTGGTGTGACAGCTTCGGTGCGATAGTACGTATTTGCGGGACAGCTACTTGTAAACCCGCTATGTTCTGGAAGGGTTTATCTATATTTTATGTTGGGAAAAAACAAGATCTTGAATACCAGCGGGCTCTAATGTATTAAAAGCAACTCGTTAGCCAACGATTTGTTCAACATCAGAAATAGCTGAAAACTTTACAGCCATTAGCAATTTCTCTACATAGGCGGCTGTCCCTAGCCAATCTTTATAGATATGCTGAGTCCGTCTTTTGATAAGTATATTTACTTAGAAAGAGCCTTTTCTCTTTATGAATTTTTTATGAACGAGGGTAAGATTACGGATTTTGTACTTGCCAGAATTAGGAAAGGTGTGCGATGGTAATCATCATTGGAAACACGAGTCTGTACATGCAGTGGCTTAGTTAAACTATTTAGCAAGTCAATTTGTAATAAAGCTTCGTAGAGAACTGTTTTCCTGATAAGTGCTATCTGCCAAGACATCTACCCAAATTTTCTGTCGTCTAGCTGTTCTGTTTAGCTAATTGTTATTGTCAGCTTCAATAGTGCCTTCGTTTGCCGAGCGTTTCGTGCGGCTTTTTGAAGCGGCTTTGCAATAGGTGGCTTTGTAGTAGGTGGCTTAGAGTAATCTCTGTCCCTTTGCATCTATGGCGTTGGTCGCCTAGCTGAAGCACGTGTTGCTGGCTGAAAGTTTTACAGAATATCAAGCCAAGCGGTTCGCGGCGCGCGGATGAACTCGCACGCCGCCATATATTTGCATCTATCGATTCGCATTTATTTTTTAACAAGCGCTGGCTGATTTTGCTGAATCTTTCAGCAGGTCGCCTGTGAGTATTGTTATTTGCTTTCGGATTTACGGACACCATTAAGACTGTTTTTATATACATAAACCAGTGGCGCACATCGCTTATGTTTTAGTGCGAAGTTTGTACCGTTTAGCACTCTATGTCTAGGCAGCAGCAGATCTGCTGCTGGTTTTGAGGCTTTGTTGTAAATGCATTCTAGTAAAAAAGAATTTGCGGATTCTTGACTCATGATTGATTTAATCAAAACGGTGGGCTTTGCAAAGTTCAAAGAGTTTATGCCAACACAGACTGTAACGGGGTTTCCTATTTCGGTTTTGTCTTTTGATAGGCAGGTCGATGTCGTAATGAAATGGGCTCGATCTCGGTTGAGCCGAGTGGTGTGTGTTTCTAATGTGCATATGCTAATGGAGGGACATTGGAACAAAGAGTTTGCCGATGTTTTGATGAAGGCTGACTTGCTAACACCAGACGGAATGCCTCTGGTGTGGATGACAGGTCTCATGAAAGGAAGGCCCCAGGATAGGGTCGCTGGTATGGAGTTAATGTTGGCCTTGTGTAGTCGGGCCGAAACAATGGGGGTTAGTCTCTTTCTTTTGGGGTCTACTGATAGAGTATTGATACAGATTCAGGCGCGGTTAGCCAAAGAGTTTCCGAAGTTGCAGATCACAGGTGTGCTATCGCCGCCCTTTCGGCAGTTGAGTGAGAAGGAAGATGAGGCGATCGCAGCCCAAATCAATGAGAGCGGCGCAGGCTTAGTATTTGTGTCTTTAGGCTGCCCCAAGCAGGAGCGCTGGATGAGCGACCATAGAGAACGAATAAGCGCGGTAATGGTAGGTTTAGGCGGTGTTTTTGAGGTCTATGCGGGCAGTAAACAGTGGGCACCCTCCTGGATGAGAAGGCATGGCTTGGAATGGTGCTACCGACTGAAGCAAGATCCGAGGCGGCTTTGGAAGCGGTATGCAAGTACTATTCCGCCGTTCGTGTGGCTTGCTTTCAAGCAGATAGTAAAGGTACAGCTAGGGCTGGATCCTGACCGTTCGTTGCGGCAACGGGTTAGGAATAGTTAAAGGCTAGCTAAAGGGAACAAAACTCTCTATTGACCCCTGTACAGGACTGTACGAAATTGATGCAAGCTTTACGCCCTAGGCTAGAAACGCAGGGCGTAGAGTTTTTTGTGTAGGGTAGCGTTTATGAAGTAATGCCAAAAATCAGCGCATCTCAGGTTCAGAGTATAGATTTACGGTGAATGTTTTTTGAAATATAGCTGATAGCGATAATACGTCCGGATTTCTACTGGTATACATAGTCAGGTTTAAAGAGATGTCAAGACTGAAAACTGTATACACTTATGGCATTCAATAACTCATTTGGTAACGGACATCATCAACCTATGCAACGCAGGAAAAAAAAACCACAAGCGGCCCTTTTGACGGTGCATCGACCAGAAAGCCAACTGCGGCGGCCAGTCGAGTTGTTTAGAAGCATGATTCGAGATTTGCTAGCCTCCAGGGAACTGGCCTGGCAGCTCACCAAAAGAAACATCAGCGCTCAATACCGGCAGTCATTTTTAGGCATTTTGTGGGCCTTCATTCCGCCAGTTATTGCCGCAGCCGGATTAACGTTTGCTCGCTCTAGCGGCGTTGTCAATATCCAGGAAACCGATCTGCCTTATCCGGCCTATGTCATGTTTAGCATGACGCTTTGGCAAACTTTTGTAGAAGCGTTGACAGGGCCATTACAGGCTATTTCCGGCGCTAAAACTATGCTAGTCAGGATTAACTTTCCAAGAGAGGCGTTGATTCTTACCAAACTGGGCGAGTTATTTTTCAATTTCGGAATCAAGCTCACTTTAATTGTTGGTCTATTTGTTTGGTATAGAATACCAATTACCTGGAGCGTTATATTGGCTCCGGTGGCCCTGATTCATTTGATCTTATTTGGAACGTTTATCGGATTGATAGTGGCCACAGCAGGCGCGCTCTATCAAGACTTTTCAAAGGCCATACCGCTAGTGACTGGCTTTTGGTTACTGATCACACCCGTTATTTACCCACCACTTAAGGGCGGACTGTTCGGTAAGATTGTTCAGCTTAATCCCATAACACCTTTGCTAGTGACAACCCGAGAGCTTGCAACTACCGGGGTTATTTCTGACCCGCAAGGATTTTGGATATCTAGCTTAATAGGCATTTTTGGACTGTTGTTTGCGTGGCTAATATACCGATTAGCGATCCCCTATATTGTTGAGAGAATGAGTTCATAATGGTCAATATTCTAGATGCAGACTCTATAAAGCAACTTTCTGGTTCTTCAGAAGAAGAACTTCTTACTGCCTCTTCTGAAGACATAGTGCTCTCAGTTGACAATATCTCTAAGAAATTTTGTCGTGACTTTAAGCGGTCTCTATTATATGGCGCTAAAGATATTTCCTCTGAGCTGTTAGGGCTGCGGGGAAGCGTCAATAAAACGCTTCGCCCAAAAGAGTTTTGGGCGTTGCAAGATGTCTCTTTTGAGCTAAAAAAAGGTGAGGCGATCGCCCTTGTAGGAAGAAATGGCAGTGGCAAATCTACCTTGCTCAGAATTATATCTGGCCTGATTAAGCCTGATGCGGGCACGATCACGGTTCAGGGCCAAATTGCTCCCCTAATTGCATTGGGTGCAGGCTTCAATCCCGTCCTCACTGGGAGAGAAAATATCTACGCCAACATGTCCGTACTAGGATTAACCAAGCAGCAGATTGATGACCGGTTCGACGACGTTGTAGCATTCTCAGAGATAGGAGATGCCATTGATGCGCCCGTTCAAAGCTACAGTTCTGGGATGGCTGCTCGCTTAGGATTTGCTTGTGCTGTGCATACCGAGCCTGACATTTTGGTGATTGATGAAGTGCTCGCCGTAGGCGATGTTCAGTTTCGCACTAAATGCTTTCGTAGGCTAGGAAAGCTGAGAGAAAAAGGAGTTTCTTTCATTCTAGTTTCTCATAGTCCAAACTCCGTCCGCTCTCTTTGCGAGTCGGCTGTTTACCTGTTAGACGGGGTCGTGCAGGCAATTGGCGAGACCACAGAGGTGATGATGAATTATGAGGCCGATGCACTGAGCCTAAATTCTGAACAGGTCTCAGGAGAATGGGAGCGACCTCCAAAAGATGCAAAGGACAGTCTGGGCATAGACATTACTTCTCTATCATTCAAAGATGAAAACGGTAGAAAGCTCAGATCTATCTATAGTGGTGAGCCTGCTCGCTTGTACGTAGGCTGTGAAGCCCACAGGCCCATAGAAGATGCTCGCTTGGCAATCACAATTAAAGGTAAAGCTTCGGAGGGCGATCGCATCCTATCTTTAAGCAGCATTCTCGACGAGGTTCAGCTAGATTTAGCATCTGGCAGTAACTTCATTGAAATGGAGATGCCCTACGTTTGCCTACCGCCCGGCCCGTACTACATGAACGTCGTTGTGCGCCAAGGCACGATGGATATTATGGATACAGCCCCCTCTTTCGACTTTAACGTAAAAAGTCATATTTCTCTTCATAAGTGTAAGTTTTATCAGCCTCGCACTTGGAGCGTGTCAAAAACGTAATCAAAATAGGATAGTAATGTTCCTTAGGAAGCCTGACAATCAATACCTTTATCTGTTTCAGCACGTTCCAAAATGTGCTGGCACTACCGTCATCAATCACGTAGAAGATGAGCTGAGGCATAAGTCTCTTAATCTTGAAAAAAAATACCAATACAAAAACGAGGTTTGGGGAGGTTTAGTCAGACAAAATATAAAATACGACAGTCTATTGTCCGTCCATGGGCATCGAGTTTTTTATGGATTGCATAATATTTCTGAGAGAGAATACCGCTATTATACGTTTCTGAGACACCCAGTTGATCGAGTCATTTCTTTGTATAACTTTTGGGCAAGTTGCGAAAACAGAAAAAATATTATGTTTCGTGACGGAAACCTGATTTCGTTTAGAGAGTTCATCAAAACAGAATATGCATCAAACAGCATTCTCCGCTTTTTGTATCACGCAATGGAAGGAGAACTCACGCCAGGAAGTCAAATTGAAACATGTTCAGAGCATCACCTAAACGTCGCTAAGAAGTTTCTTGACAAGTGCTGGTTCGTTGGATTTGTTGAAAGCTTTGAGGAAGACTTTCAATTTGTCTGTTCTAATATGGGAATAAACTATCAAAGAAACCGCAAACGGGCTTCTGGAAAGTATTTTCAGATATCTCAGGATCCCGCTATCAAAGAGCTGGTTCTCGAAGCAAATAAATTTGATATGCGTTTATTTGAATATGCTAAGCAGTTGAGAGAGGGCTAACTCAACCTAATAAAGGAACTACTAGAATGCATAAAAAATATCTCTCGAAATTAGACGCTATACGAGGTATAGCTATTCTTGGTGTCTTCTTATTTCACTTATACGTACGGGTGTTCGACATAGGAAACTTTAATTGGCAGTTCTTTGAAGCTGCTTTTAAAGAACCACAAAGCTTTTCTTTTTATGCGTTTTATATTTTTAGTTACGGCTGGGTGGGCGTTCCTATATTTTTTGTTCTCTCTGGGTTTGTCAACCATTGGTCGTATCTTAACGCTCGCAAATTCAGTATAAAAGGCTTCTTTGTTCGGCGATTTTGGCGGATTTATCCATCTTATTTAATAGCGCTGTTGTACTTTGCGTTTATACATAGAGGTGGATCAATAGATACTCAAGGTATCCGTGATTTTATAGCTCATATTTTTTTAGTTCATAATTTAAGTGAAAGCTATATATTTGGGTTTAATAATTCATTCTGGAGTATTGCTGTAGAAGCACAGTTTTATTTGTTGTATCCTTTTATGCTGTACTTACGTAGTTTTATAGGAATTCGGCGGACTTTGTTATCAGCGCTGGCCTTAAGCATAGCTATTAGAGTTCTAGCAGTCGCAGTTCAAGGAAGCAGCGTCTTCGATAGCTTTACCATCTCAGAGTATACGCTCGTGTCGTGGTTTCATTGGATTTTAGGTGCCTACCTGGCAGAACAATACTACAATGAAAAACCTGCTTTTCAGATATCGCCATTATGGAATATCGGTCTACTACTGGTCTTTATTGTTTGCACCTCTTTTCAAGTAACTTTTCCGCTCTCCTCATCGATAGCAGCCTTACTGACCGCTATTTTCTTAGAAAGATATATCACCTCAGATGATACGCTACCATCCTGCTTTTCTGTCTGGCTATCTCCATTGGGGCTGTGCAGTTATTCTTTCTATCTTTGGCATGAACCTCTTATCAGTAGAGCATTGTTCTTTTTAAGGCGGATGGGATTACCCAATAATCAATTGGCCACGCTAACCGTTGGGAACGTTGCGGTATTCGGAATATTCTTCTTAGGTAGCTGGGGTCTCTTTAAGACTATTGAGAAATGGGGCGTGACAGTTGGAAAGCAATTAGGGAAAGTAGGCTCTCAGAAGCTTGCTAGAAAAAGGTCTTGAGATATTAAGATCTAAGTATGCTATGAGAGTTGAACAGGCTCCAACCATAATTGTTTATAGCGCTAAAAATTGAAATGTTGTTTTGTTGAACGCGGATTCTAAAAATGAGTCATCATGAATTATTTACTCAAGCTAAGCGATCAATTCGTCAGAACCTCATCCACCTAAAGCACCAATATAAAGGCATACAGCCTATTCATTTTTTGCATATTGGGAAGACGGGTGGGACAGCGTTCCGAGAAGCTGCTAAAAATCATTTAGTCACTAAAAAGTATAATATTCACTTACACGGTCATAATTACAGCCTCCGCGATGTTCCTGTTGGAGAGAAAGCATTTTTCTTCTTGCGAGATCCGATCGATCGATATGTCAGTGGGTTTTATAGTCGCCAGAGAAAGGGCAGATACCATAACAATCCCTGGAGACCTGATGAAGAAGTCTCATTTAAGAAATTCGAGTCGCCCCAAGCGCTGGCTTTAGCTCTAGCATCTAAGGACGAAAAGCAATATCTCTCGGCCAAGTATGCTATGGAAAGTATAGGCCATGTTAAAAGCTCATATTGGGACTGGTTTGAGAATGAGAGCTACTTCATGAGCCGACTACCAGATATATTTTATATAGGCTTTCAAGAGACGCTAAACCAAGATTTTGAGTGCCTTAAGCAGAGGCTACAGCTTCCGGAGCCTGTCGAGCTGCCGAAAGATCCTGTTAAAGCTAATCGCTCTTCGAAGGCAAAACGGGCCGTTGAACTAAGCGATATTGAAAGACAAGCCTTACAAGAATGGTACGCGGATGACTATGCTTTCTTCAATTTGTGCAAGCAATTGATTGATTCTGAAAAAATATAATTTTCATTTTTGAGGCTTAACAGTCTGTAAGATTCAGGAGATCATACATTGCTGTTCAAAAACTCAAGCGCTCTCAGCAAGACATACTGGGCTGCCTGCCGTTCAATATCCTGCCGTTCAATATAAAGTATTGATAAAGCTGAGGAACTGTCAAGTAAAGTTAGTTACGTAGATTCTACTTTTGTCTGATTTACGTATTTTCTCGGAGAATAGATAGACAGGCTGCATCGCAGCGGATTGCATTAAAACAGGATGCATATTCCGTCTATTTACGCTTGTGAAAGTACTGAGATCAAAGTCATGAGAATAGCTGACAGGAGTTATGGCGGACTAGGGCCTTATGTGATTGCATTACGTCCTCATCAATGGACAAAGAATATTATAGTTTTTGCGGCTTCTCTTTTTAGCTTTTCAATTACAACCAGCGCCATTGTAGGAAGTCTGTTAGCTTTCGTTTTATTTTGCAGTCTCTCTAGCAGCTTTTATCTGCTCAATGACATTGTCGATGTCAAAGCGGATCGGCTTCATCCCGTTAAGCGCAAGCGGCCGATTGCTTCTGGTTTGGTTAATCTATCAGTTGCGATCGCAATGGCAGTTATCCTGCTGAGCACTTCACTAACTGTAGGTTTTTTATATAAGCCTATGCTAGGCGCAATCCTTGCATTATACGCTTGTTTGCAAGTCGCTTACAACTTCAAGCTCAAGCAAGTTGTTATTGCGGATGTCATCCTGATCGCCATCGGATTTGTTCTACGTGCGTATGCCGGAGCCGCCGCTGCTAATGTCGTTGTGTCTAGCTGGTTTGTTTTATGTACGGCGATGCTGGCGCTATTTTTAGCCACAGAGAAACGGAAAGCAGAGCTGAGAACGCTAGCAACAACCAAAAGGAAAACACGAGCTGTGCTGCAGCGGTACTCGCTTTCTTTGTTGAGTCGAATGGAAAGCGTTGTGGTGACAGGCAGCATTATGTGTTACGTCCTATGGAGTTCTGGCCCCATCCTCAACGGCGCTTCTACTTCCTGGATGATGCTCACCATCCCTTTTGTCCTTTACGGTATCTTCCGCTATCAGCTTTTGAGCGACCCTGCGGAAATGAGGCGTCGAGCCCAGCGCACTGGGGAAAGCAACGCCCAAACTGAAAACCCGTCAGAGGTTTTACTGAAAGATATTCCTATACTAATGACCGTTATTAGCTGGTCGGTTACTGTATGTCTAATTCTTTTTTTAGAGCAAAGAGGCATTATTAGCTAACCCGCAATGAAAAAGATCTTTGGCTCCAGACTCAAAGGGTTTCCTCAAACAGTAGAACTGCTCGCTGATATTGATCTTGCAGCTTTACAGAAAGCTGGAATTTTAGGCATTATTTTGGACTTGGACAATACCATCATTTCTGAAGACGATCAGTGGGTCTCATCCGATGCTTTTAACTGGATAGACAAAGCAAAGCACAAAAACTTTAACCTATTTATTCTATCCAATGGGAGGCGTCATCATCGGGTTAAGCATTGGTCTGACTACTTCGATATCCCAGCCCTGAGCCTTGCTCGTAAACCTATACCCTGCTCATTTTATAAAGCACTCAACAAAATGAGATTACGTTCAAACCAAGTCATTGTTATCGGCGATAGCTTCCATACAGATGTGATAGGTGCTTGGTTAAGTGGTTGCCCGGTCATACAGGTGGCTAGTCTTCCTCATCCACCTAGAATCTGGGAGAAGTACGTTGGCCATCTCATTCACAGACCTTATCCCGGCAACCGTCCGCTTCTACCGCTTAACCCTGGCGCTCACCTGCAAAACCGCTAAACCTTCCTATGTTCTCTTCCCCTGTCTGGATTGTCTCAGTTTTGATTACGGTTTGTTTGAATGCGATCGCCCAGTTGCTATTAAAGCTAGGCGCTAATCAAGGCAGCTTCAACCTTTACTTAATAGGCGGCTTAGCCAGCTACGGTTTAAGCACTATCATTTATACTGCCTTATTAAGCCGTTCAAATTTGTCCATTGCATACCCAGTCGTAATTGGCCTGACTATCTTAGCGACCACCACAATTGGGGCATCTGTGCTGCACGAGAAAATATCAACCACTCAATGGATTGGCGTAGGGCTAATGATTAGTGGAATCTCTACCATTACTTTAGGTAGGCTACCCGTGACCTAATTTACAAGTCTCTTCATTATTTTTTGCGCTTACCAATCATTTAAACCACGTTTTCAAGGAGCCTCTACTATTATGACAAAGTGCGTGTCAGAACTCTACAACCGCTATCCCAACAGCGATATATATGTTGTAGGAACGGGCGCAAGCTTGAGAGTTTTTCCTCACGATTTGCTAAAAGGGAAAATTGTAATCGGGTTAAATATGGCATGGAAAACCGTGCCTGTTCAATACGGAATTACGATACATCCCGACTTGAGCATGCCTGAAATGCTGCCTAATGAGTCCGCTCATCCAGAGATTACCTGGATCACAAAATATAAAAAAAGCAAGGCCGTCCTTTCCCCCGAGCAGTTTGAATATGTAGAAAAGAACTGCTACTTCTTTGAAATGTATGGTCAGCCCAATACTCAGCCGCCTAACAAGCCCCCCGACACCGGCAGAATCTTAGACTGGGTGCGACGTCCTACCGATAATAAGCTGTATCTATGGACATCCATTGCTCAAGCGGGGGTCAATTTGGCTGCTAATATGGGCGCTCGAAATATCTTCTTAATCGGCTGTGACAACTGCGCGTTGCTCGGCAACAATCACGCCCATAAACAGCATACGCGCTGGCGAGATGCCTCTGCCGATACCAGATATCGCGAATATTATGAGGGATTAGCTGAAATGCGGCCTGCCCTGCGAGAGCGCAACGTCAACCTTGTGAGCTTGACGCCCTTTCTTAGCCTTGAAAGCCCAGAAGATGATTTCACCCGTCTTTGCGAAGAACTTAACCAGGCAAAGCATGTTCAAAGTGGGCCGGATATATCACCTAAGCTCGACTACAAAAAATACTATGTCGCTTCTGCCAGAAGAACAGTCAAAAAGATAATGTCAGCAGTCTCTTTAGGCCGATAGATCCCACCCATCGAATCAGAGCTTACCTTTTTACGCTGCGGTTTAATTCTTTTCTCAGTAGCCCCTCTAAATCTAATCTGCGATATCTTAAGTAGGATATATCTGATGAACCTCTCTCCTAAAGTAAGATCGAATCATATAGATACTAGCCATTCGGTAGGGCTAAAATTCCATTGGGTAGACCTCGCCATTATAGGCTGCTTGGCTATTTTGGCAGGTGCTTTGACATACTGGCGATTTCAAAGCATCGACCCGGTGTTGCATCAAGATTTTACTGAAGATATATGGTTTGGATCTGACATAGAACGAGTCATTAGAAACATCTCCGATCGTTCTCAAAGCTTCCGGGCAGGTGTTCATCCTCTCTTTCCGCTTTTGATTTATCCCCTGGTAAAAGGGACTCAGAAACTATTCAGCTTAGATGCTATATCAGCTATTCAAATCGTTATAACCAGCGCCACTGCTGTTTGGATCAGTTTGCTGGCGATTATCTTTCGGCTAATCGGCTGCCGACCTGTCGATACGGTACTGTATTCATTGCTCATTCTTTTTAGTGCGGGCGTGATGTTTTGGACGACCGTTCCGGAAAGCTATCTATTTGGGTCGCTGAGTATGGTTGTGCCCCTTTTGTTGGTGGCAATAGCCCGCTACACCGCTTTATCTTCGTACTGGTATGTTTTAGTGAGCGCTCTTTCGCTCAGTATTACCACGACCAACTGGATGGCTGGTATATTCGCTACTTTTGTCAATTATTCCTGGAAACGAACCCTCTTACTAACCGGACAGACATTAGTATTAGTCAGCGGTCTATGGATGTTGCAAAAGCATCTATTTCCTAGAGCAAAATTTTTCCTGGCCTCAGATGTCATCCAAGAAGAGCTAAAGTATGTTTCCCCAGACTCGTCAGGTGGCCCCATCAGGGTTTTTCTAGGGTTTTTCTTTCACTCAGTAATTATGCCGGATATCAGCACCATTCCTAGCAATCGTGGCTTAGCTGATTGGCCGTTAATGAGCGTACAGCTTGCAAACCCAGGTTCTGGGGGGCTGTTGGGCACAGTTGCAGTAATCGTTTGGATTGCACTGTTGCTAATTGGGTTTTATGCTCTATTCTCTAAAAAAACAACGCCTCGACTACGAATTTTCTTAGTGCTTACACTAGCAGGCCAGTTCCTTTTACACCTGGTTTATGGCGACGAGACTTTTCTCTATGCGCTTCATATCTTACCTTTTCTGATGGTGATAGTAGCTTTGGGCAGCCTAACCCGTTGGAGATTTGTCTCATTGGGCCTAGTCAGCGCCCTGATACTACTGATTTCGATAAATAACACCGTACAGTTTGAACATGCAAGTGATTTTTTAAAGGGCAAAGGCCCTCTGCGCCAACCGCAGGCGGAGTATATCGGACAACCGGCAACCAAAAAAGCATTTTTAGATCATTAGTTATTCGTTTTTATCTTTGTGCCCTGAAAACTTTATTAGGTTTAGATTGTTCTTGAAACAAATGAACACTTCTGTACAAGCACGGCTACACGCCATAAATGCTCAGATTTTACGAACCCTTAATCGTCATAACCTGCTAGAAATTGACGACATTGTGTTTGTCATATACCCAGGCAATAAAGGGTGGATACTTGAAGCGATCTGTCGGGAAATTGCTAAGTTTTTCCCAGGTAAGACTTCATTTCACTATGCTACCGACTACTTACCCTCAGCAAAAGCTTACTTTTTTTCTCACTATTCGCTGCTACCCCTGTGCCTCAGAAAAAATCCTTGGATAGAAAAGAGTCAACTTCTGGTTTTTTATACGCATCCCAAAGATTTAGAGGACGCCAATATCACTAAAAAAGAGCTGTACAGTTCTTTTGATAAAGCCACTAAAGTTATCTGCATGTGTTCATCTTTTGCGAACCTGCTTAAAAACGAAGGCGTTGATCCCAAGGTTTTAACTTTTATTGTAGGCGGCGCTGATCCTCACCTCTTTTTGGGGCATGAGCGTGGCTCGGGAAGCGTCGGTTTCTCTACAGCCTATTATCCTCGAAAATCGCCAGATCTTATTTTAGAAATCATCCGTCAGATGCCGCACAGAAAGTTTACTTTGCTAGGAAAAAGGTGGCGAATGTACGAGCACTTCTCAGAGATGGCAAGTTTAAATAATTTCTGCTACGTCGAGGCTCCTTACACCGACTATCCTAAATATTATGCTGATATGGATGTCTTTATTTCGCCCGCAAAGCTAGAAGGCGGGCCTATATCTTTGATTGAAACGATGATGTGCAATGCCGTGCCAGTTGCAAGTCGAACCGGTTTTGCTCCAGATGTTATTACCCATGGTGAAAACGGATTTTTGTTCGATGTAGATAGCAGTGTAGAGGTCATTTGCGAATTAGTTGAGAAAGCGTTTAGCGTTCAAACTGATGTTCGGAAAACTGTCGAACATTTGAGCTGGAGAAATTTCTCTCTTGAAGTTCAAAAATGTCTTATTAACGAGTTGTCAGATTGTCAAAGCGCTACACCTCTTCGACGTTAGAAAAAGGTACTTACCAAAAATGAAAAGTTTACTTGAAAATGCGACAAAAGCAGATGTATTTACTGATCCATTTCCACATATTGTGATCAAGGATGCGTTAGACGATAGCCTTTGCACAAGGCTTATCGAGGAGATTCCCAGCACCGATACTTTAAAGGTCGGGAGAGATTCTCGGGCCGGTTACGAACGGTTTAACTATTCGGCAAGCCTTGTTAACAACAATCCAGAAATCTCAGAGCTATGGCGTCAGTTTATTCATTTGCATAGTTCTGAAGTATTTATGCATCAGGCATTGGAGTTAATGGGGGAGCATATTCTCAACCTTTACCCTGATTTTGAAAAGAGGTTTAAGCCACTTCAAGAATTTACCTCTGGCGTCAGAAAAATTGACCACTTTCCAGAGGTTGATATGCTACTAGATGCCCAGATTGCCATGAATTCTTCGTTAAACACGCCGCTTAAAAGAATTAAGCGTCCTCATATTGATCGCCCTCAAGTTCTTTTTGCTGGGCTTTATTACATGCGGCATCCAGATGATAATTCTATTGGCGGTGACCTAGAGATTTATCGGTTTAAAGGCAACAAACCTGCTGGGTTCGATCCCAACGACAAGCAGCATGTGAATGACGAATATGTTGAATTGGTCAAAACTATCAAATATGACCGCAACGTCCTTGTTCTTTTCTTGAATTCGCTTAACTCACTACATGGCGTAACCTGTCGCTCTTCAACGCCAGTACCCCGATATTTTGTCAATCTGGTGGGAGAACTGCCGCAGCGAATGTTCAACTATCAAAAGTATCAAGTACCCACGCAAGCCCATAAAAAGCATTGGATAAACGTAGCAGTCAGCAGGATAGCTAAACGTCTATCGGTGTGACGGTCAATAGGGTAATCGCACTCTAAATTTTAAGTATTTTTTGACAGTCGGATGCTTTAACGCTTGAGCTTTGATGGAATTAATTGGCGCTTCTATACTATGTCTAAATCATGCTGTTTAATTCTGTAGAGTTTTTCATTTTTCTGCCGGTTGTGTTTGTTTTGTACTGGTTTTTTATTAACAAAAACCTTGAAAAACAAAACCTGCTATTGTTAGCCGCAAGCTATTTCTTTTATGGCTGCTGGGATTGGCGATTTTTATCTTTAATAGTCACTAGCTCATATGTAGATTATTCTATTGGCATAAGACTTGCGCAAACTTCAAATATAGTTATCAGAAAAGCTTTACTGCTGATCAGCATAGTAGTTAATATTGGTTTCCTAGTCTTTTTCAAATATTTCAATTTTTTCTCTGAGAGTTTTGCCAGCGCGTTTACCTTTTTGGGTCAACCGCCTACAGATCCTTTACTTCTAAATGTCATTCTCCCAATAGGAATTAGCTTTTACAGCTTTCAAACGCTCAGTTACTCTATAGACGTATATAGGGGTGAAATTAAGGCAACAAGAAACATGGTTGCTTTCTTCACGTTTGTGAGCTTCTTCCCTCAGTTAGTTGCAGGCCCAATTGAGCGAGCCACAAATTTATTGCCGCAGTTCTACCATAAGAGAATTTTTGATCGCGAGCAGGCTATTGACGGAATGCGTCAAGTACTTTGGGGCCTGTTCAAGAAGGTAGTGATTGCTGATAGCTGCGCACAGTATGTTAACGAGATCTTCGCAAATTACACTGAATATTCAGGCAGTACGTTGCTGATAGGTGCTTTCCTATTCTCATTCCAAATCTATGGAGACTTTTCGGGATATTCGGATATAGCCATAGGAACAGCCAGACTATTCGGCTTTAGCTTCATGGAAAACTTTGCGTTTCCTTATTTCTCTAGAGATATTGCAGAATTTTGGCGCAGATGGCACATTTCACTGTCTACATGGTTTAGGGACTACGTTTATATTCCGTTAGGGGGAAGCCGGGGAGGGACGGTGATGAAAGTTCGTAACACTTTCATCATCTTTTTAGTCAGTGGTTTTTGGCATGGTGCAAATTGGACATTTGTAGCTTGGGGGGCATTACATGCAGTTTATTTTTTACCTTTATTGCTGACGAACACTCATAGAAAGCATAGAAATACAGTTGCATCGGGGAAAATACTGCCTGGCTTGCGAAATGCTATTCAAATGGGGACTACGTTTGGTTTGGTCATGGTCGCCTGGGTTTTCTTTAGGTCAGATTCAATATACGATGCTGTCTTGTACATCAGCGGTATCTTTTCCAGCAGTTTGTTCTCAAAGCCGCAAGTCTTGCCTTTACGAACTTTGCTACTCGTTATTGTCTTTATAATTGCAGAATGGCTACAGAGAAACAAGAAGCATACTCTATCTTTTGAGAAAATAGCCATTTCAAGAGCAGCCCGCTGGGGAATATATTATGGAATAGTTTTCTCAATACTATTTCATTTCGAGGCTCAAAAAGAATTCATTTATTTTCAGTTTTAGGAGCAGGCTAAATGAAAGCATTCCTTCAAAAAATAGCTATCTTTAGTTCAATTTTTGGTCTGTCCATATTTTCTTTAAACTACCTTATCTTTGTATTTGAAAAACAGTATGTAGGAAATGAGACTTATTCGCGAAAGTATAGCTTTTTAACTCAGCATCAGAAAAATTTCAATGCTGTCTTATTAGGCTCAAGCTTAACTTACCGGCAGATTTCACCCAAAACTTTAGATGCTTCGTTGACCCAGTGTAAAACCTCTAGCTTCAATCTGGGTGCGAACGGCATGTTCAATCCTGAGACCTACTATCTGTATGAAAGCCTGTTAGACGAACTACCTGAAAACGGTCTAGACTATGCATTTTTAGAGCTAGAGGACATACAAAATATTGAAGCGCAAAACCTCGCTACAGCTAGAAGCTACTATTGGCATAACTGGAGGTACTTACTTTTTTCAATAGATTACATCTTAGATTCTAACAAGTCGTTAGCTTTAAAGAGCGAGCTTTTGAGGGAGTACTTTCTTAGCTATGTATACAAAGTTTTTTTAGGATTTAGAATACTGCTGGCAGAGTCTCCTGAAGATACTCAGGCATGGAAGCAAAATGGGTTTTACGCATTTGACGATCAAATGAATGACCCTCAAGCTGCTTTGGCAGTTCGTAATAGCCTTAAAAAAGAGTCTATTGCCTTTCTTAAGGATACGAGCGTTCTGAAAGGGCAAGTTCTGGCGGCTGAAAAGGGTTCCTTTAAAGCACCCGAGGGTTCCGCTAATGTAGCTCATCTACATAAGCTGCTTTCTTTGATAAAGAAGTCTAAAGCAAAAGGCGTTCATCTCATCTTTTTTGTTCCGCCCAGGCTAAGTAGCTACATTGAAGCTGCTGCGATCGCGCAAGCCCTACCCAAAGAAAACGTTATAGAAGTCTTTGATCCCATCAAATATCCAGAGCTGTATCAACCTGACTTATCTTTCGACAAGGGTCATCTCAATGCTAAGGGCGCAGAAATATTCACCAAGATCTTTGCAGAAGCCGTAGATTCTATCTGCCTTGACCAATAGCTCAGTAAAAATATAGATGTTTACTGATTTTTGCTTGCGCCCTTGAATATTTAGATTAGTTTCTAAGCTATAGAGCGATCGAGGCTATGGCAACTGGCGAGGGGGCACTCCGTTTTGAATTCAAAACAAGCATGGTCTGTATCGTTAGTTGATTTATTGTCTGCTCCAGTACTTTTGAAAACCTATGCGTACCTTGAGTCAAACCTATTTTTCACAGGTTATCAGTCTACTTAAATTAGAAGCAGATGCCATTGACAAAGCAGCCAACCAGCTACAGCCGGAATCTGTTGAACAGGCTGTTAATCTGTTGGATAGCTGCGTGGGCAAAGTGGTCACCCTGGGCGTGGGCAAGTCTGGCATTGTGGCCCAAAAAATTGCGGCTACGCTTAACAGCATTGGGACGGTAGCGGTGTTTTTGCATCCCTGTGATGCTTTGCATGGAGACCTGGGAATCGTCACGAAAGAAGATGTTGTCTTGTTGCTGACTAACAGTGGTGAGACTGCTGAGTTAATTCAAATGCTGCCTCATTTAAAGCGGCGAGAGGTGCCTATCATTGCGATTTTAGGCAATCCCAAATCAACGATTGCAGCGCAGGCTGATGCAGTGTTGAGCGCCGCTGTTGATCGAGAAGCTTGTCCGCTTAATTTGGCACCGACAACCAGCACCACGGTAGCGCTAGCCATTGGCGATGCGCTGGCGATGGCCTTGATGCAAATGCGTCAAATCACGCCGGAAGATTTTGCCTTGAATCATCCAGCCGGAAGATTGGGCAAGCGGTTAACGCTTAAGGTGCAGGACTTGGTATATTCGGACTCCGACAAAATCACGGTTGCGCCCTACGCTTCTTGGTTAGAAGTTGTCAGCGCTATTAGTACTGGCGGCTTTGGTGCCGTAAGCGTTGTCGATGAGCAGGGATATTTGTTGGGTCTCATTACCGATGGTGACTTGAGACGCTGTTTGCAAAAGCTAAAGCCAACGGAGCTAGAGACTTTAAATGCAGGCGGAATGATGACTGAAAATCCTACCAAAATCTCATTAGACCTGCTTGCTTACGAAGCGCTGAAGATTATGGAAAATCGTCCTTCGCAGATTTCGGTGCTGCCTGTAGTCGATGGCAATCAACTTTATATCGGTGCCATTCGACTGCACGATATTATCCAACTCGGACTATAGAAATAGTCTTTTTAGCTGTTTATAAAAAGGTTCAATTAAGTGAAATTGCTTGCTGTCATTCCCGCTAGATATGATTCTTCTCGGTTTCCAGGTAAACCGCTGGTGATGATTGGCGATCGCACCATGGTTCAAAGAGTGTACGAAGCTGCCCAATCTTGCCCCGCCTTTAGCAAAGTTGTGGTCGCCACCGACAGCGAAAAAGTAGCCGATTGCGTCCGGGGCTTTGGCGGCGCGGTTGAAATGACTCGCAGCGATCATGAAACAGGTACCGACCGGGTGGCCGAGGTGGCTGAGCGCTACCCTGAAATGAGCGCGATCGCCAACGTCCAAGGCGACCAGCCCTTCGTCACCACAGAAATGCTAACTCAGCTAGTAGAACCCTACCTAACAGGCAAAAATCCAGACATGACCACGCTAGCATGTCCCCTAGAAGGGCATGACTCATACGCCGATCCCAATACGGTGAAGGTGCTGTGCGATCGCCATCAGCAAGCCCTATACTTCTCCCGTGCGCCCATTCCCTACTATCGCACTCAGCGGCCTGCGCCGGTCTATCATCACCTCGGTCTGTATGCTTTTCGCCGTGATTTTTTGGCGCACTATGCCAAACTAGAGCCAACGCCCCTAGAACAATGCGAAGCGCTAGAACAACTTCGAGTGCTAGAGCATGGATACCGCATCGTCGTTTGTCCAACCGCTGCTTCCATTCTGGAAATTAATACGCCAGAAGACCTAGCCAAAGCCAAATCCACTCTTACCCTGGTGTAATGTTATGCACAACGTTCAAGTAACTGAAGATCTGACAATTGGATCGGGTCAGCCATTGACGCTTATCAGCGGCCCCTGCGTGATTGAGTCAGAAGATTTCACCTTAAAAATGGCGGACGAGATTCGCAAAGTTACTGATAAGCTCGGCATCTCATTCATTTTTAAGTCCTCATTCGACAAAGCTAACCGCACGTCTATTCAATCTTTTCGAGGCCACAACATTGACGAAGGCTTAGAGATTTTACAAAAGGTAAAAGATAAAATCGGTGTGCCCGTCCTAACTGATATTCACGAAAGCAATCAGGCCGCAACCGCCGCAGAGGTGGTCGATGTCCTGCAAATTCCGGCCTTTCTTTGCCGTCAAACAGATCTATTGATGGCTGCTGCCGCCACCGGCAAAACCATCAATGTCAAAAAAGGTCAGTTTTTAGCCCCTTGGGACATGAAGAATGTTGTTAAGAAGCTGGAGACCGGTGGCGCTAGCAAAATTTTGCTGACAGAACGAGGCACTAGCTTTGGCTATAACGCCTTAGTCGTTGATTTTCGATCCTTGCCGCAGATGCATGAGTTTGGCTATCCGGTTGTTTTTGATGCCACTCACAGCGTTCAAATGCCAGGAGGTAAAGGCGATTCGTCGGGTGGACAACGGAAATTTGTGCCGACTATGGCAAAAGCAGCGGTGGCGATTGGCATTGACGCTTTATTTATGGAAGTTCATGAAAATCCTGATGATGCCCCTAGTGATGGCCCTAACATGCTGCCTTTAGAGAACCTTGAAGGACTGTTAAAGCAGCTATTGGCTGTCCGTAGCGCCGCTGAATCGCCTGCATAAGCATTAAACGATACCATTCAGAAAACTTTGCGCTATCTCTTTGTTAATTGCCCCACCGATCTCAAGCCAATGAAAAGCACCATCAGCGCGTTAATGCGTCAGGTTTATCCACTTAACGAACTCCTTAAGCAGCGCAGCCATCGGATAAAGTTCTCGAACGAAATGTCGTTGGATAAAGGCAGGGATAAGTCTTCGCTGGGGGAACAAAGCATTTTGTTTTTCACTGCGCACAAATGTGCTTCTGTCTATGTAGGAGAAATCTTGCGCTCATTAACCGGTAGCGCTGGGATGATCCCTATCAACTTGGAAAGTTACTACGCGGAAGCGCTAGGCAAGTCTGCTAGTACCTTATCGAATAGCGATAAAGAACGGTTCAAACGCTTATTTCAGCCCAGTGGCTATTGCTATGGGCCAATTAGGGAAGTAGAGTGGCCATTGCCTAGCTCGATGGCACCCTACAAGATTTTGTTATTGCTTCGAGATCCTCGCGATGTGCTCACGTCGTTATATTTCTCAGTAGCCTATAGCCATACGGTCGTTAATAACCAATTGGGTGAAAAGCTCCTGAAAAACCGAGAAGCAGCTCAGCTTGAGACCATTGACGAATGGGTGATGAAGCCTGCTCAGACTTTTTTAAAGCGCTATCAGTTTTATTGCGATGAACTGCTGGGCAAGCCTAATGTGTGCTTCTTGAAATATGAGCATATGGTTAGCGATTTTCCTGACTGGTTTGAGCAGGTTAACCAATTTTTATCGTTAGACAATGTTTCTCAAGCGCTTCAGGAAAAAATTCTAGCTGAAGCCAACTTTGAGGTAGAAGAAAATATTAACTCTCACAAAAGACAAGTGCAGCCTGGTGATCACAAGCGGAAGTTAAAGCCTGAGACAATCGCTCAGTTAAATTCTATATTTAGCGAAGTTTTGACCTCGCTAGATTATGCTACGGACGAGTGACTATGTATCTAACTATGTATCCAGAATATATGCTGCCAAACGGGACTAAGATGAGGTATAAAAATGCTTGAACCTGACTTGAAAACTCGTTTTTCAAAAATCAAGCTGTTAGCGTTAGACGTTGATGGCACCCTCACGGATGGCGGACTTTACTACAGCGAAAATGGCGAAGAGCTGAAGAAGTTTAACGTCAAAGATGGCCAGGGTATCAAACGCTTGATGCAGGCCGGAATTGAAGTTGCGATTATTTCTGCAAATGCTGCGTCCGCGACGCTTCACCGGGCTAAAAAGCTGGGGATTACCCATGTTGCCATCGGCGTAGAAGATAAGCTGGTCGCGTTGCAGCCGCTGTGCGAGAAGTTAGGACTTTCTTTGGATGAGGTGGCCTACGCGGGAGATGATGTGAACGATTTGTCAGTAATGCAGGTTGTGGGCTGTCCATTTGCGATCGCAGACGGCATCGAAGCAACCAAAGATTGCGCGCTTTATGTCACCAAGCTAGCAGGTGGAAAAGGCGCAGTTAGAGAGATCTGCGAACTGATATTAGCAAGCAAAGATAAAGACAGCACTGCGGTTTAACTGAAGGCGGTTTAACTGAAGGCGGTTTAACTGAAGGTTTAGTTGAATAGAAAGTGACAGCCATGAATACCCAAACTTTTGAGCCAGAATCTGTTCGCGTTTTTATTGGCTCTAGCCCTAGAAACCTGATTGAGGAAAAAGTGTTTTGCTACACCCTCAAAAAATATACTTCTAGCCCTTTAGATATTTATATTATTAACGGTCAAAACGGTTCGGCAACGCGCCTGCTGACAGGTGAGGTAAAAACATTACCCCCCGGCATTATTGAGCGGATTCCAGGCGCAACGGCGTTTTCTATGGCTCGCTGGGCTATTCCCCAATGGTGTGACTATCAGGGCAAGGCCATCTATTGTGATTCCGATCAAATTGCCCTGGCCGATATTACAGAGCTATGGGATTTTGATTTGAAGGGGAATATGTGCGCCGCCGTTCCGGTAAAACAAGCTAAGGTTTACAAGCATTATACCGACCAAGTTTTACAACGCTTTTTGACGTCCGAGGACGATCACTATCTGGCTAGCGTCATGCTGTTCGACTGCGAGCAGGCGTCGGATTGGAGTTTGAAATCTCTAATTGAGCTGATGGATCAAAAACAGTTCACCTTACCCGAACTAATGTTTTTATCAGCGCCACTGCGCCGCTATTTCGATATTGTCATTACCGCGTTGCCCCGCGAGTGGAACCACTTGGATGTGGTCGATGCAGATTCCAAAATCGTTCACTTTACAGATTTGACCAGTCAACCCTGGAAGTTTCATCACAATGCCGTCAGCGATCTGTGGGAACATTTCTTTTTGGCGACCCTGAGCGATGGGGCTTTGAGCGTAGATGAGGTCAAGGCTGCTCGCAAGGCAGGGTATATTTCACAAAGAATTCAGTCCTTAGCCGTGATGCCCCATAGGATGCAGGGGCCAGTCAATCGTCTGTGGCGCGGCTGGAGTGCCGCTACCTTTTTATCCATTAAATTTTTTAGCGATCGCATCCAAGCCCTCACCTCACCCGCCAGATCAGCGGCCAGATCCGTGGCCAGAAGGCTGAGATCGCAAGTCAAACGCCTGACCAATGCCCACTCTTAAAACCCTCACGACCACTGCCGATTTAGATAAATTTTCCTGGCAGGCCACTTGCAATTGGCCAGACCATAGTTCTGTTAAGGTAATTCACGAAGGTCTCGACTATGGCGCACTAACCCGCTACTTTCTGTGGGATAAAGTTCCTCGTGCTATTCGCCAGCAGGTGAATCCAGAAGGATTTGCTTTCGAGCAAGCCTTACTCGATCAGCGCCAGCAGGCCAGCGTTTCCCGTTCGTCCTATCCCCAATGGAAGCAGCAAATTAAGCAGCCCTTTCACGCGCTGAGTCGGTTTGCTAGTATCGCCAATCTTCGGCTCAGCCGCTACCGGTGCCCCGCGCCCGTAGTCTTTGTCCCTCGGCAGCATTCACACCTGCGCTCTACTCTGTCCGCCCTTCTAGAGAACAAAACGGTGCAACTGGTCGCGCCTCTGGCACATGGGCCAAATACAGGCGTACAGCTATTTCAAACGGTACCAGTGCGATCGCCCGATCTCGCTTTTGCTGAACAACTGTATCAAGGCATTATCTACGGCTTACAGGCATTCGACATTCAACTGCTCGCCACCGACCAGCAAGTACTAAAGCGTCAGATTCAGCAGCAGGCTAGACTCGTTCGACAAATCGAAGCTGAATTAGCGATCGCCGATCCTCAGGCCGTTTTGACCTTTGCAGATAACCATGCGCCGCTACAAGAATATGTGGCGATCGCCAACCGTCAAGGTATTCCTACCATCGTGCTTCAGCATGGGCTTGACTGCGAACAATACTGCCTGAACGAAGCCTATGCCTCTGTGATTGCGGTTTGGGGCAACGCCCGCAAGCAGCGATATCAAGCAAGCTCTCAGCAGCAGCCAGCCCGTATTCAAGTGACGGGCAATCCTGAATATGATTGCGTTCGCCTGCCCGAGCAGCTATCGACAAGTAGAGAGCATTGGCTGTGGACAACTCGGCCTCATGGCCCGCAAAAGTGCTATTCCCCATCTCGCACGCCTCAAGAAGGGCTAGATATGCTGGAGGCTATCCTGACAGCCTTAGAACGAACTGAGACTGCCAGGCTTACTATTAAGCCACACCCACTGGATTATATTGACCTTTACTCGATGCAGGTTGAAAAGTATAAACTGGGCGATCGCGTCACCATCAGCCGCGATTCCCTACTCACAGCACTTCCCCAAGCTGACATCGTCATTTCAGAAGATTCCACCGCTGCAATGGAAGCCATGTTCTTTGGCAAAGTTATTGTCCATGCCCACTTTGCTTCCTCACCGCCTGTCCTTCCCCTGGTTGATTACGCCGCTGCTTTACCCGCCAGCTCTCCCAAAATACTCATAAATTCTCTTCAAGCCGCTCAGACCTTGAGCGCAGATGAACAAAAAACTATGCTGAATGGCCAGCGTAGCTTTGTATATGACTATGCAGGCCCCCTTGATGGTCAAGCCTGCCAGCGGGTAACCGACCTGATCACCCAAGTGGTCTCTAACGCAGTTTGCTAGCGCCCAAAGAAACTATGACAAAACGAATCGCCTTCGTTGCCGCCAATCAAGCCGTGCCCTGGGGTGGCAGTGAAGAACTGTGGGGACAGACCGCCCTACAAATGGCTAAAGCTGGATATTGTGTCGGGGTCAACGTCAAAGGCTGGCAACCCTCTGTTCCTCAGATTGATACACTCGTCAAAGCAGGCTGTCACGTTGAGTACAGGTGGTATAACAAAACACCTTTTCATCTGTTACAGTTCAAACTTTATAAACAACAAACTTACTACCGCTGGCTAGATCGCTTTAAGCCAGACTTCGTTGTCCTTTCACAAGCCAGCAACATCGACGGCATCGGCTGGATGGAAGCCTGCATAAAACGCCAAATTCCGTTTGCCCCAATCGCCCATGCCGCAGCTCCCAACTACTGGCCTGCCGACAAACTTGCAGAACGCCTCAGCGTAGCTTATAACCAATCGGCAGCCTGTTTCTTTGTGGCTCAGCGCAACATTGATCTCACTATCAAACAGATAGCCGCCGATCTTCCCCATGCTCAAGTCATCAGAAATCCCTTCAAAGTTTCCTACGATGCCGCACCGCCCTGGCCTCAGCAAAAAGAACTTTTGAAATTAGCTTGCGTAGGCCGACTAGACCCTTTTAGCAAAGGTCAAGACCTGCTGTTTGAAGTCCTGAGTGCAGAAAAATGGCGTCAACGACCGCTTCAAGTAACCCTATTTGGCAAGGGATCCAGCCAAACTAGCTTAGCTCGTCTAAAAGATCTGTGGAAACTAGAGCAGGTGCAGTTTGGCAGCTATGTTGACGATGTCGAATCGATTTGGGCAGACCATCACGGACTCGTTCTACCGTCTCGCTATGAAGGGCTGCCACTGACAATCGTCGAAGCCATGCTATGTGCGCGTCCTTGCATTGTGACTGATGTGGCGGGCAATACGGAACTGCTAGAAGATAACGTTCATGGGTTTGTCGCTACCGCGCCCCACGTAAAGTGCCTGGATGACGCATTAGAAAGAGCCTGGCAGCAGCGCGATCGCTGGTATGACATGGGGCAGGCCGCTGCGGTCAAAGTCAGAAAGGCAGTCCCACGCGACCCCGTAGCTGACTTTGTTAGCAAGCTCGAAAGCTTTTTAAACTAATTGTGATAAGGAGATGCTCAAAATGAAAAGTGTACTTATATATACCACTCACAAATCGGCGTCAATGTTTTTACACAAATTGGCAGCCAATCTGGCCGCAGAACTGGGAATCGATGCCTATTCCATCAACAACAGTCAACACTTCGATCTGATCAAAGATCTATCTTGGAAAGCATTCATTGAAGATCCCGCTCGAAATGGTTGCTTTGGGCCTATACGCGGCGGCGAAACGGAGTTAATTTTCCCTGATGACCTATCTGAATATTCTGTTATCTTACACCTGCGAGATCCCAGAGATGCTTTAACTTCTTTATTTTTTTCGCATGTGTACAGTCATCCAGAAAGGAAAGGTGGGTTTAATCCTGGAGACTCTGCCAGAAAGCAGTGGGAAGAAATAGGAATTGATGATTACGTTATAGACAGGACACCCAAAGTTAAGCGAAGATACCATCTCTTAATTGATAATTTGATTAAGCACGAGAATGTGAGACTGCTTAAATATAGCGATATGGTATTGAACTATCCAGTATGGTTAGATGAGTTTCTAGCCGCATTCTCTCACTTTGATGTGCCTTCTAGACAATTGTTGAAGCTAGTAAGCACGCCGAATTCTCTGTCCAGCATTCATCGCAGGCTAGTCAAAAAATATCAAAACGAGTTTGCACCGCCGAAAAAAGAGGACGTGTTTCAACACAGAAGACAAATCATACCCGGCGATTATAAAAGAAAACTAAAAGCTAGTACGATTGAAAAATTAAATAACGAATTTCACGACGTGCTTGAGGTGCTCAACTTGGCTCAAGAAACTAAGCCAGCCGGTGTCAGCAGTGATTGATAAAAGGATAGTTTTTGCGCGGGTGTGTCATGTCTTCTAACCTATCTTCCAAGCTAGAATATCCAAAAATTTCGGTTATTATCCCCTCCTTTAATCAGGGCGAATATATCGAAGAGACGCTAGTGTCTGTGATTGGCCAGTGCTACCCTGACCTAGAAATTATTGTGATTGACGGCGGCAGTACCGACAATACCTGTGAGGTGATTGAAAAGTACTCAGACCAGATTCACTACTGGCAGTCAAAACCAGATAAAGGGCAGGCAGATGCTATCAATCAGGGGATGCGGCTTAGCTCGGGAGAGGTTTTGTGCTGGCTTAACTCAGATGATATGTATTTGCCTGGCACGCTGCTCGATGTGGGACGGCGATTTCAAAACCATGCAGATCAGTATCATCTAATCTACGGTGGTTCGTTGCATATTCGCCAAACAGAAGAGCGACTGTCAGGCTATGCGCAGGCAATGGGTTCTTTCGATCCGGTGCGCTTGACCTATTGCGATTTTATCGCCCAGCCCAGCGCTTTTTGGAGCCGCAAGCTGTGGACGGATACAGGTGAGCTGAATAGCGACTGTCACTACGTTTTAGACTGGGAATGGTTTATTCGTGCGTCCAAGCTAACTGGGTTTGAATATGTATCGAAGCTGTATTCGCTATATCGATTTCATGCTGTTCACAAATCCAGCACGGGTGGATCTCAGCGCTGTAAAGAAATCGTGGAAGTGGTTCAGCAACATGCGCCGGACTATTGGCGAGAGCTATATGTAGAAATTCTTGGCGATTACGAAAAGGTAGATAAAATAGAAAGCGCTTTAAATCGCTTGAAAGTTCCTAAAAAGCATATCTTTTTTCCTCTGTTTTTTCCTAAGCTTTTGTACAAAATAAAGCGTGTTCAAGACATCGGAACGGTGCTTTCGATGTGTATTGTTTAGTCTTTTAGCTGTTGTTTTAGCTATCGTTCTTATTCTTTTATGGCATCACCTAGCGTCTTGCATCTTAATACTTGGGGAGGCATTGGGGGAGCCTTTATCACTTCCGATCGCCTTCACCAGGCTTTGTTAAAAGCCAATATTGACTCGGCCTATGCCTATGGGCGAGCCCTGCATGGCAGTGACGCGGCGCTAAAAGGGTTAGATCACTACCACTTTTTAGGTTCCAAGGAGAGTCTTGCCGAAGCCGCGCTGACTAAAGTGTCTAGAAAGGCTGGCCTTAACGACATTACCCGACTGTCTACGTTTAAGCTATCGAAAACGCCTTTTTTCCAGGCAGCTTCGATTCTAAACTTTCACAATCTCCACAGCGATTATTTCTCTTACCTGGCGCTGCCCCAGCTTACAAACGCCAAGCCAGCCGTTTGGACGCTGCATGATATGTGGAGCTTTACCGGACATTGCGCCTATAGCTATGAGTGCGATCGCTGGCAAACAGGCTGTGGCAAATGCCCTGCTCTACGCGAGGAGCCCATGGTACAGCGCGACGCGACTCACTTAGAATGGAAGCTGAAGGACTGGGTCTATAACCGCTCTAAACTTACTATTGTCGCCCCCAGCCTGTGGCTAACTCAGCAGGCTCAGCAAAGTCTGCTCAGCCGGTTTGATATTCACCATATTCCCTATGGCATCGACACTCAACTCTATCAGCCTTTAGACCCGCAAGAATGCCGCCATGTTTTAGGCATTCCACCGGGCAAAAGAGTCCTGATGTTTGGCGCACAGAGCTTGAGTAACGCTCGCAAGGGGGGAGATTTACTGTTTAAAGCGCTGATGGCGCTGCCGCCCGCTATTAAAGCTGACACGTTGCTGCTGACTTTTGGTAGCGGTGGCAATCACGAGCTAAAAACATTGGGGATGGAGACTATTTCTTTGGGCTATGTGAGTAGCGATCGCATCAAAGCCATTCTCTACTCCGCCGCTGACGCTTTCGTCTTCCCCACCCGAGCAGACAACCTACCCCTGGTTTTACAAGAAAGTATCGCTTGTGGAACGCCGATGGTGTCTTTTCGAGTAGGCGGCGTGCCCGATATGGTTCGCCCTGGTATCACCGGCCTACTAGCAAAGCCTGCTGATGCGGATGATTTGAGTGAAAAGATTATTCAAATGTTAGAAGACAGCGGTCGGCGCGAAGAGATGAGCAAACGCTGTAGAGAAATTGCGTTAGAAGAGTATTCTATTGAGCTTCAGCGCGATCGCTACATCGCCTTGTATCAGAAACTGCTCACAAATTTCTAGTCCCAAAGCACAAACTAGAGCACAAACTAGAGCACAAGATTAGGTTGCGCTACTCATCCTTCTATGAAAAAAATCTCTATTATTACGCCTTGCTTTAATGCAGAAAAATACATCGCAGAAACGATTCTGTCGGTAATTACTCAGCGAGCAGTTTTAAATCACTCTGTTGAGCTTGAATATATTATTTGCGACGGTCAATCTACCGACAGAACCGTCGATATTGCTCAATCTTTACTCAAAACAGCCCCCAGCACCTGTACCTGCAAAGTGATCTCCGAAGCAGACACAGGCATGTACGATGCGCTGTCTAAAGGCTTGCAGATGACTTCTGGGGATATAAACGCCTATATTAATGCAGGTGATCTGTATCATCCTGCGGCCTTTGGCGTGGTGTCAGAAATTTTTACTGCGAAATTGGCTGAGTGGATAACGGGATATACGGTTTGTTATAACGGGCGATCGCAAGTCATTGAAGCAACCTTACCCTACCGGTACCGGCGACATCTGTTTGAATGCGGCTACTATGGTAACGGCCTGCCCCACGTACAGCAAGAATCAACCTTTTGGGCCGCCCATCTAAACCAGAACATTGACTACGCAAAGCTAGCTAGCTTTAGGTATGTGGGTGACTTTTACCTGTGGCTGCAATTTGCCAGGGCAGAAGAGCTGAAAGTTGTGAAATCGCATCTAGGCGGATTCAAATACCACGGGGGCCATCTGTCTCAAGAAACCATTGAAAATGTAAACGCTTACCAGCTAGAACTCCAAAGCATTGTGCGCCCACCAAACATGCTAGAAAAACATCAGGCTAGAGCAGATCGTGTTCTATGGTCAGCCCCCTACAAACTTAAAAAACGTTTAGCAGGGTCAGCTTTTCTTAGCTATGATCGCAGTCTCGAAGTTTGGACAACATAGACAGCGTAGCGTTTAGGTCAACACTTAGAAAAATTGTGAACAACCCGTACTCAAACAGCAGAAAACTTAGAAAAAGAGAAAAAATAGCTTGAAGCGACTATTTTCGCTGGACAGTGCGAAGTTTTTCTTTAACGAACATTCCCAGACCCAAAGGGCAAGGAATGTTCGAGACTGGTTGAATCATCACACTCAACCAGTCCAATTATGGAACTCTATACCCGGATTGAGCAAA